>NZ_JBSKGP010000007.1:0-400934 GCF_054075165.1 Flavobacterium erigeronis | reverse complement strand
TAGCACCGAAGTGCTATACCCCTCGACTTGCATGTGTTAAGCCTGCCGCTAGCGTTCATCCTGAGCCAGGATCAAACTCTTCATCGTATATTTTAATATTATATAGTCGACGCTTTCCTATCGGTTCTTTTTCGAATCTTCCGACTCTACTGCTCTTATTCTTTTTGTCCTCATCTTTCGATTCGGACGGCTGTCAATTCAATATGTCTACGAACGTAATTTCTTTTTGTCTTGGCTTGTGTTTCAAAGCGGGTGCAAAAGTAGAACCTTTTTCCGCTTATGCAAGCTTTTTTATTGAGTTTTTTTACTCTTTTTTAAATCTTTTTTATAACTCACTGATAACACAATATTTACATTTTAAACTTTTTTAGATTTACGTAAGATTTTTCCTTGAACGATTATCATTTTAGCAATTCCACCTTTTTCTCTTTTCCGTTTTTATATGGAGATTTTAATGTTTAGACGTCTTTTCTATTCCAGATAAAGCTAGAGTTTCCTCTGAAAACAGTTCCCCTAGCCCTGATTGGAGCGGCATCCTTTTGCTTTTTTCTTTAAAAAGCAAAAGATACAGCGAAAAGCAGGTATCAGCTCCTTATTAATAGTAAAATTCCAAATTCCAAACCTGAAAGGCTTCGCTGTGCTCAGCAAGCCAGGACAGTTCTTCTATGCGTGGCGTGAGACGCACTGCGGTGTGCCTCTACAGAAAATTGGAATCTATACATATTGTATGTAAAAAATAAACCCGACAGACTTTAGAAGTACTGTCGGGTTGTGGATATGATTTCACTTTTAATTAATCGAAGCGAATTGCTTTTACTGGGGAAATTTTGGTTATTAAATAGGACGGAATTAATAACACTAAGAAACAAACACCAATAGTAAGCAGATTTAACAGGAGTATATAAATCCAATTTAGATAAACGGGCGCTTGATTGACATAATAGTTTTCTGGATTGAGCTGAATAACCCCAAATTGCTGTTGGATTAGTAAAATTGAAATTCCTATCAAATTTCCCCAAAATAATCCGCGCAGGATTAGGTAAAAAGCATTATACAAAAATATTTTTCGAACTGACCAGTTATTTGCTCCCATCGATTTTAAAATTCCAATCATTTGGGTTCTTTCCAAAATAAGAACTAAGAGCGCCACGACCATATTAATTGTGGCAACTAGAATCATAACGGCTAAAATGATCACTATATTAAAATCAAATAGCTGAAGCCAATCAAAAATGTAGCTGTATTTTTCTACTATGGTTTCTGTATCTAAATTAGAGGATGTTTTTTCGTAAACTTTATTGCCTACTTCTTTAATGGTGCTAAAATCTTTTACAAAAATCTCAAATGCTCCAACTTGGTCTTCTCTCCACTTATTGATTCTTTGAATGTGTCGAATATCACCAATAATATATGTAGCATCAAAATCTCTGAATCCTGAATTGAATATGGCCGCTATTTTAAATCGACGAATATTAGGAAGCTTGCCTTGTTCTTCTTTTATAAAAAAAGTATTGAATTGATCTCCGACTTTCAAATTTAAACGGTCTGCAAGGAATTTTGAAATAATAACTTCTTCGTTTAATGCTTTTGAGAAATCTGGGAGTTTCCCTTGTACAATATATTCTTTAATATTATTCCAATCGTAATCTGCTCCTACACCTTTAAATATAATTCCTTCAAAAGCATTTTCGGTTCTAATTATTCCCGCTTTACTGGCTACGGCCTGAATATGGCTTACCTCTGGAACTGATTTGAAATTAGGATAGAAATCTTGTCTCTTCGAAATGGGAACTGTAGTAACTTCTGAATTGTTGTTATCATAATTCGAAATTATTATCTGACCATTGAATGCCGAAACTTTGTCACGAATTTTTTTCTGCAAGCCTATACCCGTTGCCACAGAAACAATCATCATAATTATTCCGATTGCGATTGCAGAAATGGCAATTTTTATAATAGGCGCAGAAATACTGCTTTTGTAATCTTTTGCAGTAATAAGTCTTTTGGCTATGAAATATTCTAAATTCAAATTATGAGTTTTCTTTTGAGTTGTTTAATTATTCCTTTCTCAAAAATACATCTTAAAAAAGGAAATCAGGATATTCTTAGAAACAATTACCAGTTTTGTTTTATAATGGCAGTTTCTTTTTCATTTCTTCCACTATATTAAATGCTGCCGGACAAATTTCGACGTTTTTCAACGTTAGGTTTGAAATCTGATAGAACTTATTTCGATCTGTATGCGGAAATTCTCGACAGGCTTTTGGACGAACATCATAAATCATACAGTAGTTTTCATTATCCAAAAACGTGCAGGGAACACTTTTCAAAACATAATCTTTGTCTTCGTCAATACGCAAATACTGATCGATGAATTGTTGTGGCTTTTGTCTAAAGTGTTTTGAGATTCGTTCAATATCAGCCAAAGTAAACAGCGGGCCAGTTGTTTTACAGCAATTGGCACATTTCAAACAGTCTGTTCTTTTAAATTCTGCATCGTGCAAATCTTGCATAATGTAATCTAAATTCTTTGGCTGTTTCTTTTTAAGCTTATCGAAATACTTTTTATTTTCGTTATGCTTATCTTTGGCTAACTTACTTAAGTTATTTAAAATCTGTTTCAAGTTTAAAATTTAAAGTTGATCTGCAAAATTAAACAACTTTGAACTTGAAACCCTAAACTTTGAACTAAAACAATGAAAGATCTTTTTGGGAAAGCGATATTTGATTTTTACACCAAAAATTCGCCTGAAGATATTATTACTGAAACTTCTATTTCTGAAGAAGATGAAATGAGTGTTGAATATCTTTTCCGCACTTATAATGAAATGCCTAAAATTGAACAAAAGGCTTTACAGTTGGCAAATGGAAAAATATTAGATGTAGGATGCGGAGCCGGAAGTCATGCTTTGTCTCTTCAAAATGAACGTAACTTAGAAGTAACCGCTATCGATATTTCAGAAAAAGCAATTGAAACTTGTCGCCTTCGCGGAATAAAAAATGTAAAAGTTCAAAATATCTTAGATTTTGAAGGAGAAAAATTCGATACCATTTTACTTCTAATGAACGGAACTGGGATTTTTGGCCAGCTAAAAAACTGCAATACCTATTTAACGAAATTAAAATCGCTTTTAAATCCTGGTGGGCAAATTCTGATTGACAGTTCTGACATTATTTATATGTTTGATGAAGATGAAGACGGAGGAAAATGGATTCCGTCTGAAAATGATTATTATGGGGAACTTGTTTTTAACATTAGCTATAAAGGAGAAAAAGAAGAGCCTTTTGATTGGTTGTATTTGGATTATAATACGCTTCAAAATGCGGCAATTGCCAATGGTTTAAATTGCGAACTTATTCTTGAAGGCGAACATTATGATTATTTAGCCAGACTTTCCATTAAAAACAAACCATAAAACCATGAAAGAACTAGATTTAGAGAAATTAAAATATCCTATCGGGAAATTTATTACTCCTGAAAATTATTCCACGGAATATCTTGCTGAAAAAATTAAGGAAATTGAAACGCTTCCAGAAAAATTAGAAAAAGAAACGATTCATTTAACTGACGAACAATTGGACACGCCTTATCGCCCTAATGGCTGGACGGTACGACAAGTTATTCATCATTGCGCCGAAAGTCATATGAATTGTTACATTAGAATTAAATGGGCATTAACAGAAAACAATCCTGTCATTAAAGCTTATGACGAAGTTCTTTGGTCTGAATTAAATGATAATTTGACAATGCCAATTCAGCCAACGCTTGAATTATTGAAAGGACTTCATTTCAGATTAGGGTATATCATGAGAAATTTATCTGAATCTGATTTGGAAAAAACGTTTATACATCCTTCAGACAATTCTGAAAACAAGCTCAAAAAAATTATAGGAATGTATGCTTGGCACGGAAATCATCATCTGGCTCATATTACCAGCTTGAAAAAATATAAAAACTGGAAATAATCGATTGTTTACTTTTTACACAAGTTGTATATTTATATAAAACAAAAAATCTCTTCACTTGAAGAGATTTTTTGTTTTATGGAATATTGAGATATTTATGTGTCTGTAATGAAACTCTCCATTTTGGATTATTCATAACATAATCTACAATAAGTGGCGTCATTTCTTCTTTTTTACTCCATTCTGGCTGAAGAAATAAAATTGCATTATCATTTACTAATTCTGCCTGCTCTTCTGCAAAAATAAAATCGTGTCTATTGTAAATAATCACTTTTAATTCATGCGCATTATCATATACGGTTTGTGTCGGTAGTTTGTTCTTTTTTGGCGAAAGGCAAATCCAATCCCACGTTCCTGACAATGGAAAAGCGCCAGAAGTTTCGATATGAACTTTTAAATTCTTTTCTTTTAATCGGTTTGTTAGAATCGTCATATCCCAAGACAAAGGTTCTCCTCCTGTTACAACAACTGTATCAGCGTATTTTGCTGCATTTTCAACAATTAAATCTACACTTGTCGGCGGATGAAGTTCTGCATTCCAGCTTTCTTTTACATCACACCAATGACATCCTACATCACATCCACCAATTCTAATAAAATAAGCAGCTCTTCCTGTATGTGAACCTTCTCCTTGAATGGTATAGAATTCTTCCATCAAAGGAAGCATAGCTCCTTTATTTACTTCTAATTGTATTTCTTTTGGTAACATTTTAATATTTTAAGAGTGCAAAGATAGTCAATAATATACGGAACAAAAAAACCGATAGTTTTTTGGACTATCGGTTTTCTATTATTTTTAAAAATCTAAATTATTTTAAAGATTTTACAGATTGTGTAGCGTATGAATTTGCTGGATCTAAAACTAATGTTTTATTGAAATATTCAACAGCTTTAGCTTTATCAGTATTAGCATATGCCGCACCGATTGCATTGTAAGCTTCTACAACTTTCTTAACAGTTGCAGGTTTTGCCATTTCTTCTGCACCTTTTGCAGTAGTCTTAGCTACATATTCCTCATAGTTTTTGATAATCATATCATCTTTATCCAATGCACTGCTAAGTCTTCCTTTGTATAAGTAAGCCTCATCGTAAGATGGAGAAGCTTCTAAAACTTTGTCAAAAGTAGCTATTGCATTTTCTAAAGCAGCTTTATCACGGCTTTCTGCAGGTTTACCAGCATTACCATAGTAAACAGAGATTCCGTAGTAAACAGCGTCGTCTAAGTAATTTTTAGATTCTTTGTTACCTGCACCAAGTTCAAAGATAGCCGCTGCTTGAGTATATTGTTTTTTACCAAATAATGCTTTTCCAAAGTCTGCAAATTCTTCAACTACTAAAGGCTCTAATTCAACCGCTTTTTTGATATCTGCTAAACCAGCATCAAAAGCTGCTTGATCTACTGTACCATCAGCTGCAGTTCCTTTTTTAATTTTAGATAATCCTAAGTAGTAGTAATCTCTACCAATAACTTTATTTCCTGGAGATTTGATATAATCTTCGATAGATTTAATTGCTACGTCAACATTTCCATTTTCGTAAGCAGCATATCCTAAATATCTGTAAATTCTAGGATTTACTTTATCCTGAGCAATCATTTTGTTTGCAACGGTTTCTAATTGTTTGTAATCTTTAACCAAGATTAAGAAATCTGCATGACGCATTTTAGAATCAAGAGAGTAATCTGTCAAACTTAAGTACTTCTCATAGTTTGTAATTGCATTTTGCAAGTTAACTTTAGATGTAGAAGGTTTGTTTCTTGCCCATTTGTAATAAGTTTCAGCAAGCTCTCTGTAAACTGGTCCGTAGTTAGCGTCTAAAGCGATAACTTCATTGAAAGATTTAATAGCTTCGTCATAAGATTTAGCACCTTTTAACAAAACACCTAATTGCATTTTTGCTCTTAACAAAGTATTGTCAGCTGTAAAAGCATCACGGTAAGCTTTGTATGCATCATTTTGGTTGTTTGATCCATAATAAGCATCACCAATAGCCAAAAGTGCTTGAGCATTTTGAGGATCTACTAGTAAAGCACGTTTTAAAACATCAACAGCGCTTTTATAATCTGGATTCTCAGAATTCATGTAAGCTCTAGCGATATAAATAAATTCATTTACATCTTTTTTTCTCATGTCTTTTGTAGCCAAAGCAAAATTAGCTTGAGCTGCAGCAGTATTTTTAGCATCAAGATCCAATTGTCCTAAACCAATATAGTTTAAGTTTTTCTTGTCTGAAGCTTGTAATCCATTATTATAATAGATTTTAGCTGAATCAACAACAGATTGATTTAAATAAACATTCCCTAAAACAAAATTTGCTTCCCCATCAGAAGGTTTCGCTTTGATGATTGATTTAAGAAGCGTTTTTGCTTTGTCAAATTGTTCAGCATCTATTGCCTTCTTTGCTTGGTTGATATCTTGCGCTTGTGCCGCGGTAGCCGAGGCAACTAATGCAAGACTAAAAATTTTAAATTTATTCATCTTTATTGTAATTAATTTATTCTTTATCTCTTAAAATTTCACTTCTAATTTTCAGTTTACGACCTGGAGTCTTGAATGGCAGTAATCCTGATTTTAAAACTATGCGCTGTCCGATATCGCCGGCAATAAATGAAGAAAAGCCCATTCCAAGCCCTGAATACCCCTGACAGTTAATAATAAACAAATCACGTGCCAAAGGATATTTCCCTTCTCCTAAGTCATTTTGTGTCGGACTATAATAACCACCGCCATTTAATCCCTGCACACTTAAAACGTTTATATTCTTGATCGTTTCTGTCATATCAGGAGTTGGTTGATACAGCCAGTTGACACCAATAATACCAATCATTCCATCATTTTCAGAAACAAATTTTATTACTTCATTATTTGTTTTAAAAGAAAAAACTCCATTTTTAGGAATTTCATTAACCTTTGCTAACTCTTTCATGTAACGTACTGTACTTGAATTCGGATTATCAAAAACAAGTCCTTTAATTTTAGCATCTGCTTTGCCCTGCATAAAATCGATTACACTTTTCAACGCAATTAATGTATCATTATTGCTTTTGTTAGAAATAAATGCAATAGCATCATGAGCAAAAGGTGTTACCCTTGGATTAATCTTACTTTTATCGAAACGAGATCTTTCTTCTTTAGTCAAATCTCGCGTTGTAATTGCAACTTTAGCTTTTTGATTTAATAAATCATTAATTACTTCAGCTTCAGATTTTGGTTTTACTATAATTTTTGCATCATAGTAAGTGCCTTCAAAAACAGCAACCTGATCGTCTACAATTTGCTTTACTGTTTCGTCAACCGCAACATCAAGTGATCCTTTCAAAATGGTCTCTTTTTCAGTTTCACTTTTGCTTTTTTGGTTGCACATAGCAAACAAAAAGACAAAAACAACCAAACCTAAAGCCTTACTATATTTCAACATAATTATTGATCTTTTGCATTAATTAATCTTAAAAATCTTATTGCAGAATATACAATCAGTAATCCACCAAAAGCATATCTGTATTTTGGCTCCATGTTAAGCGGAAGTTTTTCCCAAAACATAATCATTAAACCGAGTACAAGATATATTAAAAAAAACAGTATTCCTAAAACAAGAAGAAATCGCTCTTTGAGCGATTTCTTCTGAATATTATTAAGCATATCTTTTAACATTATTCTGCAGATTGAATAGTAATAGGAAGAGAGTATAATACCCTAACTTTTTTACCATTTTGCTCGCCGGGAGTCCATTTTGGACATTTTTTAAGAACACGAATTGCTTCTGCTCCTGTACCATAACCGATATCTCTTAAAACTTTAATATCTGTTAATGACCCGTCTTTTTCAACTACAAACGTAACGTAAACTTTACCTTTTAAACCTTCTTCTTCTGGAGTTTTGTAGTTGTTTCCTACGAATTTGTAGAATTTCTCAATACCTCCTGGGAAATCTGGTTTTACTTCGATACCAGCTGTGTTGTATACAGTGTTATCTTCTTGAATTACTTCTTGAACTGGTCCTTTACCAACTGGCTCATCAACAGTTAAAACTGCATCTGGATCTCCTTTGATAGTTTCAGCTCCAACTTTTTTGTCTTTTAAATCAACAATTTTTGGTGGATCCTCAGTTACTTCTTCCGCTTTTGCAACCACAGGTTTAACGAATTTAACCTGATCCACTTTTGGTGGTGGTGGTGGTGGTGGCGGTTGATTTGGTTTAATTTCCTCTTTTTTCGGAGGTAATTTTACCGTAGCCATCTTAACCTCTTTAACCTCTTCCTCGTCTGTAGACTCTGGTAACAGATTCGCTATAAGAGGAGCAGCAATTGCAGCACTAAAGATAAGAGAACCAATAACAAGTGCTTTCACAGTTGTTTTTCTGTTTGATTTTCTCAGCTCGTATGCTCCATATATCTTATTACGTCCTTCGAATACGATATCAAGCCACTGATTTTTTATAATATCTAATTTCATACTTCTTGATTTTTAAGTCGATAAAATCTAAGATTGCTCTTATTTTTTATCTATCACTTTTGTTTCTTCTGGTGTAAACTCAGGAACAATCGCATATGTTTCAACTCCAGTGATAGCCATTTCGTCCAAGATGTCAACCAAATTACGGTAATTTGATTTTTTCGTTGGTTTAATGATCACAATGATTCCGTTTTTAGGTTTCCCTAAAGCTGTAGAATAAGCTAAAACATTTTTCTTTTGTTTTAACAATTCTCTACGGATACCATCTTTACCATACGCAATGTCTTTTGGCCCCACTTTTGGTGATGCCAATAACCCCATATAGTAAACCATTTTATTATTCTCACCCAACATTACTGTCATGGTACGGTTCTCGTCTACCTTGGTATTATCGACTGGTTTATCATCTGGCTCTTTATTAGGCAATGACAAATCCATGGATTGAGGTTTTGACAACGAAGTAGTTAACATAAAGAATGTGATCAATAAGAATGCCAAATCCACCATCGCCGTTAAATCGACTTTCGAATTCTGCTTTTTACTTCTTACTTTGCCACCTTTACCACCACCGCCGTCGCCGGTATTTAATTCAGCCATTTTAGTGTATTTTTTTTAATTAAAAGTCTTTCCCTCTTGTACCTGTAACTAAGTTAAAGGAATTGATTTTCTGATCTTGCAAAATATCCATAATCTTTTTGATTTTTGGATATTGCTCTTTAGCATCACCTTTAATTGCAATCTGCAATTCTTTGTCATCAAGGTCAATTGTAGCTCTTCTAGAAATTAGAAGCCAATCTTTTAATTGATTATCTAACGAATCCAAAGGTATTCCAGGTTGGTTAGCTTTGGTTCTGTCAGCCGCTTTCATATCAATGATTTGCTTTAAACCTGTAATTGGCACACCAAAGTCATCCATCAATGCAAATTTGGTTTTATCTTCTTCTGAAAATTCAATACCATATTTTGCACCCATACCTTCAAGAGTTCTTTTACGAACTTCTCTTCCTTTGATGTCAAAAAATACTTTCCCTTTTCCTACTGTAATAATAGCCAAATCAGTATCTGGCAATTTAGTTATAGCAACAGAAGCAGGCATATCTACAGGCAATGCCTCAGGCACTTTAGCAGTAGCGGTCAAAATAAAGAACGTTAGCAAAAGGAACGCTACATCACACATCGCAGTCATATCTGTCGATGTCGACTTCTTTTTCATTTTTATTTTAGCCATTATCTTTTTATTTTATTTTTTTGATACTTAAATATCAAAAATTAATTATTGTCTTAAACTTCCTCTGAATTTTCTGTAAGTATTCACGATTGTAGTACCAGCCTCATCGATAGAGTAAGTTAAATCGTCAATTTTAGCAGTAAAGAAGTTGTAAGAAACAATTGCTAAGATAGAAGTAGAGATACCTGTAGCAGTGTTGATAAGTGCCTCAGAGATACCTGTTGCAAGAGCAGCTTGGTCAGGAGTACCAGCAGAAGCTAACGCACCAAACGCTTTAATCATACCAGATACAGTTCCTAATAATCCTCCTAATGTACCTAAAGATACTAAAGTAGAGATAATAGTCATGTTTTTCTCTAACATTGGCATTTCTAATGAAGTTGCCTCTTCAATTTCTTTGTGGATTACTTCTGAAGCTTCTTCGCTGTTGAATCCTTCTTTTTTAACATCTTGGTATTTTACCAAAGCAGATTTAATTGCGTTTGCAACTGAACCTTGTTGTTTGTCACATGAAGCGATAGCAGCTTCGATGTTTCCTTCTTTAATACTACCTTGAACGCTTTTCATGAATTTGTCAAGGTTAGTTTTTCCTGCAGCTTTACCGATAACAATAAATCTTTCGATAGAAAAAACAACAACCATTAAAAACATACCTAATAATACAGGTACGATGAAACCTCCTTTATAAACTTGTCCTAATGTATTGATTGGATGTCCAGTTTCTGGATTACCCCCTTCGAAGTTCGCAGAGTCCCCCATGATTACTTTCCAAATAAACACCCCTACTAAGATACACGCAACAATAATGATTCCAGTAATCATTCCTCCCCCATTTGAAGTGCTTTCTTTTTTAACTTTAACGTTTGCCATTTTTTTTAATTTTAATAGTTTTAAATAATTTTTATTTTTTAGTTATATTTAACTTGTAGAGGAGCAAATTTATATGTTTAGTTTAAATAAAAAAACTTTTTTTAATTTAATTGACCGAAATTTAACTTCAAATTAAAAAATATCTCATTAATTTGTTGATGCCATTTTTTAGATAAAACAAAAAAAAGGACGATAATTAGAAAAATTACAACGTTTTAGTAAATATTCAAAGATTCCATTGATATCTTCTTAAAAAGCTGCGAATTTTTTTTTTATTAAATTTTCAATCAAAAAAAGCTTTTTCTTACTAAAAAAAACCACATAAAAAGCACCCAAAAACAAAGCAATACTCATATAACAATCTAAATTACAAATAAAAACATGAATAAAAAAGAGAATTTTATTGCAGATATAAATACAGGGTATTCTTCCAAGGGAGACAGCATCATACTTGGAGGCGCAATGCTTGACGGTGAGCCAGTTGCGGAGGCGCATGTCAAAATTCCGCTAAAAACTTTAAACCGTCACGGATTGATTGCTGGTGCGACCGGAACAGGAAAAACTAAAACAATCCAGGTATTTTCTGAACAGCTTTCTAATGCTGGGATTCCTGTATTAATGATGGATATTAAAGGTGATTTTAGTGGTATCGCCAAAGAAGGTAAAGAAGAGGCTTTTATTACAGAGCGCCATGCTAAAATCAACGTACCTTATAATGTAGCCGCATTTCCTGTTGAATTAATGTCTCTGTCTAAACAGAATGGTGTGCGCCTGCGTGCTACGGTTTCTGAGTTTGGACCTGTTTTGTTTTCAAGAATTTTAGATTTGAATGACACACAGGCTGGAGTCGTAGCGGTGATCTTCAAATATTGCGATGATAAGCAAATGCCTTTATTGGATTTGAAAGACATTAAAAAAGTAATCAATTATATTACTGAGGAAGGCAAAGATGAAATTTCGGCTACTTACGGAAAAATTTCTACTGCTACTACAGGAACAATTCTTAGAAAAATTATTGAATTGGAACAGCAGGGTGGTGATTTGTTTTTTGGCGAACTTTCTTTTGAAACGGATGATTTAATGCGAATTGATGAAAACGGAAAAGGTTATGTTAATATCATCCGCTTGACGGATATTCAGGATAAACCCAAATTGTTCTCGACTTTTATGCTAAGTCTTTTGGCTGAGATTTACCAAAAAATGCCCGAAAAGGGAGATGCAGGCCAGCCTGAATTGGTAATCTTTATTGACGAGGCGCATTTAATTTTTAATGAAGCCAGCAAAGCGCTTCTGGAGCAAATTGAAACGATCGTAAAATTAATCCGTTCTAAAGGCGTGGGACTTTATTTTGTTACGCAAAACCCGATGGATGTACCGAGCGGGGTTTTGGCTCAATTGGGATTAAAGATTCAGCATGCGCTGAGGGCTTTTACTGCAAATGATCGTCAGGCGATTAAAAAAACAGCCGACAACTACCCTACTTCTCCTTATTATAAGACTGATGAATTGTTGACGAGTCTGGGAATTGGAGAAGCTTTGGTTACGGCTCTTAACGAAAAAGGGATTCCAACTCCTCTTGTTGCTACGATGATGCGTGCGCCAATGAGCAGAATGGATATTTTATCTGCCGACGAAATTGACGAAATAAACATTAAGTCGAAACTAGTTAAAAAATACGCAGAAGAAATTGACCGCGAAAGCGCTTATGAAATCCTAACTAAAAAGATTGAAGAAGCTTCACAAGCCGCTGCTCAACAAGAAGAACAAGCTCCTGCAAAAACATCGAAATCAGGACCGAGCACTACAGAAGTAGTTACCAAATCTGTATTAAAAGTAGTTACCAGCGCTACCTTTATAAGAGGAGTTTTTGGCGTTTTAACTAAAATATTTAAAAAGTAAGCTTTAAACCATATAAGCTATATAAGTTTATTTAAAAACTTTTGACAACAAAAACCCGACAGGTTTCTAAAACGTGTCGGGCTTACTATTTTATACTTTTAAAGTCTTTTATTTTAAAAAAAAACTTATATCGCTTATATGGTTCAAAAAAAATTACGCTTTCTCCAACAATGCGAGGATTTTGTTTTCGACTTCTGGACCGTCCCAAATGTTTTCGATATTTTCCATTCGAAGAATTTCTTCCATAATTCCGTTTTGATAATCGCCAATTGCTAAAGCTTCTGCATACGGGCGATCGCTGAAAGTAACTCGGCTGTAAAGCGGAATCCATTTGTCTGGATGTTTGTCTGAAAAGACTTTTTCTATTTTCTTTTGCAGCAAGAATTTTTCGTCTGCTGTTTTGGTACTCATTTCTAAGAAATTTCGATAAGAAAGCTCTGCAATTGCATCTGCATTTGGCTTTCTAGAAATTTGATATTCTGCAAATATTTTCTTCCAATCGTCTTGGTACTTTTCAATCATTTCGCTCAAAACGGTAATATCTTCAAAACCAGCATTCATACCTTGTCCGTAAAAAGGAACTATGGCGTGACAAGCGTCTCCGATCAAAGCAATTTTATCTTCGTAAGTCCACGGAAAGCATTTCATGGTAACCAGAGTACTTGTTGGGTTTTTAAAGAAATCATTGGCCAATTCTGGAATCACTTCAATCGAATCTGGAAAGTTTTTCTCAAAAAAGTCTTCGACCATTTTACGGTCGGTTAATGACTCAAATGAATTTTCTCCTTCAAAAGGCATAAATAAAGTACAGGTAAAACTTCCGTCGAGATTAGGAAGCGCGATTAACATGTACTCGCCTCTCGGCCAAATATGAAATGAGTTTTTATCTAATTTATGTGTTCCGTCTGGGTTTGCCGGTATGTTCAATTCTTTATATCCCATATTAAGGAATTCCTGAGAGTAATTGAACATACTTTGGCGCTGCATTCTGTGGCGGATTCTAGAAAAAGCTCCATCGGCACCAAAAACCATATCAAATTTTCTTTCTTCCCACTCGCCTCTTTCGCTTTCTCCAATATGAAGTGTGGCATCGCTCAAAGTAACATCCCAAACTTTCTGTTCAAAATGAAATTCAGCTCCTGCTTCTTCTGCAAGATCGATCATTCTTCTATTTAGTTTTCCTCTTGAGATAGAATATATCGATTCGCCTTCTTGTCCGTAATTCTGAAAATTCAATTTATCGACCAAATGAATGGCGCGTTTATCCATCGGAATTGCGATTTCTCGAACCGAATCTCCTACACCAACTGCATCCAAAGCTTTCCAACCGCGGTTGGACATTGCTAAATTAATAGAACGTCCAGAAAAATTTATTTTTCTAATATCGGGACTGCGGTCGTATACATGAACTGTATGGCCTGCTTTTTTAAGATAAATTGCTAGAAGCGACCCTACAAGTCCAGAACCAACAACAGCAATTTTTAATGAAGTTTGCATCGAGGAAAATTCTAATATTGGGTCGTAAAAATAACTAATAAATAGATAAGCCTTCAGATAAATAAACAAATTCTTTACAAATAGAGATGATAAAGACCATTTATTATCCCAGTCATTTTAAAAATATAACAAATTGTTATTTTTATTAATTTATTTAGAAAAATCAAACAATTAATTTCGCTTCAGATTACATTATTAAATACAAAAATTATGAATAGCGAAATTCTACAATCGGACATTATTTTAGAAAATGAGAAAGTCCTTTTAATTCCTTTCGAAAGTGAAAGAAATACAGAACTTAAAGAAATCATTTTTGATGATGAAGTGTGGAAATATATGGGAATGTATGTTCGAAACCATCAAGACTTTGAAAACTATATAAAAAGTACATTAAAGCAAAAAGCAGATGGAATTTGTTATCCGTTTTTAATAATTGATAAAGCTACAAACAAAGTGGCTGGAAGCACTCGTTATGGCTATTTAAACCACGCAAGCCAGAAATGCGAAATTGGATGGACTTGGTACGGAAAAGCGTTTCAGGGAACGGGTTTAAACAAAGCCTGCAAATTTGAATTGCTGAATTTTGGTTTTAAACAGATTCAATTTAGAAGAATACAATTTAGTGCCGATCTTGAAAATATGCGTTCGCAAAAAGCTATTGCCAAATTGGGCGCTGTAAAAGAGGGGATCTTTAGAAATAACTACGTAGATTCTGAAGGGAAAAGTAAAAATGATGTTTATTTTAGTATAATCTTCGAAGAATGGGAGAAAACGAAAAAAGAGTATTTTTCGGAGTTTATTTAAGAAATAAAAATAGCCCAGTTTTGAAACTGGGCTATTTTCTGTATTAATTTACTTTTTCTACATCATTCAATTTCCAAGACTGATCGTATAAAGCTTTTGTAGGACCATAGAATCTTGCGAGTAATTCGAAATCGCCTTTTGGATCTGTTGGAATCCAATTGCTTTCTCCTTCAGCTGGCGGTTTAGGGCCGAAATATAAGGTTACGGTTCCATCTGTATTCTTTTTGAGTCCAGGTGTTTGAGAAGAACGACCCGCCCATTTCTTATCTCTAATAAAAGTATGAGTTTCTCTATTGTATACGGTAATTGACCAATATTGTTTTACTGGAACATTGGCTGGAACGATTACTTTATAGTTAGAATTTCCTTTTAAGAAATTGCCTTCTTTGTCTTTTAAAGCCAAAAGATAGTATTGCGATTCTCCAATATGTTTGGCACTGAAAAAAGCCATCATATAACAAACTCCTCTATTATCAACAGGATAAATTCCTGGAGTTACATACGATTTCATTACACTCAACTTATACTCGTCACTTGCAGGGAAAAACCAATTTGTTCCAGCATAAAATGGTTTTGTATTTTCGTAAATCGACAATAAATATTCTCTCGCATCTTTTGAAGCAGAATTAAATATCTCTTTAATTCTTGCATCTGGAGCAAATGTTTTTCCGCGCTCGATTCCGATTGTTTTTAAGGCATCGATCATTGCTCTGTCTCTTTCTAAAAATGGTTCTTCTTGAACAATATCGTTAAGCGCTTGATAAAAATTATCGTTATACGGAATAGCCGAATTGAATTCTGCCTTACTTGCGTCTATGAATACGGTTTGTGGCGAACTTGACGCTTGAGCATAAGGGTAGAGTTTAATTCTTTTTCCATAATCTACGGCTGCTTTTACATCTGCAGGGCTTCCGCTTTTAAGCACCGAACGTAAAAGCGCATATCCGCGATAGGTATCAGATTGCATAACAAAGTATCCTGATGGAATTTTACTTTTATCATAACCTGGCGGCAGAATAATATATTTACCACCTTTTCCTTTATCCATTCCGCCTGGCCCCACGTCTTCAATTGCCGCCTGCCAGCAGTTCATTACGCTTCCATTAAAAGTTCCGTTGTCTGCAGGAGGAATTTCTAAAACCACTGGCCCTTTTTCTGTATTAAAAAAAGGCATCAGATAAATTACATCTGGATTTGGCGTTAGTGTCTGATTTTTCCAGTTTAATAATTCTGGCCACAGCAAAACTTGGTTGTAAGAACCATTAATCTTTTCCATCTCTTTGTACATGAGTTCAAAATTCACGGCTGGCATTCCCCAAATTGCAGCTTGTACAGCACGATTGTACTGTATTTTTTCCTTAATATTTTCTGCATGAAATTCTGTTTTCTGAGAAGATTCAGTATTTTGTCCCGAATTGCTTTCTACTGTGTTTTCTTTTTTGCAAGCTGTTACGAAGAACAGCAATGCTATGGAAACCATTATTTTTTTCATAACATTAGTTTAAATTTGAATGAGACATAAAATTCCAATCAAATTTAAATTTAGCAAACGTAGAATTGCTATTCTCTAACTTCAAAGATGTTTCAAATTATAAAATGAAACCTATTTTTCATTCGTCTTCATTTTTACCGCATAATTTTTTTTAACCTAAATTTGAAATCGAATTGGCAAATCAATCTTAAACTCACAAATGCAATTATATTCAGAACATTACGTCAGTGCAAAATCCGAAAGATTTGTCAATAAGATCTGGTGCTTGGATAACAGCATCGGCGAAAGCGTGATTGAAAATAAATTGGTTCTGCCAAACGGCTGTTTTAATCTTGCTATTATAGACGGTAATTTTATTGAAGTTCATACGAGTAAAAGCAAATATGAGATGAACAGCGGAATCTATTTTTGTTCGCAAATGACGAATAAAGTTTTGGTCAATATTCAGCCAAGAACGAAAGTAACAATAATCCAACTTCATGCTTGGACGCTTTCTATGTTTCCGAAATATGATTTGAGCAATTTTATCGACTCGATTATTAAAATTAATGTTGCAGAATTGCCGTTTCAAATTGAAATTCAATCAGAAATCGAGACATTTTTGAATACCATTAATGCTTATTTTGAAGCTTTAGCCGATTCCAACTCCAATCAAAATGTGATTGAAAGAATCTGCGAAATCATCAGACTCAGAGAAGATGAAATTTCGGTTTCTGAAATTGGAAAATTATTAAATTCTTCGCAACGACTTCTTCAAATAAAATTTAAAGCTTCAACCGGACTTACCATCAAAAAATACATTCAGATTTTAAAGTTCAGAAAATCGATCGATCAAATGCTGAATACCGATTTAGAAAAAATGAGCCTTACGGAAATTGCTCTTTATAATAAATACTTCGATCAATCGCATTTTATCAGAAAATTTAAGGATGTGACGAAAACCACTCCTAAGATGTTCGATCCAGATTCGTATTTTCTTTCGCAAAAAAGATAAAATTTCGCTTTTGTACAATTTTGGTGCTTCTGATTGAACTACTATTGCAAAATGAATCATCATCAATCAATCATCAAAATGAAAATCATCAATCACATTCCCTTTCAATTAAAAATCATTTTAGTTGGATTTTTACTTTTTCAGATACAAACCGTTTTTTCTCAAGAAGAAAAAAGTTCAAAACTGTATAAAACCATTATGTCAAAGGACAGTCTTCTTTTCGATATTGGATTTAATACCTGCGACGTTAAACAATTCGAAAATTTATATACTGAAGATTTTGAGTTCTACCATGACAAAGACAGTATTTCTGATAAAGCTCGATTTCTAAAAACTTTCAAAAGCGGCATTTGTTCTCCATCCAGAAAATATAATTATCGCAGAGAATTAATCGACGGGAGCACTGAAATTTATCCTTTGTATAAAAACGGCATTTTATACGGCGCAATACAAATGGGAACACATCGTTTTTACGAAAGTTCAGCGGGAAATGCAGAACAAGCAGGAAGTTTTGCCAAATTCACCCATCTTTGGCTCCTAAAAAATAAAGATTGGAAATTGGCACGGTCGCTAAGTTACAATCATCAAATGACTAGTTCTACTGCAGGCATATCTGCTCTTTTTGACAATGATCAGGAAACTGAAAAATGGCTCAAAGAGAATAATATTCCTGCTTTGGGAATTGGGATTATTTCAGATGGAAAACTAAAACAAATTAAGACTTTTGGCAATCTTAAAAGAGATTTCGCTGCGTCTTATAATACGATTTGGAACGTCGCTTCTTTGACAAAACCAATAACTGCAATAATTGCTTTGAAATTAGTTTCTCAAGGAAAATGGAATTTAGACGAATCACTTGATAAATATTGGATCGATCCGGATATTAAAAACAACCCAGACCATAAATTATTAACCACTAGAATTATTCTGAGCCACCAAACGGGTTTTCCGAATTGGAGGTCTTTTAACGAATCTAAAAAACTGGATTTTAAGTTCAAGCCAGGAACTCAATATCAGTATTCTGGGGAAGGTTTTGAATATTTGAGAAGAGCTTTGGAAAAAAAATTCCATAAAACTTTAGATCAATTAGCCTCAGAATTGGTTTTTGAACCACTGAAAATGACTGATTCGCAATTAATCTGGAATGATAAAATCGATCTTTCGAGATATGCCGTAAACTATGATAAAAACGGAAATGCTTACGAACCCACCAAAAACAAAACTGTAAATGCCGCAGACGACTTATTGACTACGATTGGAGATTATGGTATTTTTTTGTCTAGCGTAATGAATAGTGAAGGTTTAAGTAAAAAAGTTTTTGACGATATGATCTCACATCAGGTTCAGACCAAAAAGAATAAATATTTTGGTTTAGGCTTTGAAATTTATGATCTAGGAAATGAAAACTATGCTCTTTCGCACGGTGGCGCAGACCAAGGTGTTCAGACTATTTTTATTTTACTTCCAAAAACCAAACAAGGTTTAATCATTTTTACAAATATAGATGATGGGTATAAAATTTATGAAACTATTGTTGTTCATTATCTTGGGCAAAACGGCAGAAAAATAGTTGATATCGAAACAAAATAATTTCCATTTCAATCAGATATTAACCTTAATCTGAATTATATGCTAAAATTATTTATCCTTCTGTTATTACTTATAAGCAAAATTCTAACTGCTTAAACTTTTGAAAATATTTGTTAGTTATGAGCATAGGCCAATTTTAAAGCGGTCTGTGCTCTGCTTTTTTATATTTTAAAAAAAATGAAAGAATCTTGAAACTAAATTGCAAAACAGTCGTCTAAGATTTTAGGACATAAATATATTTCATTAAAAAATCGTGATCAAGATTTAAAAAACGGAATATCTTTCTGCTAGCAAGTTTCAATCATCAATCAAAAACAAATCATTCATTAATCTTAAACCATAACCCGTTTACTATGAAAAAATCAATCAAACTTATAGCGTTTTTTGTAGCTTTTCAACTTTCGGCATTCAGCGTTTTTGCTCAAGATAAAGCGCAAAAAATTGAACAGCTTTTAAACAAATACAGCGAATACGGACAATTTAACGGTTCTGCTTTGGTAGCCGAAAATGGAAAAGTAATTTTTAAAAAAGGTTTGGGCTCTGCAAATATGGAATGGAATATTCCGAACCAGCCTGATACCAAGTTTAGATTGGGTTCTATCAGCAAACAGTTTACGGCACTTTTAATTGTAAAACTGGCCGAAGAAGAAAAAATAAAATTAGATGTTCCTATCACAACTTACCTTTCAGATTATCCAAAAGAAAATGGCGACAAAATTACGATTCACCAATTATTGACGCATTCTTCTGGAATTCCAAATTATACTGATGCTCCGGGATTCTTTAAAGACAAAGCTCGAAATCCGTACACTCCCGAAGCGTTTGTCAAAACATTTTCAAGTCTGCCTTTGGAATTTACGCCTGGAGAAAAATTCAGCTATAGCAATTCAGGATACTTTTTGCTTGGCTATATTATCGAAAAAATTACGGGCAAAACCTACGAACAATATTTACAGGAAATTATTTTCACGCCTCTAAAAATGGTGAATTCTGGTTATGATCACAGCGATGTAATTTTAAAAAACAGAGCTGCTGGTTATGAAAGAAAAGGAAAATTGATTAGCAATGCGCCTTACGTTGATATGAGTATTCCGTATGCTGCGGGATCTTTATACTCAACTGTGGAAGATTTATACCTTTGGGATCAGGCTTTGTACACAAACAAGCTTCTTTCGGCAAAATCGATGGAATCATTATTTCAACCTTACATCAAAGCTGGGGACGGATCTTATGGTTACGGTTGGTTTATAGAAGATGATGTAAATGGAAAAACTGTTGGGCACGGTGGCGGAATCAATGGTTTTAACACTATTATTTCGAGAAATTTTAAACACAAAAATCTTATCGTTCTATTAAATAATACAGGAGGTACTGTTTTAGGCGAAATGACAGATGCAATTAGCAATATACTTAACAATAAACCTTTTGAGCAGCCAAAAAGATCACTGGCGTACGAACTATTCGAAACCTTTTCTATCAAAGGTTTTAAAGCTGGAATAGAATCTTATAACAAACTAAAAAACGATCCAACTTACAACATTAAAGAAAACGACATGAATCGTGTTGGCTATCAATTATTGCAAGATGGAAAAAAGAAAGAAGCTATTGAAATTTTTAAAATCAATGTAGAAACTTTCCCTAAATCTGGGAATGTTTATGATAGTTTGGGCGAAGCTTATTTGGCAGATGGAGATAAAAAACTAGCAATTGCTAATTATAAAAAATCTGTTGAACTGGATCCGACAAACGAAAATGGTAAAAAAGTTTTAGACGAGCTTTCTAAAAAATAAAAGCAGAATATTTAAAAAATTGGACTCCAATAAAGTAGATTTAAAGTCTATTTTATTGGAGTTTTTTGTTACAACTTGTAACACTCAAATTCGATAATTTATTTTTAAAAAATATTATTTTAGCCCTGCCCAAAATAATTTTACCTATGAATAATTTCAAAAAGCATCCTTTTCTAATTGCTTGTTTCTCTCTTTTTATTTCTTCTAAAAGTATCTCACAAACCAATTACACTTCGGCCGCAATGCCAACGCAGCAAAACAAAATTATAATCGATAAAATTGTCGAAGCTGCACATTACAAAAACTATGTGATTGATTTTTGTTTATCTAAAATAAATGAAACTTCTGCAAAAGAAGGCTGGAACGAACAAAAAGCAATGGAAATTACCCAAAGCATCAATTACAAAAATTTTAGAGATGCGATTTACAACAGTTTTGTGGTTTTTGACGAAGTGGAACTGGAAACTTTATTGAAAGCTTACGAAAAAGACACGGCTTACCAAACTAAAAATGTAATGACCAATAATAAAGTGCTTATTAATAATTTGAACATTTTTGCTGATGATATTGTGAAGGGGAAATATCTTTTGCGATAGAGGTTCTAAGATGCTAAGCTACTGAGGTGTTGAGCTTTTTCTGTGTATAGATCTTTGTCAAAGTTTGGAACTTTGACAAAGATTATAACTTGAAACTTTAAACCTGACACAAAAACTTACTTCTTCGGTTTGAAAACTAATTTTGTAGATGTTTTTACAATCTCATCTTTATTCAATTTCATTTTTCTAAACTTTCCTTCGTTGTACATTTCAGCTTGATCGTCGTAATGTTTACTAAACGGATTTCCAGATTGTCCAGTTGGCAGAATACTCCAGCTGTTTTCTACATCAGCAAAATCGACAATTCTTCTGGTCGAAGGTCCGCCTTTGGTGTAATATCTTCCTTCGTCATTGTATCCGAAGAATAAATTATTGATTACTTCATTGGAACCTGGCGAATTGAAAGGCCCAACATTGAATAATCCGCGAAGGGCTTTTACTTTACCAAGCGGATGCTCGTGTTCTACGGTATGCACTTTTCCCCAATTCCATTCTGAAATATTTTCTCCTAACTGATTCTGCAAAGCAACAACCGCATCATGAAATGATTTCGAAACAACAGCTGTTCTCGTTTCTTTTACATTTTTGGTTTTGATATTATCCCACCAAACCGAATTTCCATTTTTTATCTGATTGGCAATAACTTGTTTTCCAACAGAAATTCCTAAAAACAAATCAAAATTATCTTTACCCATTTCATCTTCAAATGTATTTTTTAGATACAGATAAATCCATTTGTTGTAAATCGTCGGTGCAACATCTTCTAGATTGGTAGTTCCCTTCCAAGATTTTAAAGCCTTTATCACTTCTTTTTCAGCATTAGAAAGCGATTTATCATCCAAACTTGCAATTAAGTTTTTAGAAGTTTCAACAGCCACGTCAGAAGTATTATCGTAAATCATTTTGCTGATGGCTTCTTTATCCCAATCAGATTTAGCATCCAGAATTCCAGAAATTCTTTTCGCACGATCTTCTGGCAAATAATACCCCGGATATAAATAACCGTTATCTATTGCCTCTGGTTGATTATTGGCAGAATAAACATAACCCCATTTTGGATTTTCAGAAGATGGATTTTCTTCAAAATCTAAAAATTTAGTGATATCATCTTTGCCGCTAGCACCGTCTAAAATCAGATGAGTATTAACACCTTCATTATGTCGATACAATTTCCCGCTCGCCCACCAAGCAACATTTCCTTTAGCATCGCCATACATTACGTTCAATCCTGGCGCTGCAATTAAGCTGACAGCCTTTTTAAAATCGGCCGTGTTTTTTGCGTGTGAAAGACCGTAAGCCGCATCTAGAATTTGGATTGGTTCTCTTGTATATGTCCACGACATTGCAATTGAGTTTTTCTTTTCTAAACGCTCCAAAAAATCGTTCATAACGGGACCGTGACCCGTAATTTTAACCGTCAAGACAACATCTGAAGAATCTTTTACTTTAATTGTTTTCTTTCTGATTTCGTATTTGCTGAAACCTTCTGGTGTTTGATATTGAGAAGCATCACCTGCTTTATTTTTTTCTTGGTAAAAATCGATATCGTCATTTTCAAACATTGTCAAACCATAAGCATAATCTCTATTGTGAGCCAAAAGCGGAAACGGAGTTCCAGCCAAATAACAGCCATATAATTCCTGTTTTGGCGTAACTAAATGTGCTTCGTACCAAGTTGCAGGCTGCGAGAACCCAATATGCGGATCATTGGCAAAAATCACTTTTCCAGTTTTCGATTTATGCGGTCCAACAACCCAGCTGTTACTGCCAACAAATGGCGGAATCGGAGATTGATCCAACATTGCCGTTATCGATTTTGAAATCTCGGTATATTCTTCTGTTTTTTCTTTAGAAATTTTAATTTTGGTGTTGTTAAATTCTCCTTCAATTCCTAAATCTTTCAAATATTCAACGCCGTATTTATTTTTAATTTCTGTCAATAAAGGATCGGTTTTCTGCGCCATTGCAAAACTGAAAGACATGTATCCGAAAATATTATATACATCTTCTATTGTAAACTTTTGTTTTTTGACACCAACCAAAGTAAATTCTATTGGCGTAACGCCTTCCTCCAAATACTGATTAATTCCGTCTAAATAAGCCTGAGTCAGTTTATAGCTTTCACTGTTTTTGTCTAGTTTGGCAATCGCTTTCACGGAAGCTTCCTCAATTCCGATTCCAGCAAAGAATTTATCATTTTTAAGCGCAACGCCTCCAAAAAGTTCAGACAAACGACCAGGAGCAATTCGGCGCAACAATTCCATCTGCCATAATCTTTCTTGCGCATGCACATAACCAAGCACCGTCATGGCATCTTTTTCAGAATCGGCATAAATGTGCGGCACTCCAAAATCATCAAAATAAACCGTAGTTTCTTTTTCGAGATTTTTCAATTCTAACGATCCTTCATATTTTGGTTTTAAATGAAAAATATAAGCGCATAAACCAATCGCAAGAATTACAATAAGCACCAACAATGCCAGCAGAATTTTTTTAATTATTCTCATATTCTAAAAAAGTAAAAAGATGAAATTTGTAATAATATAACTTTTATATAAAATTTTATAAGGAGCCACTCTTATTAAAAGTCTAAATTTATGTATTTAAAATTAATACTATAAATGTCAATCTATAAAAAAATAGCTCTTGTAGTAATTTCTCTCCTTGTGATTGTAATTCTTGCCAATATTGGTCTGAATTACTGGATCAAAAAACAGCTTCCGATTATTATTCACGAAAAAAACAAAACCGCTTATAATATTAATTACGAAAAAATTGAAGTCTCTCTTTTTTCCAGAAATATTAATGCGCAGACTTTATTGGTGAGTCCGAAAAATGAACCAAAAGACAGCAAAAACGGACTTTTTTCTAAAATTGAATCCATCACCATAAAGCATTTCAATATTTGGGATTTGGCTTTTCGCGATGTCATTCAGGCGGAAAGCATAATTATCAATAAACCGCGAATCATTTTATACAAAAAAGGCGAAAAATTAATCAATAACAGCAAAAGTATTCAGAAAGAGATTATTGATCCTTTTCGAAAAATTATTGCGGTTTCGAATATTTACCTCAACGATGGAACGGTCGATGTTGTTTCTCTCGACACAGAAAAACCAATTTTTAGCATCAAAAAAATCCTTTTAAAACTGGAAGGGATTTTAATTACCGACGCTACTTTAAAAGAAAAAATTCCGATTCAATATAAAAAATATGCTTTGGTTTGCGACAGCTTATTTTACAGACCAAATGGTTTTTACCACATCAATATTGGAAAAATAAGCACCGAAAAGAATTTTTTAAAGATTAATAATTTCTCCAATCTTCCTCAATTGGAACGACGAGATTTTTTGAAACATCTTGACAAAGAAAAAGATATTTACCGTTTAAAATTTGACTCGGCACAGGTTGAAAAAATGGATTGGGGTTTTAAAAATGACCAATTTTATCTTAAAGCAAATTCGCTAGTAATTAATCATTTTGATGCTAATATTTATCGCGGAAAAATGATAAAAGACGATCCAAGCAAAAAATACCTGTACAATCATTTACTGCGAAATCTAAAATTTCCGCTTCAAATTGACACACTTCAAGTTTTAAAATCGAAACTGGTTTACGAAGAAGAGCTTGATTTTTCTAAAGGCCCTGGAGTTTTAACCTTCGACAAATTCAATCTGCAAGCAACTAATTTGCGAAGCGGTTTTGGCTTAAAAAAAACAGACGATGTCAAAATAAAAGTCAAATGTATTTTTATGAAAAACTCTCCTCTTGATGTCGATTGGAGTTTTAATGTTTTGGATAAAAGCGACGGATTTCATATTCAAGGCACTATTTCAAATTTTGACGTTACGGCGATGACAAGATTTACCAAACCTTACATAAACTCCACTTTTACAGGAACTTTTAACAAATACCGTTTTAATTTTTACGGAAACGACAATGGCTCAAAAGGAAATGCTTCTTTAGATTATGATGATCTCAAAGTAAAATTGTACAAAAAGAAAAATCCAGAAAAAGAAGCCAAGCTTAAATCTGCAATTGCCAATTTACTGGTAAAAAATGATTCCAAAGACGGAGCAAAATCTGCAGAAATTGAAGTCGAGCGACTTCAAGACAGATCGTTTTATAATCTTCTGTGGCGAAGCATTGCAGAATCTCTCAAGAAGATTTTGATATAAAAAACGCAAAGATTTTCTGCCACTAATTCACGAATTTCATTAAAAATAATTCGTGAATTAGTGGCGAAAAAAACTTTACCAACCCACAAACCTGACATTTATCAGGTTTTAAAAAGAATTATTTTTTTTCATTTGTCTCTATTTTAATCCGAATACAAATGACAAAAAGAAATCTGCATACTTTTCATATTCCGGTAATGGGATTGGCCTATACGATAGACAGCCCAATAAGAGTCGCGCAGTACGGAATTTCATCAGTTGTTGCTTTGGCCGATGATGATTTGATTGAAAAGATGCGTAATTTTTACAGCACTAAATTCAACATTCCATACGAAGAAATCACTCAAAAATTTCACGATTATCGTGCTGAAAGAATTACCTCTTATTTAAATTTAGTCGATAAAATTGTAAAAGAGAAATTCGAAAATTTTAAAACAGAATTGGCAGAAAGCAAAACGTCTTTAGAAAACTTTATGTCAATGTTGCCTAATACTTCTGATATTAAAAAAGGATTTCAGAATTTACTGGACGATGGAATTGCTTTTAAGGAAAACATTCAGAATTATATTGAATCGCATCTTTTTCCTGGAGAGATTGACGTCAATATCATGACGAAATTAGATAAAGATAATTTTATCAAAAACGAACAGCTTCCTACCGAATTTAATGATGCTCATGCTGCTTTAAGAGGTTTTGCCAATAGTAATCTGGAATCTTCAGTTGTGCTTTCAGCAGGGATGAATCCGAGATTGTTCGGTTATTTCGAAAACTTCAAAGATTTTTTCCCAGATGAAAATAATTTTCTGAGAAAAAAAATTATCCTAAAAGTAAGCGATTTTAGATCGGCAATGATTCAAGGAAATTTTTTAGCCAAAAAAGGGCTTTGGGTTTCTGAATACCGAATTGAATCGGGATTAAACTGCGGCGGACATGCGTTTGCCACCGACGGCCTTTTATTGGGCACTATTCTAGAGGAATTCAAGGAGAAAAAAGAGCAATTGATACAATCTGCCCATGAATTAATGATTAAGGCTCTACAGTCAAAAAATATGACTTGTCCTGAAAACCCTTTAGAATTAAAAATTACCGTTCAAGGCGGAGTTGGAACAGCAGCAGAACATGAGTTTTTATTAGACAAATACAACGTCGATTCTGTGGGCTGGGGCTCTCCATTTTTATTGGTTCCCGAAGCTACTTCTGTAGACCAAGAAACCCGTAATTTATTGATGAATGCCAAAGAAGATGATTTTTACTTAAGTAATATTTCGCCTTTGGGAGTTCCGTTTAATACGTTGAAAGGAACCACGAATGAATTTTTTAAGCAAAAGCGAATTCATGAAAATAAAGCAGGAAGTTCGTGCCCAAAGAAATTTTTAGCATTAAGCAAAGAATACGATCCGCACGGAATCTGTACGGCCTCAAAAAAATATCAGGATATAAAACTGGAAGAATTAGAAGCAAAAAAAGATGCTTTATCTGCTGATGAATTCGAAAAAAGCAAAATTAAAATTACCGAAAAATCATGTTTGTGTGTTGGGTTGGCCAATGCTTCTTATCTGGAAAATGATATTAAAATAAAAGGTCAGGCACAAGGCGTAGTCATTTGCCCTGGACCAAACTTAGCTTATTTTGATCAGGAAGTTTCTTTAAAAGATATGATCCAGCATATTTATCAAGGCAAATCGGTTATTAGAACAGAACGTCCAAACTTATTTATAAAAGAGCTTAAAATGTATGTGGAGTATTTTAGAAATGAAATTCAATCTCTTTCTGGAGAACTTACAGTTGCTCAGCTTAAAAAATGGAATACTTTTAAATCGAATCTGTTGGATGGAATTGAGTATTATAAAAATTTATTTGAATCGACGATGCCCTTTAAAGGTGACCTAAATCAACTCGATTCTTGTAAATCAGAATTAGTTGGTATTAAAATTCCCGTTTCAGAGTTGGTTTAAAATTGAAAACCCCAAATGTGGTCACATTTGGGGTTTGTTTTTATTTATAGAATATACTATTCTTTCTTCTTATTCTTGCTGTCAATAACAGCTCCAGTTCCAGTTCCTACCGCAGCTCCGGCCAAACCGCCAATAATAGCACCTTCGCCTTTTTTCTTACTGACAATTGCTCCAGTTGCAGCACCAACTCCAGCACCAATTACGGCACCTTTAGCGGTTGCACTCCAACCTTTCTTTTTAGCTGTTGCGGCTGGTGCAGCTGTTGTTCCGTCTTGCTGATGCACGACAACAACTTTCTCTTTCTGAGCTTCTTTCTGAGCCTCGATCTTTTCTGCATTTATTTTAGCCATTTCAGTCTTCATCGAATCGATAACACGCTGTTTGTTAATCTCAACTTTCATTGAATCAATGCTGGCTTGTTTAGCTTTATTTATATCTTCTTTGCTTTGTTGCTGGCAAGAAGTTAAAAATATCACGGTCAATAATATATATAAGCCTTTCATGATTGTAATTTTTAAAATTATACATTACAAATTACGAAATATCTGCTATAACAGTTGTTACAGAATTTTTTTGAAAGATTATAAAATTTGAGGGAACAGAGTGGTAAAGTGACAAAGATGCAAAGTTTTATCCCTAGACTTTTTATGCCACAGATTGAAAAGATTAAAAGGATTTTTTTTCTGCTGAATCTGCTAAATCTGCGGGAGAAATTATTTCTCGCAGATTTTTGTTTTTTTTGTAGATAATAATCTCGCAAAGACGCTAAGTCGCAAAGTTTTAATTTGAATTGCCTCCTGCTTTAGCTGGAGGTAAAATTAAGAAATACCGAAAAGGCTTTAGCCAAACTTTACTGTTTGGGCTAAAGCCTGATTTGTGACATAAAAAAACCTCCAGCTAAAGCTGGAGGCAATTGATAATATATTAATAAATTGTTTCGGGCAGATTTAAAAGATTTAAGCATAAAAATAAAATCCCTTTAAGTCCTTTTATCCCGATAGCTATCGGGAGTGGCAAAAAAACTTTGCCTCTTTGCAACTCTGTAACTTTGCAACTTAAAAAACTTACTTTCCTAAAATTCCTTTTTTCAGGATTTGTCCGAAATCGTACATATCTTCATAAGAGCAATACAGTGGAACTGGTGCAAGACGAATTACATTTGGTTCGCGCCAGTCTGTGATTACTCCGTTTTTCATTAAATAATCAAATAAAGCTCTTCCTTCTCCGTGCAAAAATACAGATAACTGAGAAGCTCTTTCTTCTGGATTTGTAGGCGTGATAATTTCAAAAGTACTATCGACTTCTTTATCAATTTCATGAAGAATAAATTCCAGATAAGAAGTAATATGATCACGCTTTTTGATTAAAGCATCCATTCCAACTTCAGCAAACATTTCTACAGAAGCCAAATATGGTGCCAGCGAAAGAACGGGAAGATTACTAATCTGCCATCCGTCTGCTCCATGAACGGGATCAAAAGTAGGTTCCATTTTAAAACGGCGCTCTTTATTGTGTCCCCACCATCCCGCAAATCTTGGAAGATCTGAATTATGATGTTTTTCATGAACGAAACAGCCCGAAGCATTTCCTGGACCTGAATTCATGTATTTATAACTGCACCAAGCAGCAAAATCGACATTCCAATCGTGCAGTTCTAGTTTGATATTTCCAGCGGCGTGCGCTAAATCCCAACCCACTTTTGCTCCTGCTTTTTGACCAGCGGCCGTTATGTTTTTAATATCAAAAACTTGTCCTGTATAATAATTTACTCCACCAATTAAGACTAAAGCCAATTCATCGCCAACTTCTTCAATTTTTGCTAAAACGTCTTCTAGACGAATATTATGTTCTCCTTCTCTACGTTTGATTTCTACAATAGCATCTTCTGGTTTGTATCCATGAAAATTTACCTGACTCTGAAACATATATTGATCTGACGGAAAAGCTTTTTCTTCGCAGATAATTTTGTAACGTTTCCCTTTTGGCTGATAAAAAGAAACCATCAACAAGTGAAGATTTACCGTCAAAGTATTCATAACCGTAACTTCTGACGGAAGTGCACCCACAATTTTACTCAATGGTTCTGCAAATCTTTCCTGATAATCCCACCACGGTTTTTCAGCATAAAAATGACCTTCAACAGCTAGTTCTGCCCAGTCGTTCATAACTTCGTCTATGTAGGCTTTGGTACGTTTTGGCTGTAAGCCTAATGAATTTCCTGTAAAATAAATTACTCTTTTATCATTTACTTTAGGGAAAATAAATTCGTTTTGATACTGTTTTAATGCGTCTTGCAAATCAAGCTCTCGTGCAAATTCGCGTGTATTTTGAAAAGTCATTGTTTTTTGTTTTATGTGCTAAAATAACAAATTTTGTTTGTTTTGTTTCAGGTTTTAGGTTTCAAGTTGAAATGCTTTATGTTTTTTACCGCAAAGTCCGCAAGGATTTTTTATCAAACTGAACGTTACAAACGTTAATAAGTTCGCAAAGCTTTGCGTTCTTTTTCATTTTGCAAACACAAACCGAGTAAAAAAATCCTTGCGGACTTTGCGGTTAAATTTCACAACGAACGTGAAACAAATAAAACGAAAAAACCCGACAAATCTTGAAAACTTGTCGGGTCTTTTTTTATGATAAATGCTAATTATAAAATCAACATTGCGTCTCCGTAAGAATAGAATTTGTATCCTTCTTTGATCGCTTCTTCGTATGCTTTTTTCATTAAATCGTGTCCACAGAAAGCAGAAATCATCATTAACAATGTTGATTTTGGTGTGTGGAAGTTTGTAATCATACAGTTTGCGATACTGAAATCGTGAGGAGGGAAAATAAATTTATTTGTCCATCCTTCGTATGGATTTAAAGTGTTTGCAGAAGAAACAGAACTTTCAATTGCACGCATAGAAGTTGTTCCTACAGCACAAATACGTTTTTTCTTTGCTTTTCCTTCATTTACGATATCACAAGCTTTTTGAGTAATGATCAATTCCTCAGAATCCATTTTGTGTTTAGACAAATCTTCAACCTCAACTGGGTTGAAAGTTCCTAAACCAACGTGTAAAGTTACCTCTGCAAAGTTCACTCCTTTGATTTCTAATTTTTTCAAAAGGTGTTTAGAGAAGTGTAAACCTGCAGTTGGTGCTGCTACAGCTCCTTCTTCTTTTGCATAAATTGTTTGGTATCTTTCAGCATCCTCAGCAGTTACTTCTCTGTTGATGTATTTAGGAATTGGAGTTTCTCCAAGTTCTGTCAATTTATTTCTGAATTCTTCGTAAGATCCATCGTATAAGAAACGTAAAGTTCTACCGCGAGAAGTAGTATTGTCGATTACCTCAGCAACCAACGAATCGTCATCACCAAAATAAAGTTTGTTACCAATACGGATTTTTCTAGCTGGGTCTACTAAAACGTCCCAAAGTCTTTGCTCAGAATTTAATTCTCTTAATAAGAAAACCTCAATTCTAGCTCCTGTTTTTTCTTTGTTTCCGTACAAACGCGCAGGGAAAACTTTTGTATTGTTAAGAATTAAAACGTCTCCGTCATCAAAATAGTTGATAACGTCTTTAAACATTTTATGTTCGATAGTATTTTTTTTACGGTCAATTACCATTAAGCGAGATTCATCTCTGTTTTCTGCTGGGAATTCAGCCAAAAGTTCTTTCGGTAAGTTGAAATTGAAGTGTGATAATTTCATATTTGAATTATAGATTTTAGCGTGTAGATTTTAGATTTGCTCATCTAAAATTTTAAATCGGTTGCAAATATACGATTGTGAGATAGGCGTTGTCAAGTGTTTTGCCTTTTATTTTCAAAAGTCCTTGATTTACTGAGGTTTCAGATTGACTTAAAAAGCTATTCTTTAAGTCAATTTTAACTTATCTAAACCATATAAGCCATATAAGTTCATTTTAAGACTGCTTACATTCCCGTTTAAACCCGACAGGTTTTAAAAACCTGTCGGGTTTACTTTCCAATGCGCATAAAAAAACCTCTGGTTTCAACCAGAGGTTACATTTTTTAAGCTTTATTCTGCTTTTATTTAAAATGAACTTATATGACTTATATGGTTCAAAAAAAATTAAATTTCTTCAATTTGAAAATTTAATGCTTTTAAGTCATTCCAGAAATCTGGGTATGATTTTGAAACCACTTCTGCATCGTCAATGATAATAGGTACTTTAATCGCAAGCGGCGCAAATGCCATTGCCATACGGTGATCATTATAAGTTGCAATATGAATATCGTGATTAATATTTTCTGAACGAACTAAAGTCAAACTATCATTAGTCACCGAAATATTAGCGCCCAATTTAGTAAGCTCATTTCTTAGAGCTTCTAAACGATCTGTTTCTTTAATTTTTAAAGTATGAAGACCTGTTAAATGGCATCCGATTCCTAGACCTAAACACGTTACTACAATAGTCTGAGCGATATCTGGCGTATTATTCAATTCAAAATTTACATCTAGGTAATTGAATCCAGAAACTTTTTCCAAAGTCATTTTATTATTTTGGAAAGTTGTTTTCACGCCCATTTTCGCGTAAAGCGAAACCAATTCAGAATCTCCCTGAAGACTATTTTCTTTGTAACTGCTTAAAGTAATTTTTGCAGCATCTGACAAAGCTACAAGACTGAAGAAATAAGAAGCAGAACTCCAATCTGATTCGACTACCATCTCTTTGGTTTCAACTGAGGTTTTTGGATAAACTTTAATTACGTTTCCTTCAAAACTAGTCTGAATATCTAAATCCGCTAGCAAAGCTAAAGTCATTTTGATATACGGAATTGAAGTAATTTCTCCTTCTAAAGTTAGCTCTAAACCATTATCTAATTTTGAAGCTACTAATAAAAGTGCCGAAATATATTGGCTGCTCACATTTGCTGCCAGCGTTACTTTTGAAGCAGTAACTTTTTTTCCTTTAATTCTAATTGGCGGGTAACCTTCATTTTTTTCGTATGAAATCTCAACACCCAATTGTGCCAAAGCTTCAACTAAAATTTTAATCGGACGTTCCTGCATTCTACTCGAACCTGTCAGAACTACTTCTCTGCCTTCGTTAACCGAAAAATAAGCCGTAAGGAAACGCATTGCTGTTCCTGCGTGGTGAATGTCTACAATTTCATCATTTCCGGCAAGTGCTTTCTGCATTACTTCGCTGTCATCTGAGTTTGATGTATTGGCTAAAGTAATATTTGGGAATAATGCTTTTAGTAACAATAAACGGTTCGTTTCACTTTTAGAACCGGTAATATTTAGTTGCGAATCATCAATGGTGAATGGTGAATTCGTGCTTAATTTTAAATTCATTTTTTTAATTGTAAGTTGTGAATTATGAATTATGAATGACTAGAAACATAATTCAGCCCCGCAATTTACCACTCCCCATTCATAATTCAAAATTCAAAACTCATAATTCAAAACTTATGAGTGATATTTCACAATTATTTCAATTTATCATTGTTTTTGTGACGATCTTTATCTCTAACCGATTTTAGATCCATTTTTTTGTCAAAAGCGGCTTGTAAATCGATTCCGGTCTGATTTGCCAAACATAAAACTACGAAGACAACATCTGCCAATTCTTCTCCTAAATCTTTGTTTTTATCGCTTTCTTTTTCAGATTGTTCTCCGTAACGGCGGGCAATAATCCTTGCCACTTCTCCAACTTCTTCTGTTAGTTGTGCCATATTGGTCAATTCGTTAAAATAACGAACACCGTGTTCTTTTATCCAAGTATCTACGTCAAGTTGTGCATTTTTCAAGTCCATCTTCTATGTCTTTTTTAGAATTATTTTATTGTTTTGAATTTCGATTATTTTCTGAAAAAAATCTCTAATCATATCGTAATCATCGGTCGGAAAAATAGCTTTGCTGATTTCCTGAGTTACTATAATCTGTATCTGATTTTCATCTGCCATCGTGTTCATCGTGTACGAAGCTGCTTTATCTTCCATAACAATTCTTAATGGAGTTGGCACCGATTCTACCTTATAACCATCTGGTATTTTCAAAAATAGATTATATTTTCTTTGTTCTGGATAGCCAAAGTAAATTGGCATTTGTCTTTTTTCTAATTTGAAAGGATTGCTTCCGTAAGTAAAAAACAGCAGAGGATTGAGCACTATTTTGTCTCCAATTATGTCATAGGCTTTATTTGAACTAAATGTGATTTTTTCAAAAACAGGTTTCGATAAATTGCTGTTTTGATTTTCAATTTTATAATCTTCTATTTCAATTCCTCCAAAATCATTTTCCAATCTTTCGATGTTGCTTTCATTGGCTTTACCTCCATAATTTTCTCTAAAGGAAAGTGCTAGATAATCTGTTTTCTGTAGAGATAAAGTTCCGTTAAGCTGAGCTGTTTCTGGCGACAATGACACTTTTATGGTATTGATGCGTTTTGAAAAACTTGTCGGAATCAATTCTATTTCTTTAGAAAAACCATCGCTCTTAATTAGTCTTCCTTTCCAGTTTAAAACGTTTAATGGAAGAATGTTTGGAATTGTAAACTTACTGGATGCATCCATTAAAATCTGTTCGCCATCAATTTCAGCTGCGGCAATCACATAATTAAAAACGGTACGGTTAGGAAATAATGGAATTCCATTTTCGGTAGTACTTACTAAAACTGGATTTGCCTCAATTTTAGCCGCCTTTAGCATTGCAATAAGCATTAAATTAATTTCAGCTACATTCCCTGTTTGTTCTTGGTACGCTTTCTTGACTCCTTTAACGGTATAATAGCCTTTCTTTTTATCCCAATTCATTCTATTCTGAACAAATTTGAAAATGGTGTCTAGCCGTTGCCTCGGAGAATTTGCGTCTTGCAGAAGTTTCTTTAAATCTTCTTCAAAAAAACTTCTTTCAGCCAATTCTTTTCCAAATTCAGCGTCTTTGTAAGTAGTGGATGCCAGTCCTTCCCAGGTTTTAGTATAATCTACGACTGGCTTATCTGGAAATCTTTTTAGTTCTAGTTCATTTTGAATTGAACCTCTATAGTTGTCTATATTATCAATAAAGCTTTCTTCTTTTAATGCAGGAACGTCTTTTCCGGTATATAAGCTTCGAATTTGCTTGTAATTGCTAGCGTAAATCTGTTTAATATTCTCTACCTCTCCGCTCATTTCTGGTTTTATGTTGCCAACAATAAGCGTTTTATAAATAAAGAATTCCGGAATTTCAGATTTGTATTCAAAATAATTGACTGGAATATCATACTGAAATTCAAAATCAGGAAGACGAACCAAGTTTTCAGATTTTAAAACATATTTAAATTCTATAACAGATCCTTCTTTTACATTAGGAAGCGTGATTGAGGCAACGTTCCAATATTGATTTACTTTATTATTAAAATTGCCATCGCTTTTCATTTTTGTTTTTACAATTTCTCCATTTACGAGATTGTATGTTACAGCGTCCGAAAAGGAGACTTTATCGTCTCTTAAGTTCTCGTATCCTACGTAATAAGATACTTTTTGAGTTGCCCAGCTTAATCCTTCTTTTTTATAAATTTTAATTCTGAATTCGTAAACATGATTGGCAATAAAACCATTTTCTTCTGTATAAGTAAAATAGGTTCTTCCTTTTTTAAATAAAATGGCCGCTGGCGCAAAAGTATCTTTAGGGTTTTCTTTTTCCTGTAATTCCTGAATGGTTACTTTTCCCAATTCAAAATTTTGAGCGTTAATTCCAGAAGTAAAAAGAATCAGAAAAAGAAAAATGGCAAGCGGACGAAAATTCATTTTATCATATTTTTTTTAGAACAATTTTTTCATTTTGGCTTACAATCATTTTCTGAAAAAACTCTTTTATCATTCCGTAATCCTCAGCTGCAAAAATACTATTGTTGATTTCTTTTTGGCTTATAATTTGAATTTTGTTTTCTGAAACTGAAAAATTTAAAATAAACGACATCTTTTTGTCTTCTGAAGAGATTTTAACCGGTTTTGGCATAGATTCTACTGTATAACCTTGTGGAATTTCGACATTAAAAGTAAATCTTTCCAAATTTTTATACCCAAAATAAACTGGCATAACTCTATTTTCCTGATTGAATGGATTTTTTGTTTGTGTGAAAAACAATAACGGATTTACAAAAATCTTACCGTTAATAATATCTGAACGGCTGTCTGAAGCAAAAGTAAAAGTTTCTATAACCGACTGATCTAAATTTGATTTCTGATTCTCTATTTTATAATTTGAAATCGTTAATCCTCCCAATTTATTCTCAAATTTTTCCAGATAAGAATCCTCCGTTTTAGCATTGTTTTCTTCTCTAAAGCTGTACGCATCATAATCTGTTCGCTGCACCCTCGCCTGACCATTCATTTTTCCGTCAGGATCCACTTTAACCATAAGAGTATAAATTTCTTTAGATTGTGATGCAGGATCTAATTCTATTTCTTGCGAACTGCCATCTTTCTTAACCAATCTTCCTTTCCAGTTTAAAACATTTAATGGTAAAATGTTAGGAGAAGTAAGTTTATGCGTTGCATCCAAAAGGATTCTTTTTCCATCAATATCTGCTGCAACTATTACATAATTAAATCCTGTTCTTGTGGGATAAACGGGAAGTCCGTTCTGGATTGTACTTACCAAAACTGGATTTGCTTCTATACCAGCCGCACGAAGCATATTGATCAAAATAAAATTAATTTCGGCTACATTCCCCGTTTGATCTTTATAAGCTTTTACAACTCCTTTTTCTGTATGACAGCTATTAATTTCATTCCAGTTCATTCGATTCTTAACATACGTAAAAATCAGATTCAATCTTTCATTTTTATCTTCTACGTTTGTCAATAATTTATTGAGATCGTCTGTAAACAATGAGGCTTCATTAAGCTGTTTGCCAAAACTCTCGTCTTTAAAAATCGTTTGTGCAACGCCTTCCCATGTCAAACTGTAATCTTTAACAGGCTGATCTGGCATACGAACTCTTTCTAGTTCCTGCTGAATACTGCCTCGATAATTTTCAAGATTATTGATATACGGTTCCTCTTTTAACGCAGGAACATCTTTTCCTTCATAAAAGGTTTCAATTTGTTTGTAGCTAAAGGAACTGGTCTGACTGTAAGCATTGTCAAAACTCTGACTAGCACTTGTAAATTTAGATTCCGTTGTAAGCGGAATTCCTCCAATTAAAATAGGCTTATAAATAAAAAATTCTGGAATTTGTGTCTTGTAATAAAAATAGTCGACAGGAATGTCAAACTGAATATCAAAATCTGGAAATTTTATAAGATTTTCCGATTTTAAAACATATTTATACTCAATAATAGAACCCACTTTTACATTTGGCAATGTAATGGTCTTTTCTTTCCAGTATTTATTGATTTTGGTTTTAAATTCTCCTTGATTATTTAGTTTCGTTTTTACAATGGTTCCGTTTTCTAAATTATACGTAACCGCATCTGAGAACTCTAAACGGTCTTCATTTAACTTTTCGTATCCAATATAGAAACGCACTTTCTGGTCTGCCCAGCTCAAACCTTCTTTCTTGTAAATTTTGATTTTTACCTCGCAGACATGGTTGGCATAAAATCCAACATCCTTGTTATAACCAAAATAAGTCCTTCCCTTTTTAAACAGGATAGCAGCGGGCGCGCTGCTATCTTTAGGATGAACTTTCTCATTTAATTCTGAAATTGTTACTTTGCCCAATTCATATTTTTGAGCTTGAATTGTTATTGTACTTCCCAAAAGGGCAGTACAAATTAGGAGAAATCTCAACATTCTTAAATACGTTTTAAAACTATTTTTTCGGTTTGTTTTGCGATCATTTCTTTGTAGTAATCTTTTAGAATTACGTATTGTTCTTTAGACACTATAGGCGAATTAATTTGATGTGACACTAATAATTGTAGCGTATTATCAATGACTGCAATGTTATATCTAAAAACTCCTAAATCTTCGTCCATCGCGACTACTCCTCCAACAGGAATTGTTTCTAGTGCATAACCTTCAGGAATTCGTATGCTAATATTGTATTTTTCTAAAAAAGGAAATCCAAAATCGACAGGATATTCTCTTGTTTCCTGCTTAAAAGGATTTTTTGTATTAGCAAAAAAGAGCATTGGCTTAATATATATTTTGTCCCCTATTAATTCACAAAAATTGGTGCTTGTAAACGAAAAGCTTTCTACAGCTGGCAACAAAACATCTTTTTCATTTGATCTGCTATAATCGTTTATTTCGATTTTACCATATTTATTTTCGAGATCGTCGAGATAGGCGTCTTCTTTCGTTTTTTCAAAATTATTTCTGCAGTCCATTGCTTTGTGCTCTGTGTACTGGCATCTTACTTTTCCTTTTATTCTGCCTCCAGCTTCGATAGTATAATCTATTGCAACATTATCTGCTGCAAACTTTTTAGGAGCCAAATCAATGCTTTCTGAAGTTCCGTCTTTACGAATTAATCTTCCTATCCAATTTAAATCTCTTAAAGGAAGTACGTTTGGAGCAGAGAAAGGATCTGTCGCATCAAGCAGTATCATTTCGTCTCCTGATTCAACAGCTGCAATCACATAATTGAAAGCATTTAGATTCGGAAAAAAAGCAATTCCGTTTGAACGGGTACTAATCAAAACAGGATTTGCTTTAAGTTTCGCCTCTCGAAGCATTGCGGTAAGCATTAAATTAATATCTGCGCTATTTCCTATTTTTTCTTTGTAAGCTTTACGAACTCCTTTTTCGCAAGAATAGCCAGCATGCTGATTCCATTTTACATTTGATTTCACATATTCTAAAATCGCAGTAATTTTTGCATTAGCTGTTGTTTTTCCTTCCAATAATACTTTAAGATCTTCTTCAAAATAGCCCGATTTATTTAATTCCGTCCCGAAGGAATCAAAATCATAAATAGTTTTGGCAACACTTGTCCAGTCTGATGACAATGTCTTATAAAACTGTCCAGGAACAGAAATTCTTTCTAACTCAATAGTAATTCCTGTTCTGTAATTGTCAATATTATTTACAAAAGCTTCTTCTTTCATTGCTGGCAGATTCTGAAAAACATAACTTGTTTCTGTAGCAATATAATTGTAAGTGTTAGCCACTTTCGAAGTTATTTTGGGCGCAAAAAAACCTTTCAGATTTTTTTTAAACACAAAAGCATCTGGAAAAATGGTTTTAAGCTCAGAATAATTGACTGGGATATTTTCTTGAAAATTCCAATTGTAAAGAGTAGAGAAACCACCTTCTTCGGTGTACTGAAATTCAATAATAGAACCTTCCTTTACTTCTGGAAAAGCTATTTTTTTAATCCAGTAACTGGTATTGGTTTTTTCGATAAACTCATTTTCAGGTTTAAGTTTTGTCTTTACAATTTTTCCATCAACTAAATTATAAGTAAAGGCACTCACTATATGCACATAACTTAATTTTCCGGCCGCAAAATAAATTGCAATATTTGATAAATAATAGCCTTCGCTTTTATAAATCTTAATTTTCTTAGTGGTCGTCTTTTGAGAGTTTCCGTTATTATTAAGATTTAAAGCGATATTACTATACAAAATAGCCGCCGCCGAAGTTGAATCTTTTGGATGCCTTTTTTCTTCCAGCTGTGCTATTGTAACATTTCCTAAAGAAGCATTTTGTGCAATTCCTTTCAGAAATGCACAAAACAAAAAGATAGAAATTATAAAATTTCTCATCTTACTAAATACGTTTTAAAACGATTTTTTCGGTTTGCTTCGCAATCATACCTTTGTAGTATTCTTTTAACATTTCATACTGTTCTGTCGAAACAATTGCTTCATTGATTTGATTGGTTACCATTATTTGTAAAACATTCTCGTTTTGGGCAATATTAAACTTAAAGCTTCCCAAATTGTTTTCCATATTGTAAGCAACTGCTGCTGGCAAAGTTTCTACAGTATAGCCTTCTGGAATTTTGATAGAAATATTAAATTTATCTGAAAATGGATAACCAAAATCTACTGGGTATTCACGCACTTCCTGTTTGAATGGATTTTTATCCTGAGTAAAGAATAACAGCGGATTTACATAAATTTTACCCCCAATCACTTCACACAAATCATTTCCTGTAAATGAATAAGTCTCAATTGTTGGAGACAAAAGCTCTTTTTCGTTTGTTCTTGAATAATCACTTATTTCAATCTTTCTATTATTATTTTCTAATTTTTCAAGGTATTCCTCCTCCTTCAATTTTTCGAAGTTTGCTCTGCTGATCATTGCATTGTAATCGGTGCATTGTCTTCTAGTTTTTCCCGTGATTTTCCCATTAGCATCAATATCATAATTCAGGAAAACAAAATCATTCGATGCCTTTTTAGGCATTAAATCTATTTCCTCAGAAGAACCGTCTTTTCTTATCAGTCTTCCAAACCAGTTTAGTGTTCTATACGGAAGAACATTTGGAGTTGAGTATTTGTCAGTTGCGTCCAGCAAAATATATCCATTCGGAGTTTCAACTGCTGCAACAACATAGTCAAAAGCATTTCTGTTTGGAAATAATGCAATTCCGTTATCACGTGTGCTTACTAAAACTGGATTTGCAGTTAACCCTGACGAACGCAACATCGCCGTAAGCATTAAATTGATATCTGCAATATTTCCTGTTTTTTCTTTATATGCTTTTTTCACACCATTATCACAGCTATAACCTGTATAGTTGTTCCACTTTACATTTGCTTTTACATAGTTCAGAATTGCCCAAATTCTTTCATTCTGACCATCAATTCCTGTCAGCAGTTTTTTCAAATCCTCTTCAAAATATCCTGTTTTATTAAGCTCTGGACCAAAATCGTCATATTCGTAAATTGTTTTTACAACAGAATTCCAGTCTGTAGAATATTCCTTCATTGGGCTATTTGGAAAATGAACTAAAGACAATTCATGCTGAACGCTTGATGTATAGTTGTCAATATTATTAACAAAACTTTCATCTTTCATCGCTGGAAAATCCTGAGCCACATAAATAGTTTCTGTTTCTATATAATCAATATTATCAGAAGAAAAATTAGTGCTGGAAACACGTCCACCACTTCTTTCTTTACTATTAATCGTAATAGATTTTGAATTTTTTGATGTTGTCACTTTCGGAAAAATATAACCTTTTTGTCTTGGTTTAAAAACATAATATTCCGGATAAGCAACTTTAAACTCTGAATAGTTTACAGGAATCGAGGCCTGAAAATCCCAATCACGAATTATACCTGCATTTGGACATTTTATAGTGTAACGAAATTCGATTACAGAACCTTCTTTTACGTTTGGCATTGTGATCTTTTTTTGCCCTCTGTATTTCGAAATAACTTCATCAAATGAACCGTCACTTTTCAATTTGGTTTTTTCTATTTTCCCGTTCACAAGATTATAGGTCACGGCATCTGCAAAAAATACTCTTTCTTTTAAATTTGTAGTGTTTCGGTACCAAACTTGCTGATTCGCCCATTCGTAACCCTCTTTTTTATAAATCTTAATACGGGTCTCTACATCGGTTGCCATGTAAAAACCATCATTTTGATCATACTCCATTCTGGAAACTCCTTTTTTATAGAGAATTGCCGCAACAGCTGCAGTATCTTTTGGATGTACTTTCTGTTCCAATTCTGCAACAGAGACCTTTCCGAGTTTAAATTCCTGTGAAATCGCTTTGGGAGCGATCAATAAAATCACAGACAGGCTAAATAGTTTAATAATTTTCATTGGTAATTTTTGGTTTGTTTTTGGTTATAATGGTTTAATTTTTTGTCAATATTATTTTGGCGTTATCATTTCTAGAAACTTGTTCCATAAACAAGCGGTATTCATCGTATTCTTTATTCGAATATTTACCTTTGTTTAAGAACATCGATCTCTTGTATGTCAATTTGTTATTGTCTTTTTTGATGATTTCAGTTTTGTATTCTCCAAACTTTCCTTTTAATTCATAGTTTGAAGGCAGAAATTCGATACTAAAACCTTCTGGAAGATTAATCTCAATTTCATCGGTATCCAAATAACCTCTCTGAATTTGAAATGGATTTTTGCGATTTCTAATTCGTTTCACGCTTCCCGTATATTGATTAAAAGCATCAACTACAAAAATCATTTTGTTGCCCGAAAGTGCTCCATAATTTGCAGCGCTTAACTGGACATCTTCGGTAAAACGAATATTTTCTTTATCGTTAGTAAAAGTAATTTTACCTAATTTCAGGTTATTAATATTATCCCAGTAATTTTTATAATGTTCCTCTTTCTCATTTGGCTGCATAGTTTCTACTTGAGATTTAGAAGCATAAACACTTCCTTGAGAAGCTATCTTTAAAACTCCAGAAAAATTTCCAGCTTGATCGATTGTGTACACTCCTTTACCTTCCTGTATATTTCCTTTGTCATCATAGATTTTAGTTCGTACAATTTCTCCACCATCAGGTTTCACAACCAAAACATCGCGATCATCGGTAAATGTGCCCTGATACCCAAACGGATCATCCTGACTTGTACATTCTAGCCAGACATAATTATCTTTATTTGGGATGGCAAGAATCATGTGATTTCCCTGCATCGAAACAAAATCAGATTGAATATCTTCTTTATAACGATCGCCATATAAAATAGTGTTATAAGAAGGAACATCTACAGCCTGCAAAAGTGCTTTGGTATAATTGGATAATGCTTTACAATCTCCATATCCTAAACGATCTACATCATTGGCTAGCATAGGTTTCCAGCCACCGATGCCAACGGCAATATTAACATATCGAGATTTTTTCTGCACATAATCGTAAATGATTTTTGCCTTCTTAATCGGATCTTTTTCATCTCCAACCAAAGCTTTGATTTTTGCTTTTGTTTCTTCTGGCAAGACCGTAGTTCCGGTTAAGATTTTATCGCTATACCATTTTCCGAATGCCTCCCAAGTAGTTGCATTTCCATCAACTCCTTCTAAGTGGAAATTTTCTAATCCCATCATGACTTTTGGGAAAAGATCTGAAGGAGACGGACTAAGATCTTCTTGTTTTTGAGCAGGAATATTCGTTGCTAGATAACTTAAATTGGTATCTGTATCAGCTGTTTTTTTTATATCAAAAAGATCAAATTGAAACTCTTTCTTTTTAAAACCTAATCCTTTTGGATAAGTAACATTCAAAATACATTTTTCTACACTTAAATTATAGCCTCCAATAAAATACCATTTTGGTATAAAGGCAGTATTTGAAGTTTCGACTTCAGAAGTAAAAGCAATTGTAAAAGGATACGAAATTGGTGTGTAGTCTAAATAGAGTATACGATTGTCCGAAAAAAGAGTGCTTCCGCTTACGGCACTCTGATCTCTAAAGTCTTTTCTTTTGATTTTTTTTATCTCATTTCCTAATGCATCATAAACCACAGCTTCAATAGTTTTGACTGAAGTAGTTTTATCATAATGGCTATAGGCATCGATATCTCTTAACCCTTTTTCGTTAAAAACAGAAACGATTCTTTGCGTTTTTATAGCCATGCTTCTTTGCGAAGCAATCACAATATCCATTTGGTCCAAACGAAGGACAGCATTGGCATTTTGTGTTAAACTATCGGGAATAGAAAATATAGGATAAGTGCTCTTTTGAGCAAACGCAGTGAGGTTAATTAAGAATAAAAATAACGCAAAAAAAAGGTTTTTCATTAATAGGGATTTTCGTCAAATATATATTTTTTTCAGAAATCCTTAACAAATGTTTAATAATATTTTATTCCCTGTTTTTGCTATCCATTACAATTGTAACTGGTCCGTCGTTTAGTAGCCTGACTTTCATATCGGCACCAAAAATTCCGGTTTGAACTTTCCTTCCAAACTCTTTTTCTACTGCTTGAACAAACTTCTCGTAAGTCGGAATTGCAAAATCTGGTTTTGAAGCTTTTATATAAGAAGGACGATTTCCTTTTTTCGTTGAAGCGTGAAGCGTAAATTGGCTTACCACAATAATATCGCCGTCAATATCCTGAACAGAGCAGTTCATCACATCATTTTCGTCTCCAAAAATTCTCATTTTCACAATTTTACCAGCCAGCCAGTCCATATCTTCCTGCGTATCGGCATCTTCAATTCCGACTAAAACCAATAACCCTTTTTGAATTTCGGCCGTTATTTTTTGATCTACAGTTACTGAAGCTTGAGAAACTCTTTGGATGACTACTTTCATGAAATTATAAATTGCAAATTATGAATTATAAATTACTTGTTAGACGCAATACATTGCATCGATAGTTTGGAATTTGGGATTTAAAAGATTGGAATTTTAAATTTATTTTCGGGTTTCATCACTTGCCGCACGGTCTTCGCCATACGTATCGGTACGATAATGTTCTTCGTCACCTTCGAGGATTTTCAGGTAACTATTGTAGCGCGACCAAGCAATTTCGTCTCTTTCTAAAGCCGCTTTTATAGCACAATGTGGTTCTTCTTTGTGTAAACAGTTGTTAAACTTACATTGATCTTTTAATCGGAAGAATTCTGGAAAATAACCACTGATTTCTGAAGGCTCCATATCTACAATTCCAAAACCTTTGATTCCTGGTGTATCGATAATTCGAGCATCAAAAGACAAATCGTACATTTCGGCAAAAGTAGTGGTATGCTGTCCTTGTTTGCTCTGCTCTGAAATTACGGAAGTTTTTAAATGAAGAGTAGGTTCTAAAGCATTGACCAAAGTCGATTTCCCCACTCCTGAATGTCCAGAAAACATGCTTACTTTGCCAATCATCATTTCTTTTAGTTTGTCAACACCTTTATTTTCTGTCGAAGAAATGCGAAGACATTTGTAACCAATTTCAGAATAGATGTGCTGTAAATACAACTGATCGTCTAAAGTCTGTTCTGTTAAAGTGTCGATTTTATTAAAAACAAGAATTGCTTCGATTCCGTAAGCTTCGGCTGTAACCAAAAAACGGTCAATAAAACTAGTCGTTGTCGGCGGATTATCAATTGTAATCAGTAAAAAAACCTGGTCAATATTGGAAGCAATAATATGAATCTGCTTGGACAAGTTAACCGATTTACGAACAATATAATTTTTTCTTTCGTGAATGTTGTGAATTGTTCCCGTTACAGCATCTGAAGTTTCATCCAATTCATAATCGACTATATCGCCTACAGCAATAGGGTTGGTACTTTTGATTCCTTTAATTCTGAATTTCCCTTTCATACGGCATTCCACAAAATCCCCTTTTTCAGATTTTACGGTATACCAGCTTCCTGTAGATTTATAAACGGTTCCTGTCATTCTTTAATTTTAGATTTCAGATTTTAGATTTCAGATTAAACCTTAAATCTTTTGCAAAGATAAATGAATATTTTGAACCATATAAGGCATTGAAGAAATATAAGACAAAGACGTTTCATATTCTAATTGATCCAATTTTAAAACATAACCCACGGTTTCTCTGCACAATAATTTAAATTTCTTTTCATACTCTAATTAACATAACCCACGGTTTCAATCGTGGGGACAAAGATTGGAAATATCCATTTTGTTTCTTCAAAGATTGTGGATTTACATTACGTTTCCACGGTTGAAACCGTGGGCTATGTTTATATAGCAAAGAGAAAAAACTTTCTATACTTATATGGTTTAAACCTAAAAAAATCCCCAACTCTTTTTTCAAAGTGTTGAGGATTCTTAAAAAACAATCTACTTTTAATGAATGCTATAAGAAAACTTTAAATCAAGATTTTTAAAATCTAAAATTATCTTATATCACTTATATGGTTTTAGAAAAAATTATGCGTTGAAAATTTTCTCTTGGTGACCGATACTTTCTTGGTGAATTGCTTTGAACATTCTCAAAACAAACTCTTCAGTAAGACCTTTTTTCTCACCTTCTAAAATCATTTTTCCTAAGATTTCGTTCCAACGGTTATTTTGAAGAATGGCAACGTTAGCGTCTTTTTTCACTTGACCAATTTCGTCAGCCACTTTCATACGTTTTCCTAAAAGCTCTAATAAATTAGCATCTAGAACGTCGATGTTAGCTCTTAGTTTTGTCATTTTTTGGCTGTACTCATCTGTAGTATCATCCGTTTTTCTGATAGTCAAATCTTTAATGATTTGTTTCAAAGCATCTGGAGTTACTTGCTGTGCAGCATCAGACCAAGCGTTGTCTGGGTCGAAGTGCGTTTCGATGATCATACCGTCGTAGTTCAAATCTAAAGCCTCTTGAGTTACTTCGAAAATCATTTTACGATCTCCAGTAATGTGAGATGGGTCAATGATTAATGGCAAATCAGGGAATTTATTTTGTAATTCGATAGCAATCTGCCATTCTGGAATGTTTCTGTATTTTGTTTTTTCGTAAGTAGAGAAACCTCTGTGGATAACACCTAATTTCTCAATACCTGCCATGTGTAAACGCTCAACACCACCTAACCATAAAGCTAAATCTGGATTTACAGGATTTTTCACCAAAACAATTTTATCCGTTCCTTTCAAAGTATCAGCAATTTCTTGAACTGCGAAAGGGTTTGCTGTTGTACGAGCACCAACCCATAATACGTCGATATCGTGTTCTAAAGCAAGTTTACAGTGAGCTGCAGTTGCCACTTCAGTTCCCATTAACAAACCAGTTTCTGCTTTAGCTTTTTGCAACCATTTTAATCCGATTTCACCAACACCTTCAAATCCTCCTGGGCGAGTTCTTGGTTTCCAGATTCCAGCTCTGAATACGCTTACTTTAGAATCTTTCAATTCATGAGCAATTTTCAAAACTTGATCTTCAGTTTCTGCACTACAAGGTCCAGCTATCACAAGTGGGTGATTTAAATTGAAATCTTCTAACCACTTTCTCATTTCTTTCTTATTTTCCATTTTTAATTGTGTTTACTTTTTTATAGTTATTCCGTTTAATATTTCTCTAATTTTATTTACACCTTCCATTTCTTCAAAAATGGCGTTGTAATTGTCGTCTGCCAGCAAATCTCTAAATTGAGTCAGATTTGCAATATAACCTTCCAAGGTTTCCAGAACGTATTCTTTGTTTTGTTTAAAAATTGGTGTCCACATTGCGGGTGAACTTTTTGCTAGACGAACCGTACTTTCAAATCCACTTCCCGCCATGTCAAAAATATCCTGTTCGTCTTTTTCTTTATTCATTACCGTTTTTCCGAGCATAAACGAACTAATGTGCGATAAATGCGAAACGTAGGCAATGTGTTTGTCGTGCGAAACGGGATCCATATATCGAATTCTCATTCCGATTGAAGTAAAAAGATTTAATGCTTTCTCCTGTAATTTAAAAGCAGTCTTTTCGACTTCACAAATAATGTTTGTTTTTCCTTGAAACAAACCTCTTATTGCTGCTGATGGTCCAGAAAATTCTGTTCCAGCAATTGGGTGCGTTGCAATAAAATTTCTTCTTTTTGGGTGATTGACAACTGCTTCACAAATTGGTTTTTTAGTCGATCCTACTTCAAAAACAATCGTTTTATCCCCAACTGCATCCAAAACCTTAGGCAAAACCGTCAACGCTACATCTACTGGAACTGATACGATTACAAAATCTGCTTTTTGTAAATCTTCAAAGCTTCCCGCTTCGTCAATAACGCCTAATTCAATTGCTTCCTGCAAATGCTGTTCATTGCTATCGATTCCTAAAATAGTCGCATCAGGATAACGCCCTTTGATGTCTAGCACCATTGAACCGCCTATTAACCCTATTCCTATTACGTATACTTTCATAATTCTTTAAAATTCCAAGTTTTAAAATTCCAAATTCCAACTAGAAAGGCTTCGACTCCGCTCAGCCTGACAATCTGGATAAAAATCTTGGTTCTTGATTCTTAAATCTTAATACTAAAATCGATCAATCGCTTCCTGTACTTTCTCCTCTTTTACACACAATGAGAATCTAATATATCCTTCACCGTTGCTTCCGAAAATGGTTCCCGGTGTGATGAAAATATGTTTCTCATATAATATTTCGTCAATGAACTTTTCTGCTGATTCGATTCCTTCAGGAAGTTTTGCCCAAACGAACAGTCCAACTCCTTCTTTATATACTTTGCAGTTTAATTTTTCTGCCAGCTTTTCAGTTAATTCTCTTCTTCGTCTGTAAATTTTGTTATTATCTTCAAACCAAGATTTATCACATTTCAATGCCGCGATTGCACCTTTTTGAATTCCGTAATACATTCCGCTATCCATGTTGCTTTTTACTTTTAGGACTGCATCGATAATTTCAGGATTTCCTAAAACCATTCCGACTCTCCAGCCTGCCATGTTGAATGTTTTACTTAATGAATTTAATTCTAAAGCCACATCTTTCGCACCTTCAACCTGCAATAAACTCATCGGATTATCATTCAAAACAAAACTATATGGATTATCATTAATCAATAAAATGTTGTGTTTTTTAGCAAAAGCAACCAATTTTTCAAATAACGCTAAACTTCCTCTCGCTCCTGTTGGCATGTGCGGATAACCCAGCCACATTAATTTTACTTTCGAAAGATCTAATTTTTCTAAAGCTTCAAAGTCTGGTTCCCATTGATTTGCTTCTTTCAAATCATAATAAACTGGAACCGCTCCTACCAAATTGGTTACCGAAGTATAAGTCGGATAACCTGGATTCGGAATTAAAACGTGATCGCCTTCATTTAAAAAAGCCAGCGAAATATGCATAATTCCTTCTTTTGAACCCATCAATGGTAAAATCTCATTATTCGGATTCACTTCAACACCAAACTGATCTTTATAGAAATCCGCCATCGCCTGTCTCATTTCTGGCAATCCCTGATAGCTTTGATAACCATGCCCATTCTCGTCCTGAATTGCTGAAGCTACTGCTTCAATTACGGCTTTCGATGGACTCAAATCTGGGCTTCCAATTCCCATATTGATGATCGGTTTTCCTTCAGACATCAGCTGTCTCACTTCTCTTAATTTTGATGAGAAGTAGTATTCTTCAACTGTGTCTAATCGTTTTGCTGTTGTTATCATGATTCTTATTTATTCTCTTTTAGAGTTTTTTATTTTTTAATCCCAAACAATTGGAATTTGGAATTTTTAAATTTTGGAATTTCCTTTTTTATGGCCTTGTGTTTCTATATTCTCCCAACACTTTAAAATATTCTGCCATTATCGTTAATAACGCTTTTGCTTTTGCATAATCTTCGTATTTCTCGAATGTTACGTCTACGAAAAACGAATATTTCCAAGGCGTTTCGATTTTTGGAAGCGACTGAATTTTCGTTAAATTCAATTTGCAATCGCTCATTACATTTAAAACTGCTGCTAAGCTTCCTCTTTTATGATCCAATTCGAATTTGACAGAAGCTCTGTTAATTTCGTTTTCTGGCAAAAATGAATTTTGCTTTTTGATGATTACAAAACGAGTCATATTATTTTTAATCGTTTGAATCGCTGGTGCAATAATATCAAGATCGTACATTTCAGCAGCAGTCTGACTTGCAATCGCGGCAATTCCAGTTAATTTTTTTTCCTGAATTCTTCTCGCCGTTTCTGCTGTATCTTTATCCTCAACCAATTTGATATTTGGATATTGTTTCAAGAAATCCATACACTGTAAAAGTGCCATTGGATGCGAATGAACTTCTCTAATATCTTCAATTTTCTGACCTTTTAAAGCCATTAAATTCTGCTGAATATTTAAATAATGCTCTCCAATTATGTGTAAATTATTCTTGTCAATCAAAGCATAATTTGGGATAATCGGCCCTGCAATCGAGTTTTCAATTGCCATTACAGCTTGATCAGATTTTCCGGCAATAAGGCTGTCGATCAATTCTTCAAAAGACAAACATTCATCAATATCCACATTTTCAGAGAAATACTCCTTTACAACCTGATGATGAAATGATCCTTTAATACCTTGTATTGCAATTTTCGTTGTCATATAGTCAAAAAAAAATCCTGATTTGCATCAGGATTGTATATTAGTTTTATTTGTCTTAAAATTCGATCTCAAATAACCATAGCACAATCCTGACTTCTACTAAAGAAGAAATAAAAGTTGTTGCTAAAATAAAAACGGTTACTTGCCATTTTGTTTGTCTTATTGTTTAAATTCTCTGCGAATGTATAAATTATTTTTAGTGCACCAAAAAAAAGATTGCATTTTATGAAACAAAAAGGGATTTCTTAACAAATTTAGGATGATTTGTATGATAATGTAAAAAAATCGGCTTTTTTTTGAAGGTACTGAGATGGTAAGTTGCTAAGGTTCTGAGATTTTTTTTCGCCACGAATTCACGAATTAGCGCAAATCTTTGTGATTTTATAATCAATTTCTCTAATTTCAAACAGATTAAAAAAGATTCATGTTTATTTTAAACCTAATCTCTTTGACCAATTTTTAGGTGAACGGGAAGTATGAAAAACACCTATTACTATTATTTCATTCTTTTCAAATTTATAATGTATTCCGTATGGAAATCTTGAAATGAAACGAACTTTTACTGTTTTATATCTTTTTTGAAATGCATCTGGATTTCGTACAAGAGTATCTAATCCAGCCTCGAGACACAACTCAAAATCATATGACAATCCAATTCTTTGCTCTTCGTACCACAGCACAATGTCCTCGATATCAAACAAAGCTTCTTTTGTAAACTGAATTTTATGCACTATCTAATAGTTTTCAAATGAGCTTTTATCTCATCCCATGTATACAATTCGGTTTTACCTTCTTCTAAATTTTTTAGTCGAATATCAAGTTCTTTTTCAACTTCACTGGAAATGCTCAATTCTTCTTTAGACACACTATCCCACAATTGTTCGGCCAGAATTATTTTTTCAGCATTACTGTATTGAGACAAGTTTTTAATTTCCATGATTAATAAAATTTATTGATTACAAATTTACGCAAATTTAATAACGAAAAATAATCATGATCTAGGATTAGTTTTTTTCGCCACGAATTCACGAATTAGCGCAAATCGTTGTGGCTATTTATACAAATTGCACAAATTAAACGACTAGATTTTCAAAAAAAAAAATTCGTGAATTCGTGGCGAAAAAACTTTAAAACAATCCCGAAACCGCTTTATTCTTAATCCCAATCTTCGTGTAATCAAAATCGAGTTTTTCTTTTAATAATGAAGCATAGACACTCCTAAAATCTGTTTCGTATTTTAAATCGCCGTTATCTAAGTCTGCTAAGTTTGGATTTTTGCCTAAAATAGTTCCTTTATTATTTCCTCCGATGATGAACATTGGCGCGGCGGTTCCGTGATCGGTTCCGTTGCCGTTGTCTTTTACGCGGCGTCCAAATTCTGAGAAAACTACGATTGTTACATTTTGAAGAAGATTGGCTTGTTTTAAATCTTTATAGAAACTAAATATTGAATCATTTAAATCTGTCAATTTTCTTTCGTGAATGGCCAACTGATTGTCGTGCGTATCAAATCCGTTTAAAGAAGTGTAATATACTTTTGAATTCAAATTTCCTTTTATCAAACGCGCAATCCATTCTAAGTTTTTGGACAATTCTGTTTTTGGATAACTACTTTCCGATTTTGACTTCAACAATGCTTTCTGAATTTCATCTGAACCTTCAGTAACCGAATTGGCGATTTTTCGAACAAAATCCAATTGCGGATTATCAGATAATTTTGAATCTTCCATCTCGCCTTTCACTTTAAAACGATTCGGATCTTTTACCGTAATTGAATTCGGTTCAATTCCTTTCAAAGCCAAATTATCAATCGAGTCTAGATTTACGCCCGCCGTTGGCTGATGTCCGTTGCATTGCAAATCTAAATATCGTCCCAGCCAGCCTTCGTTTACATATTTATTAGAATCCACAGCCGTCTGCCAAATTTCCTGACTTCTAAAATGCGAACGAACAGGTTCTGGATAACCCACATTTTGAATCACGGTTAAATCTCCGTTTTGCTGCATTTGGGCAAAATCTTTTAGCGACGGATGAAAAGCCATTCCTTTATTCTTTCCAACAACAATATCTTTATTTAAAGCAATTTTGGTTCGCAAATCATAATATAGCGGATCGTCATACGGAATAAAAGTATTGAGTCCGTCATTTCCCCCATTCAACTGTACAAAAACAACACATTGTTCGCCGACAATTACATTTTGCTGTGTTCCAAAAGCGTGTAGAAAATCGGGAAGTACGAGCATTCCGCCTGTAAAAGTTCCTGTAAGGGTTAAAAAAGTTCTTCTGTTCATGATTTCAAACTTTTAAATTAATTGATATTCGGGCAGTTTGGTAATGTAATTGAATAACCGAATTACCGCTGCATCTGCATTGGGCTCTTTTGGGTCGAAGTCATATTTCAAAAGGTTTTCCATATCTTTTTGAATCGATTCGTTTGTTTTAAAAAGCAATCGATCTGACAATTCAGAAATAATCGTTTTATTGTTTCCACTGTCATCAAACTGAACCTTGACTTTTACTTTATTAATTTCCAAAACAGGTTTTTCGGGTTCTGCATTCATTTTATTTAGAAATTTCCCTGTAATCGTTCGTCCTTTACAAAGTAGATCTGAAGTATTATTTCGCTGCAAATAAATCTGTGATGTCAGCCAGGAATTTCCTCCGTCCCAACCTTTCACATTGGTTTGATTGTACAAATCCATTCCTTGTTGTTTCAGGAAGTATTGGACCATTCCATTATCGAAATCTTCCATTTGCAATTCATTTGTCAATTGCAGAATATAAACCAGCGGATTTTTAATTTTACTTCCAGCCTTTTCTTTCGCATATTCTTCGGTAAAAATCTTGGTCAATAAAGGCTCAATTTCGAACTTTACTTTTCGGAGATAATCGCCATAATAAGTTACCAATTTTTCTGGCGGATTATCATAAACAAACCATTTTAGAATTTTACGGGTAATGAGATACGGAATATTTTTCTGTTCGAAAATGATATCGGCTAAATCATCAGCTTTCCAATTTCCAGTTTTTCCGAAATAGGTTTTATCGCTATTGTCTTCGATATTTTTTCTATAAACGGCACCATTATCGCCAACATTTAAACCTGCTAAAGCTTTTGCGCCATTTTTAATATCTTCTTCGGAATAATTTCCAATTCCAATCGTGAATAATTCCAGTAATTCGCGACTTAGATTCTCGTTGACTTTTCCTTTTTTATTATCGCCATTATCGAGATATCTTACCATCGCGTTTGATTTCAGAATCTGTTTAGTTAATTCTTTAAAATTGCCAAAAGCATTTTCCCGCAAAATCATATTGTGCTGATAAATCCAGTAATTGACTTTTACTTTCTGCGAAGTCGACACGAAGTGATTGTGCCAAAAGCAGACCATATTTTCACGAAGTGGAAATTCATCAGTTCGCATTTTTTGAATCCACCATTTCTTGAGTTCAAGATTAGAGTAGACTTCTTTCTTTAAAGTTTTCTTTTTGAATTCTGAATCGGCATTTTTTATCGATTCTCGAAGTTCTTTTAATTCCGCTAAAGTTTTGGGATCATCTTGCAGAAAAGCAGGAAGCTCTTTGTCGAATTTTGAGTCGTAAGAATGCTTTAGAAATTTTTCTAATCCGAGTTTTTCTATCTTTTCGGCTTCTTTTCCCGAGAAACCCAAGCGTAAGGACCAAAGACTGCTCTTTTTCATAATTTGGAAATTATTACTATAAGACTCGATTCTCTTTAAAAGGTTTAATTTTTTGAAGAGGCTAAGTCATTGAGGTTCTAAGGTGCTAAGATTTGAATGTGTTTGGTAATAGTTTTAAACGGAGGATTTTTGGAGATATTGTTGTTTTAGTCACGAAGTCACTAAGACAGAAAGTTTTTTTATTTCAAGTTATAATTTGTCATCTCGAAGAACGAGAAACTGATAAGATTGTGAATAATATTCTTATTTATCTTCTAAAATTTGTCTTATGAAAACGAATCTAGCCCCGATTGAAGTGGAAATCCTTTTTATTTTTTCTTTAAAAATAAAAAGATTGCAACGGAAAGCGGGAAACAGCTCCTAAAAAAAAGCAGTTATCAAATGACAACTGCTTATAAATTTAAGAATAAATCTTGCTTCTTTATTCTATTTTCTTTCTTCTAAAAAAATTAAGACCCACACATTTCACAATCCTCAGGATCTGCTGCTTGTGCTTTTAACAACATTGCTTTATAATCTTCAACAGAGATAGCTTCTGTTTCTGCAACTAAGCTTGGTGCGGTTTCCTCTTTTTTATCGTTGTTTAATGTGAATTTAATCGCATCTACAGCCGCTTTTGTTCTTAAGTAATACATTCCTGTTTTTAAACCAGATTGCCAAGCATAGAAGTGCATTGACGTAAGTTTAGAATAGTTAGCATCTTGCATGAACAAGTTCAATGATTGAGACTGATCAATAAAATAACCTCTTTGGCGAGACATATCGATAATATCTTTCATTGACATTTCCCAAACTGTTTTGTAAAGATCTTTTAGGTCTTGCGGAATAATATCAATATTTTGAATAGATCCGTTATGACGCATAATTTCCTGTTTCAATGTCTCGTTCCATAAACCTAGTTTTACCAAGTCTTCTAGTAAATGTTTGTTTACTACAATGAATTCTCCAGACAATACACGACGTGTATAAATGTTTGAAGTATACGGTTCGAAAGCTTCGTTGTTTCCAAGAATCTGAGAAGTTGAAGCGGTTGGCATTGGTGCAACTAACAATGAGTTACGAACTCCATGTTCCATAACTTCTTTTCTTAAAGAAGCCCAGTCCCAACGTCCTGATAATTCCTCATCTTTCATTCCCCACATGTTGTATTGGAATTCTCCTTGTGACATTGGCGAACCTGCAAATGTAGAATATGGACCTTCTTCTTTTGCCATTTCCATAGAGGCCGTTACAGCCGCGAAGTATAATGTTTCAAAAATCTCTTGGTTCAATTGTTTTGCTTCGTCACTTGTAAAAGGCATGCGCAACATAATAAAAGCATCAGCCAAACCTTGCACTCCTAATCCAACTGGACGGTGGCGCATGTTTGAGTTTTCTGCTTCTTTTACAGGGTAATAGTTTCTGTCAATTACTTTATTCAAGTTACGAGTTACACGTTTTGTAACATTGTAAAGTGCGTCGTGATCAAATTTTCCATTATCAATAAACATTGGCAATGAGATCGATGCTAAGTTACAAACAGCGATTTCGTCTTTAGACGTAAACTCCATAATCTCTGTACACAAGTTAGAAGAACGAATAGTTCCTAAATTCTTATGGTTCGATTTACGGTTTGCTGCATCTTTGTACAACATATATGGCGTTCCAGTCTCGATCTGAGATTCTAGGATTTTCTCCCACAATTCACGAGCACGGATTGTTTTTCTTCCTTTATTTTGGAATTCGTAATCTGTGTATAATGCTTCGAATTCTTCTCCATAAACATCATAAAGACCTGGACATTCGTTAGGACACATTAAAGTCCAAGTTGAATCTTCCTGAACACGTTTCATAAACAAATCTGAAGTCCACATTGCGAAGAATAAATCTCTTGCACGCATTTCTTCTTTTCCTGTATTTTTCTTTAAATCCAAGAAATCGAAAATATCAGCATGCCAAGTTTCGATGTAAATCGCAAAACTTCCTTTACGTTTTCCGCCTCCTTGATCTACGTAACGCGCCGTATCGTTAAAAACTCTCAACATCGGAACAATTCCGTTTGAAGTTCCGTTTGTACCGCGAATGTAAGATCCAGTCGCACGAACGTTATGAATAGAAAGTCCGATTCCTCCCGCTGACTGCGAAATTTTAGCTGTTTGTTTTAATGTATCGTAAATTCCATCAATACTATCATCTTGCATTGCCAAAAGGAAACAAGAAGACATTTGAGGTTTTGGAGTTCCTGCATTAAACAACGTTGGCGTTGCATGCGTAAAGAACTTTTTAGACATTAAATCATAAGTTTCAATAACCGATTTTAAATCGTCTAAGTGAATACCAACAGATACACGCATTAACATGTGCTGCGGACGCTCAACGATTTTTCCGTTTATTTTAAGAAGATAAGAACGCTCTAAGGTTTTGAAACCAAAGTAATCGTAATTAAAATCTCTTGTATAGATAATATGAGAATCTAAAAAAGCAGCATTTTCCTGAATCACTTTGTATACGTCATCAGCAATTAATGGTGCATCTTGTCCATTTCTTGGATTTACGTAGTGATACATATCTTTCATCGTTTCTGAGAAAGATTTTTTGGTATTTGAATGCAAGTTAGAAATTGCTACACGAGCTGCCAATTGAGCATAATCTGGATGCGCAATTGTCATAGAAGCCGCCGTTTCTGCTGCAAGATTATCCAATTCAGAAGTCGAAACCCCATCATACAATCCTTCGATAACCCTCATGGCTACCTTAACTGGATCTACGAGCTCATTTAAGCCGTAACACAATTTTTTGATTCTTTCTGTAATCTTATCAAACATTACGGGCTCTCTGTGGCCATCTCTTTTTACTACATACATAAGCTTACCTTTTATAGTTATTGAAAAAATGAAAGTACCTAGAGAACGAACTCCAGCACTTAAACATTGCGTGTTTTAAAATTAATTTTAGAGAATTACCAAATTCTCAATAGTTACTCGTTTCAAATTCGAAAATCGAATTTAAATGCGCCTAAAATTGCTATTGAATCTGCGATTTGGGAAAGAGATTCAACCTTAAAATATTCCTTGTAATCTTTTTTTAGTGCCTCTTGAGGATATAAGACGCTAAAAGTATTTTTGTTGTCTAAAAATCTGCATCAAATGAAATTTTTTGAGCATCACTGTCATTGTTCATCACACCTGACTTTTGATACTCTGCAACACGTTTTTCAAAGAAATTAGTTTTTCCTTGAAGTGAAATCATGTCCATGAAATCGAATGGATTTGCTGATCCGTAAACACGCTCACAACCTAGTTCAACCAAAAGTCTATCGGCAACAAACTCTAAATACTGTGTCATTAAACCAGCATTCATACCAATTAAACTTACCGGAAGAGATTCGGTCACAAATTGTCTTTCGATATCTAATGCATCAACAATAATTTCTTTAATTCTTTCTTTTGGCACTTTGTTTACCAAATGATGATTGTGCAAGTGAACTGCAAAATCACAGTGTACGCCTTCGTCACGAGAAATCAATTCATTAGAGAAAGTCAAACCTGGCATTAAACCACGTTTTTTCAGCCAATAAATTGAACAGAAAGCTCCTGAGAAAAAGATTCCTTCAACTGCAGCAAAAGCAATAAGTCTTTCAGCAAACGAATCTGACTCGATCCATTTTAAAGCCCATTCTCCTTTTTTAGCAATTGCAGGAAAAACTTCCAAAGCATTAAACAACTCTGTTTTTTCTGCTTCGTCTTTTACGTAAGTATCAATTAATAAAGAATAGGTTTCGCTATGAATATTCTCCATCATGATTTGAAATCCGTAGAAAAACTTCGCTTCGGCATATTGAACTTCGTTTACAAAGTTCTCAGCCAGATTTTCATTTACGATTCCATCAGAAGCAGCAAAGAATGCTAGGATATGTTTGATGAAATATCTTTCATCATCATTCAATTTATTATTCCAGTCTGTCAAATCTTGGTGTAAGTCGATTTCTTCTGCAGTCCAAAAACTAGCTTCCATCTTTTTATACCACTCCCAAATATCATGATGTTTAATCGGAAAAATAACGAAGCGATTTTTATTTTCTTGTAATATTGGTTCGATTTGTGACATGACAGATTCTGTTAATTTTTGTATTGAAATTTTGTGCTTAAACAAGCAGTACAAAGATTGTTAATTAACGCCAAAAATAAAAGTCAAACTTATTCACAATCGGACGTAGTTTTTAACAACGACCCAAAATTGCGATATTTTTCAGACAATAATTAATTATTTGTAAATGAGACATTTAAAAGTACTAAATTCTCGGAAACAGCCGTAAAATATAGACTTTTAAATATAAAATGCAAGTTATTTTGAATAGTTTTTAAAAAAGTTTTTTAGCATCAAAACTTTATTTTTTTGAGTTAAAATATGTAGTCAAAAAGACTATATAACGGATAGTTGTTTTTTATGAATTTTTGAGCTCTTCAGCAACCTTTTCCAATTCCATATACCAATCCTCGCCAAAGCGTCTTATTAATGCTTCTTTGACAAATTTGTAAACTGGAACTTCTAATTCTTTTCCTAAAGAACAGGCATCATCACAAATATCCCATTTGTCGTAATTAACCGCTGCAAATTCTGTGAAGTCTTTTACACGAATTGGATACAAATGGCAAGAAACCGGTTTTTTCCAATCGACGATTCCTTGATTGTACGCTTGCTCTATTCCGCAAAGCGCTGTTTTACCGTCAAAAATTACATAAGCACAATCTTTATTATCGATGAGCGGCGTTTCAAGATCTCCGTCAGTTCCGGTTAACCAAGTCCCTTGCGCTTCGATAGCTTCTATTCCTTCTTTTCGTAAAAAGGGTTTTACTTTAGGATAAATTTCTTCTAAGATTTTCGTTTCAGCCTCGCTCAAAGGCGCGCCCGCATCTCCATCCACGCAACAAGCTCCTTTACAAGCCGACAAGTTGCACACAAATTCTTTTTCCAGAATATCTTCTGAAATAATAGTTTTACCTAACTGAAACATGATAGTATACTGTATTTTAATAAAGTGCAAAGATAGTCAAAGAAAGCAGATAAAAAATGTACCGCAGAGATTCTATCACAGAGCTACACAAAGTTTATCACAGAGGCGCACAAAAATTTATTAAGCTTTGTGAAAATTTAAATCTTAAATCTTTGCGAACTTTAAAAAATTAAAAACTTTGCGAAACTTTGTGAAAACTTTGCGTAGCTCTGTGGTAAAACTCATGAACTTTCCCAAAAATCTTTGTGAAACTCCACGACAAAATTCATAATTGTTATAAATATCACTTTTTTAACACATAAAACATGTTTTTATAACAAAAATACAAGCTATCGAAAAATCACCTAACTTTATTATTTACTTTTGCAGCAAATTTTAATTCCTCAAAATCAAATTGATATGTTAGAAATCGATTTTAAAGAAATCATTACCGTTAGTATGGTGCTTTTTGCCGTGATTGATATTGTTGGTTCTATTCCGATTATTGTGAATTTAAGAGCAAAAGTCGGCCATATCGAATCTGAAAAAGCTTCTATCGTTGCTGGGGCTATTATGATTGTTTTTCTTTTTGTTGGAGAAGGACTTTTAAATCTTATCGGAATCGATGTACATTCGTTTGCCGTTGCGGGATCTTTTGTACTTTTCTTTCTTGCTCTGGAAATGATTTTAGGGATCAGAATTTATCGTGACGAAGAACCAGGCTCGGCTTCTATTGTACCTTTAGCGTTTCCTTTAATTGCTGGAGCAGGAACCATGACTACTTTATTATCGCTTCGTTCTCAATTTCACACCATCAATATTATCATTGCGATTGTCCTTAATATTATACTGGTTTATATCGTTTTAAAATCTTCTAAAAAAATCGAAAATTTGTTAGGAGAAAACGGACTTGGCGTGGTTCGCAAGACATTTGGAGTGATACTTTTAGCAATTGCTGTTAAATTATTCGCCGCTAATGTTAAAGGTTTGTTTGTCTAAAATTTATTTTTATAAATTTACCCCGTAAAATTTCTAAAATACAACTTTAAGGCATACCCTCCATAAAGTTCTACTTTATTATTTTAGACAAAAACAAAAACAATCTATGAAAATTTTCACTTCAATCTTAGTGCTTTTGGCATTAGCTTTAATCGTTTTTAATATTACGCTATTAGACTTTAAAAACCCTTTTCAAGGAGATAGTATGGTAGCTTTTATTGGAATCGCCGCTTCATTTTGCGCTGTTTTGATTCTTTTGATTTTTAGAATTTCAAAAAGAATTGAAGAAAAAATGAATGACAACAGATAATATGTTTGATGTTTTAATTATTGGCGGAGGAGTATCAGGAATGTCTTGTGCTCTTGTCTTAGGATCCGCAAAAAACAAAACTTTTGTTACTGACAAAAAAATCGGAATTTTTACGCATCAGAAAAATTCTTCTTTACAAGAGGCTATATTTTATAACGCTTACGGAATTACTCCAGGAAAATTAGGTTCTGAACTTTTAACTGAAAGTACAGAAGATTTAGCGGCAACTTATCCGCACATTGCTCAGATTCCTAATGAAAAAGTAATTAAAATTGAGGGTAGTTACCCTGAATTTACCGTAGTGACCAACAAAAATTCATACAAAACAAGAAATATCGTAGTGGGAATTGGCTCTGCCAATACTTTCGACATCGAAGGTTTGATGCAATTTGTTGAACCTCACAAAAAAGCGCTTCCAGAAAAACAGCGCATTCAGCTTAAAAACGAAGATCATAAAGTTGCTGATGGCATTTATGTAATCGGAACTTTAGCAGGTTGGAGAAGCCAATTGGCAATTGCTGCCGGAAGTGGCGCTGCTGTTGCAACAGATATTCTTACATTATGGAACAATGGCACGCAAACTCATGCTCACGATAGTATTCGATAAAATCTCATAAAATTTATTAAACCATATAAGTCATATAAGTTCATTTAATTTATACGCAAAGTATAATATGGACTTATATGACTTATATGGTTCACCTTTTTTATTTAACCGAAACGATTTGGGTTACTTTGATGTGGTTTTCATCTTCTGTTTTCCATTTTTCTCCTTTTACAGAAATTACATCGCCGATTTTTACTTGTTTGTAGTTTTGAGGTCCTCCAACGTTTACAATACTGATTGTTGCAAAATAGACTTCTTTACTGTCTGTTGTAATTTTTGCTGTGTAACCGTCTTTTCCTCCTTCGATTGATTCTACTTTTCCTGTAACTGGATTATTTGCATCATTTTTCATAGAAGTACAAGAGATTACAAAAACCATCAAAATGGCTAACAGACTTATTCTTTTTAAATTTTTCATATTATTTAGTTTAGACCGCAAATTAAACACTGATTTATGTTTAGATTTCGGAATTACGCTTTAAGTTAATATTATTTTTCCTGCTTCAAACTTTATGCCAGCTGAACGCAGCTTCCGGCAATAACTTTTAAATTTTTACCCGATTTTTTCCAAACTCTAATGTATTTGAAAACGCCATTTATTGCAGTAGTATCGTAAGTTCCTTTTAATGAAACGGTAACAGCAACTACGGCGGTATTCTCAATTATATTTACAATTTGATCTGAGGCTTCTAGCGAATCGATTTTCATTTTTCCAGAACGGTACGCTTGCAAGTCAAATTCTTTGGTTATCGTTTGTCCGTCGGGCATGTTGAACAATAAATCATCATGAAGGATGGTATCCAAAGCCATAACATCCGATTTTTTAATTGCAGTTAAAAGTTCGATTTCTGCATCAACAACGGTTTCTATTTTCATGATATAAAGATTGAAGTTACTATTAGATCAAAATCTCAAAGGTTTACTAAATCATTTAAAATCTGCTAAATCTGCAAGCTTAAAATACTTCTTGCAGATTTAGCAGATTTGGCTGATTATTATTTATTGATTTTTTAAACCTTTATCTTATTTCTTCGGAGTCAGAATTGTTTTAATCATGGCATCATCTTTCAGAATCACATCATAAAAATACAATTCTCCATACAGCTGACGCGCAAATTCGGCCGTGATATGACGATTTACAAGCGCTTTGGTTTTATCCAATTTTAAATCTAAACCTGTCATCAGAATGTAATTCTTGAATTTTTTGAAATATACATCTGAGTTTTTCATTTTAGCTAAAAATTCAGCGAAGCTATCACCTGCAAAAGCATTTCTATTTTTATCCAATTCTTCAAAAACAAAATGTCCCACAATTCCAGTTTGCAACAAGTAAGCTACATTTTCATTTCCGTGCTCTGCTTCCATTGGCACAAAAACATCAGGAACAATTCCGCCACCGCCGTAAACGATTTTTCCTTTCGGAGTTTTGAATTTTAAAGAATCAGCTACTTTTATACTGTCTTTTGCGTACAATTCTCCTGTTGCAATTCTAGATTCAGATTCTTTAAAATAGGCTTCATTTCCTTTTTTATACGGTTTTTGAATTGATCTTCCTGTCGGAGTATAATAACGGGCTACGGTCAATCGTACTGCCGATCCGTCATTAAAATCCATTTCTCTTTGAACCAAACCTTTGCCAAAAGAACGTCTTCCAACAATAGTTCCTCGATCATTATCTTGAATCGCTCCCGCTAAAATTTCGCTGGCAGAAGCACTGTTTTCATTAATCAAAACATATACTTTTCCGCTTTCAAAACTTCCTGCTTTAGTAGCGTATGTTTTTTCAGTAGAACCATTTTTACTTTTCGTGAAAACGATTAATTGCTTGTCTTTTAAAAATTCGTCAGCAATAGCAATCGCTTCTTCCATATAACCGCCACCATTATCCCTAAGGTCAATTACAAGCGACTCAACTCCTTTTTGTTTTAATCTTGCCAAACCCGTTTTAAACTCATTAAATGTAGTTTCAGCAAAACGGTTGATTTTGATATAACCAACTTTATTTCCAATCATAATCGACGCATCGACACTTTTGATCGGAATAATATCTCTTTTGACTTTAAATTTAAGTTTCTTTTGTTCTGATTTTCTAAAAACCGTCAATTCAATTTCAGAACCTTGAAGGCCTTTTAGTTTTGAGAACAAACTGTCTGAAGGCAATTTTCGTCCGTATAATTTGCTTTTTCCAGCGAATAAAATACGGTCGCCAGATTTTAATCCTGCTTTAGCTGAAGGTCCGTTTTCAATCGGTTTTATGATCGCCACAGAATCTTTGTACATGTAGAAATTGATTCCGATTCCGACGAAATCACCTTTCATGCTCTCGGCAACCTCAGCTTGTTCGCTTGGCGGAATATAAACAGAATGCGGATCTAATTTGGAAAGAATATTATCGACCGTAAGGTTTACAATCGAATCGGTATTGACGCTGTCTACATATTCTGTATTGATAAAATCAATAAGTTTATTGAGCTTGGTTTTGGAGTAATTTTTAGCCAAAAGCTGATCACTAGCTGGAGCGTTCATTAAGCTTCCCACTATTGTTCCGAGAGCAAAAGTAGCTCCGATAACTATTGGCAGATATTTTGAATTAAATTTCATTACTCTTCTAAAACAGGAATATGTTCAACCTCTACGCCTGCTTTTATTAAAAATTGAATTCCGGAATCGTCGCGATATCCATCTTTATACACCACTCTTTTTATTCCAGACTGATGTATTAATTTGCTGCATTCTTTGCAAGGCGAAAGCGTGATATACAAAGTCGCTCCTTCGCAAGACTGTGTTGATCTTGCTACTTTCAGGATTGCATTTGCCTCGGCGTGTAAAACGTCCCAGCGCGTTAATCCTTCTTCGTCTTCGCAGCAATTGTCAAATCCAGACGGTGTTCCGTTGTAACCATCAGAAATGATCATTCTGTCTTTTACGATAATCGCGCCAACTTGTTTACGTTTACAGTAAGAAAGCAGGCTCCACTCTTTTGCAATTCGCAGATAAGCTCTATCGTATTTATTCCGTTTTTTTACTTCCATTTAATTTTATCTGTTCCAAATTGGACTTTCAATAATCATCGGAATTACAACTCCAATAATGAAAGCCGACATTACAAGTGCCCAGTCGCGTTTTGAAAAACGGAAAACCGTCTGCACTATATATGAAATTACCAGAACAACAAAAACCACTACTAACTGTGCAGCTTCGATTCCTAAGGCAAACTCTCCCAAAGGTAACAATTTTGAGGTTGCAGAACCTCCTAAAATTGTTTTGAAATAATTTGAAAAACCTAGTCCGTGAATAATTCCAAAGAATAAAGTTATGAAAAATACCAGATTTACGCCATCATTTTTTGAGGTCTTTCCAGCCGTAAACAAATGATAAAGAGCGGTTACTAAAATTGTTATCGGAATCAGGAATTCTACAAGATCTACTTTTATAGTTATAATTCCATAAACAGAAAGAATTAAAGCCAAAGTATGACCAATTGTAAAAAGAGAAACCAATAAGAAAATTCTTTTCCAGTCTTTAAATAAATACGGAACAGTTAAGGCGATTAAAAAAAGAACGTGATCGTAAGCATTGATATCTAAAACGTGTTTTAATCCTATTTGAAAATAAATCCAAAATTGTGACATAGGTATTTGTAATTAAATAATTAGGGGCTGTAAACTTACGATTAATTTTCAAAATTAAAGATTTAGGCCAGCAAATCCTTCAATAAAAATAAGTTAAATTTTATGAGAATTTTAAAATCAATAATTTAAAATTTGGGCTATATTTGTTTGATATAAAATTAACTAATTATGCCATTTTCAGAATTATTTGATAACGAATTTAAACAAAGAAACAGAGGTCATTTCTCTGCAATTGTGCGCGTTGCTTTTGCTGACGGAAAAATAAGTACAGAAGAACAAGAGTTCTTGGATAAAATTGCTTCGACTTTACAAATCTCTGAAGAAGAATACAAAGAGATTCTTGCAGATCCTTGGAAACACCCAATAAATCCTCCTTATTTATACACGCAGCGTTTAGAGCGCCTATACGACTTAGCAAGAATGGTTCACGTTGACCATCATTTAGGAGATTTGCAGGAAGTAATGTTAACCCGTATGGGACTTGCATTAGGTTTTACTCCAGGAAACGTAAACTATATTGTTTCTAAAGCACTTTCTCTTGTAGACAAAAAAGTAGATTTGGATACTTTCCTTTTCGAAATGGAGAATATGAATAAGTAATATTCAGTCTTCAGTTTTTTAGTGTTCAGTTTACCTTGACACCTGAAAATTGAAATACATTTAAATTTAGAACCCCGACAGATTTTAAAAATTTTGTCGGGGTTTCATTTTATAGTCACATTGGACAATTATAATAATAAAAAAAAAGACAGTTTTTTTTAATACAAATATTTATTATTCCGTTAGGAATATTTGGTTGGTAGTTAGCAGCATTATGATTTCATATTTGTCCTGCAGGGACACATGATTTTTTTGGAAAAATGTATTGATCAAACGTTCCTACGGAACGTATAACTGCAATTTAATTTGTTTTTCTACCAATGAAACATTCCTAACGGAATGACAAAATGAAAAGAAACCCGACAGGTTTAAAAAAACTTGTCGGGTTTTATTGTGACTGTAAACTATAAACTGTTACTGAACACTAAAAACCTGAATACTGAACACTTTTATTCAGCTGCCATAAATTCCTCAGCTTTTTCTACCATATTATAACTTCCGCAGAAGAAAGGAACTCTTTGGTGCAGTTCTGTTGGTTGGATTTCCATAATTCTTCCAAAACCGTCAGTTGCTTTTCCTCCTGCCTGTTCTGCTAAAAATGCCATCGGATTACATTCGTAAAGCAAACGTAATTTCCCTTTTGGCGCTTTTGAACTTGTCGGATAAATGTAGATACCGCCTTTGATCATATTTCGATGAAAATCGGCTACTAGACTTCCAATATATCTAGAAGTATACGGTCTGTCTCCTTCTTCGCGCTGGCAATATTTAATGTAATTTTTTACTCCTTGCGGAAAATGAACATAATTACCCTCGTTTACCGAGTAGATATTTCCATTTTTTGGAAATTTCATGTTTGGATGCGAAAGGTAAAATGTACCTATCGCCGGATTTAGTGTAAAACCATTCACCCCATGTCCAGTAGTATAGACAAGCATGGTCGAAGTTCCATAAATTACATAGCCTGCTGCAACTTGATTGATTCCCGGCTGTAAAAAATCCTCGCTAGTTACCGGGGTTCCTATTGGGGTCACTCTTCTGAAAACAGAAAAGATAGTTCCCACAGAAACATTCACATCAATGTTTGAAGATCCGTCAAGCGGATCCATTAAGATCACGTACTTATTATTATGACAGTTGTCGCTCCCCTGAACTGTTATAAAATCGTCGTTTTCTTCAGAAGCAATACCACAGACAATCTCACGGTTTATTAACGTCTGGATAAATACTTCGTTTGCATAGACATCTAATTTTTGCTGGTCTTCTCCTTGGATATTCTGTTCGCCAGCGGCGCCAACAATATCTACTAAACCTGCTTGATTAACTTTATGGTTGACCACCTTGGCAGCCAATCGAATAGAGTTAATAATTCGCGAGAGTTCTCCCGACGAATACTGAAATGCTTTTTGGTTCTCAATAATAAACTCTCCCAGTGTTTTATTGCGTTCTTCCATTTCTAAATCGTTATAGTTTTATTTTTAAGTCACAAATATCGTCTATTTTGTGAGAATGATTTAAAAATTATTTTGTTAGTTTGCTACTATTGTATATTTGCTAATTATCTGCAAAAAGCAATGGATAAAACGGCGCTTTTTTAGATAATAAATAATTAAAAATACGAATACATGAATATTAGAAAAGGAAATCCTGAAGACATGAAATCGGTGTTAGGGCTTATTCAGGAGCTGGCAATATTCGAAAAAGAACCTGATGCAGTCGTTATTACTGAAGAAGATTTAATACGTGACGGTTTTGGAGAAAAACCATTGTTTCACGTTTTTGTGGCAGAGATTGAAAACGAAGAAAAACAGAAAGAAATTGTTGGAATAGCTTTGTATTATTATCGCTATTCTACTTGGAAAGGAAAAACAATTCACCTTGAAGATTTGATTGTAAAAGAGAAAATGCGCGGTACTGGATTAGGTTCTGCTCTTTACGCTGAAATCATGAAACAAGGAAAAAGAGATAATGTAAGAAGAGTTGAATGGAATGTGCTGGCTTGGAATACACCAGCAGTGAATTTCTACAAAAATTCTGGCGCCAAAATCTTAGACGACTGGCAAGTTGTTCAAATGGACGAAATGGGAGTTAATGCGTTCTTAGAAAAATTATAAAAAAATTGTTCGCCACGAATTCACGAATTTTTATTCGCAAAGATTTAAAAAGATAATTCGTGAATTCGTGGCGAAAAAAATCATATGATTTCGCCCCAATCTGAAATCTAAAATCTAAAAATCTATAATTAAAAAATGAGAGTATTTAAATTTGGAGGAGCATCGGTAAAAGATGCAGATGGAATTAAAAACGTATACGACGTTTTACAAAAAGTAGGTTACGAAGACGTAATTCTTGTAGTTTCGGCTATGGGAAAAACAACAAATGCTCTTGAAGTTGTAATCAAGAATTATTTTGAAAAATCGACAGAACTAAATTCTTCTGTTCAGGAAATCAAAAAATACCATAATCAAATCTTATTGGATTTGTTTGAGGACGAAAAGCACGAAGTTTTCGCAGCTGTAAATGCACAGTTTGCTGAATTAGAATATTTTTTAGCGCATAATAAATCTCCAAATTACAACTTTGTTTACGATCAGGTGGTAAGTTTTGGTGAATTGATTTCGACTAATATCTTAAGCTATTTTATGAATTTCATGGGAATTCAGACGCAATGGCTTGACGTTCGCAACTTCATTAAAACCGATGCAAATTATAGAGATGCTGGAGTGGACTGGGAAGTTACGCAACAAAACATCAGCAAAAATGTACCAAGAAAAGTTTTGAATATTACACAAGGTTTCTTGGGTGCTGATGAAAATAATTTCACAACCACTTTGGGCCGTGAAGGTTCTGACTATACTGCAGGTATATTTGCTTACTGCTTAAATGCAGAAAGTGTAACGATCTGGAAAGACGTTCCTGGAGTTATGAATGCAGACCCGCGTTACTTTGAAAATGCAAGTCTTTTGAATCAGATTTCTTATCGTGAAGCAATCGAATTGGCTTTTTACGGAGCAACGGTTATTCACCCAAAAACATTGCAGCCTTTACAGAAAAAAGAAATTCCATTATACGTAAAATCGTTTATTAATCCGCTTTTAAAAGGAACTTGCGTTTCTAAAGGTGTCGATTTGGAGCCACAGTATCCATGTTTTATTGTAAAAAGAGAACAGCTTTTAATTTCTCTTTCTTCAATTGATTTCTCTTTCATTATGGAAGAAAACATCAGCGAGATCTTTGGATTATTCCACGAATTTAAAATCAAAGTAAACTTAATTCAGAACTCTGCAATTAGTTTCTCTGTTTGTGTGGAAGATAAATTTGGAAATTTCCCAGAATTGAATGCCATTCTTTCTAAAAAATTCAAAGTAGAATACAGCGAAAATGTAACCTTATATACAATCCGTCACTTTACAGAAGAAGCGGCAGAAACGGTTGAGAAAAACAAAGCAGTTTTATTGAAACAAGTTAGCCGTGAAACAATGCAGATTGTGACTAAAGAATTAAACTAATATTGCTTTATAAAAGGTAATTATTTAATTCACAAATTATTGGAAGGGCTTCGCTTAATAAAGTGGAGCCTTTTTTATTTCGAAAGAATTTTCCCTAATTAATTTGTTTTTTGCTTATATTTACTTTTTAATTTCTGAAAACCCTTTTCAAAACTCATTAATTATGAAACGATTACGGTTTTCATTCTACAATTATAATTTGAAATGACAAAAAAGGCTTTTTTACTCGTTTTTATTATTCTTGGTTTCTTATACATTGGTATATCTTTGAGTCCATTGCTAACAAGAGATAGACAAGACATTTCTTATTCAGATTTTAAATTGGTAATTGGTCCCTTTTTATCTACAGTTGGAATTCTTATAACCTATACGCAACTGAAAAGAAGAAAAAATTAGTTTTTTCCTTTATTTAAGTGTTTTATAATTGTTTTTAGATCTTCAATTTCCAACTCATACTCTTTTATAATATTTCTATAAAAACTCAATATGGCAATTTCAGTTTGCCGATCTGTATTTGTTAGACTTTCATACACAGAATCTCCCAATCCTTTTCTAACTAATTCTTCTGGGGTTATTTCAAAAATTTGACAAATCTTATTAAAATGAATAGCCCAAGAAGTGCTTTCTCCGCGTTCCATTCTGGCGTAAGCAGATTGTGAGATTTGCAAATGATCAGCAGCTGCTTCTTGTGACATATTCTTTGATTTTCTCAAAACTTTTAGATTATCTCCTACAATCTTATTCATAATTAACATTTTTAAAACAAATGTAAATATAAGAATTGTTTTACAATTATTCGTATTTAGGTTTTTAATAACCGATTTTAGACTAAGAGTTTTTTCTTACACAACATATATTTGTAATCATTAATAAATCAAATATTAACCAATAAATTTTATGATTATGAAAAAATTAGAATTAACTCAGATGGAAAATTTACAAGGTGGTACAAAAGTAGTATATCAACCTCCACAGGTATATGGTGGTGGCGGTGGAAATGCAATTGATTGTGGAATAGGTTTGGCTGGATTAGCCTTAGGCGTTGTAGGCGCTGCGTTTATAGTCACAACAGGAGGTGCAGGACTTTTTGCAGCAACTTTTATACTTGGATCGATTGGAACAGCAAGAGCATGCTAATCTAACCACACAAAAAATGAAAAACTCAAATTTGCAATTTAAAAAATGGCTATACTTTGTAATTTTATACATAGCATGTGGATTAACAGGTTATCATATTTATAGATACCTAGAGACTAAAGACTTTTATTTTTTATTTAATGCTTCTGCAATGTTATTACTAGCTATTGGAAGTTTTATTCAGTGGAAACATATTTTCAAGATTTTAAAGTAAATCATCATACTCTCCCGCTTTTTAATAGATCTGCTTTATATATTCTTTACAAAATATTAAATAATCTGAATAAGTAAGTAATTCATCATAATGAACTATTTTAAATTTAAACGCATTGTTCATAAATGAATAATGCGTTTTACACAAAAAGCAATACATCTAATAAATGAGAAACACTTTTCTTAGATATAGTTTACTTACTATTTCTTTTGTCTTTATAACAGAAATAACAAATAAAATTCTCAATCTAAAAGATTTGCTTCATCACTTTTTAAGCGATTTTTTATCTGTCCAGCAAGTTAATAGTTACTTTGAATTTCAAGATAAATGGCATTGGCTAACTTATCTATATATTCCTTTGTTAATTCTAATCAAAACTATAATAATATCCACGATTTTATATGCTGGTTTGTTTTTATTTGGCAAGGAAATAAAATATACCCAATTATGGAACATAACTATAAAAGCTGAGTTCATTTTTGTATTAGTGCCTATTCTAAAAATTTTGTGGTTTTACTTTTTTCAAACCAATTACAATTTAAATGATATCCAAAATTTCTATCCGTTATCTGCACTTAACATTGTTGGCTATAAAGGATTAGAAACATGGTTTATTTACCCATTTCAGGTTTTAAACCTATTTGAGGTTTTCTACATAATTTATTTAGGATTTCAAATCGGCAGAATAACCAATACAAATGCTGATTATGGTTTAAAAATCGTTGGACTAAGCTATGTACCATTTCTCCTTTTATGGGTGGCAACGGTGATGTTTTTCACTCTTAATTATAGTTAATATGTCAACGTTTAAAAAAGCTCTCTTCGCGCTATCCTGCATAATGATTATGTTATATATAATCAATTATTTCTATTATAACGCCGATTTACTTCAAACCATATCAAGAATTGTCCCAATGATCTTGATAATTATTATAACCTTATTAAAAGATAATCAAAAAAAATGAGACAGTTTCTCAAAATTACATTTGCCTTATTATTCGCCAGCATTTTTATCTTTTTGGGTTATGAGATAATTTCTAAGATTACTCATAAAAAGGAAATTCAGCAGAAAATCAAAACTATTCCCAAATTCTCCTTTCTGAATATCAATGGAGAAGATTTCACCAATAGTAACTTAAAAAAGTATACTCCTGTAATTTTTATTTACTTCAATACCGATTGTGATTACTGCAATGAAGAAGCAAAGATGTTGAGTCAAAATATTAAAAAGTTTAGATACGTTCAAATCATCTTTGTATCATTTGAAAATCCAAATCGAATAAAAAAATTTGCACAACAATATAAATTGAATAATTATGATAACATTCATTTTCTACATGACGGCAAAGTTACTTTTGCTTCTACATTTGATGTAAACTCACTGCCTTGCTTTGTTCTTTATGATAAAAATCAAAAACTAATAGAAAAAATTAAAGGTCAGACAAAACCTGAATTTTTGATTAAAAAATTAAACGGAGAATAAAGCCCCATGTTAGACTTAAAACAAATTTCAAAAACGCACACCTTACAATTAGATCAATCTGATTGCGGTCCATCTTGCTTATTATCTATTATAAAATTATATAATGGCAATAGTTCTTTAGAAAAAATAAGAGAATTAAGTGGCACGACAAAACAAGGCACAACAATGCTGGGTTTATTTCAAGCTGCTAATAAATTAGGTTTTACTGCAGAAGGTTGTGAAGCTGATATAAACTCCTTGATTGAACATAATAAACCTGTCATTCTCCATCTATTAATCGAAAATCAGTTAGAACATTATGTAATTTGCTATCAATACTCTAAGAAAGATGGCTTTTTAATTGGCGACTCCGCAGTAGGAATTTACAATTTATCAATAGAGCAATTAGAAAATTTTTGGATTTCTAAAACTTGTCTGACACTTGAACCAAACGAAAATTTTATTACTAAAAAAGAAGAACGAAATAAGCAACGAAAATGGTTTATAGATTTATTAAAAGAAGATTATAAACTAATTTGGATTTCTATTATACTGGGTGTTTTTGTTGCAGGTTTAGGATTGGCAATGGCACTCTTTTCTCAAAAATTAATTGATGATATTTTACCTTCAAACAATATCAACAAATTAGTTTCTGGTATTATTCTGTTAACTATCTTACTCACCGCTCGTGTTGGAATAGCTATTCTAAGACAGTATTTTTTACTTAGACAATCTAAAGATTTTAATACCAGGATAAATCTTTTTTTCTTTTCTTCATTGTTACACTTACCAAAACCTTTTTTTGACAATAGAAAAACAGGAGAACTCGTTTCAAGGTTAAATGATACGCAACGCATACAGAATGTGATCAAAATACTAACAAGTTCTTTAATAATCGATATATTGGTTACAATCATCTCGACGGTTTTCTTATTTTCTTACTCTTGGCAACTCGGAATAATTTGCCTCTTAAGCATTCCTGTATATTTTTTTATAATCTATAGAAACAATAAAAAAATCTTGCTGTCCCAAAAAGAGATTATGCAAAGTTCTGCAATAAACGAAAGTAATTTCATCAATACAATTCAAGGAATTGCTGCTGTTAAAATTGACAATAAAGAATCTGTTTTTGAAAAATTAAATCAGACCATTTTTTCTGTTTACCAAGAAAAAATTTTTAATCTTGGAAAAATCAATATTAGCTTATCTTGGCAATCTGGTTTAGCAAACGTTGCATTTATTATTGGCATTTTAATTTATACTTCTATTCAGGTTTTTAGCAAAGAAATTAAAATTGGAGAATTAATGGCTATTCTAGGAATTGTTGGCTCATTGCTTCCATCAATTGCAAACCTAGCTTTAATTTCAATTCCTATAAATGAAGCTAAAATTGCATTCAATAGGATGTATGAATTTGCTTCAATCGAAAAGGAAAGTGAACAAGGGCATAAAATTTTTGAAATTAATACCATTTCAATTGAAAATCTTTCATTCAGATTTGCTGGAAGAAGTGAACTTTTTCGGAACATAAATATCGAAATTGAAAAAGGGAAATTTGTTGCCATTGTTGGTGAAAGCGGAAACGGAAAAAGTACGTTAGGGCAAATTTTACAGCGTTTTTACAATTTCGAAAATGGAAATATTATAGTTAACAATACATATAGGCTTCAAGATATCAGCCTTAAAAACTATAGAGATTTGTTAGCCGTAATTCCTCAAGAAATTACCATATTTAACGGGACTGTAATTGACAATATTCTTCTTGGAACTATAGATACATCTGAAAGCATTTTAACTTTTATTCAGGAGTTTGGATTTGATTTTTACTTTGATCAACTGCCTCAAGGTCTACTAACAATTGTTGGAGAAGAAGGAATTAATTTAAGTGGCGGGCAAAAGCAAATTATTGCCTTAGCAAGGGTTTTATACAAAAAACCACAGTTTATAATTCTTGACGAAGCAACTTCTGCAATGGACAGAAATACGGAAAACTTTACCATGCAATTGTTGAAAAAAATAAAAACAGATTGCGCCATATTATTTATTTCTCATCGTTTGAACAAACTCAAAAACATAGCCGATACTATTTATATAATAGAAAATAAAACTATATCTGAATTTGGCAATCATGAAAAGCTCATGAAATCCAATAATTTTTATAGTGAATATTGGAATGAACAACTATTAAATTAAATCTTATGATTACTCCTAAAGTAAAATTAATTACAATCTATTTCTTTTTACTATTTACAATTCTTTTATGCATATTGTATTTCATAAAAAAAATTGATTTTAACCCATGGTTACCAACAACAATAGCTTTAATCAGTGCTATTTACCAAACAAACATATGTATTAAGTTGAAAAACACGAAAAACAATGATAGAAATTTTTAGAGGTTCTTATATTGAAACGATGAATATTAAAAATCTATTGGAAAACAATGGCATTTCAGCTTTTATTACTAATGAATACATGTCAAATATTCAACCTTGGTCTGTTTCTGCAGGAGGAAATAGTCCTGCAATTTTAAAAGTTTTAGAAAAAGATATGGCTAATAGCAAAAAAATAATTGAAAGCTACAACAATGGTGAATATAACTTAAGCGTATAACTTACCTCGCCCTATTATTCTCCGACTGCTCAATTTCAGATTTTTTATAGGTTGTCTTTTTTGAATCTCCAAAATTGTAGGTTGCTATCAGTTTAAAGTAATTACTCGTATACGTTCGATGATAATAAATCTGGGTTTGTCCAACATTGTAATCTCCAGAAACCATAAACTTGTGAAAAATATCATTGGCAGAAAAATTAAGTCTTAATGCATCTTTAAAAAAGTTTCTTTCTATTCCCAAAGTTACGGTCGAACGGCTGTTTTCGCTTCCTAATCCGTAGCTGCGATCTCCTAAGTACCAAGCCAAAAGCTGTAGCTTAAAAAATTTCGGGATCGTAAAAGTGTTATTCGAATACAAATAAAACTGAGGTTTTACAGGGCTGAATTCAAATTCATAAAAATTGTCAACCGATTTGGTTAAGTTCATGCTTATGGTATTGGTAGAATTCCACCATTTGAGATTGAAGGATCTCGAAAGCGACGTAAAAAATACGTGTCCTTTTTCGAGATTTAAAGCTCTCAGAATATAGCTGTTTGGCGTGTCGCCTCGTAAAGCGGCTGCAGAAATCGGGTCAATTTTATACGTGTAGCCAATTTTGAAATCGAACTTTTTGTACATCGTGCCTATTTCAAAAGCATGTGTTTTTTCTGGAAGCAAATTCGGATTCCCTTCAATGGTCGTAAACGGATCTTGATAAATCACATACGGATTTAAAGCCTGATATCTCGGTCTGGTTATTCTGGCAGCGTACGAGAAATGACCTTTCCAATCTTCTGAAAAATTAAAATTTAAAAGCATGTTGGGAAAAAAGTTGCCGTACGCTTTTTCAAATTCCTGAATTCCGTTGGCGTTTGTAAACAGATTATAACTGGTTCGTTCTGCCCTTGCTCCAACTGAAAAATTGACTTTTTCTCCCCAAGATCCAACATAATTTAAATAAGCCGCTGTAATTTTTTCATTGTATTCAAAATCGCTCGAAAGTTCGTCGTCCAATTCATAATCCATATCATCCGCATCGGCAATCAGGAAATCTGTTCCCGATTTTATGGTGGCATGACTGAACTTTGCTCCTATTTCTAGCTTTGTTTTTTCATTTATTTTCTTCGAATAATCCGTTTGAATCGCGATAATATTAATTCGGCTTTCTACATTATTTTTCAAATATCTTTTATCAGCTGTTTCGTCAGCCCAGCTATTTTCTTCAATAAAATCATCAATCGTTTGATTGTAATTGGAATATTGCGAACCAATAAATAGTGTTGACCCTTTGGGATCGGTTTTCATATTATAATTTAAATTTACAAACTGATTCAGCAAAACATCATTTCGGTCTACATCTGTTGCGTAAAAACTGATGCCAGAATTATTCGTTATCGAATTTCGGCTTTCTGTAATTCCGCCTAAATCATTTACGTTTCCGCTGTAAGCCAGCGAAATATAATTGTCTGGAGAAAAACTATACTGAAGCCCGAATCCGAAATTTGAGTAATTATTAAACCTTCTTTTCCAGTCGGTTGTCAATTCCGATTTCATATATTCCTCCGGATCTGGGCGCGTTCTCGTGGTGTACAATAATTCGCGGTTTCTTCCCAACTGCAAACCGTAATTAGTTATAAAAGAAAATTTTCCTTTAGAATAACTAAAATCAAGAAGCGTATTGTAGCTCGTTCCGCCAAATTTAGAAACCGACGTGTGCTGATTGGCAGTTCCCATCATGCCACTTTCTTTGTTTTGTTTGGTGATAATATTGATAACCGCTTTTCCTTCGGCATCGTACCTGGCAGAAGGATTCGAAATCACTTCGATTTTCTGAATTTGTGAAACGGGAATTGCAGCAAATCTTTCGTAATTAATCAAAATTCCGTTAAGATAAATAATCGCCTCGCCCTTTCCGAGTACGCTGATTTCTCCGTCGGCAACCACAACGTTTGGAACTCTAGACAATAATTCGTTTACCGAACTGCTCGTTGCCAGAACCGTTCCGTTTACATTCACATCAATATTTCCGTTGGCTCCGTATTTTAATAAGGAAGGCTGACTTTTTATAACTACTTCATTTAATTTATTGTGTTCTTGATCGTTGGGAATTATCGTATCGGGAACAGCTATTGGAACTGTTTTGATGATTAGATCCTTTTCTTTAACATAGGATTTGTCTGTAACTTTTTTTACAGCTTGTGCTTTTATTTCCATTGATGAAAAAATCAGGAAATAAATAAAAACGAAAATTAAAATTAAAAACCTCATAAAATTCTAGCGATTAAGTTTGACTTTGATGGAACAAAAGTCAGTTCTAAATCGTGTTATAAGGTCGTCGAAAGCGAAATCAGGAGTACGGATTTATAAATTAGGACTTTTTTTTTGAGATACAAAGATTCAAAGTGACAGAGTTACAAAGGTTTCTTTATAAAATACGAAATAATCGCGCAAAGGCGCTAAGACGCAAAGTTTTATTCTTGTTGTCTTCGTCTTTCTTTGAGTCAATAATATAATTTTTGTAAACTAAATTTATCTAAGCGATAATTCTTGTAGCTGATAATTTAAAGGAGTTGTTCCTGTATGTTTTTTGAACGCTGCGAAGAAAGTGGATTTCGAATTAAATCCCACATCATAGCCAACAGATTCTAGAGTCAGTTTATTGTTTGACGAAATAATTCTGCAAGCGGTTTCAATTCTAAATTCATTAACATAACTCGTAAAATTCTTGCCTAAATTGTTGTTTAAAAACTGAGACAATTGATGGCTTGGCATATTAATTTCTTCCGATAAATCTTTTAAACTCAAATTCGGATTTCTGTACAATGCTTTTTCATTCATAATTTTCTCTAGTTTTTGAGAAATAACGACAGCATCTGCATCGCTTATTTTTTTGCTTTTCTGATTATTGATCAAGAACAAATCATCGGTTTTTTTTCGATGCAACAGAACCAAAATAATCAGATATAAAATAAAGGTGAAAGCTATTGCTCCTGTAATGCAGGAAACAAAAGGAACTCGTGAAAATCCTAAAAAGTAAGCAATGAATACGGCTGCATTACCAAAGAAAATAGCCGTAAACCATCTTTCTGCGGGAGAAGAACTTTCATAATTCCAGATTATTTTTTGAAGTAGCAAACGGCTTTCATAACCAGAAACAAAGAGGTACGAAAACCATTGGAAGAAAATAAAAGCCACAAAATAATAATTCCATAAAACAGGATAATTTTCATACGGAAGAAAAAATCCGATAGTTGAAACTGCCAAAAACCAAATTCCTAAATGCCATTTCCATTGTTTTGAAACTGTATTATGAATCGCCGATTTTAAAACGTAATACAAAAACGGCCCAATTAGCAAACAAGCCGAAAGCCCAATCTGCAAATATGTTTTAGGAAGATCGTTACTAAAATATACGAAAACCGTAACCGCAATTCTGATGCTTAAAACCAATAAAAGTGCCCCAAGAAATAAATTAGAAACATATTTTTTCTTGGTAAAGAACAAAAAATACAGACTTAAAATAAATCCGTTAAAAGCGCCTAAAGCTCCCAAGAAGAATACTATTTCTTTACCAATACTCATATCCAAATTTTATAAAGCTTGAAGCTGATAGTTTAGCGGTGTTGTTCCGGTGTGTTTTTTAAAAGCGGCAAAAAAAGTCGATTTGGAATTAAATCCAACATCATAGCCAACAGATTCTAAAGTCAGTTTGTTGTTGGAAGCTATAATTTTGCAAGCTTCGGCTATTCTAAATTCATTGACAAAACTGGTAAAATTCTTTCCTAAATTATTATTTAAAAACTGCGATAACTGGTGGCTCGAAATATTAATTTCTTGAGACAAATCTTGAAGAGTCAGATTCGGGTTTTTATACAAACTCTTTTCGTGCATGGCATTTTCGAGTTTTTCAGACCACATTACAGCTTCTGCCGAGTCGATTTTTTTATTCGAAATCTTTCCATTCAACAAAAAGAGATCGTCTGTTTTTTTTCTGTACAAAAGAATCGAAATTCCTAAATATAAAATGAATGAAAAAACTACTGCTCCACTAATATACGTTGCTCCTGGCGCTCCAATAATGGATAAGAAATAAAATAGAAACAATAGAAAATTTCCCAAAAAAAGCATACCAAACCACATTTCGGCAGGAGCTGTTTTTTCTTTTCTGCTTAGGATTTTTTTCAAAACAGTTCGCAGTTCAAAACCGGCAAGCAAAATGTAAATAAACCATTGAAAATAAATGATCCTTATAAAATAACCGCCCCACAATTTTGGATACATTTCATACGGATAAAAAACGCCGACTGCGACAATTAAAGTGCCCCAAAATGCTAATATCAATTTCCATGATTTGGACATTATCTGAACTTCATCCACCGCCGATTTGATGAAATAATACAAACAAGGTCCGATAAAGAAACAAGCTGTCAAGCCAAACTGGAGATACATTTTTGGCAGTTCGGGATGAAAATATACAAATACAGATTTCCCGATTCGGATACTCAGAGCAAACAAAAGCGCGCCCAGAAAATAATTCGTCAGGTATTTTTTCTTAGTAAAAAAGAAGAAATAAACTCCGAGAATAATTCCGTTGAAAGCTCCCAAAGCACTAAAAAAGAATAAAAGTTCTTTGCTAGTATCCATAATTTAAGTTAGTTATATCGTAAACAAAGCTAAAAAAAAGATTGGATTTATAATGCGAATAATATTTCAACTCTATTAAACTTATGCAAATTAAGATTAAGAATACCCTGATTTTGCATAACACAAATGCAACATAGTGAATAATTTAGCTTTTAATTCAATTATTACTAACCAACCTATTTATTATAATGAAAAAGCTTTTTTTTATCACAATGCTATTTATTGGCATATCATACTCATGCAGTAAAGACGAATCTGTAGAAAATAAGTCAGCAAATAACATTGACTATTTTACTTTGAACAAATCAGTAGACAATCAAATTAGCACACTAAGAACATTGACTCTTAATTCTAATGTTGAAGAAAACTATTTAAAGTATTTTAAAACTAAACCAAAATCATTGAATGTTAATAAAAGTATTCCACAGGAGGAGATTATTAAAATTACTTTGGCTCCGCATTACAATCACGAAGAAAGCCAGTTTATGCTAAATTTTTATCAGGATCTTGCAAATTGTTATGATAATAAGATTATTGAGCTTTTAAACTCAAAAAGAATCTTACTTAACAACAATAGTCTTTCATCTGATTTTAAAAATGAAGCCAATTTTATATTTAATACAATTGAAAAAACTACCAATGAAATAGGCACAATTTTAAATAAATCTCAGACAAATAAAACAGGAAAAGGAGCTGGTTTTGGAGATTGTTTTGCTACAAAAGGAAAAAGCATAGGAAGAGCAGTTGCAACTGGTGCTTTAGTAGGTGCCGCTGGGGGAGCATTAGCTGGCGCGGCTGGCGGAACTGTAGCATTACCTGGAATCGGAACTGCCACTGGAGCTGTAGGAGGAGCCGTTTTTGGAGCAGCTAAAGGAGCTGTAAGCGGAGGTTTAGTTGAGCTTACATGGGCTTTTATCGATTGTGCTACGGAACGCACAACTTTAGAAGCTGAATATATTTACTTTGATGATTTCTATATGGAGATTATTGCTCCTAATGATCCTGATCAATTTAATTTTTATATATTTGAAAATTCTGACAATTTAATAAATACTGTATTAAGCACTTCAGACGAGACATTAATAAGATTTATAGAGTAATCATGAAACAAAATCATATAAAAATACTCACTTTCGTATACAACTATATTTTTAGTCCTATTGCTATAATTGTAATGTTTTGGATTATTTTCTTTGAAGGCAATTCATTCTCTCTACAAAAAATAATTGATCATAAATTTGATTTAAAGCTATACCTAGCATTATTTCTAGCAATAGCTTTCCTAATCTTTCTTAGGCGGGGAGTAAAATTTCCAAAAGATAATAACAAATAATAAATAAGACTCCTATATATGGAGTCTTATTTATTTACATTCTATTTTTTCCTCAAATCCTTAATCACCTTTTTCAACTCTTTTATTCGCTCTTCATATTGTTCAATAACTTTTTCTGACAACTGAGCAATAGCATATGGCAACACTTCTTTTTTTTCTTCATTGTCTATTTTTAATAATTCCTCAGGACTTATTGCAAAAATTTTAGAAATTTTTAAAATGTGAGCAGCCCAAGAACTACTTTCTCCATTCTCCATTCTAGCATAGGCAGATTGAGATACATGCAGATAATCTGCCACTTCTTCCTGTGACATATTTTTACTTTTTCTAAGCATTCTCAATTTATTTCCAACTAAAATATTCATAATCCATATCATTTCTATAATGTTAAAGAGGACAATTTTGTAAATATATACTCACTAAATATTATTTTTTTTATAATAAAAAATTCTTCTAAAGAATTGAATGCTCGTATATGTACTGATTTGGAATTTCTTGATTATAAATACTACTTTTGGCTTTTTAGAGTTAAAGTATTTATGTTGAAAAAATTACTGTTTTTGACGGTTTTGTTCTGGTTTTCTGCGCTTCAGGCTCAGGAAACTGAATCGCTGTACAAAACCAAAAAAGTAATTGTTTCAAAAGATACCATCCGCCTTGAAAAAATGTCGATCAACTCTGGATTTTTTCAAATTCTGAATACTAAAAACGAACCTATTGATTCGACTTTTTATAACGTGAATTTTGAAAAAGGATATTTGCTTTTAAATGAAAAATTCCAATCGGTTTCAGATACTTTAATTGTCAATTATCTTAATTATCCCGAGCTTTTAACCAAAGAATACAGCCTTTACAAATCGGATCAGATTGTGAGTGGCGATGTTGGAACAGACAAATTGTATCGAATAGATAATAACTCGAACGCTAAAAAAGTAACTCCGTTTGACGGACTTGAAACCTCTGGAAGCATTACGAGAGGAATAACTGTCGGCAACAATCAGAGTACTGTTTTAAATTCTAATCTAGATCTGCAGATTACAGGAAAACTTTCAGACAAAGTGAGTTTGAGAGCTTCACTACAAGACAGTAATATTCCGCTACAAGACGGCGGTTATTCGCAGAAACTCGATCAGTTTGATAATATTTTCATAGAGCTTTTCAGCGAAGATTGGAACATTCGCGCAGGCGATGTCTTTTTAGAAAATAGGAAAACCCAATTTTTGAGTTTCAATAAAAAAGTTCAGGGACTTTCGGCAAGTTTCGATTTTGATACCGAAAAAAGCAAGACTAATGTTTTTGCTTCGGTCGCTTTTGTTAGAGGTCAATATGCCAAAAGTACTTTTATTGGTCAGGAAGGAAATCAAGGCCCTTACAAATTAAAAGGCCAGAATGGCGAATTGTACGTTCTCGTAATTTCGGGTTCTGAGCGTGTTTACGTAAATGGCGTTTTGCTCAAACGTGGCGAAAACAATGATTATGTTATTGATTACAATGCAGGAGAAATTGTTTTCACTTCTCTTTTTACCATTACTTCAGAAATGCGTATTAATGTAGAATACCAATATTCTGAACGAAATTATAACCGATTAGTCACTTACGCAGGAGCAACACACGAGAACAAAAACTGGAGTTTTGGCGGTTATTTGTATTCTGAAAATGATATGAAAAATCAGCCATTGCAACAAAATCTTTCTCCGGAACAAGTTCAAATTTTAAGCGAAGCTGGAGATGATGTCAATTTAATGAAAGCGCCTTCTGCTTATGAAGATTCTTATACCGAGAATAAAATTTTGTATCGAAAAATATTGGTCAACTCGGTTGAAGTTTACGAATATTCGAACAATCCTGCTGATGTTTTGTATAACGTCAGATTCAGTCAGGTTGGTGCAAACGCTGGAAATTATATCATCCAAAATAATAATTCGGTTGAGCGCATTTATCAATATGTTGAACCCGTGAATGGAGTTTTACAAGGAAATTACGAACCTATTGTACAGCTTGTGGCGCCAATGAAACTTCAAGTGGCAACTTTTTTAGGAAAATACAATCCGAATGAGAAAACATTGGTCGATTTTGAAGTGGCGGTCAGCAATAATGACCAGAATTTATTTTCTGGAATTGATGATTCTAACAATCAAGGAGTTGCTTTTAAAACCAATCTTAAAAAACGTCTTTTTTCTAGAGCGTGGAGTTTAGACGCTTTCGCGAATTATCAATTCGTACAGCAGGATTTTAAATCTATCGAACGTTTGTACAATATCGAATTTAATCGCGACTGGAATTTAACTGGAACTCTTCTGGGCAATCAAAGTCTTTTGGTTACGGGTTTGAATTTTGATTTATTTTCGAAAAATAAAACTTCAAATATTGGCTTGCTAACGTATCAATTTGAGAAATTAGATTTTAGCGAAAGCTATACTGGAGCCAGACATACGACTAATGCGCTGTTCAAATTAAAAAGATGGACAATTGAAAATAATGGGAGCTTCCTAAATTCTGATGCAACCGCTTCGACTTCAAAATTTATTAGAAATCAGACTAGAGCCAAATATCATTTTGGCAAAAACTGGATTGGAGGCAGCATGCAGTTAGAAAATAATCAGGAAAAAGATAAAATTACCAATCAGTTTTCGGCTTTAAGCCAAAGATTTTCAGAATATGGCGTTTTTACTGGACGAGGCGACAGCACCAAAGTTTTTGTCGAAATTGGTTTTCTGCAAAGGCGCAACGATAGTTTGCAAAACGGCTTATTGCAGCACGTGAATAATTCGCAGACGTATTATTTAAAGTCGAAATTAATTCAGAACAAAAAGACCGATTTAGCGGTTTATGCGAGTTATAGAAATCTGGATTTTACAGACAAATCGAGACAAAATGAGCCTTCTTTAAATTCGAGAGTTTTATACAACGACCGTTTTTTTAATCAATTAATGCAAATTGGAACGGCTTATGAAACCAGTTCTGGAACCATTGCCCAACAAGAATTTACATATATAGAAGTGCCGACTGGACAGGGAGTTTACACTTGGAACGACTATAACGGAAATGGGATTCAGGAATTAGAGGAATTTGAAGTTGCGATTTACCAAGATCAGGCGCGATATGTGAGGATCTTTTTGCCGAATCAAGTTTACATTAAAACCAACCAAAATAAATTTTCACAATCTTTAACTCTGAATCCGCTGCAATGGCAGAATGAAAAAGGGTTTAAAAAACTGCTGTCTTATTTTTACAATCAGACTTCTTTTATAATGGATCGAAAGGTGAAAAGCGATGGCGAAAAATTAGAACTTAATCCGTTTGCTTCGTCAGAAGAGAATATTTTAGGATTGAATTCGAGTTTTAGAAACAGCTTATTCTACAACCGAGGCAAGCAAAAACATTCTGTTACGTATTCTTATTTGGTTAACAAAGGTAAAAGTCTGCTTTCTGTTGGGTCGCAGCAGGTGAAGAATTATTCGCATCAAATTCAATACACGCATTTATATCAAAAAAGCTGGCTGTTTAATTTGTTTACCAAAACCATAAAAACAGATTTGGTTTCTGAAGATTTTGTCGAAAAAAATTATGATATCAACGGCTGGCAGATCGCGCCAAAAATCAGTTATTTATTTTCAAAGAACACCAAATTGGATTTCTTTTATGAGCTTCAGAATAAGAAAAATCAGATTGGAAATCTCGAAACTTTAGACCAAAACAGAATCGGAACCTCTTTTTCTTATGCGGGCGAAAAGAAAGTAACCGTAAATGGAGAATTTTCTTTTTATGAAAATAAATTTAATGGAAACGAATTCTCATCTGTAGGTTTTCAGATGCTGGAAGGACTTCAAGCTGGATCGAATTTGGTTTGGAAACTGCTTCTGCAAAAGAACCTTACGTCTTTTTTGGATGTCAATTTAAACTATCAAGGACGTAAAAGCGAGATGGGATCTACCATTCATACAGGAAACGTTCAGCTGCGTGCATATTTTTAATGTGTCTCGAAAAAGATGACAATAAATTGTTTAATTTTAATTGAAATTTAAACGTATAACCTTATGAAAAAATTAGTATTAATCTGTTTATTAGTTGTTTTCTCTTCTAATTTTTACGCACAAGAAACAACTGCAAAAACTACGAAAAGCAAAACAGAAACTTCGGCAAAAAAAGCTAAAGCTAGTGCCGATAAAGCTTCGGCTGATGCCAAAAAAGAAGCTACAAAATCTAAAAAAGCGGCAGACGACGCAAAAGCTGCTTCGTCTAAAGCAAAGAAAGAATCTGCTGATGCTGCAAAAAAGACGGCCGACAAAGAAGCTGCAAAAGCTAAAGCTGATGCCAAAAAAGCTACTGCAGCCTCTGATAAAGCTAAAAGCACTGCAGACAAAACCAAAGCCGACGCTAAAAAATCGACCGCAAAAGCTGACGCTGCTAAGAAAGATGCTACAGCTACCAAAAAATCGGCAACTAAAACTTTAAAAGAAACTAACGAAAAAGCGCCATCTGTTCCAGATAAAGTTACTGGCGAATACAATGGCAAAAAAGTATACACAGGCCCAAGAGGCGGAAAATACTATATTAACAAAAATGGCAATAAGACGTATATTCAGGATTAAGGTGCTAAGCTTCTGAGGTGCTAAGTCTCTAAGGTACTAAGTTTCTGAGCTACTAAGCTACTAAGATTTTTAAAGACCGAACTTGCAGTTCGGTTTTTTTATTTATAATAACAGAGAATAATATTTAAAAACATTAATTCTAAACAATTATCTCATTAGGACGCGTACCTATGCATTCCGATTTAATGTCGCCTCTCCGAGGCTTTTATATTGAAACGATTTATTTCACTATAAATATTAAGTCCCGCTGGGACTACTCTACATCTATAAAATCTAAAATACTCCAGCGGAGTATAATATTTATAGAGATTAATAACCATCATAAAATAGCTCCAGGGGAGCGACAATACCTATTGCATTTCAATTTCGTCGACGCTGCAATACTTTTACTTTGAGATGTTTCATTTGTTTATGAATATTAAGCCTTGCAAGGATTCCTCTAAATCTATATATTATCTATAAAAAAACTTAGTCCCTCAGAAGCTTAGCATCTTAGAACCTCAGAAGCTTAGAACCTTAAATTAATAATTTAGTAATAAACTCGAAATAACATAGAAAACATATTTTTCTATCTTCGTTTTTAAAACGTGCTAAAAATGAGTATTGATTATTCTGCGAATAAAACTATTTTAATTGCTCCATTAAATTGGGGACTTGGACATGCAACGAGATGCATTCCTATTATTAAGGCGCTTCAAGAGAATAATTACATTCCGATCATTGCTTCTGATGGAGTGGCGCTGTCGTTATTACGAAAAGAATTTCCTTACATACAGACTTTAGAACTTCCTTCTTATCATATTGAATATGCAAAGAATGGGAAAAACTTTAAATGGAAGCTGATTAAAAATCTTCCGAAGATGATTACTGCCATTTTGGATGAGAAGAAAATGATCAATCATTGGATAAAAAAACATGGCATTGATGGTATTATCTCAGATAACAGACTGGGGGTTTTCAGCAAAAAGGTGCCTTCTGTTTTCATTACGCATCAATTGAATGTAATGACAGGAAATACAACTTGGTTTACGAGTAAATGTCATCAGCATTTTATTAAAAAATACGATGAATGCTGGGTTCCTGATACGAACGAAGAAATAAATCTAACTGGAGATTTGGGGCATTTAAAAAATGATGAACTAAACCTAAAATATATTGGCCCGCTGAGCCGAATGAAAAAAAAGGACACTCCCAAAATATATGATCTTATGATTATATTGTCTGGACCTGAACCGCAACGCACTTTCTTGGATGAAAAACTGCAGAAAGAAGCGACAAACTTTCCTGGAAAAGTAGTTTTTGTGCAAGGAATTGTAGAAAAATCGCAAGAAAAATGGCAGGCAGGAAATGTTACTTATTATAACTTCATGAACTCCAAACAGCTGGAACAGACTTTTAACGAAAGTGAATTTGTGTTGTGTCGTTCTGGCTACACAACTGTAATGGATTTGGCAAAATTGGGCAAAAAAGCTTTTTTTATTCCAACGCCTGGACAGTACGAACAGGAATATTTGGCAATAAAACTTCAGGAAGAAAATCTTGTACCGTATGCCATGCAAGATGATTTTACAATTGAAGATTTATCAAAAGTACAGTCTTATAAAGGATTGTCTCAATTTGAAAATAATATTGACTGGGATTCTTTATTTAAAGTTTTCGAGGAAAAAACAGCTAAATATTGGAACGCGGATGAAGCGGGTTGCTAAAGCAAAACGCGGATAAAAACTGATTTTTTTATTTATCTTCTTCTATTTTTAAAATTTCTATTTTGGCTAAAGCCTTATAGATTATCATAAAAAAACCTCCAGCTAAAGCTGGAGGCAATTCATATTTTTTTTATAAAGAAATCCGTTTTTATCCGTGTCTTCGCGAAAGCGAATTCGTTTCATCCGCGTACTATTTTTTTAGAAGTTAAACTGCACTTGCATTCTAAGCACATTTCCTTTCTGTCTGTTTATTGGCAGTACGCTGTCTTCAAAAGTTCGGTCTGCGATTACATATTCGGCTGTAAACTCCAATGCTTTGAAAATCTGCCATTCTACACCAAATTCGAAATCTCTTACGACGTAGCTTCTAGCATCTCTTTCATATTTTTTTCCTCCGTCATAATATTGAAATTTAGCGAAAGGATAAATATGCTGTTTTTTAATATCCCATTTGTAGTTTAATAAAACGTAACCTCCGTTCAAATCAGTTTGTTCTATTGTATTGGTAAGGGTATTGTAACGAGGTCCAGTTCCGATGTTATATTCGGTCTGAATTCCGAATGGTCTTGGATACAAAACGAAAGTTGCACCCACTCGCTGATCTTTTACATATTGAGGATCATTGACTGTAACACCTGGAGAAACTTCTCCTGTAAATGCCCATTTTCCAGTGTAAGCCTGAATTCCAGGTTCTATAATTTGGCTTCCAATTACAAAAGGATAAGTTACTCTAGTTACCACATTTAAGTCTCTGTTTCCGTCTAACTTGTTTGCAATCTGCCCGTTGTAAACTCCAAAAGCAAAAACTCCATAATCTCCTGAACCTTTGTAACCGTCATCAACCAACATCGCAAAACGCTTTCTAATTTCAGCTGGAGCCCAATAAAAGAAGATTCCTAAATCACGCTCATTCAAGATTGAAGAGTTGATAGCATCGGCACGGTCTAAAGTTAAACGTTGAGAACTTGACTGCATATTTTCAAATCCGTATGGAATTTTACTTTGTCCCACACGCACGCGATATTCTTTTTTCTTATCGAAAGAAACATCAAAATACAAATCACGAATTTGTACAAAGTTCTGAACTCCAGTGCTTGGAGAACTAGCAAAATCGGGCTGAAAATAGAAAAATAAATTAGGGTGTACTTGTCCAGAAAACACTAAACGTGCACGGCGAATAAAAAGTCCGTTGTTTGCTTTTGCATCTGGAGCTGTAGAAGTTGTTCCCCAAGATCTATCACATTGATCGCAGGATACTTTATCGTTTGTAGAAAGCAAACCATTGTATCTGATTTGAGCGTAACCTCTTAGCGAAATTCTATCGTACCAATGTTCTTCAACACCTGATCCCGATTTAGTTTCTGGAAGTTTGGCTTTATTTATAGAATCTAAAATACGCATTACCTCGTTTTTTACATCCTGTTTATTCAGTTCCTGCTTGTTTGGTTCCTGTGCATTTGCAACAGAAACAGCTATTAATGCAACGGCTAATATTATTTTTTTTATCATTTTTTCTAATGCCCTTAATTTCAGGATGCAAAGATGACCCACCTATGTTAAGAAATCATTAACCAGATGTTACTATAATAAAAATTTAATGTTACGGCCGAAATCCGTATGTTGATTTATTGTTAAACACCCCTGTTTCAGGGCTTTTAACTCCTATTGGCTTGAGCTTATTTAACCTCAGCTTTTGCCGATTTATTTGCTTTTTCAAGTGTAAAAGAGAACTCAGAGCCAATTCCGAACTCACTTTCTACGTAAACTTTCTCTTTGTGTGCTTCAATAATATGCTTTACAATCGCCAATCCTAAACCAGAACCGCCTTCAGATCGCGTTCCGCTTTTGTCAACACGATAGAAACGTTCAAAAAGTCTCGGAATGTTTTGTTTTTCAACCCCTTCTCCATTGTCGCTAATACGAATTAAGACTTTTTTCTTCGTTAAGTTTACCACGCCAACTTCCGTCAGACCGCCTTCTTTTCCATATTTTATAGAGTTTACAATCAGGTTTTCCAACACTTGCTGAATTCTGTCCTGATCGCCTCTAATCATAACCGACTTCACATTTTTACTTTCAAAAGATAGTTTGATTTTCTTTTTGTCTGCTTTCATTTCCAGCAATTCAAAAACATTCTCAATCAATTCGACAATATCAAAATCAGTCATATTCAAATCTAAATCTCCCGATTCTAATTTGGTAATCATGTCCAAATCTTCTACTATATATATAAGTCGCTCCACTCCTTTTTCGGCGCGTTTCAAATATTTCTTTCTAATGTTTTTATCGTCCATTGCACCGTCTAGCAAAGTCGAAACGTAACCTTGAACCGTAAACAAAGGCGTTTTTAATTCGTGCGAAACGTTTCCAAGAAACTCTCTTCTATATTGTTCGCGAATTTCGAGCATTTCGATTTCGAGTTTTTTATCGGTCGCAAACTTTTTCACTTCGCGCGAAAGCGTTTCCATATCGGTATTAATAGGCTGATTGATAAGTGTTGTCGATTCTAATAAGGAAACCTCATCGTAAATTTTCTTTACTCTTCTGTAAATAAATCGCTCTACACGATATTGCAAAACCAGAAAAGAGAATATATAAATGGCAATAATAAAGATTATTCCAAATGCTACTTGATGTTTTAATTGGTTTTTGTAGAACAAAGACATCAGTATGAGCACAAATCCTGTGGTAAACAGACTGATATACAATGCCGATTTAATAGCAAATTTGTATGTTTTTTTAAAATTAATCTTCATTGAATATTTAAAATTATATTTTGAACCATATAAGTCATATAAGTTCATTTAAAGTAGAAAACTAAAAAATTACTTTATGACATAAAAAAAGGAAATCTTTGTCAAAGTTAAAAACTTTGACAAAGATGATCTTAAATTATTAATTATCGATACTATAATTAAATGAACTTATATGACTTATATGGTTCAAATATTTATAGAAGATTTTAAAATAATTGGAATGTATTTAATCTTTCTTAAAATTCAGGCTACAAAACCTCAGCAGCTTAGTAACTCAGAACCTTAGAAGCTTTAAAAAAAACTACACTTCAAATTTATATCCTACTCCTTTGATTGTTTTGAAAAGGTCTTCACCAATTTTCTCGCGCAGTTTTCTGATATGAACATCGATTGTTCTTCCTCCAACCACAACTTCGTTACCCCAAACTTTATCCAAGATTTCATCTCTTTTAAAAACTTTGCCTGGTTTTGAAGCCAATAGATAAAATAATTCGAACTCTTTTCTTGGCAAAGCAATTTCTACATTGCCTTTTATGATTTTGTATTCTTCACGATTAATCTCGATTCCGCCTACATTTAGAGTATCTGTAACAACTTCCTGTTCTTTTAACCTTCTTAACAGCGCCTTTACTTTAGACACTAACAATTTTGGTTTGATAGGCTTTGTAATGTAGTCATCTGCACCGGCGTCAAAACCAGCTACTTGAGAATAATCTTCACTTCTTGCTGTAAGGAATGTTATGATAACATTATTTAATTCTGGAATTTTTCTAATATGCTCGCAAGCCTCCATTCCGTCCATTTCTGCCATCATCACGTCCATAATGATTAATTCTGGCAGCTCCTTCTGCGCCTTTGCTATAGCATCTTTTCCATTTGATGCTGTAACAATCTGGTAGCCTTCTTGAGCAAGGTTATAGCCAACGATTTCTAAGATATCTGGTTCGTCGTCAACTAATAAAATCTTAGTTTGTGTTTTTTTCATAAATAGCAAAAATTGAGATTTTTATATCGAAACTTCTTCATTAAACATTCGATATTTCTTATTTCACAGGGTAAATATACTAACAAAAGAACCTTTAAAAAATGGTGTTAACCGTAATTTAATCTCGTAACAATTTGATAATCTTAACAACACAAAAACATAACAAGTCCATAACATGGACTTCACAGAGCGGTTCTTTCTTTGCACCAAAATATTTAAGACACAAACACAACACTGAAAAAAAATGAAATTCAATTTAAGATTTCTATTAATTGCATTATTTATCTGTACGATTTCGATCGCGCAAAACAAAGGTACGATTTCTGGCGTTTTATCTGATAAAGATTCAAACAACGCAGCTCTGCCATTTGCTAATGTTTTAGTTAAAGGTACAAATATTAGCGTAAATACCGACGTAGATGGAAAATATTCCTTAAGCGTTAATCCTGGAAATTATACTTTAATTTTTAGTTTTTTAGGATATGAATCTGTAGAAGCTCCTGTTGCTGTAAAAGCAAACGAAACTGTAACAGTTAATCAAGGACTTTCATCAGGAAGTTATACACTTAAAGATGTGGTGGTAAAATCGGCTGCAGCAAACAAACAAAAAGAATCAGCATTATTATTAGATCAAAAAAATGCAGTTCAGTTTAAAGCTGCTATTGGTGCCGAAGAAATTGCAAGAAAAGGGGTTAACGACGTTGCCAACGCTGTTGCGAAAGTGAGCGGAGTTTCTAAACAAGACGATTCTGGAAATGTTTTCGTAAGAGGATTAGGTGACCGTTACAATGTAACTACTTTAAATGGTCTTCCGTTACCATCAAACAACCCAGCAAACAAAAATATCCTTTTAGAGATTTTCTCTACAAACATTGTAGACAATATTGGAATTAGCAAAACTTTTGAAGCTCAAAACTATGCGGATTTCGGAGGAGCTAATATCGATATTAGCGCAAAGAAATTCAGCGGAAAACCTTTTATCAGCTTTTCAATTGGTACTGGTGCAAACACAAATGTTTTAGCACAAGATCATTTTTACCTACAAGACGGACCTACTTACACTGGATTTAAAAAAGTTGGTGTTCCAGACTCTCCATTATTGCCATATAGTTATTCTACAAGCTGGGATAGACAAGAAAACAAAAATGTATTGAATGCATTTTATACATTATCTGGAGGAAAAAGATTTAAAATAAATGACGAAAGTTCAATTGGTGCTTTTGTAACAGGATCTTTTAGCGCAAAAAATAAATTTACTGAAGGTTACAGCAGAGGAGGAATCACTTCTGACGGAGATATCTATTCTGATTTTATCAGAACGGCTTACAAACATAACACTACAACAACTGTTATGGGTACTGCTGATTATAAAATCAATAACAAAAACTCTATCTTCTTTACTTCTTTATTCTTAAACTCTAGTGATCAAGATTATAGCGAATACGAAGGAACTAACATCAATTTTGATGGTGGTGGAGATGCTCAACAGCAAATTAGTGGTTTCATCAAACGTGGAACTTTTGAAAGAACTCAATTAATTGTTAACCAATTAACAGGAAAAACTAAATTCAACGACAGATTGAATCTTAACTGGGGAGTAGGATACAGTACTTCTAATAGCGCAATTCCAGATCGTATGCAAAACTCTTTCGTATATGCTCCTAACGCTATTGACTATACTTTCTTTACCAATTCAAATATCAACAACCACAGATTTTTTCAAGACTTAAAAGAAAATGAAATTGCTGCAAATATTGCACTTTCTTATAACTTCAAAAAAGCTAGTGACGATACTTACAAAGGAAAATTAACTGTTGGTTATTCAGGAAAATTTAAAGATGTGGATTATGATATGCAACAATTTTCATTCTTCCCAAATAGAACTGCAATTTCTTTCCCTAAAGAAGACATACATCATGTAGATAACTATTTAGATCCAGCACATTGGGGTTCTTCTTACTCAAACAGAATTCACCAAACTTACAATGGAAATTTAGATATTAATGCTGCATTTGTTAATGTTCAATATTCTTTAACTGAAAGATTGAGTGTAATCTTAGGCGCTAGATTAGAGCAATTAAATCAAGATGTTTTCTTTATCACAACAACAGTTCCAGGCGGTGGGAATTCTAACGACTCGAAGTTTAACATTTTACCTAGTTTAATTTCTAAGTATTCATTAAATGAAAAGCAGAATTTAAAATTCTCTGCAAGTAAAACTTATACACTTCCTCAGTTTAAAGAAAAAGTGCCAATTATTTACGAAGATGTTGCACAAGCGTACCAAGGAAACCCAAGATTATATGCTTCAACAAATTACAACTTCGATTTAGGATGGGAATTTTTCCCGAAAGCAAGTGAGTTAATCTCTGTAACTGCATTTGGTAAAATCATTCAAAATCCAATCAACGAGATGTTCTTAAACTCTTCTTCAAATGATATTTCTTATGCAAATACTGGAGACAAAGGAACAGTAGCTGGAGTTGAACTTGAATATAGAAAAGATCTTTTTGAAATTGAAAAAGAAAACAATTTAAAAACAAAAGTTACTTTTGACGCAAACGGATCTTACTTATACACAAACCAAGATCTAAGTAACGATAAAGTAAACAATGAAAATGATTTTGGAGCTAACTTTACTTTTACAGAAAGTAAACTAACAGGAGCTTCTAATTTCCTTGCCAATGCAAACTTGTCATTTTTAAATCAGTTTACAGAAAACTCAGATATTTCAGCAACGGTATCTTACTCTTATTTTTCAGATAAACTAGCAGTAATTGGAACATCAAGAGTTGGTAACATGGTAGATAAAGCAGTGAATAAATTAGACTTTATCGTAAACTCAAGCTTAACTAAAAACTTAAAAATTGGTCTTATTTACAATAACATTTTAAATCCAACTTTTAAGCGTGTACAAGAGCAAGGAGAAGTACCAGGAAAAGAATCTGTTGGAGATATTACTGTAACTTCATACAAAGCAGGTTCAGATCTTAGACTTACTTTAAACTATACTTTCTAAGAAATAGCTTTTCAATAAATACAAAAGGCGATTAGGTTATACTAATCGCCTTTTTTTGTCCAAAACTGCAATGTAAATTTTATATTAAGACAAGACGTTTTTACCTCGATATACTTAATAGATTGTTAATATCGTCTTAACTCAGCAAAAACATATGTTCATTTACTTTGCCTTGAATAAATAAAACAATAAAACACAACAAAAATGAAAAAAAGTTTATTTGCAATGGCTGCAATATTAGGACTTGCTTTAACAAGCTGTAGTTCTGATGATAACAAAAACACGAACAACAGTTCTTTTGTTTTAAAAGTTGACGATTTAAAAGGAGAAATTAAAGACGGTACAGTAACTTTAGATCCTACTCAAACTTATACATTAACTGGAGGTTTAGTTGTTAAAGGTGGAGCTACTTTGGTAATTCCTGCTGGAACAGTAATCAAAAGTTCTGCTACTGCTGAAGCAACTTCTTTATATATCGCTGTAGAAAGAAATGCTAAAATCAACATCAACGGTACTGCTGCTAAACCAGTTATCATGACATCTGGAAAAGCAACTCCTGCTCAAAGTGACTGGGGTGGATTGATCATCGCTGGTAACGGTAAAGTAAACACTGGAGACAATGGTACTTCTGAAGTAGGTGGATTAAGCTACGGAGGTAATGATAATGCAGATTCTTCTGGAAACATCAACTTCTTGAAAATTTCTTACACAGGATCTAAATATACTGCTGAAAAAGAATACAACGGAGTTTCTTTCTTCGGAGTTGGTTCTGGAACTGTAGTTTCTGACATCTATGCTTTCGAAAGTGGTGATGACGGTATCGAATTCTTCGGTGGAGCTGTAAATGCTAACAACTTAGTAATCATTAACTCTTATGATGATTCATTAGATTTCGCTGACGGATGGCAAGGTACTGCTACTAATGTTTACATTAGCGGTGTTTCTAAAGCTGGTGTTGAAGGATCTACTAACGCTAAAGATCCAAGTGGAGCTGTTCCAATGACTAACGCTAAAATCAACAACATCTCTATCGTTAAAGGTGGTGCTACTTTCTTAGCTGACGAAAAAGCAATCAACTACAAAGAAGGTGGTGGAAAACAAGCTTACACAAACGTATATGTAGCTAACGGAATGCCTGCTGCTCTTACTAAATTATCTGCTGATGCTGGTGTTACTGCAAATCTTGCTGCTGGCAACTTTACTATCACAAACTACACTTTTGGAGCTTCTGTAACTGATTTTACAGGTCCTAAATTAGCAGGAACAACTACTGGTGCTCTAGGTGCTGGTGCTGGTGCTGACTTGCCAACTTGGGCTAACTGGACTAAATAATAAAGTTCTAATACCATATACAAAAAGCTGTCTGAAGATTTCAGACAGCTTTTTTCATTTTAATAAAGTTTATATTTAAAAAATATACTTTTAGTCAAGAGAATTCCAATCACTTCGAACACATAATGTTAAAAACATCCTAAATATTTAGGATGTTTTTTTTTGGCGTACTTTTTGTAATTTTTTTTGTATATTTACAGTAATCAAATATACGCGATGGCAAAAAACTACTTTTATATTACTTTCTTATTGGCATTTTTCTTTACTCTAAGCGTTTCGGCGCAAGATAGCAAGCAACTACCAAAAACTCAAGAATCTACTTCTATCGAGGGTCTTAGCTTGTATCCTAATCCAGTAACAAACGGAAAAGTCTATATATCATCTAAGAACGATTTAGAGAAGGAAGTTATTGTATTTGACATCTTAGGCAAAAAAGTACTGCAAGCGCATTTAGCCTCTAAAGAATTAAGTGTTTCAGAACTACCTCCAGGTGTTTACATCATCAAAATAAGCGAACAAAATGCATCAGCAACCCGAAAGCTCATTATTCGGTAAAATATAGAAAAAAGCTCCTTTTATTGGGAGCTTTTTTTTGGTGTTCAGTGTTCAGGCTTTAGTGTTCAGTTAATTTAAATTTCTATAAATTTTGCTCTTACTGAACACTGAACCTCAAAGCAAAAAACTGAACACTGAACACTAAAAAACAATATCTTTGCAAAAAAAAGTTTTGATTACAGCCAACGATATCTTTACCATTTCAAGTCAGAAACAATTTGAAAAAATAGCACTAAAAGTGTTTCGTTTTCAGCACGAGAACAATAAAGTCTATCGCGATTTCTGTGATTTTTTAAAAGTCAATCCGCAGCAGGTAAAATCACTGCAGCAAATTCCTTTTTTACCCATTCAGTTTTTCAAAAGTCATGATGTAGTTTCTACTACCGATCCAGCGCAGGTAACTTTTACCAGCAGCGGCACAACCGGAATGATTACCAGCAGACATTTAGTGACCGATGTTTCCCTATATGAGGAAAGTTACCGCAAAGGATTTTCTCAATTTTATGGCAATATCGAAGATTACGTCGTTTTAGCCCTTTTGCCATCTTATTTAGAGCGCGAAGGCTCTTCGTTAATTTATATGGTAGAAGATTTAATAAAACTCTCCAATCAGCCTGAAAGCGGGTTTTATTTGCACAATCATGATGACCTAATCAAAAAACTTCTTGAACTAGAGGAAGCAGGTCAAAATGTAATCTTAATTGGTGTTACATACGCTTTATTGGATTTGATTGAAAAACATCAGTTCAACCTTCAAAACACCATTATTATGGAAACGGGAGGAATGAAAGGAAAGCGTAAAGAAATGATTCGGGAAGAATTGCACGAAATACTTTGTAAAGGTTTTGGCGTTTCATCAATTCACTCTGAATACGGCATGACCGAACTTTTAGCACAAGCCTATTCTTTAGGCGAAGGTGTTTTCGAATGCCCTTCTTGGATGAACATTTTAGTTCGCGATCCTGAAGATGCTTTGACTTACGTAAAAGATGGAAAAACAGGCGGAATCAATGTGATCGATTTAGCGAATATCAATTCTTGCTCTTTCATCGCGACGCAGGATTTAGGCAAAAAAAATCCCAACAACTCTTTTGAAGTTTTGGGACGTTTTGATAATTCTGATATTCGCGGGTGTAATTTGATGGTTCTTTAAAGTTAATTTAAAAACTTAATTCTCCTCAATTACACCAATACTATCAATACCTTCTTTTTTCTGAAGCTCTTTTTCTTTTTCGCATTTATTTTCTAATAGTCTGTACACTCCATAACACGCCAAAGCACCGAAAAGCACAAAAAGTATATTCCATCCTGGATTTGTAAAACTGTCATCGTTTACGCTGTCAACACCGCTAATAAGAACAGCTAGAAGTCCGACAATAAATCCTGAGACAAGAGTACCTCCGTAGTATGATACAATTCCAATAGCAAAATAACCCCATTTGTTCTTATCATATTCAAGAGCCAAATTGGTAAATCCTTTCCAAATCCAGTAAATAAGTAAAATTCCAATCATATCGGTTGAGTTAGTTTTTAGGGAATAAACTTAATAAAAAAATTATTACATTTTAAATATCAATATTTTAAAAATAAAAAATCCCAACATTCTTTCGAACATTGGGATTAGTTTATTTAGCTTAATTATTTAATCGATACAATTAAACAATGCGAATTACAAAATAATTTTTCTTTCCGCTCTGCAACAACACAAATTGATTATTAATTAAATCATTTGCAGTTAAAACAAAATCTTCTTTGATTTTTTCTCTATTTACAGAAATTGAATTTGCCGTTAACGCACGTCTCGCTTCTCCGTTTGATTTAAAGAAACCCGTTTTTTCGTTTAAAACAGTAACAATATCCAATCCGTTTTCTAGATCAGCTTTTGCGATTTCAGCTTGCGGAACTCCATCAAAAACTTCTAAGAAAGTTACTTCATCCAGTTTTTTCAAATCTTCAGCAGTAGAATTTCCAAACAAAATATTCGAAGCCTGAATCGCTTTTTCTAATTCTTCGCGGTTATGAACAAAAACAGTAATTTCTTCTGCCAATTTCTTTTGTAAAACTCTCAAATGCGGAGCCGTTTGGTGCTCAGCAATTAAGGCGTCAATAGTTTCTTTATCTAAGAAAGTAAAGATTTTAATATATTTCTCAGCGTCAGCATCTGTAGTGTTTACCCAGAATTGGTAGAATTTGTAAACCGAAGTTTTATCAGCATCTAACCAAACGTTTCCACCTTCAGATTTTCCGAATTTAGATCCGTCTGCTTTTGTGATTAAAGGCGTTGTTAAAGCGTAAGCTTTAGCATTTTCACCTCCCATTCTACGAACTAATTCTGTACCTGTGGTAATATTACCCCATTGGTCAGAACCTCCCATTTGCAGAATACAATTGTTGTTTTTATATAAATGATAAAAATCGTAACCTTGAATTAATTGATATGTAAACTCTGTAAAAGACATTCCCTCACCTTCTCCGCTAAATCTCTTTTTTACAGAATCTTTAGCCATCATATAATTTACGGTGATTCTTTTTCCAACTTCACGTGCAAAATCGATAAAAGAAAACTCTTTCATCCAATCGTAGTTATTTACCATTACTGGTGCATTTGCTTCGGTTGAATTAAAATCTAAGAAACGAGACAAAACGCTCTTGATTCCAGCTACGTTTTTAGCCAAAGCTACTTCGTCAAGCAAGTTTCTTTCATCAGATTTACCAGAAGGATCCCCGATCATTCCTGTAGCTCCACCTACTAAAGCAACCGGTCTGTGACCGAAATTCTTTAAGTGAACCAATAAAATAATCTGAACCATGCTTCCGATGTGCAGTGAATCTGCTGTTGGATCAAAACCGATATACGCAGTGGTAGCTTCTTTTAGTAATTGCTCTTCCGTTCCAGGCATACTATCATGATATAACCCGCGCCATTTTAATTCTTCAACTAGATTCTTCATTTTTTTAAATATTTTGCGCAAATATAAGGATTGTCAATTGCAATAAAAAAATGTTATGCCACAAAGACGCAAAGACACAAATATTCGCCACGAATTACACAAATTTCTCGAATTGTAATTTCATTTTATTAAAAAGAAAATTGGAGCAATTTGTGTAATTTGTGACAAAAAAACTTGAAGCTTTGCAAGCTCAAAAACTTTGCGTCTTCGCACCTTTGTGGCAAAAAAACAAAAAAACCTTTGCAACTTTGTCCCTCTGCACTTTTACACCTTTCAACCAAAAAACTTCGCGTCTTTGTGCCTTCGTGGCAAAAAATAAAACACCTTAAAAAAAATTACGGGAAGCCGTAAAAATCTTAACAACTGATTATTTACTTTTGGCCTGAAAAAAACCAAAAACCTACCTATGACCAAATTTTTATTAACCACTTTATTATTTTATTGCACATTTATTAATGCCCAAATTTCATTTGAAAAAGGATATATCATTTCTAACGACGGGAAAAGAACAGAATGTTTTATCAAAAATTTAGACTGGAAAAACAACCCAACAGATTTCAGATATAAAATTCATATTACTGATAACGATTCAAAAACAGAAACCATCGCAAATGTTCAGGAATTTGGAATAGACAACAATACCGCATTTAAAAGAGCCAAAGTAAAAATGGATCGTTCAAGCGATAATTTTGAAACAATTTCCCAAACAGGAAAACCAGTGTGGGAAGAAAATACACTTTTTCTAAAAATATTGGTTCAGGGCGAAGCCAAATTATATTCCTTCAGAGAAGACAATCTGATTCGTTATTTTTACGAAACACCAAAAATTCCGTTGGAACAGTTGGTTCATTTAAAATATATTGAATCAAAAGATGGAATGTCAACAGGAAACTTACAGGAAAACAATTATTACAAACAACAATTAAATAATAATGTACGAGCATCAAATACATCAGACAGAGACATTGAAAGCCTGCAATATAAAAAACCTCAACTTGTAAAATATTTCATAAAATACAATAATATAGATGCCAATACCGAAAACAATGACGAATTAAAAACACGAAACGGTAAATTACACTTAAAAATAACACCGCAAGTTAGCTTAATTTCCATGACGATGAATGACGGAGATGTGCCTTCAAAAGATGTTGATCTGGATAATAAAACCAATTTTAAAATAGGTGCAGAATTAGAATACGTAATGCCATTCAATAAAAACAAATGGAGCCTGTTTATAAATCCGGCTTATCAGAAATATGAAAATAATATAACCTATAGCAGACCTGGTACTTTTGCGGGTTCTCCAGAAAAAGTTCGTTATGTCGAAATAAAGTACTCAAGTGTTCAGCTTCCTATCGGTTTACGTCATTATTTTTTCTTAAATAATAATTCAAAAATCTTTATCAACGCCGCTTATTCCTTAGAAATAAACGGAAAAGCCAGCATTTCATTTGACAACAATTTAGAGCAGGAAAGCAACACAGATTCTAATTTTGCTTTTGGAGTCGGTTACAACTTCAAAGATAAATTTAGTATAGAAATCAGAGCAAATAGCAAAAAAGAATTATTATCTGACTACGACAGTTTTTCTGCTAAATACGGAGCAATTGATTTTGTTTTCGGATATACTTTCTTTTAAGGGACTTAAAAATTGGCACAAAGACACCAAAACACAAATATTCGACACGAATTACACAAATTTCTCGAATTGTAATTTCATTTATTAAAAGGAAAATCGGGGGTAATTTGTGCAATTCGTGGCTAAAAAAAACAAAACTTCGAGTCTTTACTCCTTCGTAGCAAAAAAACAAAAAAAACCTTTGCAACTTTGTCTCTCTGCAACTTTGCACCTTCCAACCAAAAACTTATCTTTACAACATGATATTAGTAACTGGAGGAACTGGTTTAGTAGGCGCACATTTATTGCTTCATTTAATTGAAAATGGAGAAAATGTTCGGGCAATTTACAGAACCCAAAACAATATTCGCAAAACAAAATCGGTTTTTGATTTTTATAAAAAAGGACACTTATTTGAAAAAATCAATTGGCTTGAAGCCGATATTCTAGATGTACCTTCACTTGAAACCGCTTTTATCGACATCAAACAAGTATACCATTGCGCTGCTTTTATTTCTTTCGAACCAAAAGACGAAGAAAACCTTAGAAAAACCAATATCGAAGGAACTGCCAATATGGTCAATTTTGCTATTGCCAAAGAAATAGAAAAGTTCTGCTATATCAGTTCGATTGCTGCTTTAGGAGATATTGCTCCTCACGAAACACACATTACCGAAGAAACAGATTGGAACCCAGAGAAACCACACAGCGATTACGCTATTTCTAAATACGGTGCCGAAATGGAAGTCTGGCGTGCACATCAGGAAGGATTAAATGTCATTATTGTAAATCCGGGCGTTATTTTGGGTCCGCCAAAAATGATGGATATTTTTGATGAAGGAAGTAGCGAAATCTATCGAAAGGTTTCTAATGGACTTTCGTTCTATACGCTAGGAAGTACTGGCTTTATTTCTATTGATGATGTAGTAAAAACAAGTTATGAACTGATGAAAAGTGAAATAAAAAATGAACGCTTTACACTTATCGCAGATAATATTGTTTTTAAAGATCTTTTGGACACAATTTCAGATGTTTTAAAAGTAAAGCGACCACACATTCACGCCAAGCCTTTCCTGATGAATTTATTATGGATTACTGACGGAATATTTTCTACTTTATTTTTCAGAAAAAGAAGTATTACAAAAGCAACAGCAAAAGCTTCTTACTCAAAGAATCTGTATAGTAACGAAAAAATAAAAACCGCTCTAGGAACGGTTTTTACTGATATTCATCATTATATTAAAGAAAGCTCTAAACTATAGTTTTTTCTTTCTGTTTTCCATCTGAGCTCTTTTTATAGAATCGATATTTACCTTAGGAATTGTCTTTTTCACAGAATCTTTGGAGACTGCTGCGGCTTTCTTTTTATTTTCCTTAGCTGCTTTTTTCTCATCAATTTTAGCTAAAGAATCTGCCGCTCTCTGGTTTACAGAAATTCTTTTATTTACCTCATCAAACATGTCTTTATAGTTATCATAATCAGAGGCATAATACATATTGTTTTGAGCAAATTGAAGACTGTCTACTTTGTATTTTTTCAAAATAAACTTAGTCGGATCATTTTCTATCGAATCCAAAGACAATGGTTTCTGATATCTCATTGCTTCCAAAAGAGATAAATCATACATAATATCGATCATCTTCTCTTTCTCAATAAGCTTTGCAGGTTGTTTTACAACCTCTTTTTTACAGCTGATAGAAAGAAATAAAACCAATAGTATTACTATAAGATTCTTCATAGTCGTTTTTTATCTGTCAAACAATAATCTTTTTCCAGCTCTAGAATCTTTTACTTTGAAGTTATTATAAAGCAATTCTCCATTTACGAAAGTATGCGTAATTCTCGATCTAAAGGTATAACCTTCAAAAGGAGACCATCCGCATTTTGCTAAAATATTGTCTTGATTTACACTCCAAGGCAAACTTGGATTTACAATAACTAAATCGGCATAATAGCCTTCTTTAATAAAACCTCTTTTTTCGATCTTAAAAAGTTTAGCCGGATTATGGCACATTTTCTCTACAATTTTCTCCACGCTAATTTTTCCTTGGTGATGCGCTTCAAACATCGCCACAACGGCATGCTGCACTAGCGGACCGCCAGAAGGTGCATTTAAGTAAGACTGCTGTTTTTCTTCTTTGGTATGAGGCGCATGATCGGTTGCAATTACGTCAATTCTTCCGTCATTTAATGCTTTCCAAAGTTCTGCACGATCTTCTGCTGTTTTTACAGCCGGATTCCATTTAATGAAATTCCCTTTTGTTTTATAATCTTCATCAGTAAACCAAAGGTGGTGCACGCAAACCTCAGCAGTGATTTTCTTTTCTTCTAACGGAATTTTATTCGTAAACAATTCCATTTCTTTCGCAGTTGAAAGATGGAAAATATGCAATCTCGCTCCAGTTCGTTTTGCCAGCGCCACAGCTTTTGAAGACGAAATATAACAAGCTTCTTCACTTCTTATTAAGTTGTGCGCCGTTACCGGAACATCATCGCCATATTGCTCTTTAAAAGCAGCAAGATTATTTTTAATTGTAGTTTCGTCTTCACAGTGAACCGCAATTAACATTGGCGTGCTAGAAAAAATCTTCTCCAAAACTGCTTCATTGTCAACCAGCATATTTCCTGTTGATGAACCTAAGAAAATTTTAATTCCGGCAACATTTTTTGGATTCGTTTTTAAAACTTCTTCCAAATTATCGTTGGTTGCTCCCATCATAAACGAATAATTCGCAAATGATTTCTGAGATGCAATCTGATATTTATCTTCTAAGATTTCTTGTGTAACCGCATTCGGAACTGTATTCGGCTGTTCGATAAAAGAAGTAATTCCCCCCGCAACCGCCGCGCGAGATTCTGATTCAATATCTCCTTTATGAGTCAATCCTGGTTCTCTAAAATGCACTTGGTCGTCTATGGCGCCTGGCATTAGATAATTTCCTTCAGCATCGATTACGATACAATCTGAAGTTTTTAATGAAATGCTGTCTGCAATTTCAACAATCAAATCGTTTTCAATTAAAACATCACCTTCAAAAATTGTCCCTTCGTTTACAATTTTGGCATTTTTTATTAAAATCCTGTTCATCTTAGTGGTTTATAATGAATTGACTAATTTTCTTAATCGAAGTGAAATCACTCCAAGTATAGCTTCTTTAATAATAGCATTGCTCATTTTAGAAACTCCTTTTGTTCTATCTGTAAAAATAATTGGGACTTCGGTAATTTGAAATTTAGCACAATAAGTTCTGTACTTCATCTCAATTTGAAACGCATACCCGACAAATTTTATTTTGTTCAGATTGATTTTTTCTAAAACCTCTCTTTTATAACAAACAAAACCCGCAGTAGCGTCGTGAATCTTCATTCCGGTGATAAACTTCACGTAAACAGATGCAAAATAAGACATCAAAACTCGGCTTAAAGGCCAGTTTACCACATTTACTCCCGTTACGTAACGCGATCCAATAGCAAGATCTGCTCCACCAAAATGGCAAGCATCATACAATTTCTCTAAATCATTTGGATTATGCGAAAAATCGGCATCCATCTCAAAAATAAATTGATAGTCGCGTTCCAAAGCCCATTTAAAGCCGTGAACATACGCGGTTCCTAATCCTGATTTTTTGGTTCTTTGTTCTAAAAAAAGTTTCCCTGGAAATTCTTCCTGTAAAGCGATCACTTTTTTAGCAGTATGATCAGGAGAATTATCATCAATAATCAGCAGATGAAAAGATTTATGCTGCGAAAGTACAGCTCTTACTATACTTTCTATATTTTCAATTTCGTTATATGTGGGAATTATGACAATACTATCATTCATTTTTTCTCGGTAATTTCACCGCAAAAGTAAACTTTTTATAGCATTTGATTCATAATAAATATATAATAAAAGTATTGCATCAAAAAATTACTAATTTTGTAACGCTATGATTGAACAACTTCACCCTCGAATTATTGAAAACAAAGACTGGGCAACACTTTTATTTGTGGTGACCTTTGCCGTTGTTGCCATGACAAAATCTGCTTACGAAACAAGATTTAGTGAATTTAGTAAACTTATTTTTTCTGACAAATACGCTAAAATTTACCGAGACAACAGCCACATGAAAAATAGCTTTACTGTGGGGCTATTTTTTGTGCAGATCATATCGTTTGCTTTTTTTATTCTTCTTGCAATGAATATTTTTGACAGCAGCATTAAAAAGACCGACTGGATTCTATTTATACAGATTGCTACTTTTCTGCTTTATTTCATTTTAGGAAAGTATTTGATCGAAAAAATTGTAGCAACTTCATTCAACATTGACGAATTTGTAGAACTATTTAACCTACAAAAAGTAACTTACAGGACGTATATTGGCGTTTTAATCCTTCCAATCAATGCTGTTTTGTTTTATTATAACAATATTCCGCAAATAATTCCGCTAGCAATCATAGGTATTTCGCTGTGTATTAGCGTATACTCTTACTTTATTTCTATCAAAACGTATCAAAACGTAATAATCGGCAAATTATTTTATTTTATTTTATATCTTTGCGCTCTTGAAATAGCCCCTTATTATTTTCTTTATTATTGGATAACAAAAGGGAGTGCTTAGAAAATATTTATAATATGAAAGTGAAAACAATTTTGGTGTCACAGCCTGAACCTAAAGTGGAGAATTCTCCTTACTTTGAGCTCCAACAAAAACACAAAATAAAAATTGATTTCAGACCATTTATTCATGTAGAAGGGGTTAGCGCAAAAGAGATTCGATTACAAAAAATCGATCTTAATCATTACACTGCGATCATTTTAACAAGTCGAAATGCTGTAGATCATTTTTTTAGAGTGGCTGATGAAATGCGTTACAAAGTTCCTGAAGGATTGAAGTATTTTTGTCAATCTGAGGCTGTTGCGTTTTACCTTCAAAAGTATGTTGTATACAGAAAACGTAAAATTTACGTTGGAGCAAAAGATTTTGCAGATTTATCTCCGTTAATCAAGAAGTACAAAGACGAGAAGTTTTTGCTTCCTGCATCTGACCAATTAAATGCAGATGCTCCTGTTACCCTAAACGGTTTAAAAGTAGATTGGGCACAAGCTATTTTTTACAGAACTGTAATGAGTGATTTATCTGATTTAGCTGATGTTTATTACGACGTTTTAGCTTTTTTCAGTCCAACAGGAATTAAATCATTGTTTAAAAATTTCCCAGATTTTAAACAAAACGATACCAGAATTGCCGTATTCGGAAGCACAACACAGAAAGAGGCTTTAGACCACGGATTGAGAATTGATATTCTTGCTCCAACTCCTGAAACTCCTTCTATGACAATGGCTTTAGAAAAATACGTTGCAGAAGCCAACAAAGGAAAATAAACCTAAGAAATTACAATATTTAAAATTCCAAATTCCAAACTAATCACTTGGGATTTGGATTTTTTGTTTTAAAGCAGTTTTTTTAACCGCAAAGAACGCAAGGTTTTTTTCTCATTTTTTGTCAGTCTGAGCGGAGTCGAAGACCAAGTAAGGAGCTCCGCAATCTAATAGCCAATCTTTGTAGAGTTACTAGCGTGGTCTTCGACTCCGCTCAGACTGACAAACTAGAATTAATCACAACTAATTCGGGTAATTTTCCGCCACGACTCGAGCGATAGCGAACAGGCGAAGCAATTCACGAATTAATTGCAAAAAAAATTCGAGAATTCGTGGCGGTTAAATTTGCACCATCCATAAAATTGGAATTGGGAATTTTTCATCTTAGAATTTTATTTCCAACGTCTTTTAACTACATTTGATTGCTATTCAAAACCCAAATCTCAAAAAATAGTTTCAAATTATAAGTTATGAAAATCAACTCCCTTTTAATTGAAATTGACGGAATCGACAAAGAAATCCTTCGATATCTAATGGACGATGCCCGAAAACCAATCTTGCAAATCGCTAATAAAATCGGAATTTCTGGTGCTGCAATTCACCAGCGATTAAAAAAGCTAGAACAATCTGGGGTTATCTCTGGGTCTAAGTTTACAGTAAATCCGAAAGTTTTGGGTTACAACACCATGGCTTTTGTTGGCGTATATTTGGACAAAGCATCCAGAAACTCTGAAGCGGTAAAAGAACTTAGAAAAATACCCGAAGTTTTAGAATGCCATTATACCACAGGAAACTGGTCTGTTTTAATTAAAATCATTTGTCGCGATAACGAACATTTAATGCAACTTTTGAATACAAAAATCCAAGCAATTGAAGGGGTTTCGAGAACCGAAACTTTTATTTCGCTGGATCAGCAGATTGATAGGCAGATTCAATTGTAATTAGATAATGCGCCAATTTGATAATTAGATAATTGAGGAATTTGATAATGCGCCAATTTGGAAATTAGATAATTAGATAATTTTAAAAATCCGCTAAAAAGGTTTCGACTTCGCTCAGCTTGAAATACTATTTAAAAACAAAACCCTACAGCTTTCAAAAAACTGTAGGGTTACTATAAATTATCTAATTGACTAATTATCTAATTACCAAATTAATTTCTTCTACTTCCCGAATAAATCGAGATATAGTACAATAACGTTGCGATCGAACCAATTGCAGCTACTACATACGTTCTTGCTGCCCATTTTAAAGCATCTTTTGCTCCTGCTTGCTCTTCTTGCGTCAGCATGTGTTTATTTTCTAACCAAGCCAACGCTCTGTTACTCGCATCGTACTCAACTGGAAGCGTAATAACAGAAAACAAAGTCGTTGCTGCAAAAATGATAATTCCGATTAATAATAATCCAGGAAAAACTTTAATCATTAAGATTCCTGCAATTAAAATCCATTGCACATAATTGGATGCAACGCTTACAATCGGCACCAATTTAGAACGCATGGTAAGCCATTCGTAACCAATTGCGTGCTGCACGGCGTGACCGCATTCGTGTGCTGCAACTGCTGCCGCGGCTGCGTTTCTGTGATTGTAAACTGCTTCACTTAAGTTTACTGTTTTATCTGATGGATTATAATGATCTGTTAACTGACCCGGTGTTGAAATAACACGAACATCTGTAATTCCGTTATCAGCCAGCATTTTCTCTGCAATTTCACGTCCGCTCATTCCGTTTCTTAGCTGTAATTTCGAATACAATTCAAATTTACTCTTCAGCTGTGAGCTTACCAGCCAGCTGAACAACATGATAGCTCCAGCAATAATTAAATATCCTGATCCCATTTTTTTTGTGTTTTTAGATTGATTTTTAAATTTACAAAACAAACTGCAAATTGCGAACCATTTTAACAAAATGTCATTTTGGCATTTTTCTACCACTTTTGACTTAATTCAGCATGTTGTTTTTGATTAAAAAAGCAATTAATTCTGCCACATTTTTCATTTTATACTTTTGAAGAATATTACGACGATGCGTTTGGACGGTTAAGAAACTTAAAAACAAATCATCGGCAATTTCCTGAGTCGATTTTCCTTGCGAAAGCAATAAAGCAATATCACGCTCTCTCCTACTTAAACCTGGAATTCGCTCTAAATCTTCAGACAAGGGCTGGCTGATTATGGTTTTTACTTCTTCGCTAAAAACAATTTCGCCATCAATTGCTTTATAAATACATTCTTTAAACTCATCAAAAGAAGCATTTTTAAGAATATATCCGTTTCCACCATTTTGAATGAACTGCATAACCAAACTTCTTTCAGACTGGCTACTCATACCCAGAATTACGATTTTAGGATGCTTTTGTTTGATTGTTTTGCACAAATCAACTCCATTTATTACAGGGAGAAAAATATCCATTAAAATCAAATCTACTTTATTGTCTTCTATATATTTTAAAAGCGCAATTCCCGATTCGAATTTTTCTACTATTTCTATATCATTTAAATCCGACAATAGGCCCGCTATTCCAGAAATTACAATCGGATGATCGTCTACTATTACCGTTTTATATTTCATACTCATGATTTGGATTATATTTTAATTCGATGTAAGTCGAAGTTCCTTTATCAATAACAGAATCTATTTCTAATTTTCCGTTTAAAAAAGCCACACGGTTTTTGATATTCCGCAAGCCCATTCCGTCTCTCTTTTCTGCATATTCAACATTAAATCCGATTCCGTTATCTTCAACCGTTATAAAAAAAACATCTTTATTCTGGGAACACGAAACTAGAATCTGAGAAGCTTTGGCATATTTTAAAGCATTATTTAAAAGTTCCTGAATAATTCTGAAAATCATAATTTTAAAATGCTGTGGCAAAGTCGTTTTTTTAATCAGATACTGAAATTCAATTGTAGTTTCGGCTGTTGAATGCGAAGCGCATAAATCTCTCAGCGCATGTTCCAGTCCAAGTTTCATCAGACTTTCAGGCATTAAATTCTGAGAAATATTACGAAGTTCTTTAATCGAATCGTTTAGCATTCCGTTGATATTCGGAGCATTTTCATTGTTTTCGCGTTCGGCGAGATTCAAATGAATTTTGAGACCAGAAAGCATACTTCCAAGTCCGTCGTGTAGATCTCTAGCAATTCTTTTACGTTCGATTTCTTCTCCTTCGATTAGCGCATTCGAAACAGATAATTTCTGCTGATTTTCTAATGCCTCGAGTTCTTGTTTATGATTGACTTCTTTTTGAAAACTGATCTTTTTCTGATAGTTATTCCAGCTCCACAAAAACAAAACAATTAAAAACAAAACAAATGAAAGAACCGCAAAAAGCATCATATTCAAACGATTGTTGTTTACCTGCAACACGGCTTTTTCATTTTCAGACTGAAGCAATCCGATTTTCTTTTCGCTTTCTGCTTTTTTATATTTGGCCTCAAGCTCAACAATTTCGTTCTTTAATTTCGCATCATTTAAACTATCATTAATAACATTGTATTTATTTGAATAATAATACGCTTTCGGATATTCTTTAGTAGCGTTATAAACCTTCGACAATTCTTTATAATAGTTTTTCTTGTCTACAATAAAAGGCGTGTTTTCTACTAAATATTCTAAATTGCTTTTGGCTTTATCGTAATTCTTAAGCTTAAAAAGCACTTCATATTCAGCAAATTTCAATCGGTTTACGGCAATCGCATTATGATGGCTTTGAGCCGATTTAATTCCTTTATCAAAACTGGCTAAGGCTTCGGCATGCTTGTTTTGTTTTGCATAATAAATCCCTTCCGAATAAAAATACGAATCATTTAAGTTGGATTCTGGATATTTCTCTAAGGTCAAATAGGCTTTGTCCAGAATTTCTTTAGCGTCATAAAAATGTTTGAGTTCTACTAAATTTTCCGCATTTATAATATAGGTTTCCATTTTAGACTCGGCTAAAGTGGCCGATTTTTTAGTGGTACTTTCAATATATTTCTGTGCCTGATCGAGATATTCTGCAGCTTTTTCGCGCTCGTCATTGTTCATGAAAATAATTGCAACAGCTTTATTAAGCGCACTAATCAATTCGTAATCACCACTTCTTTTAGCTATCGGAATAGCTTCATTTACCAATAATTTCATATAGGCATTTTCGTTATTCTTACGCTGCTGCATAATACCGTAATTCTGAAGTATTGTGGCACGTAGTTTATACGCTTCTTTATTACGGTATTTTTTAAGTTTAGTATTGGCTTCTACCAGCGTTTTTTCAAAACCTTCCAAATCGCCTTTTTCTATAAAACTATACGCATTATAAAAAACAGCAGCATCTCTTAAAAACGGAAACTTAGTTTTTAGCCGATTTGCCTGCTCGAGATATTCTTTGGATTTTTTCGCATCCTGCGTCATTAAAAAAAGTTTCGACAATTTGAAACTATTCAAACTTTTGACGCTGTCGGATTTGGTGTTTTTTGTGATTCTAACAATACTGTCAATATAAACAGTATCATCATCTAAGGAAAGAATTACTTGTGAATGAGAAATTGCAGTGAAAAACAAGAAAAATAAAAAGGCGTAGATTTTCTTCATAAATAAGGCATTTACTCAAAGTTATTAAAGCTTAACGACTTTCAAAAAGAAAACAGCAGCTTTTACCTGATATCAGGTAAAAAAAAATACATTTTATCAGGTATTGATAACTCTTTTATAAGGGGCTAATTTTGTTTGACTATGAATTTTAATTAAAGAATTTTATTATGAAATCAATTTTGAAAACTTTAGCAATTGTATTGACCCTTGCTTTTACAGCAGTTTCTTGCAGCAGCGATAACGACGATAATGGAGGTTCAAACAACTCAAGAGATGTTAGATACGAAATCACTGGAAACTACACAGGAACTCTTTCTACAACTTATTTTGAAAAAGGAGGAAATGTTTTGAATGAAGATATCACTAAACTTCCGTGGACTAAAGAATTTACAGCTGAAGCAAAATCTATGGGCGCGTCTTTAAGCGCAAGCGGATACGGAGGTGTAGCTGGACAGACATTGACAGGAAAAATTTATATTGGAGGGAAATTAGAAAACGAATTAACGGCAACAGCAACAAATGATGGTATAATTGTATTACCTCTTACGCCATACGTTTTTCCTCTATAGGAATTAGAATTTAGATTTTTTGTTTTTGGTAAAGAAAAAGCTTCGCAAATTGCGAAGTTTTTCTTTTATGAGATCGCTCTTTATATATTAATTAAAATCAATTAAAAAAATGAAAAAAATTTACTTATTCGCTATTTTATCCTTGATGATTACTTCGTGCTCTAAAGACGAAACACCATCAGAAAACGCACTTGCAAAAACTGAAGTTCTAGCTTTTTCTTCTATTGAAAAAATGGACGAAAAGATTGATGAGATTTCTGCTATAAAAGCCGAAATGGATAGCCAGACAGCACAAAAATATATTTCGAAAAATTCTACTTCAAAAACACCACTTTCAGACAACTCTATAAGTGAGGTTTTAAAAAATTATCATTCAGATAGATTAATTGACATTAATAACTTAAGAAAAAATTTAGACTTTACAAGTATACAAAGCATCGCTGATGAAATTAATTCATTACAAATATTAAATGCTGACAAGGCTAATAAATTGTTTCATAAATATGAAAAATTTCTAAAAAGAAACAATTATAATCAAGTAGAAACTATATTCGAAAATAGAAATGGAGAAGTTATAAATGTAAAAGGAAATGTTATTATCAATGGAATTTATCATGATTTTACTAATTCACATAGTACAACTAATAAATTTATTACTGAATCCGGGAAGCAGGGAATCGCAGCCTCTGCTCCTGATATGAAATATATAATATTATATAGTGCTGGAAGACAGACGCATGAAGATGATTTTGGAAGAACTTTCTTTAGATATTATGCTGAATTCCAAGCTTTATACAAGGATCCTGCAACAGGTTTTTTAACATTATGTCCTTCTTTATTCAGTACAAATGCATCATCGTACGCAGGATTTTCGCAATCAGGAAACAATCCTCTTGCAGATTTCGCTATCACTATGTCATACCCTGCAGGTTCTGGAAGTTCACTTCGTAATGTAGGAGGTCAAAAATGGACTGCTTACCAACCTGAAGGAGGATATGTTAAAGGGGCATTTGCTCCTCTAGGCGAAAATATAGCGGGTATATTAATATGCGATTTTCAATATGACAGTAATTTTGTTAAAAAATAAAAATTCTAAGAACAAAAAATTTAAACATCTCAAAGCACATTTGAGATGTTTTTTTTTACAATTCTAATTGACGATTAACCTCTTCAAATTTCCCAATCAAACTATTTATTTTATCCTGCTGTTTTTTAATTTGTTTTGGACGAAGGTAAAACCAATTGAAGAGCATCCAGAACAAAGTGATTCCATAAGTTAAACTCGCGGCTAAAATACTCATTCTGCTGGCGTATTCGTACATATACAAACAAATTCCGATTGTGAGAAACAGAAAGTAAAAGCTCATCATTTTAGTTTGCAGAAACTGCTGTTTCTTTTTTATCAAAATCAGTTTTTGAAGATATTCCTGATTGGTTTGTGTAGAATCAATGTTTCTGTAATCGTTCAATAATTTATTATAAACAAACACATAAACTACCATAGCCAGAATGGTAATCACAATTCCTATTTTGGTCGAAATAAATTGTGGCTGATAATATATCCAGATAAAAGCAATAAAAGCACTTGTTGCAAAGAGCGTAATATTGGTCAACCACAAACAGCGTAAAGCCGTTTTTTTAAACTTACTTAATCGGGCCAACAAATCTTTCATATCGGGCTGACTTACGGTTTGTTTTTTCCATAAATCTTTAAAATCTATAGTATTATCGTTGTCCATTTTCTTTAAATTTTTGAGTCAGTTTTTCTTTTATTCTGTGAATTTTCACTCTAACATTTGCTTCTGAAAGCCCGACGATTGCTGCAATTTCTGCTTGTTTTATTTCTTCTAATTCTAATGAAATAATGATACGGTCGGTTTCTGGAAGCTCAGCAATACATTTATACAAAAATTGAATCTGAGGTTCTATTGATTGTTGTTTTTCTTCTGAAAGATGAACCGGAAGCTCTGATTTTGGAAAACGCTTTTGCTTTTCGATCTGCCTTAAACAATTATTAGAAGCAATTCTAAAAATCCAAGTCCCAATAGCCGATTCGTTTCTAAACGTTTCCAGTTTCTGCCAGACAATGATAAAAGTTTCCTGAGTTAGATCCTGCGCGGCATCGTGATCGTTGACAAAACCCATGCAAAGCCTGAAAATTCGATCCCAATAGGTTTTATATATTTCTTCGAATTCCATTTTAAGCTTTTATAAAATTATTTAACTGCTCCAAATACCAAGCGGTATCGTCATACATAATAAAATGCAGGCCTTTATTAGCGTATTTAAAATCGGCTGTTTTCAAATTTTTATATTGATCGTCGATTGCAGGTTTTAAATTTATAAAATAAGACTCTAATAAAATTAGCGAAGGACATTTTATCTCTGCGATCTTAGCTCTTAAATCGGTATTATAAAAATCACAATACATTTGTCCAAAAGTAGTTCGATCTGATTTTACACTCCAATCTACAACCATTTCTAGTTTTGATTGATCTGCCAAAAGTCTTGGCATTGTTTGTTTTTGCAAATCGTAAAACTGCTTTTCATTTAGAGCAGTCATCTGATTTACCGTTGCCGAACAATCATTATTTTCTTTTGATTGAAATGAAGGATCACTCAAAGCCGCCAGACAAGGAAGCGCATCTACCACAACAATTTTCCCAACCAATTCTGGATAATCTGCCGCAATGGCCAGTGCCAGTCCGCCACCCATACTGTGACCGATTACAATTGGTTTTTCAATTTTATTGTCTTTGATATAATTAGCAATTCCGTTTTTCCAATTTTCAAAAGAAAGATTCGGTTGCGGTTTTACTCCTGCGAAACCCGCCATTGTTAATGTATAACACGTAAAATTTTTCTCGAATGCGGTTTTAGTTTCATTCCAAACTTCTCCAGAAGAGGCAAATCCAGGAATGAAGATTATTGATTTTTTTCCGTTTCCCGTTTTAACCACTTCAAACGGATATGATTTTGTCTGTCCAAAAACATTTAAACATAATGCTGAAAATAAGAATGCGATAACTAATATGATATACTTTTTCATTTTAATAGTTTTTAAGTTTATAAATAATCGGATCCATGCTTTGGATACGAGAACTATTAAAATGTTACAAAACTTTTTAAAATTTCAATTATTAAATTCCAAATTCCAATATTGGAGCGGGGTTTAACCGCAAGGAACGCAAAGGTTTTTCGCAAAGTACGCAAGTTCTTTTTGCCACGAAGGCGCGAAGACGCAAAGTTTTTTTCTCATTTTTTGTCAGTCTGAGCGGAGTCGAAGACCACGTAAGAAGCTCGACAAAGGAAAGTCGAAACGATTTTTTTTCACGCAGATTCTACAGATTAGAGCAGATTTAATATGATTTTTTATTTATTGAAATCTCTAGATCTGCTTAAATCATTTAAAATCTGCGTGAAACAAAAAAATCAGTGGAAATCTTTTTAATCTGTGGCAAAAAAAACCAATCTTATTAGAGTTGCTCGCGTGGTCTTCGACTTCGCTCAGACTGACAAACTAGACTTAATTCCAAACTGATTCGGATAATTTTCCGCCACGAATTCACGAATTAATTGCAAAAAAATTCGTGAATTCGTGGCGGAAAAAATTACACAAAAAAAAATCCCAAACCCCAACAAGAATTGGAATTTGGAATTTTAATATTTTGGAATTTTAAATTATTAACCTACAAGGTTAATAATTTTTCCAGGAACGATAATCACTTTATTTGGAGTTCTACCGTCCAATTGTTTTTGAGTTCTTTCGTCTTTCATAACGATTTCTTCGATTTGTTCTTTTGTTAAATCCAAAGGCAATTCGATTGTGAAACGCATTTTTCCGTTGAAAGAAACTGGATATTCTTTATTGGTTTCAACCAAATGTTTCTCTTCAAAAATTGGGAAAGCAACTTCAGAAATAGAAGTTGTGCTTCCTAATTGTGCCCATAATTCCTCTGCAATATGAGGAGCGTAAGGAGAAACCAAAATCGCTAACGGCTCTAAAATCGCTCTTGAATGACAGTTTTGAGAAGACAATTCATTCACACAAATCATAAACTGAGAAACCGAAGTATTGAAAGAGAAATTCTCAATATCATCAGCTACTTTTTTGATGGTTTTATGCAATGATTTCAAATTGTCTTTAGTTGGTTCGTCGTTGTTTACAATTAAACCATTATCATCGAAATACAATCTCCATAATTTTTTAAGGAAACCGAAAACTCCCGAAATACCAGCCGTATTCCAAGGTTTTGCCTGTTCCAACGGACCTAAAAACATTTCGTACAAACGTAATGTATCTGCTCCGTATTCTGCGCAAATATCGTCTGGAGTTACTACATTATAGTATGATTTCGACATTTTTTCTACTTCACGTCCAACGATATATTTTCCGTTATCATCTAAAATAAACTCAGCTGTATTAAAATCTTCTCTCCACTTTTTGAACTTTTCAATATCCAATTCATCTGAAGAATTCACAAACTTAACATCCACACGAATTGGCTGTACATTTTGATCTCCGATTTTGTTTTTAGATACAAAAGTATTTGTTCCTTCCAATCTGTAAACATAAGCTGTCGTACCCAAAATCATTCCCTGATTAATCAGTTTTTTGAATGGTTCTTCTGTTGGAGCATAACCTCTGTCTTTTAAGAATTTGTTCCAGAAACGAGAATACAATAAGTGACCTGTAGCGTGCTCGCTTCCACCAATGTATAAATCTACATTTTCCCAGTATTTCAAAGCTTCTTTAGACGCAAATTCATTTTCATTGTGTGCATCCATATAACGCATCCAATACCATGAACTTCCCGCCCAGCCTGGCATCGTATTTAATTCAAGAGGAAAAATCGAAACGTTGTCAACCAAATTGGTATCAACAACTTTGTTTTGTTTTGTGTCCCAAGCCCAAACCGCTGCATTTCCTAAAGGCGGTAAACCGTCTTCAGTTGGCAAGTATTTCTCTACTTCTGGTAAAATAATTGGTAAATGCTGTCCGTCAATCATTTTTGGCAATCCGTTTACATAATAAACTGGAAACGGCTCACCCCAATAACGCTGACGAGAAAAAACCGCATCACGCAATCTATAATTGGTTTTTCCAGTTCCCTGACCTATTTCTTCTAATTTTTCGATGGCTTTTTTAGTTCCTTCTTTATAATTTAATCCGTTTAAGAAATCAGAATTTGCGATTTCTACGTTATCTTTAGATCCGTAAGCTGCTTCAGAAATATCAACATTTGCGAAGATATTTTTGATTTCCTGCATTCCGTTTTGCCCTTTAAAGAAATTAGCAAAAGCATAATCTCTTTCGTCTCCGCAAGGAACCGCCATAACTGCGCCCGTTCCATAACCTGCTAAAACGTAATCTCCAATCCAAACCGGAATTGGTTCTTTTGTAAAAGGATGTTCCGCATAAGCTCCTGTGAAAACACCAGAAATAGTTTTTACATCGGCCATACGCTCACGCTCTGAACGTTTAGACGTTTTTTCGATATAGGCTTCAACAGCTGCTTTTTGTTCTGGAGTTGTAATTTTAGCAACCAAATCATGTTCTGGCGCCAAAGTCATAAAAGTAACTCCGAAGATTGTATCTGGACGAGTGGTAAAAACATCAATTACTTCATCGTGATTTTTCACTTTAAAAGTAACCATCGCTCCTACCGATTTCCCAATCCAGTTTCTTTGAGATTCTTTAATAGACTCACTCCAATCAATATCATTTAAACCTTCAAGTAAGCGCTCGGCATAAGCAGAAATTCGCATACTCCATTGTGTCATTTTTTTTCTTATAACAGGAAACCCACCACGCTCCGAAACTCCGTTCACAATTTCGTCGTTTGCCAAAACAGTTCCTAAGCCTGGACACCAGTTTACTTCAGTTTCTGCCAAATAAGTTAATCTGTATTGCAACAAGATTTTTTCTTTTTGCTCTTCAGAATACGAGTTCCATTCATCAGCAGTAAAAATCGCTACGTTGTCATCGCAAACGGCTTCAACCAAAGCATTTCCTGATTCTTCAAAAACAGTAACCAACTCTGAAATATCAAAAGCCTGTCCTTGTTTTCTGCAATACCAAGAATTGAAAAGCTGGATAAAAATCCATTGTGTATGTTTGTAATAATCTGGATTTGACGTACGAACTTCACGCGCCCAGTCAAATGAGAATCCGATTTTATCTAATTGCTTTCTGTAACCCGCAATTTGTTTTCCTTCTTTGTCAACTCCACCGTCAATATTTACACGAGTTGTATCTTCTGGACGCTGTCCTGTCTGAATCGCATATTGCTCAGCTGGCAATCCGAAACTGTCGTAACCCATTGGGTGCAAAACATTGAAACCTTGATGTCTTTTGAAACGCGAATACACATCTGATGCAATATACCCCAGCGGATGCCCCACGTGTAATCCTGCTCCTGATGGATAAGGAAACATATCGAGAACATAATGCTTCGGTTTTTCAGAGTTCTTTTTTGCTGCAAAAGTTTGATTTTCTGCCCAATATTTCTGCCATTTGGCTTCTATTTCGTTTGGATTGTATTTCATTTTTTTAAAGATACTAAGGTTCTAAGAGGCAAAGGTTCTGAGTTTCTCCACTTTGCCGCTTAATTTAATCCGCAAATTTACATTTATTGTTGTTTGTTCCAAAGCTATTTCATTGACAAACAAATAAAATAACAAATTACGTATTCATAATTAAGTAAAAATACGTATTATTGCAAGACTCTAGTACTTATTTATTCGGAAATAAATGTCAGAAAATAAGAAATATAATGTTGAAGTCCGTGTTTGGATTGAAGAAGCTGAAGGTGCGTTTCTTGGAATTGGAAAAATCTGGCTTTTGGAAAATATCCGAAAAACGGGATCGATTACCAATGCCGCAAAAGAAATGAAAATGGCTTACCGTCAGGCGTGGCAATTGGTTGAAGAAATGAATCAGCGTGCAGAATCTCCTTTGGTCGAAAAACTTCTAGGCGGAAAAGGCGGTGGTGGCGCAAAGTTGACCGAAGCAGGCGAACGTGCGATTGAAGTATTTTATGAAGTAGAAAGACGAATAAAAGATTTTGCATTGAAAGAAACGCAGAACTTGAAATTTTAATTGACAACTAATCGGCTTTAATTTTTAAAGTCGCACTTATGATTTTAATCCTATTTTATAAATTTAAAAAGCATTTTTTTTGTCTTGAAAATCAGTATTCATTTTAAAACATACTGAATTGATTTCAAAACCCAACCAACCAAAACATTTTTAAATAGCAGTATTCTTTTTAAAACATACTGAAAAACCAAAACCATGAACCAAAAACTCTATTTATTATTTCTTTTTATAAGCCTAAAAAGCTTTTCTCAAACGGAAAACAAAAAAACGCAAGACACTATTAAGGAAGAACTGAATGAAATTGTAATTACAGCGTCGCGCCGTTCAGAAAAATTGATGCACTCTCCCACCACCATTGAACAGTTAAAATCGGCGGAAGCCAAAAAGATGGGTTCGTCAAGTATTTATGAAGCTTTAGAAAATGTAAAAGGCGTGCAAATTATTACGCCGAGTTTAGGTTTTAAAGTGATCAACACAAGAGGTTTTGCAAATTCAACTAATGTTCGTTTTGCACAATTGGTTGACGGAATCGACAATCAGGCGCCGCATTTGGGTGCGCCAATTGCAAACGCTTTGGGCGCAAATGATTTAGATATTGATAAAATAGAAATTATCCCGGGAACTGCCGCAGCTTTGTACGGAATGAACGCCATAAATGGTCTGGCAAATATTCAGACTAAAAATCCTTTTGAATATCAGGGAATCAGCATTCAGCAATTAACAGGCGTGAATCATGTTGGAAATGTGGATCGGTTTTCACCGAAAGTATATTCACAGTTTAATTTGAGATTGGCAAAAGCTTTTAACGAAAAATGGGCTTTCAAAATAAATGCGTCTACAACTGGCGGAACAGATTGGGTTGCTGATGATAGAACTGATTTGGCTCCGAACGCCAATGCTTCAACCAATTTATTCGGAGCCGATAATCCCGCTTATGACGAAGTGAACGGCTACGGAAATGAATCGGCAAACCGAAAAACCTTAAATCTGAATGGAAAAAATTATGTCGTTGCCAGAACAGGTTATCGCGAAACGGATATTTCAGACTACAATATCAACAATTACAAAGCTGATTTCGGATTATTTTTTCGTCCAAAAAAAGATCACGAACTCGCTTTAACCTATAAAACGGCTTTGATTAATACTATTTACCAGCGTTCGAACCGATTTACATTAGACAATTATACTTTAAATCAATTTGCGGCTGATTATCATACTCCTGTTTTTCAAGTAAAAGCTTATGCTACAACTGAAAATACGGGAAACTCATTCAATTTACGTTCACTTGCCGAAAATATGGATCGCGCTTTTAAGTCAGACGATCAATGGTTTAAGGATTACACAACGGCTTACAACAATGCTATCAATAATGGTTCGGCTGTTGCCGATGCGCATCATATTGCCAGAACAGCTTCTGATCAAGGCCGTTTTGAACCTGGAACGGAAGCTTATGAAGCAAAGAAAAACGAATTAATCGATATTAATAATTGGGATATTGGTGCCGCTTTACGCGTGAAATCGACTTTGGTTCATGGCGAAGGTTTGTTTAATTGGGACAAAGCTTTTTCTAATTTCTTCGAAAAAATCGATGCTAAATTGCTGAGCGGTTTAGATTATAGAAATTACATTATTGTACCAGACGGAAATTATTTTATCAATCCAAAAAATGACGGCGGAAATTTAACGTATCAGAAATTCGGAGGTTTTACCCAGCTAACTAAAGATTTATTCGAAAGTAAACTACGTTTGGGAGTCACTTTAAGAATGGACAAAGCCGATTATTTTGATGCGAAATTTACGCCGCAATTTACAGCTGTTTATTCGCCAAAGCAAAGTCTGAGCTTTAGAGCATCTTATCAGAATGGCTATCGTTTTCCGAGTATTTTTGAAGGATTTTCTAATGTAAATTCAGGCGGTGTAAAACGCGTTGGAGGTTTGAGAATTATGTCTGATGGTATTTTTGAAAACTCTTATACAAAAGCTTCGATTGATAAATTTCAGGCACAAGTAAACAGCGACGTTAATACGCTTGGTTTGACTCAGGCGCAGGCCATCGAAAAAAACAAAAATACGATTCAGAAAAATCCATACACTTATCTGCAACCCGAGTTTGTCAAATCTTTCGAAATTGGTTTTAGAGGAATTGCTTTGAACCAAAGTCTTTTTATTGATGCTGATTTCTATTACAATTCGTATAAAAATTTCATCGCGCAAGTCGAGGCCAGTATTCCAAACACGAGCGATCCAAACTTGATTCCGACAGCTTTATATTCCAAAAACTCTCAAAACCGTTATCGTTTATGGACGAATTCGAAAAGTAAAATTTACAATTACGGAGGAAGCTTAGGTTTGAGATATCGTATTGATGAAACTTTTACTGCATTGACGAATCTGACTTACACAAAATTGGACCGAACAGATGACAAAGACGGATTGGAAGACGGTTTCAATACACCTGAATTTAATGCAAACGGAACTTTGATTGCTCAAAATATCTGGAAAAATCTGGGCGCAAGTGTTACGGCTCGTTACCAAAATAACTTTGATTACGTTTCTTTTTTAGTCAGCGGAACGGTTCCTGCGTATTGGTCAATGGACGCTCAGCTAAATTACAGTTTCAAAAAAGGTATTTCAGCAAAATTAGGCGGAACCAATATCCTTAACAAGCCTTATACTTCAATTCTCGGCGGGCCATCAATTGGCGGATTATATTATCTATCATTAGTTTGGGAAACCAAAAAACTTTAAAAATCATAATTTATGAAAACAAAAATCTTCGTTTTAATTCCGTTTATCATTCTAACTTTCACGATGTGCAATTCTTCTAAAAAAGAAGAAAAAGCTATTATAGAAAATTCAAAAGAAAATCATCATCACGCACTTTCGGCAGAGGACAGTTTGAAATTGGTCAATCATCAAATTGATGTAAAAGGCGAAGTTGAATTTCCGCTGCAATTAAGTGTCGATTCTCTTCAGAAAATGAAAGTCGTGACGATTGATAATCTTAAGATAACTGGAAAAAATGGTGTTCTTAAAAGGGAAGTTAAAGTTTGTAAAGGTGTTCTCTTAAAAGACATTTTAGAAAAAGCCAAAATCAAACAAACCGATCATAAAGACCGAAACTTCTATATCGTAGCAAGAGCTTCAGACGATTATAAAGCAACATTTTCGTGGGCAGAACTTTTTAATAATCCGACCGGAGAAAATGTTTTTGTTCTTTTTGAAGAAAATGGAAAACCAGTTAAAAATGGAGACATGATTTTGATTTCTAAAAATGACATCAGCACTGGGCCAAGACATGTTTATTGGCTAAAAAGTATTGAAGTTTTTAAAGTTCGATAAAGACGAAAAGTGACAAAGAGACAAAGAGACAGAGAGACAAAGATTTGAACATAGCCCACGGTTTCAACCGTGGGAAACGTATTGTGAATTCGTTGCGTACCCACGGTTGAAACCGCGGGCTATGTTTTGAAAAGAACATAAAATTTGCTCGCAACGTCGCAAAGACGCAAAGATTAATCAAACTTTGCGTCTTTGCGTCTTTGCGAGATTTTTTCTTAAGACTTAGAACAAAATCTTTCCGCCCTTTGCGGTTAAAAAAAACTTAAGCAGAAAAAAATCTCAATCTGTTATTGTATATTTATGCTAATAAAGTCAAAACTTTGAACGTTATTAACCTAAATAAAAAAATTGTTTACTATTTTTACCACATAATTTAAGCAGACTATGAGTTCTAACTTTGATAAATTTCAAAAGCGCAGGTTAATTTCCTCTTATTTTTCGGTAGTATTAAGTGTATTCTTGGTTTTATTCCTTTTGGGAGTACTGGGATTATTCATTATTAATTCTAAACAGCTGGCTGACGATTTTAAAGAAAAAATCGCCATGACCGTTTTCTTCAAAAATGAAGCAAACGACAGTATTATCAAAGCTTTTAATACCGAATTGAAAAGAGCGCCTTTTGCGAAATCTTTTGTTTATGTAACCAAAGAAAAAGCAGCAAAAGAACACACTGACATTATTGGAGAAGATTTCTTAACCTTTTTGGGAGAAAACCCATTATTGAATTCATACGACATTCACTTAAAAGCAGATTATGTAGAGAGAGACAGCATCGCCAAAATCGAAAGCCGTCTTCGTCAAAATACTATGATTTCTGATATTGTTTACGACAAGCAATTGGTCAATCTTGTTAATGACAACATCAGAAAAGTAAGTATGTGGATTTTGATTATCAGCGGTTTCTTGACTGTAATCGCCGTTTTATTAATCAACAGTTCGCTTCGTTTGTCTATACATTCTAACCGTTTTATTATTAAAACCATGCAGATGGTTGGAGCTACAAAAGCTTTTATCCGTAAACCGTTTGTAATGCGAAGTGTAAAACTTGGAATGCTGGGCGCAGGTCTTGCTATTATTGCTTTAATCGCACTTTTAATTTATGTAGACACTAATTTCCCAGGTTTAGGAATTCTAGAAGACAAAGCTTTAACTGGTTTAGTTCTGGTTGGCGTTTTCGGATTAGGAGTTTTAATTACTTGGGTAAGTACGCATTTTGCAACACAACGTTTCTTGAATTTAAGAACTGACGATCTTTATTAATTTTAGATTTCTGATTTTAGATTTTAGATTGCCCTTCGACTCCGCTCAGGGTTACAATTAAAAAAATGCCCTTCGGCTACGCTTCAGGGTTTACAAAATATATAAAAATGAAAAACAACAATAACGCAGAACAGCAGCCAAAACAAGAATTTCTTTTTGACAGCATTAATTATAAAATCTTATTAATCGGAATTGCGGTTATAGCACTTGGATTTATTTTAATGTCTGGTGGAGGAAGTAAAGATCCAAATGTTTTTAATGAGGATATTTTCAGCTTTAGACGTATTCGTTTAGCGCCAACAACTGTTTTAATCGGTTTTGGAATCACGATTTATTCTATATTCAAAAAATCAAAATAAATCAGTTTTGAGATTTTAATTGAAAACTTGAGCGTAGCGAAAGGCAATCTAAAATCCAAAATCTAAAATCTAAAATCTAAAATTTTAAATGAACACATTACAAGCTATTGTTCTTGCCATTATTGAAGGAATTACAGAGTTTTTGCCTGTTTCTTCAACAGGTCACATGATTATTGCGTCTTCTTTTTTCGGAATCGCACATGACGATTTCACTAAACTTTTTACCATTGTAATTCAGCTTGGCGCGATACTTTCGGTTGTAATTTTATATTTCAAACGTTTCTTTCAAACTTTTGATTTCTATTTCAAACTTTTAGTCGCTTTTATACCAGCAGTTGTTTTAGGATTATTATTAAGCGATTTTATTGATGGCTTATTAGAAAATCCTGTAACTGTTGCAATCTCACTTTTAATAGGAGGTATTATTTTATTGAAAGTTGACGAATGGTTTAACAAACCAAACGATCCAGAAGTTTCTACCGAAATTACTTATGCCAAAGCTTTTAAAATTGGATTATTTCAATGTCTTGCTATGATTCCTGGAGTTTCTCGAAGCGGTGCAAGTATTGTTGGAGGTATGGCACAAAAGCTAACCAGAACTTCTGCTGCAGAATTTTCATTTTTCTTGGCTGTTCCAACTATGCTGGGCGCAACTGCAAAAAAATGTTATGACTATTACAAAGCTGGATTTGAACTTTCTCACGACCAAGTAAACATGCTGGTTATCGGAAATATTGTTGCTTTTGCTGTAGCCCTTTTAGCAATCAAAACTTTTATCGGTTTTTTGACCAAAAACGGATTTAAAGTTTTTGGTTATTACCGAATTATCGCTGGAATCATTTTATTATTGATTCACTTTTTCATTCATCCGCTTACCATCATATAATGACACCCGAAGAATATTTAGAAGGCCAGGTTTTATTGATTGACAAACCTTTAAAATGGAGTTCATTTCAGGCTGTCAATAAATTAAAATACCTTTTGATCAATAAAGTTGGGCTTCCAAAAAAATTCAAAATTGGCCACGCCGGAACTTTAGATCCTTTGGCTACAGGTTTATTATTAATCTGTACTGGAAAATTCACCAAAAGAATCTCTGAACTTCAAGGTCAGGCAAAAGAATATACGGGAACTTTTTACATTGGAGCCACTACTCCATCATACGATTTAGAAACCGAAATCGATCAGACTTTCCCAACAGATCATATTGATGAAGCGCTGATTCATGAAACTGTAAAACAATTTTTGGGCGAAATCGACCAGAAACCGCCTATTTTTTCGGCTATAAAAAAAGATGGCGTTCGTTTGTACGAGCATGCACGCGCAGGAGAATCTATCGAAATTGAAAGCAGAAAAACTACGATTCACGAATTTGAAATTACGAGAATTGCATTGCCAGAAGTAGATTTTAGAGTGGTTTGTTCTAAAGGAACTTACATTCGCTCTCTAGCTTACGATTTTGGAAAAGCAATGAATTCTGGTTCGCATTTAACCGTTTTGCGCCGAACAAAAATTGGCGATTACGATGTAAAAAATGCGATCGATATTACTTTGTTTGAAGAAAGCTTTAAGTAATAAATAAAAAAGCACATTACATTTATTTGAAAAGTAATGTGCCAAGCTCCTAAAATAAGTATTATTACTTCATACTTATCTCATTTAATAGTGAGGCACATTCTTCCCTCCAAATAAAAATGTAGAAAAGAAATCATAAAATCTTTCGAATAACTTTTTCATAATAGTGTATTTTTTTTTAATAGTTAATAGATAAAAATTAAATAACACCAATAAAAAGAGTAAATCTGAAAGTTATAATAGATGTGGGATTAGTTTTACTAAGTTACAAAATTTCTTATAAATTAAAAATAGTTTAAGACAATTTTATTAACCAAATATTCTGCTTATCAACACATTAACATCTTAAAGCCTATTATATTTGATATTCTCCATAATTTCGACCAATTCTTCTTGAACCGAAATTCCTTTATCTGCTAAGTACCATAATTGTAGATCTGTCTTTATTTTTTCGTCTATAGGGCCAACCTCTCTTTTGTGTTTTGCCATTAATTCGGCTGCACCTTTTGGTCTTGGTCCCCAATCGGCACGCACAATTCCCGCTTCTTTGCAAATAATAATTACTTTCGGAATTGCTCTTCCGCCATTAGTTAAATAATGGCTCATTAAATCCTCGTTTTCATCGCGCAAAGCAATTCTTAAATCGATTTTTTTATTAGAAGCCAAAGCCATTTTGTTTAAAATCGGAAGTATCTGCGCTGCATCTCCGCACCAGCCTTCTGAAAGTACCAGCCAGATATAATGATTATCTAAGTGTTGAAGTTTATCTGCTATAGCTTCTGAAATAGTAATTGTTTTCTCGAGCCTATTCATTCGGGCTTCATTCAATTTGGAATAATTGGTAAGACTTTCCGATTGCTCATTTCCAGTTGATTTTCCTTCAGTCAGCAAATCGGTTACTATTTTTCTGTATTCAGCATAAGAATGACTATTGAATAATGCTTTGGCTACGATGCTTTTCATATTATTTTATTTTTTAGGATACAATAAAAATACAAATTTTCGAAACACCGAGAAATGACATTTGTCACATTTAAAATGAAATGACTGCAAAGCCGTTTTAAATCTAAAATTGAGGTACTAATTAATTTTTTGCAAACATTATTTTTAAAAATCAGAATATGTCTATATTTGCACAAATTAACGCAACACACACATGAAATATAAAAGAATTCTTCTAAAACTTAGCGGCGAGGCCTTAATGGGTGATTTACAATACGGTATAGACCCAAAAAGATTAGGCGAATATGCAGATGAAATCAAGCAGATTCACGACAAAGGAGTAGAAATTGCTATTGTTATTGGAGGAGGAAATATTTTTAGAGGCGTTGCCGGAGCAAGCTCAGGAATGGACAGAGTGCAAGGAGATTATATGGGAATGCTTGCAACTGTTATTAACGGAATGGCTTTGCAAGGCGCTCTTGAAGATAAAGGAATGAAAACACGTCTGCAGACTGCTTTGAAAATGGAATCTATTGCAGAACCATACATTAAAAGAAGAGCAGATCGCCACCTTGAAAAAGGCAGAATTGTAATTTTTGGTGCTGGAACTGGAAATCCATATTTTACAACTGATACTGCTGCCGTTTTAAGAGGTATCGAAATCAATGCTGATGTTATTCTAAAAGGAACTCGCGTTGATGGTGTGTACGATTCTGATCCAGAAAAAAATGCTTCTGCAGTGAAATTTGACTATATCACTTTTGATGATGTTCTTAAAAAAGGATTAAATGTAATGGACACTACTGCGTTTACATTAAGCCAAGAAAACAAATTGCCAATAGTTGTTTTTGATATGAATAAAATCGGAAACCTTTTGAAAATCTGCGAAGGCCAAAACATCGGAACTGTAGTAAATATCTAGATTGCTTAGATTATTAGAATTTTAGACAAGTTAGAACTTTCTGATTTTCTATAAATTAAAAAGCAATCTTAAAAATTAAATTATATTAGTTAGTAAATTTTAGATGCATTTATTTTAAATCTAAAATCATACATCTAAAATCTAAAATTTAAAAAAATGACTGAAGAAATAGACTTTATTTTAGAAAGTACTGAGGAATCTATGAACGGTACTATTGCACACTTAGAGAAAGAATTTCTTAATATTCGTGCAGGAAAAGCTTCTCCGGCTATGCTTGGAGGTGTTTTTGTTGATTATTACGGATCTGCAACACCGCTTTCTCAAGTATCTAAAATTAGCGTTCCAGATGCGAGAACAATTACATTACAGCCATTTGAAAAAAATATGCTGTCTGTTATTGAAAAAGCTATTTTGATTGCTAACATTGGTTTTAACCCAATGAATAACGGAGACGTTATCATCATCAGTGTACCGCCTTTGACAGAAGAGCGACGTCGTGATTTGGCTAAACAAGCAAAATCTGAAGCTGAAGATGCTAAAATCGGTATTCGTAACTCTCGTAAAGATGCTAATACTGATATTAAAAAATTAGAAAAAGAAGGAACTTCTGAGGATATCTGCAAATCTGCAGAAGAAGAAGTTCAAAACTTGACAAACGCTTACATTAAAAAAATTGATGAATTATTGGCTTTAAAAGAAGCTGAAATCATGAAAGTGTAATTAGTTTTGCGATAAAATAGAAAATCCGTCTGGTGAATTGCATCAGACGGATTTTTTTATTGTTATTTTTGCATACGAAAATTAAATTCTTTTCGTTTTTGAAACTATATCATTCTGTATGAAGCTATTTTGTTTTTTGACTTTGTTTTTTACGCTTACCCTTCAGGCGCAAATTCAAATAAACGGAATCGTAACCGATTCAAACAACAAACCCCTTCCGTTTGCTACCATTACCACCTCAGAAAACAATAACACTATTACAGATGTTGACGGAAAATTTATTTTCAAAATTAGCAATTCAGCCACATCGCTTACGGTTTCTTATATTGGTTTTAAAACCAAAACGATTGCCCTAATTAGCAGCAAAACCTTTTACTCTATATCGCTTTTACAGCAAACCGATGACTTAAAAGAAGTTGTGGTTTCTAATGAAAATCCCGCCTTAACGATAATAAAGAAAGTTATTGCGAGTAAATCGACAAACGATCCGCAGAAAAAGCTCAATAATTTTGAATATAAAACCTATAACAAACTTATTGTAACGGCAAACCCTGATTCTATTGACGGACGTATTGACACTTCAGCAGCATACAAAGATTTCGATAAAAAAATCGTCAACATTGATTCTTCGGATTATAAGTTTAAAGAAATTGTCAGCAAACAGCATTTGTTTCAAACAGAAAAAGTTTCTCAATATCAGTTTGGGAATAACAAATTGAAAGAAACTGTTTTAGGAACAAAAATAGCTGGTTTCAAACAGCCTATTTATGAAGTACTGGCTTTCAACCTTCAATCTATCTCGATTTACGATTCTAACTACGAATTGTTCGAAACCAAATACGAAAATCCGATTTCTAGGAATGCGACTTCCAATTACAATTATAAATTGTTAGATACTGTCAGTATAAAAGGTCGCGATACGTATATGATTTATTTCAAAAACAAATCAAAACACAGAGTTTCTGGACTAGAAGGCGTTTTATATATTGACAAAGAAAATTTTGCTGTCGCGAAAGCCGTAATGCGAATTAAAGGCGTTTTGGATATCAGCGGTGTTCATGAATTTGAATATATTCCGAAAGAAAAAATTTGGTTTCAGAGCAATACCACTTTTAAAATCGTAAAAGGAAAAAATGATGATGATATCCGAATTTTAGGCGGCACCATTCAGTTTGACGGGGATATTGAAGAGAGTTCCGAACCAAGAAAAAAAGTCGCTTCAGATTTCACCTATCTGCTTTCAGAAAGCAATAGTTTTGATATTCGTGTAAACAACAATAATCCGATAAAAAATCCTTCGCTTTATATCGAAATCAACGACGATGCGGCCAAAAAACCAGAAAGTTTCTGGGAAGCCTATCGAAAGGAAAATTTGGATTTAAAAAGCCAGAAAACCTATTTATTATTAGACAGTCTTTCTATTCGAAACAGGATTGAAAAACGTTTAGGAATTGGCCGAAAAATCATAAATGGCTTCTACCCGATTGGCCCGATTGATTTGGATTTAAAGAAAATTATCAGCTACAACAATTACGAAGGTTTCAGACTTGGTTTGGGCGGTATTACAAACGATCGTTTTTCAAAAAATTTCCGTCTTGAAAGCTACACGGCTTACGGAACAAAAGATGGTGTTTTTAAATACAGTGCCGGCGGCGGCGTTTTGTTGGACAAACATACCAATACTTGGTTTAATGCCTATTATGCCGATGATGTCCGCGAGATCGCAAGTACTGTATTTGCGGTAGATAAACGTGTATTTAAAATCTACGATCCGCGCCCGATAAACATTAGCACTTTTTACGAATATACGGGATGGCGTGCCAATGTGCAGACTAAATTTATTCCGAAAACGGAAGCTGTTTTGGAAGTTTCGAGAAATTTAATCGAACCAAAATTTGATTATCTTTTTAATCTCAACGGAAAACTGTATTCGAGTTATATTATGACCACAGCAATGCTTTCTGTTGTTTGGGCACCTTTCAGCAATTATATGCAGACTCCGACGGGAAGAAATGAAAGCGATAAAAGATTTCCGAGATTTACTTTTCAATACACACAATCTCTCCCAAGCGTTTTTGACAATGATTTTACTTTTAGCAAAATAGATTTTAAGGCCGAATACGAAAAACAGTATTTAAACCGCCAGAAAACAAGCTTGCTTTTACAGGCAGGTTATGCAATGGGCGATGTTCCGATTACGCATTTGTACAATACAGCTCCGAATAACTTGACTAAAGAAACCGTTATACAGCGTATCACTTTTGCAGGAAGAAATGCTTTTGAAACGATGTATTTTAACGAATTTTTCTCAAGCCAATATCTGATGTTTCAAATCAAACATGGTTTTGACCGAATCAGAATTATGAAAAAGGTTCGTCCTTCGTTAGTCTTAGTAACGAGAATGGCTTGGGGAAGCATGGAAAATCCAGAACAGCATGTTGGTCCAACTTACAAAACGCTTGATCGAGGCTTTTTTGAATCGGGAATTGAATTGAACAGAATCTTTAAAGGTTTTGGTTTAGGAGGTTTCTACAGATATGGTCCAAATCAGTTATTGAGATTTGAAGACAATATTGCGGTTAAGATTTCTTATGTACTTGATCTTGGATTGTAGATAGTTTTAAATTCCAATCTCAGCCAGTTTTTAGCCACGAATTCACGAATTTATTTCCTTAAAATTGCGAAAATTTTACCGATGAATTCACGAATTGTTACTAAACTATTTTGCAAGATTTGTGCAATTTGTAGAATAAGAACTGCGCAAAGCAAATCATTAAAATTCGTGAATTCGTGGCTAAAAAAAATCCAAACCCCAACAAAAATTGGAATTTTAAAATATTGGAATTTTCTCAATTTTTATGGTTTAAAAATCAAAACCGATGGCGAATTATTCAGCCAGATGCTTTGAGATTCTATTAGTTTTTTCCAGCTTTCTAGACTGATGATCATTAAATCCTGACTTTCTAAAAATTCTTTCTTTAGCGTTCTGTCATTCATAATCATAATATGATTTGGCGCAATCTGCTCGATAGAACGAATGGTTTCTTGAATTTCTCTTGTGTTTTTCACTTCTCCGCCAGCGTCTAAAACCGTAATCTGAGAACCGTTATTATTGATTAGCTTTTTGGCATATTCAATTAAAAAAGCATCTTCTTTACTAAAAACTGGCATTAAAACGCGATTGACATCTTCTAAGTTTTTATCGATAAAAATTCCGACTGGCATTCTAGATTTTGTAATAATGTGGCGCGTTCTTTCATCGAAAGGAGAATTTTCAAACAAACCTTCTTTTCCTGTAAACTTATCAATCAAACGATCTGGATTTACCATTCTGGTCGTAAAACCAAGTATTTTTCCAAGTAAAGTTCCGTCAAAAATAGACTGACCTAAACCTACCAATAGCAAATCGTATTCGCCATGATTGGCCGTATCAATTATATCCGAATCAATATCATTAGAAACTTTGAACAAACTCAACATATCCTGATTCAGCGCATGCGATTCTTCAATAACCGGAACCAGCATTTTGCGCTCATATTCTTTCACATCAAAAGAGTGCACTTCTGTACTTAACGAAATATGCATCGCTGTTACGATTGAATTGTCTGCTTGTTTTTTCACCAAACTGTTGGCAATTTTGAGTAGTTTTTTCCCTTTTTCTGGAGTTGCAAACGAAAGCAGAATCTTAAATTTACTTTTGCTTCCTATTTCTTGAGGAACAGCCGTGACCTTATCTTTAAAAATAAATCCGATGAAATCTAATGCTGGTCCCGTCATAAAAGTAGTGATCAATGCCATAATAACCATCATCGTAAAGATTTCTGTAGACAATACACCAAGATCATAACCGATATTTAAAACCACAAGTTCCATTAAACCTCTCGTGTTCATCAAGGCACCAATGGCCAAACTGTCTTTCCAGTTTTGTCCCATAAATTTTGCGGCGAAAGCACTTCCGAAGAACTTACCCACAACGGCAACCAAAATAATCAAACCTGTAATTTTCCATAATTCAGGATCATTCAACAATCCGATTTGTGTACGCAAACCAGTAAACACGAAGAATAATGGTAATAGAACAATAATGGCAACGTCTTCAACCTTTTCAATAAATATATTTCTGAATTTATTGTTTTCAGGCATGATTACTCCCGCTAAAAAAGCTCCAAATAAAGCATGAATTCCAATTAATTCAGAAGCATAAGAAGATATTAAAAGTGTGATAAAGAAAATCGCAACAACTGGTTTATTCAAACTTTCACGAGTTGCATTCAAATCTCCTACTCTTTTCAAGAACGGACGAACGATTTTTAGCATAATGATTACATACAAAATCGCCATACCTATAACATAAAGCGAACTCGAAAGCGAGCCTGCTTTTACAATCGCAATAACAACCGCCAAAATACACCACGCTGTAATATCATCTGCTGCGGCACACGTAATGGCAATCGTTCCTAATTTTGTTTTCTGCATACCGCGTTCTTGCACAATTCGAGCTAAAACCGGGAAAGCAGTAATACTCATGGCAATTCCCATAAACAATCCGAAAGAAGAAAACTCAACTCCTTCTGGCGCAAAAGTTTCGTATATAAAATAGGCCAATGACAAACCTAAAGCAAACGGAATTACGATACTGGCATGGCTAATAACAACAGCATCATGCGCTTTATTTTTTAGGACTTTCAAGTCCAATTCCATTCCGATCACAAACATGAAAAGAATTAAACCGATCTGGCTTAAAAACTGTAAGTTTCCTAAAGATGCTGCTGGGAATAAAGCTGCCGAAAACTCTGGAAAATACATTCCGACTAAAGATGGCCCTAACACAATTCCGGCAATCATTTCTCCGATTACCGACGGCTGGCCTATTTTTCTAAAAATCCATCCAAACAGACGAGCAACCAAAATTATGGTGACGATCTGCGCTAATAAAATAGCAAGAGGGTGCTGCAGATTCTCGACCATCGAATGAAGAAAGTCTTTCCAATGATTGCTTTCAACACTTTTCTTTACAATATTACGGCCCACTTCTAATGAGGCGCCTTTAGAAATTACCCAATATATTAGCGCTGTAAAACCACCAATAATTGTAACATAGAATATAGAGTTCTTAATGTTATTCATAACTCGTTCTTTAGATTTATTTACGCAAATATCAGAACTGAGTTTTACGTGAAAAAGCAAATTTCCAGCTAATTTTCAATGTATGTAACAAGTCGGAAAAACTTTGTAATAAGTTATAATTTTACCTTTTTTAAAAAATCAGAACGATAGGTTTCACTTAAAATTAAGGCTGTATTTTTATTGTTTTCGTCCAAATGATGCAAGACAATTTCGTTATGGTTAAAGAATTTTATCGCTTTTACAGCTACGATTTCCTTTTTATTAATTCGGCAGAAATCGGCATCTGGCAATTCTTTTAAAAGCGTGTCGAATTTTACATTTTTCAAATTCAGAAAACTTCCGTCGGTAAGCAGCACCGTTTTGTCTCGACTGTCGCTTAATGTAGTTGTGATGTACTGGATTTTATTAAAATAAAGCAGCGTTTTTCCCTTATCAGTATTAAGCTGAATGAATTTTTTATCCGAATTTGATTTTTCAAAACGTTCAAGAGCCTTTGAAATCGCTTTTTCTAAACGCTCCAATTTTACAGGTTTCGTAATGTAATCTACCGCATCTATATTAAACGCTTCGGCCGCATATTCCTTGTACGCCGTGCAGAAAATGACCAATTTATCCTGAAGTTTTTCAGCCAGATGCAATCCGTCAATTCCTGGCATTTCGATGTCTGAGATTAGCAGATCGAAATCCAGATTCGAAATATCAGACAAAAGTTTCTCCGGATTATTAAATGTTTTTACTATTTCCAGTTCAGGAATCTGTTCGCAAAGCATTTTTAAGTACGTTAATCCCGGAAGTTCATCGTCCAGAAGCAAGCATTTCAGTTTTGTATTCAAGTAAATCAATTTTTAGATGAGCAATATAAACGTCGTTTTCTATAAACTTATCGAGTTTGAAATTGTTTTTATAAATAATGCGAAGACGATGTTCGAGTGTGGCATGGCCAAAACCGCTTCGTTCTTTTTTCAGCACTTTTTTATCAGAGATTTTATTGGAAACCGTCATAAAAAAAGCATTGTCTTTAAACTCAAAAACTACCGTAATAAAAGCATCGGGACTTTGTAGATCGGCATGTTTAAAGGCGTTTTCAATTAAATCGATCGAAATTAAAGGTGCCAGCAAAGGCTGATCGTACAATTTATCTTCTTGATTAATATTGGTTTTGACTTTGAGCTCAAAAAGCGGACTGATTTTGATTTTATTGATTTCGATTAAATTAAGAGCAAAATCTATTTCTTCTTTGGCTGTTACAAATTTCTTTTTGCTTTCATACAAAATATAATCCAACACATTCGCTAATTTGTCCAATGCAAAGTAGGTTTGGTAAGCATGCGACTGAATCGAATTTAAAATATTTTTAAACAAATGCGGATTTAGTTTTGATTCTAAATTCTCCAATTGCAAATCGTTCACTTTTGATTCTAAAGCATAGAAACTTTTTTCGGCATCTTCTTTGGCTTTTTTGGTTTGCATTAATTGATAAACCATAAAACAAATAATGATAATGAGAAGCAGAAGAATTGCCAGAAAAATAAAAGTTGTTGTATTGTTTTGCTGCATCGCTGTTAAACTATTTTTAAGTACAAATTACAATAACCGATTTTTTTTATTGCAAAATTAATTGCAAATATGGCAAAAGCAGACGACTAAAAAGCAAAAACCAAGTAAATATATCCTATTTTTAAGATGTTACGGTTTGTGTTAACATAAAGTAAAATAGAGGCGATTGTTTATGATTTCGAGCACTTTTCACTACATTTGCAACCATTTTTTAAAGATGTTATGAAAAACGCTATTCAAGTTGGATTTTGGGAAAAACTAGCCCGAATCATACTTAAAAACAGAATTACGATTCTGGTTATACTTTCTGCTTTAACCATTTTCTTTGGTTATCAGTGGAAAAATCTATCTATGACTTATACAGAGGCAAATTTGCTTCCTAAAGATCATATTGCCAATAAAGATTATCAAAAATTCTTAGACAAATTTGGTGAAGAAGGAAACCTAATTGTAATTGGTTTTCAAGACAAAAACTTTTTTACGCCTAAAAACTACGCCGCTTGGAATGAATTAATGACAGGCTTGAAAAAATCTAAAGAGGTAGATTTAGTCGTTTCTCTAAATGATTTGAAAAAACTGGAGAAAGATACGGTTAATGAAAAATTTGTTTTAACGCCTTTTATCGATCAAAGTAAAGTTTTAGATCCTGCTTATTTAAAAAAGGCTCAAGACGAATTGTTTAACAATCTGCCTTTTTACGAAGGCCTTTTATTCAACAAAAAAAGCGGAAGTGTACGCTCGGCGATTTACATGAATAAAGCTTTGGTAAACACCGCTGAAAGAAAAACTTTTATTCTGAAAACTCTGGTTCCGAAGATTGATAAATTCGAAAAAACAACTGGAATTGATCTGAAAGTTTCCGGAATGCCGTACATCAGAACGATTAACGCTGATAATATGAAAGGCGAAATCGGACTGTTTATTGGAGCCTCTTTATTGACGGTTTCGTTAATTTTCTTTTTCTTCTTCCGTTCGTTTAGAGCAACCTTTATTTCGATCTGTATTTTAATTGTCGGCGTAACTTGGTCATTTGGAATGCTTGGATTATTGGGTTATAAAATCACCATTTTAACAGCTATTATTCCGCCGCTGATTATCGTAATCGGAATTACAAACTGTATTTTCCTGATTAACAAATACCAGCAGGAAATTAAAATACACAACAATCAAGCAAAAGCTTTACAGCGCGTAATTTCAAAAATTGGATCATCAACTTTGATGACCAATTTAACCGCAGCAATCGGTTTCGCAACTTTGATGATTACTGGAAACGAATTGCTTTTTGAATTTGGTTTGGTCACTTCTATCAACGTGCTTTCTGTTTATACGTTGACACTTTTTATTGTGCCAATTATTTACAGTTTTATGCCATTGCCGAAAGCAAAACATTTATACCATTTAGACAAAACGTATATTTCGACGCTTTTAAATTCTGTTGCTACAATTGTTAAAGGCAAAAAGACAATTGTCTATATTATTTATGCCGTACTTTTTGTTATCAGTTTAAATGGTGTTAGACAAATGAAAGTTTCGGGAAGTTTGATTGGTGAAATGCCAAAAACAGCTTCTTTCTTTAAAGATATTTTATTTTACGAAAAAGAATTTAATGGTGTAATGCCTTTAGAAATCATGATTGACACCAAAAAGAAAAAAGGTGTTATGAAGGCTTCGACGATTCGTAAAATGGACGAACTGCAAAATACAATTGCAGAAATTCCAGAATTGGCAAAACCAGTTTCTGTAGTGAATTTGGTGAAGTATTCTAAACAGGCTTTCTACAATGGAAACCCAGAATATTACCAATTGCCGACTTCGCAAGAGCAAACTTTTATTTTGAGTTATGCTAAAAATGCGACTAAAAACAGCAAAGAAAATCTAATGAAAGCTTACGTAGATTCGACTGGACAATATGCCAGAATTACGACTTTTATGAAAGATATCGGAACTGATGAAATGGCAAAAGTGGAAGGAAAAATTCGCAAGAAAATTGATGAAATTTTCCCAAAAGACCGTTACGAAGTTACGATTACTGGTAAAGCATTGGTTTTTCAGAAAGGAACAACTTATTTGGCGCACAACTTAATCGAGTCATTGCTTTTTGCTATTGCAACTATTGCAATTTTAATGCTTTATTTGTTTAGATCATTCAAAATGGTTGCGGCTTCTTTGATTACGAATATTTTACCGCTTTGCATTACTTCTGGATTAATGGGTTATTTCGGAATTCCATTAAAGCCTTCAACGATTTTGGTATTCAGTATCGCTTTCGGAATTTCGGTTGATAATGCGATTCAGTTTATGGCGAAATACAAACACGACTTGATTCAAAATAAAGGAAAGGTGAAGAAATCGGTTTTCAGTGCCTTGCGAGAAACTGGAGTAAGTACTTTTTATACTTCTGTGGTTCTGATTTTAGGTTTTGCGACTTTCACTTTATCAAGTTTCAGCGGAACTATTGCGCTTGGAGGATTGATTTCTTGCACTTTGGTTTTTGCAATGTTTGCGAATTTAGTGGTATTGCCTTCACTGGTTTTAACTTTTGAAAAGAAGAAAACTAAGAAAGAGGAATTGGAGAATTTGGAGAAATAGAGATTTTTTGTTTGCCACGAATTTCACGAATTGGCACGAATTTAAATAAGTTACACCTTTGTCAAAGTTTAAAACTTTGACAAAGGTTTTTACAATAATTACGGATAAAGTTTGTCATTCCGAGGAACGAGGAATCTCACTCGAAACTCGACAAAGATTGGCGATTCTCTTTGCGGAATTACTAGTGAGATTCCTCGTTCCTCGGAATGACAAACTGGTTCAAAAAACTTCTTTTGAAAACGAGTCCCCTAGCCCTGATCGAAGCGGCATCCTTTCTATTTTTTCTTTAAAAATAGAAAGATACAGCGAAGAGCAGGAAACAGCTTCAAAAATTAATTATTATCGTTTATATTTGCAATTCGATATAAAAACACTGATTTAGTTTTAAGCTTAAGTCAGAAATCTAAAATCTTAAATAACAATGAAACACACAAAAGTTAGAGACTTATTAAACAGTACGACGACGTTACAGGAAGTGAATGCAAAAGGATGGGTGAGAACTTTTAGAAATAATCAGTTCATCGCTTTAAATGACGGTTCTACCATTAATAATATTCAATGTGTTGTTGATTTTGAAAATACGCCAGAAGAGACTTTAAAAAGAATCACGACTGGAGCTTCTGTTTCTGTAATTGGAACTTTGGTTGAAAGTAAAGGTGCGGGTCAGAAATACGAAATTCAGGTAAACAAACTTGAAATTCTTGGAGATTCTGATGCAGAGAAATTCCCAATGCAGCCTAAAAAACACTCATTAGAATTTTTACGTGAAAACGCTCACTTACGCGTTCGTACAAATGCTTTTGGTGCGATTATGCGTGTTCGTTCGGTATTGTCTTATGCAGTTCATAAATATTTTCAGGATAAAGGTTTTGTTTATGTAAACACGCCAATTATCACGGGAGCTGATGCTGAAGGTGCTGGAGAAATGTTCCAAGTTACTTCTTTACCGTTGGATAATTTGCCGAAAAACGAAGAAGGAAACATTGATTTTAAACAAGATTTCTTTGGAAAACATACGAACTTAACGGTTTCTGGACAATTAGAAGGTGAAACTTTTGCAATGGCTTTGGGTCAGATTTATACTTTTGGACCAACGTTTAGAGCAGAAAACTCAAACACTTCTCGTCACTTGGCTGAGTTCTGGATGATTGAGCCAGAAGTTGCTTTCAACGACTTGGATGACAACATGGATTTGGCTGAAGATTTTATTCAGTATGTAATTAAATATGCTTTAGACAACTGTAAAGATGATTTGAAATTCTTAGAAGGAAGACTTTTGGAAGAAGAAAAATCTAAACCACAGGCAGACAGAAGCGAAATGAGTTTGTTAGAAAAACTAAACTTTGTTTTAGAAAACAACTTCAAACGTGTTTCGTATACAGAAGCAATTGACATTTTAAGAGATTCAACTCCAAATAAAAAGAAAAAATTCAGTTACCTAATCAACGAATGGGGAGCAGATTTACAGTCGGAACACGAGCGTTATTTAGTAGAAAAACACTTTAAATGTCCAGTAATTTTATACGATTACCCAGCAAACATTAAAGCATTTTACATGCGTTTGAACGATAACACAGAACCAGGAAGAGAAACGGTTCGTGCAATGGACATCCTTTTCCCTGGAATTGGAGAAATCGTTGGTGGTTCTGAAAGAGAAGAGCGTTACGATGTTCTGGTTCAGAAAATGGAAGCTCTTGGAATTGACAAAGAAGAATTATACTGGTATTTAGACACCAGAAGATTTGGTTCTGCAACACACGCAGGTTTCGGTTTAGGATTTGAGCGTTTGGTATTGTTTGTTACTGGTATGACAAACATTAGAGACGTAATTCCTTTCCCAAGAACTCCAGGTAGTGCAGAGTTTTAATAAAAGCTTCTAAGCTTCTAAGATGCTAAGGTTCTAAGATTAAAAAAAGACCCTTAGCATTTAAGATGCTAAGGGTTTAAGTTTTAAAAAATAATTTAATTCGAATTAATTCGTCAACATAAGAGACTAAGCATCTTAGAAGCTTAGTGCCTTAGCACCTTTATATATGCTTAAGCAATTTTTAAATTTAAAATTATCTCAAAAATTATCTCCACAGCAAATCCAGCTGATGAAGTTAATTCAATTGCCTACGCAAGCTTTTGAACAGCGTTTATTGGAAGAAATGAACGAAAATCCGGCTCTTGAAGCTGGAAAAGAAGACGACTACGAAGCTGATGAATATGCTAATGACGACTATGACGATTATGATGATAACGAATCGGACAGAATCGAAGCAGACGACATTAACATTGACGAATACTTAAGCGACGACGATACGCCTGATTACAAAACTCAGGTCAACAATTATAGCGATGATGAAGAACGCGAAACTCCTTTTGCGGCTCCGATAAGTTTTCATCAGGATTTGATTAATCAGTTGAATACTTTTATTTTGAATGATGAAGAGCGCGAAATCGCTGAGTTCTTAGTGGGAAGTATTGATGATATGGGATACATCCGCAGAAGCATTCCAGATATTGTAGACGATATGGCTTTTACTCAGGGAATCTATACTGATGAAGCGATGGTCGAAAAAATGATGACGGTAATTCATGAGCTGGAACCTTCGGGAGTTGGCGCACGTGATTTACAGGAATGTTTGTTGCTTCAATTAAAACATAAAACACCAACTGAATATGTTGATTTAGCGATTGACATTATCGAAAATCAGTTTGATGCTTTTACGAAGAAACATTACGATAAATTATTACAGAAATATAGCGTTTCGAACGAACAGCTTAAAAAAGCGATTCACGAAATTGAACGTTTGAATCCGAAACCGGGCGGTTCTTTTACTGGAAATAATAAAGTAACGGAAAATATCGTTCCCGATTTTGCCATTAGAATTGTAGACGGCGAATTGGAATTGACTTTAAACGGCCGTAACGCTCCTTCTCTGCACGTTTCTAAAGATTATCAGGAAATGATGCAGACGTATAAAGAATCTCGCGATAAATCGACTGCGCAGAAAGATGCGGTTCAGTTTATCAAACAAAAACTAGATTCTGCAAAATGGTTTATCGATGCGATCAGACAGCGTCAGGAAACGCTTTTTGTTACCATGAATGCGATTATGCATTATCAGGAAGAATATTTCTTAGACGGTGACGAAACCAAGCTTAAACCAATGATCTTAAAAGATATTGCAGATATGGTTGGTTTGGATATTTCGACGATTTCGCGTGTAGCCAACAGCAAATATGTGGAAACGCCATACGGAACAAAACTAATTAAAGAATTCTTCTCTGAAGCGATGAAAAATGATCAGGGAGAAGATGTTTCGACTTTAGAAATCAAAAAGATCCTTCAGAATACTATTGAAGAAGAAGACAAGAGAAAACCGCTTCCAGACGATCAATTGGCCGAAATCTTAAAAGAAAAAGGATATCCGATTGCGAGAAGAACGATTGCTAAGTATCGCGAACAGCTTGATATACCGGTAGCGAGAATGAGAAAGAAGATTTAGATTTTTTCTTTTTTAACCCATATAAGAAATATAAGTTCATTTAGAATAGCAAACCCGACAGTTTTTGAAATCTGTCGGGTTTTATTATTTTTTACTTCATTGAAGCTAAAAATTCTGCTGGACTCATTACCGAAATTTCAGAATTTTGAAAATCTTTCTTATTTCGCGTTAAAATAACATCACTTTTATGATGTAAGGCACTAAAATATTGTACTGCATCTTCAAAATCATTAAAATTTGAAATTAAGCTCTTGTCAATAACAATTTCATCTGTAGTAGAAACTTCACAGATAAAACGCAATTTTTTTAATGCTTCCAGCACTACTTTTTTTTCAATTTCTTTAGAAACAACATATACAGTATTTACAAATGACAAGGAAGAAGTCACTAATTTTAGCTGTTTGTTTTCTGCCAGAGATGCAATAATTGCAATCTCATTAAAATAAGGTTCACGTTCTCCAATTAAATCAATTAGAACATTTGTATCCAGAAATAATATCATTATTTATGTTTTTCAGATAAATAATTTTCCCTGTCTTTTTTATAATCAAAATCATTGGCAATTTTCCCTTTTCCAACGGCAAGACTTTTTACAAAAGAACTAATTTCATTCTCTTCTCTTTTATCCATTTTTTCAAGCTGAATAATTGTTTTTAAATAATTCTCAATCAAAAGCGACAAACTGTGTTTATGCTCGGCAGCATAGATTTTTGCTTTCTCAATTACATCTTTATCTAACTTCAATGTCAATTTTGCGTCCATGATCATTTATTTTATACGTACAAATTTAAAAAATAAATCCGTACAAAATAAAACCCGACAGGTTTTAAAAACCTGTCGGGTTTAACAACGCTTTTGGAACGTTAAATTATTTATACTCATCCGGCAAAATCTTTACATCAAATAAAAAAGATTTCTTTTTATCAGTGTAATGGTAAATCAGAGTATAATCATTATCTCTAAAAACCTGAAGTCCTGGATTTTCTTTTGCGGTACTTATTAAGCTTTTCTTTAGTTCTTCTTGAATAACATTTACTTCAGCAGTTTCTTTTGCAACATTTAACAAAGTCAAATTGTACTGAACAAACCTTTCTTCTGGAAGACTTACACTGTCTAATCTCATTCCTTCTTGAATATTCAGCGGACAGCTTTTATTATATTTTGCAACCAATTCTACCACTTCAGTATTCACCTCATCTGCATTTTCGGCAAGATAAAATTGAAAATAAGCTACAAAAGCCACTGCAATTCCAATCAATATCAATAATAAAGCAGTCGACTTTCTCATATTTTGCATTTTTTTTATTTAGGGAAATTTTAAATTTATTTTTCCTGACTTTTCTTCATAGCATTAAAATACGCTGCGCGGCTAAGTGGCTCGTACTCTTCTGTTTCCCCCAGCATAACCAATTTATCGTTGGCCGTTTTTCTAAAACTGTAATTGGCCAAATTTCCTGTTCGCGTACAAACGGCGTGAACTTTTGTTACATATTCGGCAGTTGCCATTAATCCAGGCATTGGTCCAAATGGATTTCCTTTAAAATCCATATCCAGTCCTGCAACAATTACACGAATTCCTTGATTGGCCAAATCGTTGCAAACGGTAATAATTTCATCATCAAAAAACTGTGCTTCATCAATTCCGATTACGTCGCATCCTTGAGCTAAAATCAATATGTTAGCTGCTGCAGGAACGGGCGTAGAACGAATTTCGTTGGCATCATGAGACACCACCATTTCGTCATGATAACGGGTATCAATAGCAGGTTTAAAGATTTCGACTCTTTGTTTGGCAAATTGGGCGCGCTTTAATCTTCGGATCAGCTCTTCGGTTTTACCCGAAAACATTGATCCACAAATAACTTCAATCCAACCAAATTGTTCTTTGTGATTTACTGTATTTTCGAGAAACATTTTGTATTTTTCTACCTTTAAAAATGAATAGTTTTTATTACTTTGTACTGGCAATAAATTGATGTAAAAATGTGCTGTTTTACATTTTTTCAAAAGTAGAAAATTTTTATCAAACCTTAGATTCGCGAAAGCGTATTAACAGAAATAAAAAAATATCTTTTGAATTTCCTTGATAATAGAGACATTCAGACATTAAATACACTAAAATACCTTATTCACTATAATTTCAACAGTTATGAAAAAAAAATTGGAAGCTGATTTAATTAGCATTGCACATCGAATTTTAAAATTAAAAAACAAATCCGATATCAATCAATTGTATCTTGAAACTCAGAAATTATACGAGAAATTAGCGGTATTAAAATTTGTAGAAGAGAATTTCGATGCTGCAAAACCAACAATTGGACAAAATGATATTACTTCTGAATTGGAAACTATTTTTGATAAACAAGAAGAAATAATTCCAGCTGTAATTGAAATTGAGACTCCAGCTACAAAAAAAGTAATTGCGCTTGAAGAATCTTACGAGCCTGAGATTTCAGAAGAAAAACCTGTTGAAACTGTTGAAACTGTTGATCCAATCGTTGCTGAAGTTGAAAAACCAGTTGTTGAAGAAATTGTTGAGCCAGTTGCTGAAAAAACAGAAGAAATTAAAAAACCGATTGATGATCTTTCATTCACAACTGTAAATGAACTGAAACCAATTCCAGATTTTAAGCCTGCTTTTGAATTGGAAACGGAACCAATCAAAGAAGAAGTTAAAGAGGATATTAAAATAGAGCCAAAGGCAGAAACTCCTTCGCAGCCAACTATTCAGTTTGAAGATTTTGGCATTAATTATGCCGATGCGCAATTTGTAAAAGTGGATAGTTTTGAAGCTGTTCCTCCAACTCCAGCTCCTTCTACAAATGATTTTAAAGAGCCTAAAAAAGTCGAAACTGCTATTCTTGAAACTCCTGCACAACAAAAACCTATAACCTTGAATGAAAAATTGGCAAGAGGTTTTCATATTGATTTGAATGACAGAATTGCTTTTACTAAAAATCTTTTCGGAAACAGTACAGAAGATTACAGTCGTGTTTTAAACCAGCTTTTAACTTTTGATTCGTTTAATGAAGCAAAGGAATTTATCGAAAATATGGTTAAACCAGATTACAACAACTGGGAAGGAAAAGACGACTATGCAGAACGTTTTCTGGGAATTATCGAGAAGAAATTTTCTTAAAAAAATAAAAACACAGATTGCACGAATTAACACAAATTTTTCTTTGTGCAATTTTTTAAAGTTTTAGAATTTGTGCTAATTAGTGCAATTCGTGTTATAATATAAAAATTTATGTCTAAATTATATATCGTTCCAACGCCGATTGGCAATCTTGAAGATATGACTTTTAGAGCCATTCGGGTTTTGAAAGAAGTCGATTTGATTTTGGCGGAAGACACACGCACAAGCGGAAAACTGTTGAAGCATTTTGAAATTGGCACGCACATGCACAGCCATCATATGCACAACGAACACAAAACAACAGAGAATTTAATTGCACGTTTGAAAGCTGGCGAAACAATCGCTTTAATTTCAGACGCCGGAACTCCTGCGATTTCAGATCCGGGATTTTTACTGACTCGTGCTTGTGTTGAAAATAATATTCCTGTCGAATGTCTTCCTGGAGCAACGGCTTTCGTTCCCGCTTTAGTAAATAGCGGACTTCCAAATGACCGCTTTATTTTTGAAGGTTTCCTTCCGGAGAAAAAAGGACGCCAAACTCGTTTTTTGGCTTTAGCTGAAGAAACCCGAACAATGATTTTATATGTTTCTCCACATAAGCTCGTTAAGACTTTAAGTGAATTTGTCCAATATTTTGGAGAAGACAGACAAGTTTGCGTTTCTCGTGAATTATCAAAACTCCACGAAGAAAACGTCCGCGGAACTGCAAAAGAAGTTCTTGCGCATTTTGAAAAAATAGCGCCAAGAGGAGAAATTGTTGTGGTTGTTTCCGGAAAAACAATTGAAAAAGAAGCTAAAAAAAGTAAATATTCGAAAGAAGAGGAATAATGAGTTTATGAATAAAATATATTTAATCCTTTTATTGCCAATAATAGCTTCCTGCCAATCGAATCTTGATTCCCAATTTTCTGTAGAAAATGAAAAATTAATTAACGAATGGAAATCTGAGAATAAAAAATTTATTGAAGAAAATCGCGAAAAATTAAGCGACGAAAAAATGCTTCAATCGTTAGACAGCATAGTTATTGAGTACACTATCAATAAAAACAAAGCATTAGCGATTAAATATATTAAATCAAAAAGCGGAGTAAAAAGATTAAATTTTTTGAAGAAAAATTTAAGCAGAGAAGAAGTTGCAAGTCTATTAAAAGAAGTTCCCGAATCAATTAAAAAAGACACTAATTATATCTCTTTAAAAAATTACAGCAATTCTAAATAAATAGTTCAAAAACTAAATAAAAATTACCAAATATAACATCATGAGCATTCAAGCGTTTTTAGAAAAAGTAAAACAAATACCAACACAAATCACATTTCCTGAAACAATTGCAGTAATTGAAGAAAATTACAACTTCAATCCAACTGCTTTTCAAAACGGAACACAACATAACGCAGCAGGCGAAAATTCTGGTTCTTGCAAATTGTTTTCTTTCGCAAAACTGCAGAATTTAAACAAAGAAGAAACATTAGCTTGCTTTGGAGCTTTTTATTTTGAAGAAGTGTTAGGCGATCCAAACGGAACAAACCACCAAAACATTAGAAATTTCATCAACTTAGGCTGGGACGGAATTCAGTTTGAAGGAAATGCACTTGAAGCAAAGTAATTTTAGATTTTAGAGTGTAGATTTTAGATTCTTAAACGCTACATCTTCAACTCTTAAAACTTTGACATAGTTGAAACCGAATACTCTGTCACTACCGATAGCTATCGGGATAAAAGGTTTTGAATGATTATTTAAAAAATGAACCGCAAATTTCACAAATTTCCGCTAATTCAATTTGTGAAAATTTGTGAAATTTGCGGTTAAAAAAATCCTTTCGAATCCTTCTATCCCGATAGCTATCGGGAGTGGCTAAAAAATACACATCCAGATTAAACGTTTTTAGATTTTCTCAATCTAAAATCTAAAATCTACAATCTACAATAAAAAATGCGCTGGACCTTAAAACCAAAACCTTCTGAAGAAAAAATCAAACATTTGGCACAAGCCTTAAATGTAGAAGATTTTGTAGCCACACTTTTGATTCAGCGAGGAATTGAAACTTTTGATGATGCGAAGAATTTCTTTCGTCCGTCTTTAGAGCATCTTCATGATCCGTATCTGATGAAAGATATGGACAAAGCCGTTTCCCGAATCGAACAAGCCATTCAAAATGAAGAAAACATTCTCGTTTTTGGAGATTATGATGTTGACGGAACAACAGCGGTTTCTTTAGTTTCTTCGTATTTAAAATCACACTATCCAAATGTTGCCACTTATATTCCCGATCGTTATGCCGAAGGTTATGGCATTTCATACAAAGGAATTGATTATGCAGACGACAACGGGATTTCATTAATAATTGCACTTGACTGCGGTATCAAATCGATTGATCATATCGCCTACGCGAAAGCCAGAAAAATTGATTTTATCGTTTGCGATCACCACCGTCCAGGAGACATTCTTCCTGATGCGGTTGCCGTTTTAGATCCGAAGAGAGAAGATTGCTCTTATCCATATGACGAATTGTGCGGTTGTGGCGTTGGATTTAAGTTGATTCAAGCTTTAGGCCAGAATCGGAATGAAACGATTGAAGACTTAGTTCCGTATCTGGATTTAGTTGCTACTGCAATCGCGGCAGATATAGTTCCGATTACGGGAGAAAATCGCGTTTTAGCTTATTTCGGATTGAAAGTCATTAACAGCGAACCAAGACCGGGAATAAAAGCTTTGACGCATCAGGTAAAAAAGAAATCTTTAGATATTACCGATGTTGTTTTTATTATTTCGCCAAGAATTAATGCTGCAGGAAGAATCAAACACGGGAATCACGCTGTAGAACTTCTTACAGAATTTAATTTTGAACAAGCACAGCAATTCGCTTCAGAAATTGAACAATACAACGCAGACCGAAAAGATTTAGATAAAAAAATCACCAAAGAAGCTTTTCAGCAGATTATAGAAAACAACGAAGAAGAACGTTTTTCTACCGTTGTTTTTCAAGAAGATTGGCATAAAGGCGTGATCGGAATTGTAGCTTCAAGACTGATCGAGACCTATTATCGCCCGACTTTGGTTTTTACTAAAAGCGGCGACAAATATGCCGCTTCTGCCCGATCTGTAAAAGGTTTTGATGTTTACAATGCACTCGATGCTTGCGCCGAACATTTGGAACAATTTGGAGGTCACATGTATGCTGCCGGAATGACTTTGAAAGCAGAAAATTATGAAGCCTTTAAAAATGCTTTTGAAAAATGCGTCTCAGAAACTATTCAGCCCGAAATGCTTACGCCAGAAATTGAGATTGATGCTGAAATTAATTTCTCAGACATTACTCCAAAATTAATTCGAATCTTAAAACAATTCGAACCTTTTGGTCCTCAAAACATGACACCAGTTTTTATGACCAAAGAAGTAAAAGATACAGGTTACGCCAAAACTTTGGGAGCTGAAGAAGAACATTTGAGGCTTTTTGCCAAACAACATAATTCCGACGGAATCGCAGCTATTGGTTTCGGATTGGGAAAAAAATTAGATATAACTAAAAATCAGAATACATTTCAGCTGGCATACTGCATTGCTGAAAACGAGTGGAACGGAACGGTTTCCACTCAGCTTATGCTAAAAGACATTAGAACAAATGGAAGAAATTAAATCAACTAAGCGCGATCCGTATCAGGCGCTCCGATATAGAGAATTCAACGTTTTTTTATTACTGCGTTTTGCCATGGTTTTTGCCTGGTCAATGCAGTTTATTGTAATTGAGTGGGAAGTTTATAGTTTAACTAAAAATCCGCTTTCTTTAGGAATTATTGGTTTAATGGAAATTATTCCTGCTGTTTCAATGTCTTTGTTTGCAGGACATATTGTAGATCAACGAGAAAAGAAAAGCCTGTTGGTAAAATGTATTCTAGGGTTTTCAGTAATCAGTTTTGGACTTTTCTTATTGACTTGGCCAAAAGTAGTTGGAGGCTGGTCTACGCATCTTATTTTGTACTCTATTTACGCTTTAGTATTTTTTGGCGGAATCGTTCGTTCTTTTATGGGGCCAACTATTTTCTCTCTTTTATCACTAATAATTCCTAAAAAAGTATATCCAAATGCTGCAACTTGGAGCAGTTCGGTTTGGCAAATTGGAGCCGTTATGGGACCAGCATTGGCTGGATTTTCAATAAACTGGATTGGCGTTCACTGGTCTATGTGTTTAGTTTTTGGATTCTCTATTCTTTCATTAATTGCGTTATCTCAAATCAGCCAGAAACCAATTATAAATCCGAAAATGGGAGAATCTATGAAAGACAGTCTTATGGAAGGTATAACTTTCGTATTCAAAAATAAAATTGTTCTAGGAGCACTTTCTTTGGATATGATTGCTGTACTTTTTGGAGGCGCAGTTGCATTATTGCCCGTTTTCGCACAAGACATTTTAAAAGTAGGTTCTGAAGGTTTCGGAATTTTAAGAGCTGCTCCTGCTGTCGGTGCTTTTATTACAATGCTAGTTTCGGCTTATGTGCCTTTATATGAAAATGCAGGAAAAAAACTTTTAATTGCCATTTTTGTTTTCGGATTATCGATCATTTTATTTGGACTTTCTACTTATTTCTGGCTTTCGGTTTTCGCCCTATTTTTAAGCGGATTGGCTGACGGAATTTCTGTTGTAATACGCCAGACTATTTTGCAGCTTAAAACTCCAGATCACATGCGCGGACGCGTTGGTGCAGTAAACTCCATTTTTGTTGGATCTTCAAACGAATTAGGTGCTTTTGAAAGTGGCGCAACAGCTAAATTGATGGGCGCTGTAACTTCGGTTGTTTTTGGAGGAAGTGTTACGCTTTTCACTGTTATTTTCACCGCATTAAAATCACCAACTTTTAGAAATTTAGATTTGAAAAGAGATATGGATGAACATCAAAAGTTGGAATAACCTTTTTTTAACCATATAAGTCATGTAAGTTCATTTCATTAAACTTTGAAATCAATAAATGAGAATATTAGCAACCGTTTTATTTTTGACGTTTTCCTTTTTAGCTAAAGGACAAAACCTCTACATCAAAACATACGGAAACGAAAAGAATAAAACCATCATTTTTATTCACGGAGGTCCAAGCGGTAATGCGACTTTATTTGAAGGAACTACAGCACAAAATCTAGCCGATCAGGGTTTTTATGTTATTGCTTATGACAGAAGAGGCGAAGGAAGATCTACAGATCCTGATGCAAAATTTACTTTTGAAGAAGCTTTTCAAGATTTAAATTGGATTTATAAAAAATATCATTTAAAGAAAGCGGTTATACTAGGTCATAGTTTTGGAGGTTTAGTAGCGACACTTTATACTAATAAGTATCCGCAAAATGTGAGCGCTTTGGTTTTGGCTGGCGCTTTGTTTTCTCAACAGGAAACTTACAATCATATTTTAAATACGCTGAATAAAAAATACAGTACCAATTCTGAACAGCTTAAGAAAATTAGTGTTGTAGAAAATCTAAATAAAAATTCTGCCGAATATAGAAAAGGATGTTACGAACTTGCGGGAGAAAATGGCTTTTTTAAAATGCCAAACCCAACTGCAGAATCTAAAAAATTATACGCTGATTATGAAGCTGGAGAATTTTATAAAACCAATATTCGAAATAAAAATGCTCCGTTAGTTTTTTATCAAAATGAAAAACAAAACAACATCGACACTAGACTTCTTTTAAAGAAAATCAAATCTGCTGGCGTTCCTATTTATGGAATTTACGGGAAAGATGACGGCGTTTTTTCATCGGCACAAATCAATTCACTTAAGGCAATAATTGGAGAGAAAAATTTTGCCTTTCTAGATAATTGCTCGCATTATTTATTTGTTGACCAGCAAGCAGCATTTCTATCAAACATCAATAAATGGCTGAAATAGATTTTTAAACCATATAAATCATATAAGTTCATTTTAAAAGTAAAACTTAAAAAACAAAAAGCTAAACAACTTACAATCAATCATTAATAATGTTTTTTAGCTTTTTTTTATGCTTTTTTTAGTCCATATTAATACAAACTGTATGTACCTTTGTGGCCTAAAAAAATTGCCATGAAAGACATCGAGCAAATATATCGTAACGACTTTGGAATTTCATTTTATTGGAAAGAAGGCAACGAAATTATATCAGATAAAATTCAATTGCTTTTTAAACAAATGGGATTCTATTTTTCAATTGAAGAATTAAATGAATTTCACGATTTAATTGAAGACTGCGTAACCGATCATAATGATACACGTGGCGTAAAACGTGCCTTCGATAAATTTTTATTGAAAACACCTTACGTTGCATTAGATTTAGAAATATCACCGATTGAATTAGATTGTATAAAAGATTTAGTTGATGGTTCTTTATTTCGACTTCATCTTAATGAATATATCCACGGTGCAGGAATGAATTAAAATTGTATTCCGTTTTTTGAACCATATAAGTCATATAAGTTCATTTTAAAAAGTGAAACTTAAAATCGAAAAGCTTCAGAAATCTGGAGCTTTTTTTATGGCATTTTTTAAGCACAGCTTCTAAAAAAAACTTTAATATGAACTTATATGACTTATATGGTTCAAAAAACATTTTCAAATTTTTATGAATTTTTTATTTAGAATTAATATAAATAATATTTATATTTGTTGAATTAAAAGGATTTACGATGAGAGAAATTGAACAGATATATCATAATAACTTTGGAATAGCATTTTACTGGAAAGATCATAACACTACGATTTCAGATAAAGTGCAATTGGTTTTTAAAGAAACTGGTTTTTATTTTACCGTTCAGGAATTGAATCTTTTCTGCGATTTGATTGAAGACAGTATGATTGAAAACACTTGTTGTGAAGCCTGCGAAATGAAATATTCTTGCCATAAATTTTTATTGAAAACGCCATGCAATTCGATAGATTTGGCTGTAAATATGACCGAATTAAAATCTATTAAAGATTTGGTTGAAGGTTCTTTGTTCAAAATTGAACTAGATGAATATGTTTACGGAGTCGGCATGAATTAAGAAGCATTCTAAATATTTTAACAGCATTTTTTCATTATTGAAATATATTTTGATTCAATTCAAAAAAAAGTATATTTACAGCAATGAAAAAAGCTGTATTTCTACTAACCTTCACCCTTCTGGCCATTCTCTTTGTCGGATGCAATAACAAATCAGAGGAATATATTGATCCGCGCGGAACTGATTATGCGGGTTCTGAAAGCTGCGTACAATGCCATAAAGTACAATCTGAAATGGCATTTAGAAGTTCGCATTTTAAAGCAACAGCTCCAGCTATTTTAGGAAATGTTTCTGGTGATTTTGATTCTAAAAATCATACTTTCATTTATGATAAAAACACCAAACTGGTCATGGAAAAACGTGGCGACAGTTTGTATCAGGTTTTGTATAAAAACGGTAAAGAAACAGCCAAATATAAGTTTGAAATCGTTTTTGGAACCAAACACGCACAGACTTCTGTTTACTGGAAAGACAATAATACTTATGAATTGCCAGTTTCTTTTTATCATTCGATAAATAATTGGGCTACAAGTCCAGGTTTTCCTGCCGATAAACCGTATTTTGACCGAATGGTGGTAAAAGACTGTTATTCTTGCCATAGTTCGAATATTAGTTCGAGAACTGTTAACCAAAGTTCTGCAGATAAAAATTTCATGTCTATGGATGTCGAAGATGTAATCAATAAAAAGACGATTGTTTACGGAATTGATTGCGAACGCTGCCACGGTCCAGCCAAAAAACATGTTGATTTTCATTTAAAAAACCCAAATGTAAAAGTTGCCAACAGCATTACCAGTTTGAAAACCTTAAGCAGACAGCAAAAACTAGATGCTTGTGCTCTATGCCACGCAGGAAACGACGGCATGAAATTAAAATCTCGTTTTGAATTTAAGCCTGGAGATAATTTATCAGAATACTTTCGTGAAACCAAAAGTATTACCGATACGGCAAAATTTGATGTTCATGGTAATCAGTACCGTTTAATGGCGCAAAGCAAATGTTTTAACAGCCAAAAAATGGATTGCATTACGTGTCATAATCCTCATGAAAATGCTTCTAAAAATATGGTTTCCTACTCTAAAATCTGCATGAGCTGCCATCAGGGTTTAAAGCACAAAGAAACTACTTTAAAAACGATGCCTGAAAAATTATTGGCTAACAATTGTGTTGAATGCCACATGCCGAAGCAAGCCTCAAATGCTATTAATTTTCAGCTTTCAAACAGCAAGCAATTCTCAAATTATATTTTGAGAACGCACAAAATCGGAATTTATCCGAATGCAAAAAAGTAAATTATTTTTCGAATTTCTTTAATTCAAATTTTTCGCCGTCAAAAACGCCGTAGGTAAAATAACCAATCCAATCGCCAAGATTTACATAATTAGAATCTTCGCCAACAGGAATAATCATTGGTAAATGGCGGTGTCCGAAGATGAAGTAATTGTAATGTTTGGTTTCCAATTTTCGTTTGGCATATAAAACCAGCCATTCGTTTTCTTCACCCAAAAATTTCACATCTTCATCGCCAGAAATCAGTTTGTTTTTAACCGATAAATATTGTGCTAAACTAACGCCAACATCTGGATGAAGCCAACGGAAAAGCCATTTTGAAAACGGATTTGTAAATACCTTTTTCATTCGTTTATACCCTTTATCGCCAGGCCCTTTTCCGTCGCCGTGACCAATTAAAAAGGTCTTTCCGTTAAAAGTAAATTCCTTATTATCGTGATAAACCGGAATATTCAACTCGGTTTCAAAATAATCATTCATCCAAAGATCGTGATTTCCAACAAAAAAATATATCGGAATTCCGCTGTCACGAATTTCAGCCAGCTTGCCCAAAATTCGAACAAAACCTTTAGGGACAACCGTTTTATATTCGAACCAAAAGTCAAATAAATCTCCCAAAAGAAAAATAGCTTCTGCATCTTCTTTAACCTCATCCAACCAGGCAACAAATTTCTTTTCGCGCGGTAAACTCAATTCGGGAGTCGGCGCACCAAAATGCTGATCTGAAGCGAAATATATTTTTTTCATGGAGGAATTTTAGGTTTTAGACTTTAGATTTTAGATTCCTTAAAGATTGGAATTTGGAACTTAAAAATTGGAATTTTAGATATTATCACTTGCGTACCATTCTGCAAATGATGATTCTGTTTCTTGAAGTTTTAATGAAAACAATGAAATTCCTTTTGGAAGACGCGCTACTATTCTTTCAGCAAAATCTACCACCATATTTTCGCTAGTTGGCTGATAATCTACTAAAATAACATGATGTCCACGGTTTTTCAATTCATTTGCCAATTCGATATGCGGTGTCGTCTGATTGAAAACAGTCGCATGATCAAACTGATCGACGATTTCTTCTTTTACAATTTTCTTTAGATCAGAAAAATCAATTACCATTCCGTACTTTACATTCGATCGGTCTGTAATTGGCGAACCAATAACGGTTACCGATAATTTGTAACTGTGTCCGTGAACGTTCTTGCATTTTCCGTCGTAACCGTACAAAGCGTGGCCAGTTTCGAAGCTAAATTGTTTTGTAATTCTGATATTACTCATCGATTTTTAATTTTAAGCTTGCAAATTTACAAATTAATAACCGTTTTTGTCTCTTTTTTTAGCTCTGTTATACATCCATAGCGCAATTCCTCCTAAAACTAAAAACGGAATAAAAGATCCGATCACGACGCCAATTTGATAAGCACTGTCTGGAGCGTTCTTCATTTTTTCGGCAACATCTACTTTTTGGAATAAAGAAATGAGTTTCATTTGAAATATTTTTATTTAATTATGATGTGAATCAATCTTTGTCAAAGTTTAAAACTTTGACAAAGATCCATAACCGAATAGAGTTATAATATGATAATTATTAGCAAACAAAGACTAAAATTTTAAACACATAGAAACATAGATTTTTCTTTTCTAAATAAAAGATAAAAAAATGAGTAAAACGACTTTTTTACGTTTCAACAAACTATGTTTCTATGTGTTTAATTTTTTCATTTTTTAAACTGAAGCAACGCCGATTTCGTAAAATCAGATAAAACCAATTTACCTGTAATTGCTGCGCGCTCAAAAAGAAGCGATTCCCAAATTTCTGTTCCTTCCCAGATAATCTTTTTCATTTCGTGCAAAGCTTCAGGATTGTACGAACTTAATTTTAACGCAAAACTTTCCACTTCTGCATCAAGATTTTCAGCTTCACATAGAACAGAAAACAATCCTTTTTCGAATGCCCAATCTGCCGATTTCCATTCGTGAGCCGCCAAGGTCATCGCGGTCATTGCGGTTTTCCCGATTTTTCTCGAAACAGCTGGCTCAATCACAAACGGTCCGATTCCGATCGCTAATTCTGATAATTTAATATCGCTCTGATGCGTCGCAAAAACATAATCGCAAGCCGAAATTATTCCGACACCGCCGCCAACTGCTTTTCCCTGCACGCGGCCGATTATGATTTTATTGCAATTTCGCATTGCATTTAGCAAATGGGCAAAACCAGAAAAGAATTCAATTCCTTCTTCTTCATTCTCAACTTTCAAAAGTTCATCAAAAGAAGCTCCAGAGCAAAAAGTTTTATTTCCTTCGCTTTTTAAAATAATTACCGAAACATTTTCATTTCTACTCAAAGAATTTATTTCGGCAGTAAGACGATCCAGCAATTCGCGCGGAAAAGAATTACTTGCAGGATGCCCAAATTGTACAATTGCGATGGTATTTTGAAAAGAAGTTTCTAAACTTCCATTTGTATTTTCTAAACTCATAAAAATAGGATTTAACGTAAAGTTACGCTTTTGAAAAATAATTCTGACTAAGCGATTTGAAATTTGTTTTTTGAAAATTAATTGACTTTATTTGTTAATGCTTTGGGGGATTAGCTCATTTGGCTAGAGTATCCCGATGAAAAATCGGGAAGGTGATGGTTCGAATACGATATTCTCCATAAAACCCAACGGGGGATTAGCTCATTTGGCTAGAGCGCTACGCTGGCAGCGTAGAGGCGATCGGTTCGAATCCGATATTCTCCACAATATTAAGATTAAACAAATACCCAAACAGATAATGTTTGGGTATTTTTATTTTATGCAATTATGTTTTACACTTATATTCTTTATTCAGCAATTCTTGATAAATATTACATTGGTTCCTGTCAAGATATTACAAAACGTCTGCAAGATCATTTAAATAGCAGAAGTAAATTTACTAAAGTGGCTAAAGATTGGGAACTAAAGCATTACGAAACCTTTGAAACCAGAAGTGATGCCATGAAAAGGGAATTACAAATTAAAAAAATGAAAAGCCGTAAATACATTGAAAATCTAATACAAAAAAAAGAGTATCCCGATGCATCGGGAGGGTGACCGGTTCTCCCGAAGTTTCGGGACGGTATTCTCCACTAAAAACGAAAAACCCTTGTAAAGTGTAATTTTACAAGGGTTTTATTTTTTATATCTTCAACCTTAGACCCGACAGGTTTTTAAAACCTATCGGGTCTATCGCATTAAACATTAAACTAATAATTATTTCTCATTTGCCGCATCATCGCCCTCAACATCATCTTTCTTCGCTTTTTTAAAATCGTTATTCAGCAAATTTTCCAGTTTCTTTTTTTCTCGCAAATTTTTTCTGATGGTCAGTACAACCAAAATGACAATCAAAATTGCTACAATGCCTATTATATTCCAATTAATGTCCATAAAATTAAGTTTTGATTAAAAATAAACTTTTTGATAATAGTACACATTATCAAAAGGTTAAAAGTCTTCTTAAGCTAATTCCCAAAATGGAAATCAGCCTTATTAGTTTCAAAATCAGTACTTTATTATAAAATATTTCCTTACATTTAATAATTATATTTTTACTTAATGCTATTTACTGTCAGAAACTTAAAGACATTTAAAAACTATAACTTAAAAATCATTATGAAAACAAATCAAATCATACTGCTGATTTCGTTTCTTTTTTTAGTCTCTTGTAATAAAAAGTACGAAGTTAAAAACGATGACGTCGCTCCTTCTGAAAATGCTCCTGCGGATACACTTGCGATTAAAGAAAAATCTCCAAAAAAAGAAAGCATTAATTTATTTACGCTCACTCCAAAACAAGGCGGTGACATTGCCTTTCTTTCACTTTCTGACCTTTACCCAGCTGCAACTAATGATACGCTTTCTTTACCGCAGATAGAAAAAATGGATAAAAAAACTGCCCTATATTTTACTTTCGACAAAAATTATAGAACGCGATTCTTATCCAAAATAGAAATTTCTGAAACCGATTCTTTGTTTGTTTACGATTATGCGAAAGACAAACTGGCTTCTTTTTTAATTAAAAACTTAAAAACCTCCGCAATGCTGAATGGTGATGCTTCGGCTAAAAACTGGCCTTACCAATCTACGGATTATAGAATTGGCTTCGAAGTCAATACTAAAAACTTAAAAGGCTTTAGCCAAGATTATAAAAACGCTTTAGTGTATGTTGGCAAAGAAAATCCGTTTGTGGAGAAACAAATGATGCCTATTGTCTGGAAAAAAATCACTGCAAAAGAGTATCCAGACGAAAAATTAAAGAAAGAATACAAAAAAGTAATAACTAACGCACTTACAGGAAGTTATTATTTTTTTGAAACCAAAACCTATCAGTATTTTTTACAAGAATATACAAACAGCAATAAAATAATTTATGCCAGACGTCTTATTGTCACCGATGTCAAAACTCCGCAAAACGAAACCAACGAAATTATCATAGATAAGCTTTTTTACCAAAAAGAAGGTATTTCTCTTTCTCCTTTAAATTATTCTGAAGGCAAGAATGTAAATCAATGGACGGGTAAACTTTTTAAAAACAAACCAGCCGTTGTTTTTGGTTTTGAAAATGCTTCTTTTGGTTGTCCAGTAATTTCAATTATCGACAAATCAAATGAAGAAATTTATCTGCAGTGCGACAATCGTCGAAAATAAATTTTAGTAGAAAATAAGTAGCAACAAGTTTCGTTTTCAAAAGACGATTCGTCGCGATATTCATGCATCTTTTATGATCTCGTTTTTTTTTACAAGACCATAAAAGGGGGGTCGTTTGTATCGGCGCTATTCTAAATCTCTATAAAACACTATACAACAAAACATATGTCTGAATTAAGCTCCTTATATTGTAAAGTCAAAATTTCAAAATCTAACTTAGAAAAATTTTTAAGCAATCCCGTTGAAACACCAGAACTAAATAAAAACTGGCTCGAATGGTGGGACAGCCTTAAAATGTATTCAAAAATGGATTTGACTTCAGAATTGCTTCGTCCTTATAATGACGAAAACAATCAGGAAGTCATTAATAGCTGGCTCAAATACGATCAGGCAATGGCTTTTTCAGATTACGACGAAGCGACCGAAGAATGGCATTGGGGCATGCTATTTTTTAGTGAAAACTTCGTGGAAATGCTACCTATGTTTTCCTTTATAATCAGTATGGAAAAATATATAACTGAAAGCGCAGAAAATAGGGCAATTGTATTTCCTTTCTTTTGGGGAGATCAAGATGTCAGTGCTTATATCTATTTTGAAAATGGTAAAGCGATATTAAGTTCAACGGTACAAAATACCTCAGATGTAAATTCGAAAATAATGCAACAAACAACCGATTATCTTAATAAAAAATGGGATCAGTATTTCAAAGAAATGAATTTAGATTAATCTTAAAAAAATTCATTTATAAAAGAAATCCTAAAAAAATAAACTAATTATTTAGAGCAGTATTTTTTACCTCAACAAAAATCCCATTCGAATAGACCCATAAAAATATCCTGAATTGGTATCAATTCCTGGATCCTTTAATTCTCTTCCTCGATAAAGGAAAGAATACGAAATATTGAAGTTATTGTATCTGTATTTTAAACCTGCTTCGGCATTGAAACGAAGCGGTTCCAAATCAAAAGTAATTGGACTTGTATCGTTAAACATGCTTCCTTGAATAGTAGCATCATAAAACTGGTAATTGACACTTGGCGCTGCGTAAAAATAAAATTCTCTAATATTCGGTTGCGCTTCTGCACTTATCGACGCATCGTGTATATTAGAATCGTAAATCGGAATTAATTTTTTAAATCCGAATCTCGCCATAAATCCTGTTGAGACTCCAGAAAAAATCGTTCCCAAATTTGCTTCCGACTGCCAATGAAAATCTACAAAATCATTATGTTTTGAAGGAAACATTTTTTTAGAATAAATAGCATGAGCCTGTACTCCTAAAGCATTATGAATCTGGTTTTCCCAGCCATAAACTTTTTTGTAACCAATAATCTTATGAAATCCTTCCTGTAATTCTTCTCCAAACGCATTCGGACCAAGAAAACCAATTTGAAAATCGGTCTTTAAAACCGATTCGCTTTGGTAAAAAAAGTTTTTCCCAACTTCGGCAAAAATATAACCGGCAAAAGGACGATCGTTTACAGTAACCGCTTCCTTATTTAAAAACCTCGGATTATAAAGATATTGCCCAATTCTAAATTCGGTAATTTCTTTATTTATTTTCGGGTTATCGTTTTTAGATAAAAATCGAAAAAAAAGCTCCAAACCATTGGTGTAATACATATCGTATTTAGACGAAGTGTACAAATCATTATCTGTTATAAAACCTATTTCTTTAGTTTTTCCTTGTCCAAAAGTTAACGTTACAGTCAAAATCAGAAAAGCAAAAAGTGCTTTTTTACTTCTTTTCCTCTTTTCCATTGTAATTGATTTTTCCAACGTAACGCATCTCGCGCACGATTCTTTCTTTTCTTCTATTAATATAACTTGATGAACCTGTCGCTTTAAATTTTCTTGGGTTTGGCAATATTGCAGCAATTCCTGCCGCCTGCATTGGCGTTAAACTCGACGCATCTCTTCTGTACCAATGTTCTGTCGCGGCATAAGCACCGTAAACTCCATCGCCCATTTCGATGCTGTTTAGATAAACTTCCATGATGCGTTCTTTGCCCCAGATAATTTCAATTAAAATGGTAAAATAAGCTTCAAGGCCTTTACGGAAATAACTTTTCCCTTGCCATAGAAAAACATTTTTGGCCGTTTGTTGCGAAATGGTGCTTCCTCCTCGAATTCTGCGTCCGCGTTCGTTGCTTTTATATGCTTTTTGAAGTGCTTTGAAATCAAAACCATTGTGAGTTAAAAAAGTTCCATCTTCACTGGCAATAACCGCTTTTTGCAAATTCATTGAGATTTTTTCAATCGGTTCCCAATCGTGATCAAAATAAACTTCTTTTCCAGCCATTTTATTTTCGATGGCGCGAATGAGCATTAAAGGTGTAAATGGCACCGGAACATATTTGAAAAAAATCACCGATCCGATTGATATTCCAAAAAACCATAAAGCCGCTTTAATAAAAAACCATTTTACTTTTTCGCCAAAACTGCGATTCGTTTTTTTCTTTGCCGCCGGTTTGGGCTTATTTGTAGTTGTTGTTTTTTTGGGTGCTGGTTTCTTGGGTGCTGCCATGCTATTCTATTAAATCTGCTAATTCTGTTCCTATTAAACTTCCTATCGCCACTCCCATTCCGCCTAAACGTACTCCGCAGGATACGTTTTCAGAAAGCTGGGTTACGACAGGATTCTTACTATTTCCGACTCCCATAATGCCGCTCCATCGATGCGCAATCTGAAAATCCTGATTTGGTAAAATTACATTTTTCAGTAATTCTTCCAATTTATTTTGAATAATTTTCGTCTGTCCAAATTCGGTTGTCGTTTCACCTTCAAAATCAAGGTTTCGACCTCCGCCTAATAAAATTCGGTCATTAATATTTCTAAAATAATAATAACCGCGATCTAAATGAAACGTTCCTTTGATGTCTAAATTGTGAATTGGCTCTGTAATAAGCACTTGCGCTCTTGCTGGTTTTACCGCTCCTTTTGTCAATTCGCCCGCAAAACCATTGGTCGCAAAAAGCAGTTTTTTGGTTTTAAAGCTAAAATCATTTACCACAACTTCAACATGATTTCCTGCATCGGCATACGATTTTACGGTCTGCTGATTTAAAATAAAAATATCTGCTGCAATTGCTTGTTTCAGCAATTCCTGCATCATATTTCCGGTATCGATCTGTCCTTCAAAAGGGTTAAAAATTAAATATTCGTGGATATTACCGAAACCAAATCGGTCTACTTCTTTCGAAAAAACATCAGCTTTAAAAAGCGGTTTTAAAACTTCGTTGACAAACGGAATTTTAGAAACGCATTCGTTGAATCCTGATTCGTCTGCTCTCAAGAATAATTCATATCCGCCGAAAGGCTTAAAATCTATTGCCTCGTCTCCTAATTTTTTTCGAAGCAATTGCAAACCTTTCCAGCGTTTTTCGATTAAAGCCACAACGTCTTCTTCTGAATGTGTTTTTAAATCATCCATAATTTCAGACAGACTTCCGAAACAAGCAAAACCCGCATTTTTGGTACTGGCGCCTTGAGGTAACATGCCGCGTTCTAAAACCAGAATTTTAGCCGCTGGAAATCTTTCGCGTAAGCGTAATGCAGTATGCAGTCCGACAATTCCGCTCCCGACAATTGTGTAATCTATGTTTGAAAACCAGTTTTTTAGTTCCCAGTAGCTTAGTTCCATTTTAGATTTTTTTTTATAAAAATAATGATTTTTTTCTGCCACGAATTCACGAATTATTTTTTTGATAATCTTTGAGAATAAAAATTTGTGCTTGTCGATACGAATTTCACAAATTATTTTTTGACAATCTTTGAGAATAAAAATTTGTGTTTGTCGACAAGAATTCACAAATCAATTTTTGATAATCTTTGAGAGTAAAAATTCGTGAATTCGTGGCGAATAAAACTAGAATTTCATCCTATAAACTTTAACAATATTTGGGATTTGGAATTTAACTAAATGGGATTAAAATGTTGTATTTTAGGCACCACAAAAAATAGAATTTTTATTATGAAAAAAGTAGTAGTAACAACTTTAATAATGATGAGTTTAAACGCTATCGGACAGAATGTAATGTCGCCAGAATTGTTATGGAAATTAGGACGAGTAACTCCACTTGGACTTTCAAAAGATGAAAAAAATATTGTTTATAAGGTTTCAACGCCTTCTGTAGCCGATAACAAATCGACTTCTAAACTTTATATTATTCCGGTAAACGGAGGTAATGCCACTGAAATTAAGGATACCAAAGATGTTTTAAAAGACAAAAATATTTCGCCAGACGGAAAATTTGTTGTTTATAATGATGAAGTAAAAATCGAGAGCGTTTTAGGAAAAGATTTCTACCCAGAGCTTACTAAATCGGACGTTCAAATTTACAACGGATTAGATTATCGCCATTGGGACACTTGGAACGAAGGAAAATTTAATCACGTTTTTTACAAAGAAAACAAAGACGGCGCAAAAGGAATTGATATTTTGAAAGGTGAAACTTTCGATTCTCCGCAAAAACCTTTTGGCGGTGACGAAGATTATATCTGGTCGCCAGACAGCAAAAGCATTTTTTACGTTTGCAAGAAAAAAGCGGGAACTGCTTATGCGATTTCGACAAATACAGATATTTATGAGTACAATTTAGAGACTCAAAAAACGACCAATAAAACGGAAGGTAATTTAGGTTACGACACAGCACCGCAATTTTCTCCAACAGGAAATCTTTCTTGGTTGCAAATGAAACGCGATGGTTACGAGTCTGATAAAAATGATATTATTGTTGAGTTTAAAGGAATCAAACAAAACTTAACTGCAAATTGGGACGGAACTGTAGATAATTTTATCTGGAGCAAAGACGGAAAAACAGTATTTTTTGTGGCTCCTGTTGATGGAACAAAACAGCTTTTCTCTGTTAATTTTCCTGGTTTAACGAGAATTGCGATCAACGTTCGCCAGTTAACAAACGGAGATTTTGACGTAAATGATTTAGTTGGTTTTGCTGGAGATGATATCATTGTAACAAGAACAGACATGAATCATGCTGCTGAAATTTATTCTTTTAACTTGAAGAAAAATACTTGGAAACAAATCTCAAACGTAAATACAGATACGTATAAAACTTTAGCTTTAAGCAAAACAGAAAAACGTTATGTAACGACAACTGATGGTAAAAAAATGCTGGTTTGGGTAATTTTACCTCCAAATTTTGATGCTTCAAAAAAATACCCAACTTTATTATTCTGTCAAGGAGGACCGCAAAGTCCGTTGACACAATCGTATTCTTTCCGTTGGAATTTTTCTTTAATGGCTGCTAAAGGTTATGTGGTGGTTGCTCCAAACCGTCGCGGAATGCCAGGTCACGGAGTTGAATGGAACGAGCAGATTAGTAAAGACTGGGGCGGACAAGTTATGGACGATTATCTTTCTGCAATTGATGATGTTGCTAAAGAATCGTATGTTGACAAAAGCCGTTTAGGTTGTGTTGGGGCAAGTTACGGAGGATATTCTGTATTTTATTTAGCAGGAATTCACAAAAACCGTTTCAAAACTTTTATCGCTCACGATGGTGTTTTCAATACCGTTTCGATGTTAGGAACAACAGAAGAAGTTTTCTTTAACAACTGGGATTTTGGCGGACCATATTGGGAAAAAGATAATGCTGTTGCACAAAAAGCGTATACTATTTTTAATCCAGCGACTTTAGTTCAGAATTGGAATAAACCGATTTTGATTTTCCAAGGAGGAAAAGATTTCCGTGTGCCAATCGGACAAGGGCAAGAAGCTTTTCAAGCGGCTCAGTTAAGAGGAATCAAAAGTAGATTTGTATATTTCCCAGACGAAAATCACTGGGTTTTAAAACCTCAAAATGCACAGGTTTGGCAGGGCGAATTCTTCAAATGGTTAGATGAAACTTTATAATCCATAAAAACAATATTAAAACAGCCGTAGATTTACATAATCTACGGCTGTTTTTCTTTGGAGACCTTACAATTATGTAACATAATGATTATTTTGCTACTTTCTAAAACAGATTTTTTTAGATAAATTGCAATGTTTTAATAATTCCGAAATTCCCAAATCTTTCAGCAAAATATGGAGACCAAAAAAAGTTACACCGCAATCAAGGTTTTGTTCAGCTACGTTGCATTATTGGCTTTGGTTGTTACCGTTGGATGGTTTCTTTATTCTGAAAATGTAGTTTACAACAAGCTGGAAGACAAGATTGCTTTAGAAAAAATAAAAATTCTTAGAGTCAGCAGATTGTATTCTAATGTTTATAAAACAGAAAGTTTAGCTCGACAAACCATTCAAAATAATTCTGAAAAAGATTTTAAAAATTATCTGATCGAAACCGATTCTCTTCGCAAACGCATCGATACTTTAAAGCAAGTTGTTACGACAGAATATCAAAAAACACTTTTGGATAGCGTTACTTATTTTTTGTCTGAAAAGACAGAAAACATCCAGCAATTAAGAGAAATTAAAAATAAAGCTGATGATGAAACCTCTGTAAATAATGCGATCGATGAAATCACAAAAATGGAATTTAACCTGAGAAAATTGGAACTTCAGGATTTCACTAAAAACCCAAACCAGTTAGGAAGTTATCAGCGCGGTGTTTTACAGCGATATGTCGATTATTTAAATTCAAATATTCCAGACGACAGCACCAATACACTGAGTAAAAAAGCCTCTGATTCTATTTTGGCCAATTCTAAAAAACTTTTAAGTTCTGTTAAATTAAAAGCCGAAAAGAAGAAAGAATCTCTAAATTTTGAAGAAAACAAACTGCTTCAGAATGAAATAGCAATTTCGGATCAGCTTAGAAAAATACTTCGAATTATTGAGCGAGAAATTATCATCAATTCGATCAAAAGCAATTCACTAAAAGAAAAATCATTAAAAAGAGTCAACGAAATTGTAACGGCTTCTGCGGTTATCGGTTTGTTGCTGACGGTCTTTTTTTCGATTCTAATTGTGAGCGATTATTCCAAATCTCAATTGTATAAAAAACAGCTGGAAATTGCCAATTTCAAAACAAAAAACCTGCTAAAGAGCCGTGAACAGTTAATTTCGACTGTAAGCCACGATTTAAAAACGCCTTTGAGTACTATTGTTGGTTATTCTGAACTTTTAGGAAATTCAGACATTAACACCAAGCAGTCTTATTTCGTTAAAAACATTAAAAATTCGTCTGAATATATTTCACAGCTTGTTCAGGATTTATTGGATTTTTCGCAGATTGAAGCTGGAAAAATTTCGATAGAAAAAGTTCCGTTTTCATTACCAGAAATTATTGAAGATGTTGCCCGAAATATACAAACTGTTTACAAACAGAAAGATATTGATCTTATTATCAATATAGACGAGCAGTTTCAAAAACGCATTGTTGGCGATCCGTTTCGTTTAAAACAAATCTTGACCAACATTATCGGAAATGCTTATAAGTTTACCGAAGAAGGCCATATTCGAATTGCCGCTTACGCGAATGAAGATCAGTTTTTCACCATTTCGATTCAAGATACCGGAATCGGAATTGAAAAAGCCAATCAGAAATTGGTTTTTGAAGAATTTGCCCAAGCGAATGAAAGCATTGAAAAGAAATACGGAGGAACAGGTTTAGGTTTATCGATCTGCCAAAAGATTATTTCTATTTTGGGCGGTAATTTAACCTTAGAAAGCATCTTCGGAAAAGGAAGTACTTTCCTTATTCGACTGCCTTTATTATTTGATAATAGCCAAAATATTCCTGCAAACGAAATTAAACCAAAGACTGCAAAAAACAGTAAAAAACAGACTTTTATTGTTGTAGACGACGATATTAATCTTCTGAATTTAACGAGTGGTGTTTTAAAGCAAGAACAACATCAGGTGTTTTCGTTTACTAATCCTGCCAAAGCTTTAGAAACAATTAAAACCACTCCGTTTGATTTTGTAATTACCGATATTCAAATGCCAGAAATAGACGGATTTTTGTTTTTAGAAAAACTTCGAGAACTTCCCGAAACCATTTTCAAAAATCAGCCTGTAATTGCACTGACAGGCCGCACCGATCTTGATCTTGCAGTATATAAAAAGGCTGGTTTTACAACTGTTGTTAAAAAACCATATTCGCCAAAAATTTTACTAGAAACGATTCAGCATATTTTGGATCATGAAGAAGTGCCCATAACGGAATATACCGAGAATACAACACAAAATACTTCTCAAATATATTCTCTAGAAACCTTAAAGGATTTTCTGGGTCAGGACGAATCGGCTTTGAAAGAGGTTTTAAAGTCTTTTTTGGAAACCACTATAGAAAATTTAGGTTTTTTGAAAGTCGCCATTGAGGAACAAAATCATGACGAAATAAAATCTATCGCGCATCGTATTGCTCCAATGTTTAAACAAATTCAAGCCAATGAAATTGGAGATATTTTAAAAGATTTAGAAAAAGAAGATTTAAATACGATTGACATAAAGGCTACGTACGCCGATTTAAACGAAAAAATAAAAGTCCTTTTTGAGGAATTGAAACAAGAAATATAATCCTTAATGAAATTCATAAAAAAAGCAGTCTAAATAGACTGCTTTTTTTTATTCAATATTATATTGTTTCAATTTATTGTAAAGTGTTTTTCTGGTAATTTTCAGCAATTTTGCTGCTTCAGATTTATTATTCTGCGTTTTAGACAACGCATGTATGATCGTTTCTTTTTCATTTTCAGATAAAGAAAAAACTTCATTTGCGGGTGTCTGCTGTGTTTGAATCTGAAAAAATTCTGCTGGGAGAACATCGCTTTCAATAAAATCTCCTCGAGTTAAAAGCGTAGCACGTTTTACGCAGTTTTGCAATTCTCGCAAGTTTCCAGGCCAGTTGTAATTCTGAAAAATAGAAACTACTTCTGGCGAAAATCCGATGACTTCTTTATGCAATTGCTGATTGGCTTTTTCTAAGAAATAATCGGCAAAAACCATTAAATCTTCACCACGATCTTTTAAAGATGGCGACTGAATCGAAAACTCGTTGATTCTATGGTATAAATCTTCTCTAAAATCGCCGTTTTTTACTGCCTCGCGCAAATCTTCGTTTGTAGCTGTAATAATGCGTATATCGACGTTTATTTCTTTATTGCTTCCAACAGGTTTAATTTTTCGTTCTTGAAGTGCTCTTAAAAGCTGAATTTGATTTTCGTAAGAAAGATTTCCAATTTCATCCAAAAATAAAGTTCCGCCATTTGCAGCTTCAAAATATCCTTTTTTATCGTTGATCGCTCCTGTGAAAGATCCTTTTAAATGTCCGAAAAATTCGCTAGCCGCCAATTCTTTTGGAATCGCACCGCAATCGACTGCAATAAAATTACTGTCTTTTCTTCTGCTTTGCTGATGAATGCTTTTTGCAATGATTTCTTTTCCTGTTCCGCTTTCTCCAATTATTAAAACCGACATATCGGTTGGACTTACCAGCTGAATGTGATCTAAAAGTTTTTTGGATGCAACAGAAATTCCTTTAACAAATTCATTTTCTCCTGATGGAGCTTGCTTTTTTGCTGTCTTTTTTTCTTTTACAGGAGTTTCTTCTTCCACTTTTGGCGCTTGAAGCGCATTGGTAATAACAAGAAGAACTTCATCTGGATTAAATGGTTTTGAAATATAATCTGCAGCACCGTTTTTGATGGCTTTTACCGCAGTGTTTACATCAGAATAACCCGTCATCAAAATAACAGGGATATGAGGATGAGAATTTTTAAATTCAGACATAAGTCCGATACCGTCAGAATCAGGCAAGCGAAGATCTGTCAAAATCAAATCGAAAGATTCGTTTTTAACCGCTTCACGTGCTTCTGCTGCAGAGAAAGCTATCGTTACGTCATACGCTTTTTTGATTAGAAATTTCTCTAATAATTTGCAAAACGCAATATCATCTTCTATCAGTAATATCTTCGGCATTTGGTTTGAGGGACTTTTTTGCTAAAATAACATTATTAAACTTGTTATTTCATAAATTTATGTAAAATATGTAAAAAAAAAGAGATTGCACGACGCAATCTCTTTTTCACCAAAAACATAAATCTAAATTCACCTAATTATATCTTCAACCAGTTACCATTGACATCTGAATAAACAGTAGCCTTCTGGTCTCCAACTGATATTTCGAGTTTATACTCTTTTTTTTCGTTTACAAATGCTTTCTCCAGTTTTGCTCCTGGATAAGCAGTCTGCAGAGCAGTTTTTACTGCTGCAGGCACAGCATCTGCCGTAACTTCAGTGTATTCTGACTGAACAGTTACAGTCGCTTTAGTGTTTTGAGAAACAGACAATACATTGGCATGAATTGACATTGTTCCTAAAACTACCATAGCTGATAAGATTAGTTTTTTCATGATGCTGATTTTAAATTATTTTTTAATGATATTCCCAGAAGCATCTGTGAAAATAGTATACTTCTTGTCTCCACTTGAAATTTCAAGCTTAAACTCGTTTTTATCATTTTTATAAGCTTTCTCAAGCTTAGTATTTGGAAAAGATTTTTCAACTGTAGACTTCACTGCTGACGGAACAGCATCTAAAGCAACTTCAGTATATCCATCCTGAACAAGTACTGATTGAGAAATCGAAATCGCTGGAAGAACTGTAGCGTTTACTGAAAGACTTCCTAAAACAATCGCTGCTGATAAGATTAACTTTTTCATAATATTTAGTGGTTTAAATTATTTTTTAAGGATTTTACCAGAAGCATCTGTATAAACGATCGATTTTTCGCCTCGAACGGTTATCTCAATTTTGTACTCCTTTTTATCATTAACCCATGCTTTTTCAAGCACTACACCAGGATAAGCGTCATCTAAACCTTTTTTTACGGCTGCCGGAACTCCGTCCACTTCTTTATATCCATCCTGATCATTTACTGTATGCACTATTGGAGTAGTTGCAACAGGGGTCTCTGCGTACATCGACAAACTGCCTAAAACAATTGCTGCCGATAAGATTAACTTTTTCATAGTAATAGTTTTTAAGGGTTAGACTTAATTATTTTTTAATCCAAGTACCATCTGCGTTAGCAAAAAGATTTCCTGTTTTGTCACCAACAGTAACTTCTAGTTTATATTCTGACTTTTCATTTTTGAATGCTTTAGTCAAAACTGCATCTGGATATGCTTTTTTAAGAGCGTCAGTTACCGCTGTTGGAACTTCTACTACTTTAATTTCTGTATATTCGTCTTGAATAGAAATTGTTTTAACGATTGTATTTGAAATTGGCGAAGTTGAAGCAAATGATGTTAAACCTCCCAAAACGATTGCGGCTGATAGAAATAAATTTTTCATGATAGTTATATTTTAATGTAGTTAATTTGATTTTAGTATTCTTTATTTGAATTTTCATAATACGAATACTTTAGAATTTTGAATTATTTTTGAATCCAGGTTCCGTCTGCATTAGCAAAAAGATTTCCAACTTTGTCACCAACAGTAACATCAAGTTTGTACTCTGACTTTTCGTTTTTGTAAGCTTTAGTGATTACTGCAGTTGGATAAGCTTTTTTCAAAGATTCTGTAATTGCTGCTGGTAATTCTTCTAATTTAATTTCAGTGTATTCTTCTTCAATAGAAATCGTTTTTACGATTGTATTATTTACTTGTGTAGTTGAAGCGAATGAAGTTAAACCTCCTAAGACAATTGCGGCTGATAAAAATAAATTTTTCATAACGTATATATTTAAATTAATAGTTGTTTACGCTTTAGATAATGAAATTATTGTGCCGTAAAAGAAAAGAGCCATGCCAAAGATCATAAAAACCTGTTTTTAAAGGCTTTACATCAAATATAGCAAAAAAAGATAAAACTTAAAAGGTGTGTAAAAGAGAAAAGAAGTGTGTAATAAGTAAACACTTTTAGTGTAACCTTGGCTGAAATTCCAAATTTTGAAATTCCAAATTCCATTGCAAGCTTAGGAAATTCTAATTTTTGAAATTCCAAATCCCAATATAATCATCTCTAGTTTGGAATTTGGACTCGAGCGATAGCGAACAGGCGAAGCAATTTAAATTGGAATTTAATTTAAGAGGAAGTATATAAAAAAGAAAGGCTGTCAAAATTGACAGCCTTTATATTATTCCTCTATAGATTTCATTTTAAATGTATCCATAAATGCAGTTGTATAATCTCCTGCAATATATTTTGGATCATCCATTAATTGTCTGTGAAAAGGTATTGTAGTTTTCACACCTTCGATTACGAACTCATCCAAAGCTCTACGCATTTTGCTGATAGCTTCTTCACGAGACTGCGCTGTTGTAATTAACTTAGCAATCATAGAATCGTAATTTGGCGGAATGCTATATCCTGAGTATACGTGAGTATCTAAACGTACTCCGTGTCCTCCTGGCATATGAAGCGTAGTAATTTTTCCTGGTGAAGGACGAAAATCGTTATATGGATCTTCAGCATTAATACGGCATTCGATAGCGTGTAATTGTGGAAGGTAGTTTTTACCTGAAATCGGAATTCCAGCAGCAACCATAATTTGCTCACGGATCAAATCATAATCAATAACTTGTTCTGTGATCGGGTGCTCTACTTGAATACGAGTATTCATTTCCATGAAGTAGAAGTTTCTGTGTTTGTCTACTAAAAACTCTACTGTTCCAGCTCCTTCGTATTTAATGAATTCAGCAGCTTTTACAGCAGCTTCTCCCATTCTTGCACGAAGTTCATCTGTCATGAAAGGTGAAGGTGTTTCTTCAGTAAGTTTTTGGTGACGACGCTGTACAGAACAATCTCTTTCAGAAAGGTGACAAGCTTTTCCGTATGCATCTCCAACAACTTGAATTTCGATATGACGTGGCTCTTCGATAAGTTTTTCCATGTACATTCCGTCATTTCCAAACGCAGCAGCAGCTTCCTGACGTGCACTTTCCCAAGCTTTTAAAAGCTCTTCTTCTTTCCAGATGGCACGCATTCCTTTACCACCACCACCAGCAGTAGCTTTCATCATAACTGGATATCCAATTTCTGCTGCTGTTTTTTGTGCATGTTCGTAAGATTCTAATAATCCATCTGAACCTGGTACACAAGGAACTCCTGCTGCTTTCATTGTAGCTTTTGCAGAAGCTTTATCTCCCATACGGTCGATCATTTCTGGAGCAGCACCGATAAATTTAATTCCGTGCTCTTGACAGATTTTTGAGAATTTAGCATTCTCAGAAAGAAATCCATAACCTGGGTGAATTGCATCTGCATTTGTAATTTCAGCAGCTGCAATAATATTTGACATTTTCAAATACGATAAGTTACTCGGAGGAGGGCCAATACAAACCGCTTCGTCAGCAAATTTAACATGTAAACTTTCTGCGTCGGCTGTAGAGTAAACTGCAACAGTTTTGATTCCCATTTCCTTACATGTACGAATTACACGTAGTGCAATTTCTCCTCTATTCGCAATTAATATTTTTTTAAACATCTTATTTTAATTAATTAGACAATTTGATAATTAGATAATTTTAGATGGTTAACAAAATTGCTTCGAACCATTCTAAAATCTAAAATCTAAAATCTAAATTTATTTATGATGGATCTACTAAGAATAAAGGTTGGTCAAATTCTACTGGAGACATATCGTCTACAAGAATTTTTACAATTTTACCAGAAACTTCAGATTCGATTTCGTTGAATAATTTCATTGCTTCAATTACACAAAGAACATCACCTTTAGAAACTGTGCTTCCAACTTCTGTGAAAACTGGTTTGTCTGGAGATGGTTTTCTATAGAATGTTCCAATGATTGGAGATTTTATAGTAATATATTTAGAATCGTTAGCTGCTGCTGGAGCTTCTGGAGTTACACTTACAACTGTTGGAGCTGTAACTTGTGGAACTGCCGCTTGAGGTAAAGCTGCTTGAGCTGGTAATTGCTGTACGTAAGTTGCCTCTGTTACATTTGTTTCTAAAGTTGTTCTGATCGTGATTTTTACATCATCCATTTCTAACTTCACTTCTGCAACGCCCGAATTTGCAACAAATTTGATTAGGTTTTGAATTTCTTTTAAATCCATAATGATTCGTTTTTAGTTTTAATTTATTTTGTATCGTAAGCCCATTTTAAATAGATAGATCCCCAAGTGAATCCTCCACCAAAAGCGGCAAAGATAACATTATCTCCTTTTTTAAGCTTATTTTCAAAATCAGCTAATACTAATGGTAAAGTTCCAGAAGTAGTATTACCATATCTTTCGATGTTTACCAAAACTTTAGAATCGTCCAATTCTAATCTTCCGGCAGTAGCATCAATAATACGTTTATTAGCTTGGTGTGGCACTAACCAGTCAACATCTTGATTTGTCAAATTATTTCTTTGCAAAATCAATTCGCTGGCATCTGCCATATTAGTTACAGCATATTTGAAAACAGTTTTACCGTCTTGCATAATATTATGCTGTCTGTTTTTTACAGTATCTTCACTAGGCGGGATCAAAGAACCTCCCGCAGGAATTTTAAGAAAATCGCGTCCAACGCCATCACTTCTTAAATATTCATCCTGTAAACCAAGACCTTCATAATTTGGTTCGAAAAGAACTGCACCAGCTCCATCTCCAAAAATAATACAAGTTGCTCTATCTGTATAATCTACAATTGATGACATTTTATCTGCACCAATTAAAAGTACTTTTTTGTAACGTCCTGACTGAACATAAGCCGCAGCAGTAGACATTCCGTATAAGAAACTTGAACATGCAGCTTGCAAATCGTATGCAAATGCATTTGTCGCTCCAATTTCTGTCGCAACAAATACTCCTGTAGAAGCCACCATCATATCTGGTGTTGCAGTTGCCATTATAATCATATCAATCTCAAGCGGATCAATATTTGCTTTTGCAATTAAATCCTGTGCTGCTTTTATCGCAAGGTACGACGTACCTTTATCAGCATCTTTAAGAATTCTTCTTTCTTTAATTCCTGTTCGAGTGGTAATCCACTCATCATTGGTATCAACCATTGTTTCTAGTACTTTGTTCGAAAGAACGAAGTCAGGAACATAAGCTCCAACAGCGGTAATTGCGGCTGTGATTGTATTCATTATATTCTATTATTTTCTTTTCAAATTATGATTAATTTGAAAAATTTTTAAAAGACTTGAAAATTACAAAAAAAAACGTAACGAATTTGTCTATATTTTCCTAAAAAACGAAAATTATAACCAACAAAAAAAACTCTCACTATGTGAGAGTTCTAGTATAATTTACAAAAACGTATTAAGCAACCGCTTCAGATTTATCGATAACAACTTGCCCTCTGTAGTACATTTTACCTTCATGCCAGTAAGCTCTGTGGTATAAATGCGCCTCACCTGTAATAGGACATGTAGCGATTTGAGCTACAGTAGCTTTATAATGTGTTCTTCTCTTATCTCTTCTTGTTTTCGAGGTTTTTCTCTTAGGATGTGCCATTTTACTATATTATTTATCCGTTAATAGTTTCTTTAATTTTTCCCAACGCGGGTCAATATCTTCTTCTTTATTACTCTCTTCCTTTTGTTCTTTTACACTTAATTCATTCAATTTTGTTAAAGTTTCTGTCTGTAGACTTCCATCTTTAACCCCTGGATGAATTCTTTTTTGAGGTACTGAAAGCGCGATCATTTCATAAATATATTGCGCAACATCTATCTCGTGTTCACCATGTGGTAAAATCAATAATTCTTCGTTATCATCATTAAATTCATCTCCAAAGCGAACTATTAACTTCATTTTCCCTTTAATAGGTAGATCAAAATCTTCGCCTGTTAGATCACAAGGCACGTTTACGGTTCCTTTGTGTTTGAATTCTAACTCTAACATTGTACTTTTTTTATCAAAAAGTAAATTGACTTTAATGTCTGAACTTTGAAACTCATCGTATTCAAAATTCTTAAAGAACTCGTTATTTATCTGATACTCAAAATGGTGTTTTCCTAGTTTTAATCCTACGAAAGGAATTAAAAATTCTTTTGTTTTGCTCATTTCAACATCAATTTGATCAATTCAGTTCTAAAACTAGATATCTGAATTGGGGTGCAAAGATATAAAATTATTATAAATCTAATAATCTTATTCACCTTTTTTTGTTTATAACTGTTTTTCTTTTATTTTAAGAGGTTTTTGGCTAATCTCCTCATACTGATTACGCGAGCGAAAAATATCGATTGCAAGATAGACTGCTTCTTTAAAAGAATTGTAATCTGCCATATCTTTCCCAGCAATATCGTAAGCTGTGCCATGATCTGGAGAAGTTCTAACTCTGTTTAAACCTGCCGTATAATTAACTCCTTTACCAAAAGATAAAGTTTTAAACGGAATTAATCCTTGATCGTGATACATGGCTACAATAGCATCATATTTTTCATATTGACCGCTTCCAAAAAAGCCATCTGCAGGAAAAGGACCAAAAACCATTGTTCCTGCTTCAAATATTTTTTTTAAAACAGGTTTCAAAATCAAATCATCTTCTTTACCAATTACACCGCCATCACCTGCATGCGGATTCAATCCTAAAACTGCAATTTTTGGTTTTACGATGCTAAAATCCTGAACCAAAGATTTTCTGACTGTTTCTATTTTTTTTGCAATTAATTCTTCTGTCAAATGTGAAGCAACTTCGTTAAGAGGCACATGATCGGTAATTAAACCTACTCTTAAATTATCCTGCACCATCATCATTAGCGCATCGCCATCTAATTGCTGATCTAAATAATCTGTATGCCCAGGAAATTTAAAATCCTCAGACTGTATATTGTATTTATTAATAGGAGCCGTAACCAAAACATCAATTTCGCCATCTTTCAAAGCTTTTGTTGCGGCTGTAAAAGATTTAATCGCATACTCTCCTATTTTAGGATCATTAACTCCAAAATTCAGATCAACTCCTTCTCTCCAAAGATTTAAGACATTTACTTTTCCAGGTATAACCTGCTCCAATTTGTCAACTCCGTGAAATTGGACTGTCGATGTAAAGCTTTTTCTAACGAATGAAAGAATTTTAGCATTTGCAAAAATAACCGGCGTACACAATTCCAACATTCGAGAATCTTCGAATGTTTTGAGTATAACTTCGCTTCCAATACCGTTTAAATCTCCAACTGAAATTCCAACAATTATATTTTCTGCTTTTTTATTCATGAGCTCAGTTTATTTATTACTAATTTTGATGTGCAAATTTAGTAAAATAAAACCACAATGTTCACAGGAATTATAGAAACACTCGGCAGGATTCACGAAATTCAAAAAGACCAAAACAATCTTCATATAACAGTTGACTCTTCAATTACCCACGAATTAAAAATAGACCAAAGCGTTTCGCATAACGGAATATGCCTTACAGTTGTTGCTATAAAAGACTCTTTTTATACGGTAACCGCAATTGACGAAACCATCTTGAAGACCAATATTGGAGATTGGAAAACTGGCGATATTGTAAATCTGGAAAGAGGAATGAAGCTTGGTGACCGCTTAGACGGACATATTGTTCAAGGTCACGTAGATCAAACAGGCACTTGCATCAAAATTGAAGAAGCTAACGGAAGCTGGAATTATACGTTTGAGTATGATAAAAACTTAAATAATATTACAATCGAAAAAGGTTCGATTACAGTAAATGGAGTAAGCCTTACAGTAGTTAATTCTAAAACAAATGAATTTAGTGTCTCAATCATTCCGTACACTTATGAACACACTAATTTTAAAGATTTCAAAGTTGGCACAAAAATCAACCTTGAGTTTGATGTAGTTGGAAAATATATTTCTAGACTTTATTCTATCAATAAATAAAGTTTTGCAATTTTCCACAAAAAAAGCTTCAATTTTAAATTGAAGCTTTTTTTGTACGATTTTTATATATTATTGTAGCTCCTAAAGCTAAACCGCTAATTACTAGAAAAACAATATTCTGATCTATTGGAAAATCAGCAGGGCAATTTGGACAAGCGAGCCTTGCTTGTTGTGCATTCATTTCATTAGCATCACCTGGCACAGGCATATCCTTCGGTCCAGCCAGTAAAACATTTAAAAACAACAAGGCAATTACTAAAAATGGGGCTTTTAGATTTTTCATAAATTCAAGCGATTGCAAATCAGCAACTCTAGATAATTATTGATAAATATTCTTCTGTGGAAATTTCGCACAAACGCATTTCTACTTCCAAAATCTTGGACAAAAGTATAAGTTTTTTGCACAAAATCAACTTTTAAACCAAAAAACACAAAACAAATTTTAACATTTTTTTTCAAAATTCTGCTAATCCTTTTCAGAAAACGCTCTAGAGAACAATCACTCTTTTTTGCTATTATTTATAAGTCTTATAAGCTTATAAGAATTTCCTTATTTTAGCCGAATTTGATTTTTTTACAATGAGAAAAAGACCTGTTACTAAAATTTACGTCAAAAAAAGAAGTTTGGATTCAACTCTAATTACTTTTAAGAGAATGTTTTCAAATTAATATATTTGTACAGTTAAATTTGGACTTTCAAATTCAAACCTATTTCCAAAAACCTCTAATCAAGCAAATGAAAAACCAATATACAGTCGGAAGTTTATACGCAGGCGTCGGCGGCATTTGTTTAGGTTTTGAAAATGCGGGGTTCAAATTAGAATGGGCGAACGAATTTGACAAAAAAGCTTGCGTTACTTATAGAAACAATTTTGACCACTCTCTTATTGAAGGTGATGTTATGGAATTGGACGTAAAAAAACTCAATAAAATTGACATTCTTACTGCCGGATTTCCGTGCCAGCCCTTTTCTCTCGCTGGCCATCGAAAAGGTTTTAAAGACAGTAGAGGAAATCATTTCTTCAAAATATTGGATTTTATTGACGAAATGAGGCCAAAAGTGGTATTTCTTGAAAATGTGAAAAATCTAAAAGGTCACGACAAAGGAAATACCATGAAAGTAATTCAGCGCGAAATCAAAAAACGCAATTATACTTTTGACAGCGCGGTCTTGAACACCAAAAATTTTGGAAACATCCCGCACAATCGAGAGCGAATTTTCATGATTGCTTTCGACAAAGACTTCGTGAAAAAAGGCTTTAAATTTAATTTCCCAGAAAAAGAAGAATTAACAAAAAAGGTTGCCGATTTAATCACAAAAGAAAAAGTCGACAAAAAGTTCTATTACACCGAAGATAAATACATGTACAACATGCTCAAAGAAACTGTTGTGCGCGAAGACCGAATTTATCAGTTTAGAAGACAATATGTACGAGAAAACAAAAAAGAAGTCTGCCCTACTTTAACCGCCAATATGGGAACTGGTGGCCACAATGTTCCAATTATTACAACCGAATTTGGCTTTAGAAAACTAACCCCAAGAGAATGTTTTCGTTTTCAAGGTTTTCCAGACCATTATAAACTGCCTAAAATTTCGAATTCCAGTCTTTACAAACAAGCTGGAAATTCGGTAAGCATGCCAGTGATACAAAGACTCGCTTCCGAAATTTTCAAATGCATAGAAAAAGCCGAAGCTAGAAAATTAAAAACTGAAAAAGTTTAAATACTTAAAAGCATTATTGTTCCTTCAATTTTTGCCAAACAAACTTCGAGATTCTTTTCTATCTCTTTGCTCCAAAACCTTAAAACTGTCCAATTTTCAGAAATCAGAAAACTGTTGACTTCATCATCTCTTTGGATATTTCTTTCAATTTTCGGAATCCAATATTCCCGATTTGTTTTAATCCTCATTTGCTCTGTTTCCCAATCTTTTCCGTGAAAAAATTCACTGTCGACAAAAATGGCCAATTTATATTTGGCAAAAGTAAGATCTGGTCTTCCAAATATCTTTTTGTTATTCTTTCGATATCTGTGACCCAATTTCCATAAAGCTTTAGCAAGCCTCACTTCGCCTTTTGTAGCAGTGCTTTTTATCGCCTGCATAGTTTTCCTCCTCTGTTCGGGAGTTAATCTATCCATCTTAAGATTAAATTTGTTTCGGATGGATAAAGTTAAGAGATTTTACAGAAAGGAAAGTTTAATTTTTGATGCAGAATATTTCAAATTTCACATCCTAAAAAGTACTGAAAAACAAAAAAGCCTCTACATTTCTGTAAAGGCTTTCTATTCTAAAGAAGTGGTCCCACCTGGGCTCGAACCAGGGACCACCTGATTATGAGTCAGGTGCTCTAACCAGCTGAGCTATAGGACCGGTTTAGAGGATGCAATATTACTACTATTTTTCATTCACTCCAAATATTTTAAGACATCATTTTAATTTAATTTTAAAAGTTTCTTCGAATCTCAAAAACGAAATTGATTTTCAACCTCTTATTCAAAAAATTAAAATGATATTTTTTATTTAATTTCTTGGCAAAGCTCCACCAAAACACCATTTGTGTTCTTTGGATGCAGAAAAACAACCAATTTATTGTCGGCACCTTTCTTTGGAACTTCATTAATCAAAACAAAACCTTCATTTTTTAAGCGAACTATTTCTGCCTCGATATCATCAACATCAAAAGCAATATGGTGAATCCCTTCTCCTTTTTTTTCCAAAAATTTAGCAATCGGACTTTCGGGATTCGTTGCCACCAAAAGTTCGATTTTATTATTTCCGGTTTGAAAGAAAGATGTTAGTACGCCTTCGCTTTCCACAGCTTCCATTTTATAAGACGGAACACCAAGCATTTTTTCGAACAAAATATTGGCATCATCCATATTTTTTACTGCAATCCCTATATGTTCTATTTTGTTTACCACCTTTTCCTGTTTATTGATTTACGTACGTATTAAAATAACCGCATTCGGCAATTACGTCCTGATAATATTTCGTATCGGAATAGTCTTTTCTTAAAGCTTTGAATGAGTTCCAGGCAATAAAATTAACTTTATCGTCTTGAATTTGCCAATAACTGTTTATTGCACTGTATTTTTTATTGTAATAATCGTTTCGTTCGCATTTCGAAATCAAGTACAGACATTTTGCTTTTTGTTCTTTGTTTGAAGCAGCTTCAAAAGCTTTCTGATAATACATTTTAGAAACCGAATTATTCGTAATCATTTCTTTCATTGAATCTCTAAACGAATACGGACTTGAACCGTAACCTACAATACTGATTTCGTAAAAAGTTCTTCCATTTCCAAAATGAGAGATATTATAAAACGCATTTCCTAGCAAAAGGCTGTTCGTATAAACATCTTCTTTCTGAGCCAATTTTTCCTGCATAGATTTTATTGTCGTCAAGAAATCCATGTAAGTATATTTTTTCTTCTGATACGCCGCGTGCTCACAATCATGACAATCTTTTATGTTTCCGTTAAACGGATTTCCTAAGAATTTGTAATGCTGAACAGAATCGGTTTGCTGCATAAAAGCAATTGCTTCTGGAATCTTGTTTTTGAAAGTCGCCTGAACTGCCTGAAACTGATTAATATCTTTCAGCTTCAAACTATAAATTCCTGCTCCGATTTTCTCAATTTCCGATTTATTAGATTTTTCTAAGAAAGATTTTATCGCCAACAAATTCTTTTCGTTGTCATAAAAAGCATTTCCGTCATTCCAATAACTATAACGCGATTCACCATAAATCTCAGCCATCACAAAATTGCCGCTTTCTTTATACAAATGCGACAAATAGCTTCTGCTCCACGAAGAAGCATTTTGATAACGAAATTCCTCTCCTTTATAATTTTTAGGAAGCTCGTAATACAGCCAATTCAAATCAGCTAGAATTGTTTTCTCATTTTTATCTGTCAGCTTATCAATCTTGCTTAAATTATTTACAAAGCGCAATAAACGAAGCTGCATCCCAGCCAATTGTGTTTTTGGAAGCGTTTTTTCTGCTTTAGTATAATTTTTATCTGCATTAGCATAATCCCCTTTTAGAGTTTGAAGATATCCAAGTGCCATATCCCATAAATAGGGTTTATCGGTATTTCCTGCAGCAGAAATTTTTGCAATTAAATCAATAGCGCTATTATCAACTTTTGCTTTATTTTCTGTTTTATTTTCTGCAACAGTCTGCGGTTTTGGTTTCTGATTTTCTCCTTGCCCGTCCAGCTGAAACGAATTATTTATTTTTTGCTCTAGCGAATTAACCAATCTTGTTCCGAGATAATTCAAATGTTCACTCTTTGGATCTAATTCGTAGATTTTTTCAATTGCCTTTTTTTCATCTTTATAATAGCCGTGAATTGCCCAAAGCGCCGCTTTTTCTTTGTTATTTTTTGCCATCGCCAAAGCTTTAGTCCAATCTGATTCATTTTTTGGATGAAAACTGTAAGCCGTTACCACTCGCAATTCTGGACATTTATCAAAAACCTGAGCATATAAATAGTTCGAAGTCGCATATTTTTTCTGTTTGAAATTAATTCCTGCAACATAAGCCAAAGCACGATAATACAACGTATTTTTTGCAACAGAGCTTTCTGTTTTATTAAAAAAATCAATCGCTTTTTGCTTGTCATTACTATAAAAACGCGCTTTCATAGTCAAGAACCAATATCTGTTTTTCAAAAACGGATCAGACAGCGTGTTGTAGACATTTTCTATTGACTGAATCATTTTAGCATCATTGAAAGTTTTGGCCACCACAGGATCGTAACTCCAATAATCTTCTCCAATAGAAACCGTTTCTATTTTCTGCGCCAAATACAAAAATTCGACAAAGTTTTTAACTTTCTCATCTTTCAAATTAAGCTTTTTGCCCCATTTCTGAGAGCTTTTATTTTCCTTTTTTGTTTTATAAAAAACATGCAAATCGGTTATTTCTTCTTTGTTTTTGATCACATTTTTTTCATCAGAATAATATCTAGGCTTTTCGTCACCAATCAAAAAATAATTAACTGTTGTTGTATCGGCTTTTCCTTTTAAGTAATCTGCCCAATCCGACTTTATGTTTTTATTAAAACGAGAATTGTGCTGAGTGTCAAAACCAATTCCGTAGAAAATTCCGCCTGACAAAAATAATGGCGAATACGATTTATCAGCAAAAGTTTCTGGAGTAAAATTTGAATTATAAGATCCTAAATAGTCCCAATCTCCATCTGCACAGGCGTATATTCCGAATGCAGAAAGCAAAACGGCACTAGAAACAAGAAATAACTTGCTCAAAAATATTCTTTTCATAATTATTTAAATTGAATTCGTCTAAATCGTAAAATATAATTTCGTTTGGCTTTTCGACAAGATTATCTTGCAAATCTTCTGCCATTTCTTTTAAATCTTCTGTTTTAATTTCTTCTATTTTCAAGAGATCATTTTCTTCATAAAAAACACCATTTTTATAATTGGCCTTTTTTACTCTGAAAAAAATCGGACTTGTTTTTTCAAAATTAACATCTTTCTCTAGCGCTGCACTATTCATTTTAGAACGAAGTCCGATGACTTTATTGTTTCTAATATGAACTCCCCACGAATAAATTGGAAACGCAAAATCAAGATGCAGCGGATATCGCTTTAAACTTTTCAGATATCGTGCTGCTACTTTTTTATCATAAATAGAATTTAGCGAATCGGGCGCAATCGATCCCATATTATAATACATCAAAACTCCAGAATCGACATTGGGGATTTTTGTTTTTTTGAAGTATTTCACCTGATGCAATCGAATGGTAGCTGAAAGTTTTTTGTTCGAAAGCTTTTTAAAAACCTCTATAAATTTCAGATAATTCTCTTTGCTTTTTAAGGTCCAATCGCAATCAATTTGAATTTCCTGACACGAAATTTGGTTTTTAGAATTAATCTGTTCTATAAAATCAAAAGTTTTCTGTGCCAGATCATTCACATCAAGATGAGGCTGCAACATCACTTTGTTCTGGATAAAAACAACTGGAACAATAGTATATTCTTTTGGATTTTCTAAAAATCGAACAGGGCTAATCGGAATTGGAAAATTTGATTCTGGATGAAGTTCAATGTCAAAATATCTTACATAAAGCTTTTGAACTTTATTTTCATCCAAAACTTCTTTTTCTGTTTTTGAGAATTTAAATATCGTTTTCCAGTAATAAAAGGAGATTACAGGTTTTTCGCTTTTAGTGCATGACAACATTAAAAAGAGAAACAAAACTGGAAAAATTCGTTTGAACAAAACTTAGAAGATTACATTTTAATTCAAAAGTAAGAAATTATGCCGTTTTAAAATACTCGAAGAGGTAAAATTTTAGAAGAATTACAAAAGTTGCAAATCCTAATAATTGCCCAAAAAATTTCAATTAAAGCAAATATAATTGTTATTTTGTGCAATCAAATTGAAAAACCGTTATGTTGAAAAACACTTTAAAATATATTGCCTTTATAATTTTAATATCAATGATAAGCTGTGCTAAGCGAGGCAGTATTACCGGCGGTTTAAAAGATACATTAGCTCCCGTTTTGGTCTCTAGCTTTCCCGAAAATTATTCTACAGATTTTAAAGGAAATACGATCCTTTTAAATTTCGACGAATATGTCAAACTTAAAAACACCAATAAACAGCTGATTATTTCACCTCCTTTAAAAAATGAGCCTCTAATCACGCCTTCAACAGTGAGTAAATTTTTAAAGATTGAAATTCGAGATACTTTACAGCCAAACACCACGTATAGTTTTAATTTTGGACAAGCGATTACTGATAATAATGAAGGAAATGCTTTAAACCAATTTAAATATATTTTTTCTACAGGATCGCACATTGACTCGCTTAAATTGAACGGAAGAATTAAAGATTCTTACGGAAAATATGTCGATAATTTCGTTTCTGTAATGCTATATGAAATAAATGACAAATACAAAGATTCTACCATTTACAAAGAATTTCCGCGCTACATTACCAACACTTTGGACAGTATGCGAACTTTTCAATTCGAAAATTTAAAAGAAGGAAAATATCTTTTGGTGGCATTAAAAGACAAAGGCTCAAACAATAAATTTAATCCGAAAGATGATAAAATCGGTTTCTTAAAAAACTACATCACCATTCCGACAGATACTGTTTATGAATTAGAATTATTTAAAGAAACATTGCCTTTAAAAACGTTCAAACCTATTCAGGCTTCTGGAAACCGTTTGTATCTTCCATATGACGGAAAACAGAATTTCAAGAATTCAAAACCAAAAATCGTTCTTAAAAATGGCGATGAAGTTCTAGAAACTATTATAACGCAATTCCCTAAAAAAGATTCACTTCAGGTCTGGTACAAACCTTTAAAGGCCGATTCATTATCTATGGAAGTGGAGAAAGGAAGCTACAACAAAAAGTTTTCTTTTAAAATTAAAGCTTTGAAAAAAGACACTTTAAATATTAAAGCGGTACAAAACGGCCAAATTAATTTTAGAGAACGTTTTACACTGGAAACCGAAACCCCATTGGTGAAATTTGATAAGTCTAAAATCAATTTGGTGAATAAAGATTCTGTTGCTGTTCCTTACACAACAGAATACGATGAATTTGACCAGAAACTGTATATTGATTTCAAAAAAGAGCCTTTAGAAAAATACAATTTCACTTTCTTACCAGGCGCTTTGACTGATTTTTATGAAAAGACAAATGATACTTTATCGTATAAACTCAACACTAAAGAATATGCCGATTACGGAAATATTATCTTGAATTTAAAAAATGTAAAACGTTTTCCTATTATTGTTGAATTGACCAATAAAAAAGGAGATGTTGTATTGGCCGAAGGCTATTCTGAAGGCGCAACGACATTGGAATTCAATCTACTTCAACCTGACCTTTTTACCGTGCGTGTTATTTACGATGACAATAAAAACAAACAATATGACACAGGTAGTTTCTTAGAAAAGAAATATGCCGAAGAGGTATTTTACAATCAGCAAGAGTTTGATGTGCGCGCCAATTGGGATCGGAACGAAACAATTGACTTGAGTATTCCGTTTAATCCCGAAGTCGAGAAAAAACAAGACGATAAAAAGAAAAAAGAAGCAGAAAAGAAACGAAAAGCGTTTTAAAGTTTAATTTCAAACTGATCTTTATCGCTTAAAAAATCCAATTTTTTACGCGTTTCATACATGGTGTTTTTGTCTAATTCTACGACAAAAACACCATTTTTTTCTTGTGGCTCTAAGATATAATTACCTAAAAAATCTATTGCCTGAGAGTGGCCTACATGTTCATAATCATGGACATCATTTCCAGTTCTGTTTACTCCCACTACATACGAAAGATTTTCTATGGCGCGGGCTTTTAGCAAAGCGTCCCAAGCATTGGTGCGCACTTTTGGCCAATTGGCAACATATAGAATAAGGTCGTAATTTTCTACATTTCGAGCAAAAACCGGAAATCTCAAGTCATAACAAATCTGAAGACAAATTTTCCAATCCAGATAATCAACAATAACTTTTTGGTTTCCGCGTGTATAGATTTTGTCTTCGCCAGCGAGAGAAAATGAATGTCGTTTATCGTAATATTGAATTTCGCCAGACGGAAAAACAAAAATCATTCGATTGTAATATTTTCCATTTTCTGTAATGACAACACTCCCTGTAATTGCAACATTTTTCTGTTTTGCTTTTAACTTCATCCAAGCAATCGTTTCTCCTTGCATTGTTTCTGCAACTTCAGAAGCATTCATTGTAAATCCGGTAGAAAACATTTCTGGAAGTACAATCAGATTTACGTCCGACTCGATTTCATTGATTTTTGAATCAAAGTTTTCTCGGTTTTTATGGGCATTCTGCCAAAAAAGATCGGTTTGGATTAAAGCAATTTTCATTTTTATTTGAGATAAAGGTTAGATCACAACCAAACTCGGAACGGCGCTTTTGTATGGCTGTAGTTTTTTGTGATTTGGCTCTTCTTCGGTAATAACGTAATTCACCTCAGACAAACTAGCAATTTTCATTTTTAGAACTGTATTCAATTTTTCGGTAATAGTTAAAACTGCAGTTTTTTTAGAAGCGTGAATCATTGCTTTTTTTACCTGAACGGTTTCCCAATCCGAATCAGAATATCCGCCATCGACGTCTAAAGCATTTGTCCCTAAAACAAGAAGGTCTGCTTTTATATTCGCTAATTGATGAAAAACTTCTCCGCTCACACACATCTGACTGTAAGAAGAAATGCTTCCGCCAATCATAATCGTTTTGATATTCGGTTTATCTAAAAGCTGTACAGCAGTAAGAGCCGTAATCGTAAAAACAGTCAGATTAAGATCGTTTGGAATTAATCGGATGAATTCTCGAATCGTAGTTCCTCCGTCAACAATAATAACCATTCCGTCATGAAGAAGACTAACTGCTTTTTGTGCAATAACTTGTTTCGCTTCTACCGCATAAGTCTGATTCGACGAAGAATAGTGATATCCTTTGGTCATCGCGCCGCCTTTTACTTTGATAATAAGTGCTTCAGCGTCCAATTCATTAATATCACGGCGAATTGTATCTTCTGAAACACCAAGTTTAGCCGACAGCGTTTCAAAACTGACACGCGTGTGCAAGTTGATCTCTTTTAGAATATGATTTTTACGTTCTTCTTTACTGTAATTTAAAACTTCATTTTCAGTGCTCATGCCGATTGATTTTTTCTATTTACAAAAATAAACAATTCGTTAAATAATTCATCGAAACCAAAAGCCGTATTGGCAATAAAAATTTTCAATAATTTAGTTTTAAAAGCATTTCAATATCTTTAAAACTGTTTTTAATAAAAATTTAAAGTTTTTCTCTTATGAAAAAATTCCTTTTTATATTTTTTGTTCTTTCTTTTTTAAATGGAAAAGCACAAAATTCACAACAGAACATTTCTATTATTCCGACTCCAAATTTTTATAAATTGACTGGAGACAGCATTCAAATAAATGGAAAAGTTCAGGTTACTTTTAAAAACAAAAATTACAGCCAAAAGGAATTAAAATCGGCTAAAATTTTTGAATCGGCTGTAAATTCATTTTCAGATTCCAAAAAATCAAATATCAAAATTGAGTTCGATACAAATGAAAAATTGGCCTCAAAAGAAGCTTATAAAATCGAAATTTCTAAGAATAAAATTTTAGTAAGCGGTCAAGAAGAAGGATTATTTTATGCTGTTCAGACATTATTGCAATTTTTACCAAATGATCCTTCCAAAAAAGAGCTAAAATTTCCATGCGTAATCGTTCGAGACCAACCACGATACGGGTATCGCGGTTTACACCTAGATGTTTGCCGTCATTTTTTCTCTGTTAATGTTATAAAAGATTTTATCAGACAAATGTCTAGCTATAAGCTAAACACCTTTCATTGGCACTTAACAGACGATCAGGGATGGCGAATTGAGATCAAAAAATATCCAAAACTTACCGAAATTGGTTCAAAAAGAGCGCAGACTTTAGTTGGTAATAAATTCGAAAGATCCTCCTTTTTCTTCGACGGAAATCCTTACGGCGGATTTTACACTCAAGAAGAAATTAAAGAAGTTGTAAAATTCGCCGAAGAAAATTATGTCAATATTATTCCCGAAATCGAAATGCCAGGACATGCTTCGGCGGCGGTTACAGCTTATCCAAATTTGGCTTGTTTTCCAGATCGAAATTATAAAGTCGTAGAATCTTGGGGTGTTTTTGAAGACGTTTTTTGTGCTGGAAAAGACGAAACTTTTACTTTTCTGGAAGATGTTTTAAAAGAAGTTATGGAATTATTTCCAAGTAATTATATTCATGTTGGCGGCGATGAGTGTCCAAAAACAAGATGGAAAGTTTGTCCAAATTGCCAAAAAAGAATCAAAGATTTAGGTTTGAAAGATGAACATGAATTGCAGAGCTATTTCATTAAAAGAATAGAAAAATTCCTAAATGCAAACGGAAGACAAATTTTCGGTTGGGATGAAATCCTAGAAGGCGGTTTAGCACCAAACGCTGCTGTTATGTCTTGGCGAGGAGAATCGGGTGGAATTCATGCTGCAAAATTGAAACATCCCGTCGTAATGACTCCAGAACGAACGGTTTATTTTGATTACAATCAAGGTTATTCGCCAAACGAACCGTTGACAGTTGGGCGATTGAGCACTTTAGAAAAAGTCTACCATTATAATCCAACGCCGGTTGACAGTTTAACGATTGAAGAACAAAAATATATTCTGGGCGTACAGGCTAACCTTTGGTCGGAATATTTGACAAGCGAAGCAAAACTGAATTATATGTTGTACCCGCGAATGTTTGCTTTAGCAGAAATTGCGTGGACAGAACCTCAAAACAAAAATTACAATCATTTTGTACAAAATCAGCTTCCATATCATTTAGAAAAATTAGAAAAACAAAAAAGATTGTATAAAGTTCCAACTCCTTTTGGTGCTGATGAAACGGCTTTAATTGCTTCGACATATATTTTAGACTTAAAATCAACCATCAAAAACGGAAAAATCTTCTACACGATCGATGGCTATAATCCTGATGAAACAGCAAATCTGTATCAAAATCCCGTAAAAATCAATATTCCAAAAGGTGAATATCGAATTATTAAAACGATTCAAATTAGCGAAAGCGGTAAAAGAAGTTCAATCAATAAAATCATTGTCCGAAATCCTGATTTAAAACCTGCTTTGGCAATTCAACCCAAAAAAAATGGTTTGCAGTATCAATATTTCACTGGAAAATTATTTCAGCAAACTCAAGATTTAGAATTGGCAAAACCAGTAAACTCTGGAATTTTAGAAGGCAAAATCAGCGCTGAAAAATGGAAAACAAAATTAGAGCGTTACATTGGTTTAAAACTTAACGGATATATCTTTATTCCAGAAACTGGAAATTATACGTTTTCGACACTTTCAGACGACGGATCAAAGCTTTTTATTGATGATGAATTAATTGTAGATAACGATAAAATTCATTGGGCAAATGAAGCCTATGGGGCAGTTAAACTAGAAAAAGGATTCCATAAGATCAATATCAATTATTTTGATTTAACTGGCGGAACGATTTTAAACTGTTTCATTCAGCCAGAAGGAAAGGAAAAACAAGAAATAAGTGCTTCGCAATTGTATTACGAATAAAAACAAAAAACGCTTCCGTCGTAACGGAAGCGTTTTTCAAATATACTAAATTGTATTCTTTATCCTTTTAAGCTTGCTGCTAAATACTCACGGTTCATACGTGCGATATTTTCAAGCGAAATTCCTTTTGGACATTCGATTTCACAAGCTCCTGTATTTGTACAGTTTCCGAAACCTTCTAAATCCATTTGGTGAACCATGTTTAATACACGGTCAGTTGCTTCAACTTTTCCTTGTGGCAATAATGCATATTGAGAAACTTTTGCAGAAACGAATAACATTGCTGAAGAGTTTTTACAAGTTGCAACACAAGCTCCACAACCAATACAAGCCGCTGCATCAAATGATTTATCTGCGTCGTCTTTTGGAATTGGAATAGTATTCGCGTCGATTGTATTTCCTGAAGTGTTTACAGAAATAAATCCTCCTGCATGTTGGATTCTATCAAAAGAACTTCTGTCAACAACTAAATCTTTAATTACTGGGAAAGCTTTTGCTCTAAATGGCTCGATAAAAATCGTGTCACCATCTTTAAACATACGCATGTGCAATTGGCAAGTTGTTACTCCTCTGTCTGGTCCGTGTGCTTCACCGTTGATGAATAAAGAACACATTCCGCAGATTCCCTCACGACAATCGTGGTCAAATGCAACTGGCTCGTCTCCTTTGTTGATTAATTGTTCGTTAAGAACATCAAGCATTTCAAGGAAAGACATATCTGGTTCGATTCCATCGATAGGATATTCTACAATCCCTCCTTTATCTTGGGCGTTTTTCTGACGCCATATTTTTAATGTAAGTTTCATTTTGTATCAGTTTTAAGTATTGAATCAATATTCAAATACTATTTGTAGCTTCTTTGAACTAATTTAATGTTTTCGTAATTCAGAGGTTCTTTGTGTAATACCGCATCACTTGGTTTTCCTTTGTATTCCCAAGCTGCAACGTATGCAAAGTTATCGTCATCACGAAGTGCTTCTCCTTCTTCTGTCTGGTATTCCTCACGGAAGTGACCTCCACAAGATTCGTTACGGTGTAAAGCATCTTTCGCGAACAATTCTCCTAATTCTAAGAAATCGGCAACACGAGTTGCTTTTTCTAATTCCTGATTAAATTCGTTAGCGCTTCCTGGCACTTTTACATCTCTATAAAACTCTTCACGTAAAGCAGCAATTTCTTCGATAGCTTCAGTTAAACCTTTAGCATTACGAGCCATACCTACTTTATCCCACATGATTTTCCCTAATTTTTTGTGGAAATAATCTACAGAATGTTTACCGTTGTTATTGATAAATTTCTCGATTTGATCTTTTACCGCTTTCTCCGCTTCAACAAATTCTGGCAAATCTGTAGAAATTTCACCCATTTTAATATCTGGAGCTAAATAATCTCCGATAGTGTAAGGCAATACGAAATATCCATCAGCTAAACCTTGCATTAAAGCAGAAGCTCCAAGTCTGTTTGCTCCGTGGTCAGAGAAGTTAGATTCTCCAATTGAGAAACATCCAGGAATTGTAGTCATTAAGTTGTAATCAACCCAAGTTCCACCCATTGTATAGTGAACCGCTGGGTAAATCATCATTGGCGTTACATAAGGATCTTCGTCTACAATTTTCAAGTACATTTGGAATAAGTTTCCGTATTTACTTTTTACGATTGCAGTTCCTAATTTAGTTACTAAAGCTGAATCATTAGCATCTAAACCTTTTACATAAGCTTCTTCAGTTCCGTAACGTTTGATCGCTGCTGCGAAATCTAAGTAAACTGCTTCTCCCGTTTTGTTAACTCCAAAACCAGCATCACATCTTTCTTTAGCCGCACGAGACGCAACGTCACGAGGTACAAGGTTACCAAAAGCAGGATATCTTCTTTCTAAGAAATAATCTCTTTCTGCTTCAGATAAATCAGTTGCTTTTTTTCTTCCTTCACGAATTGCCTGAGCATCTTCTAATTTTGCAGGAACCCAAATACGACCGTCATTACGTAATGATTCAGACATCAAAGTCAATTTTGACTGGTGATCTCCAGAAACTGGAATACATGTTGGGTGAATTTGAGTGTAACAAGGATTTGCGAAAAACGCTCCTTTTTTATGAATTTTCCAAGCTGCTGTTGCGTTTGATCCCATAGCATTTGTTGAAAGGAAAAATACGTTTCCGTATCCTCCAGAACCAATAACTACCGCGTGAGCAGAATGTCTTTCTATTTCTCCAGTGATTAAGTTACGAGCGATAATTCCTCTCGCTTTTCCGTTCACGATAACAATGTCAAGCATTTCGTGACGGTTGTACATTTTAATTTTTCCACGACCAATCTGACGGTTCATTGCAGAATAAGCTCCTAACAATAATTGTTGTCCAGTTTGTCCTTGTGCGTAGAATGTACGAGAAACCAAAGTTCCTCCAAAAGAACGGTTGTCAAGAAGTCCGCCGTACTCACGAGCCAATGGCACCCCTTGAGCCACACACTGGTCGATGATGTTTGCAGAAACTTCAGCCAAACGGTGAACGTTTGCTTCACGAGCACGGTAATCTCCTCCTTTTACAGTATCGTAAAATAATCTGTAAACAGAGTCACCGTCTCCTTTATAGTTTTTTGCCGCGTTGATCCCCCCTTGTGCAGCAATAGAGTGCGCACGACGTGGAGAATCTTGGAAGCAGAATGCTTTTACGTTATATCCTAACTCTGCTAGAGTAGCCGCAGCCGAACCTCCAGCCAAACCTGTACCAACAACAATAATATCTAAATTACGTTTGTTAGCTGGGTTTACTAAATTAATATGATCTTTATAATTTGTCCATTTGTCCGCTATAGGACCATTTGGAATTTTTGAATCTAATGCCATTATAATTGATATTAATTATTGGTTGAAATGATGAAAAAGTGCGATAATTACAAAAGCTGCTGGTACAACAACTGCAAACCAGTAACCTACTTTTGCCAAAAATCTTGAATATTTATTGTGCATTCCCATTGATTGAAGAGAAGATGCAAATCCGTGCCATAAGTGAAATCCTAAAAGGATAAAAGAAATACAGTATAATCCTGTACGAACTGGACTGTGAAATTTGTGAACTAACTCACCATAATATCTTGTAGCGTCTGGAGCTGTACCTGCTATATATTTATAGCTTAATTCAGGAAACCAGAAATCATAAAAGTGCAATACTAAGAATGCCAAAATAACCAATCCAGAAATAATCATATTTCTAGAACTCCAAGAAGCGTTTGCTGCTCCATTGTACTTTGCGTACGAAATTGGTCTTGCCGCGCTGTTTTGAGCAGTAAGAACAAATCCCATTACGAAGTGCAAAATTACTCCGAATGCCAAAACTGGCTGCATTACATATTGTATTAGCGGATTGTAACCCATAAAATGAGAAACTTCGTTAAAAACGGGTTCACTCAAAATAGAAATAAAATTTAAGGTAACATGCAGCGCTAAAAACGTGATTAAGAATATTCCCGAAAGAGCCATTGCTACTTTCTTTAAGATGGAAGCATTCAACTGTGCAGATTGTGCCATAAGTGTTAAGTAGTTTGTTTTAAAAAATTAGACAAAAATAACTCAATTACAAAAGAACTACAACCATTTCGCTGTTATTTATAATGATTTTAAAATAGACCTTTTCTACGTATTTTTACGTACAAAAATGAAGCTGCTAAAAAATAATTCACTATAGAAAACGTCAAGACACTGCTTTTTAAGACTTAAAGAAAAAATTACCCTCTAAGTAGATTACCAAAAATTTATCATATTGTTATTTTATTCAAAGTTTTGATTTGTTTTCTTTAAAAGTGATGCTGAGCAGAAATTTTGTCTAAGTAAAAAATTGTCATTCCACAACATAGTTTTACCTTTAGCGGCTCAAAAAATTAAGAATGAAAACAGGAATTGATGCTATCTCATTTGATGTAGCAAACATACATTTACCCATAAAAACTTTGGCTGTTGCCAGAAATATTGAACCAGAAAAATTAGAAAAAGGTCTTGGATTACTAAAAATGACTTTTCCAGACGTTCACCAAGATGCTGTTGTTTTTGGAGCAAATGCTTTAACCAAATTGATTCAGAACAACAATATAAATCTTAACGAAATCAGTCGTATTTATGTTGGTACCGAAAGCGGTGTTGACAGTTCTAAGCCAATTGCTTCTTACCTTATTAGCTTAATGGAGCAAAAATTTGGCGAAGATGCTTTGGCTGAATGCGATGTTGTCGATTTTACTTTTGCCTGTATTGGCGGTGTTGATGCACTTCAAAACTGTTTGGATTTTGTAAAATTGAATCCGATGAAAAAAGCAATTGTAGTTACAAGTGATTTCGCTAAATACGATTTAAATTCTGGCGGAGAATACACTCAAGGTGCCGGAGCTGTTGCAATGTTAATTGCTGCAAACCCAAAAATTATTGCTTTTGATGACAATTGGGCAACGAGCACAAAAGGTGTTTTTGACTTCTTTAAGCCTTATAGAACAATTTCTAAAGAAGAAATCACGAAAAACACCAACAACGATTCTTGGTTTGATAATTTAGAAGCTGAAATTGAAATCCACAAAGATCAGCCAGTTTTTGACGGCCAATACTCGAACCAATGCTATATGGATCGTACGCGAAATGCTTACTTTTCATTCAAAAAATTAAAAAACACTACCGAAACTTTATACAATACCTGGCATAGTATTGTAATGCACTTGCCGTATTCTTTTCAAGGCCGCAGAATGTTGTCTGAAATTTATGCTTTAGACAGTGCCGAAAAAATTATTGCCGATGATATTGCGCCTGCAGATTATCAGACAAAAATTAAAGAAGTAGCAAAATCTGATGATTACAGAAGTTTTGTAACGGAGAAATTACAGCCTGCTGAATTAGCTTCTTCTCTAATCGGAAACCTTTATACAGGTTCTATTTTCATGGGATTGTTATCTACTTTGGCTCATTTTCATGATACAAATAAAGAAGTTGCTGGAGAAAAATTTGGTTTCTTAGCTTACGGAAGCGGATCGAAATCGAAAGTTTTTGAAGGAACCATTCAGCCAGAATGGAAATCAGCTTTAGCAAACATAAAGCTTTTTGAAAATTTAGAAGAAAGCGTAGAAATTGATTTCAACACTTATGAAGGTCTTCATAAAAAAGAATTAAAAGAAAGCATAAGAACTCCAAAACAAGAATGGGTTTTAGATAGAATCGAAAAAGAAATCCCAGTTTTGATTGGAGCGAGATATTATAAATGGATTGATTAGTTAAATTCCAACTTTAAAATTCCAAATTCCAACAAAAAAACCGAAGTTTAATCGCTTCGGTTTTTTTTATTTCTATTTCTTCTATTTTTTAGCTGATTCTAACTTTATTATTTTAGTTCGCAGTGCTTTCAATTCTTTTTCCTGTTTTTCGCTTTTCTTGCTCTGCATTTCCAATTTTTTATTTTGCTGAATTGTGTACAACGTTAATTCTTCAATTTTTTGCAATAATTTCATTTGAAATTCTTTCATTTCAAGTCCATTTTCAATCATTTCTCTTGCAGGGGCAATTTCAGGAAGATGTTTATTTTGAGTTACAAAATTTTCTAATTTATTCAAATCCATTAATTTATAGTCATTCTCAAAAACAAAATCACAACCTCCCTGCAAATCAACTTTTATTTCTTTTGCTCTAATTGTTCCACAAACATCAAGCTTGTAAACTGGATTACTTGTACCAATACCTATATAACCCTGATTAGTAATAACCATTCTATCATAATTACTATAATCCGAACCATTCCAGGCTGTAGTCTGAAAACGAAGATCCCCATATAATGAACTACCAGCAGGATTAAAATTTACAGAATAAATTCCGGGACCTCCTCTCCCAAAACTTAATCCTCCTCGATAAGTGATTTGTCCCCCAGTAGCTGGCACAAATGTTCCAGAGGTTTTCTCACTAATAACTAATGTTGGTTCTTTACCATTTGGCAAAATATTATTTACCGTAGTTCCTGAATAATTTGCAAAATCACTATAAACAGCAGAGTTTCCAGTAACTTCTAATTTTGCACTTGGAACAATGTTTCCAATACCTACTTTCCCTTCTTCTGGCTGTATAATTGTACCACTTTTTCCATGTGATGATCCGCCATCTATAATAATACCCGTACTAAAAGATAATTTTAGTTGTTGATAATTTGGCCCTACCCAAGCACCATCTGTTCTATATATCCCATACGATAAGGCACCTGGCTTAAACCATGTAATTCCATCAGGTACATTGCGCCCATCGTTAACATCACTAAAATTAATTGAATTGTGCAATTCATAGGTCTGTGCATTTATAAGCTGAAATAAAGCTATTGCAAAAAAAGTAAGTATTTTTTTAACTTCCATATTTATAATGTTTTATTGATTTTCGATACAAACTGTTTAACATTTGTATCTCGAGCAAAAATAGCATTTCCATTTAGACAACATTAAAATAATCAAATAAAAATCTTACTAATACTATTTGCCAAACAAATAGGATTGCATAAAAAAACCTTCGTCAAAGTTTAAAACTTTGACAAAGGTCATGCGCAAAATCGGGGAATTATCTAATTATCAAATTGACAAATTATCTAATTAACTTTTCTTCCTTTCTAAACAACAAAAATCCCAATCCTAAAACAAAAATCATACAGCTCAACAACATATAAACTCCATTTTTCAATATAAAAAATGAAAAACCAATTGCCATTGAAGACAGGAAAACCATAATAGAATTGATTGCATTTGTTTTAATGAATCGTAATGCATGCAAAGACAACCCAATAAAAAGCAAAGAAGGCCCAACTATTATAAAAGGATATAAAATAAAGGGCGAATTATTAATATGATTACTCAATTCGGCTTTAGCAAGATCATCATTCCCAAAACTAAACATAATTAAATCAATTGTACAAAGTCCTACGTGGGCAACTACACCCAAAAATGTGATAAAAGAAGCAATTCTATTCAGCTCATTTTTAGGAAAAACATCATTAAAAGATAATAACAAACAGGCTCCAATTAAATTGAGCCAATGTGCAAAATCTATCGGCACGCGAAAGTCCGGCAAAACTTTAGAAAATAATAAATAGCTAAGAAGAAAAAATAATAATCCGAGAAGGCAAAGGTGTTTTGTTTTCATATAATTGACTTTAAAATTGAAAAACAAAACTAGGACAAGAAAACCTCTAAGCTACTGATTTTACAAGCTTAGGTACAAAACATATCTTTTTAGGTACGAAAATTACAATGCCAATAAAACTTCTTTATAATTTTTAGAAACAGGAAGCTCGATATGAGTCAAAATTATAATATTTGGATTTCGCCATGATTTAAAATGAGTCGGATTTATTAAATGCGAACGATGAATTTGCAATAAAAAAGTAAAATCATCCTGTATCTTTTTAAGCGAAGACCGAATAAGTTTAGAGTGAAGTTTATCATTTTCGATATAAAAAATCTCGACATAATTCTGCGCATTCGAAATACAAACCAAATCGGCTTTTTTGATTTTTAAAATGTCGTGTTTATTTTCTCCTTTAAAAATCAGAACATCTTCTTTTATCGGAATCAGCTTAATTAAATATCTTCTTGCCAGAATAATTACTGGAGTCAGAATTAATGAAACTTTGATAAAAATTATAGTGAAGAATTCAGTAAAATTATATCCGCCGTTTAGAATTGGATTTTTGTAATAAGTGTAAACTCCGAGTAAATAAATCAGATAAAAAAATATAATTCCGCTTATTTCTAATGCGATATTCCAAGCTGAACTTTTCTCGTAAATCACTTTTTGAATAATTGCAAGAATTCCATAACACAAAAAAGCCAGCAAACTAAAACCAACACTTATTAAAAGCCAAGATTGGAAATTTATAGTTCCGTCATCAAAAGGTTTTATAATGAATGCGAAAATGAAAAGCCAAAGACTAATGAGCATTCCAACTATTAAATGGTGTTTTATGGATGGATTTAGTTTGTTCATTTATTAAGATGCAGAATTTTGTTTAACCGCAAAGAACGCAAGGAACTACGCAAGGTTCGCAAAGTTTTTTTTATTTTAAAATAGTAAACTTATTATGGCTCAAAGTAAAACCCAGATTTTCATAAATTGCCACATTCTCAACTCGCTTTTTGTTTGTAGTAACTTCAATACTTTTTAGATTATTTTGCTTTGAATAGAGAATTATTTCATCAACTAATTTTCTTCCAACGCCTTTTCCACGATGGTTTTTATCAATAAAAAACTCCTGAATTTCGCCAACCAAACCGCAATGATGCATTAAATTTTGAACATGAAATGTAATGAAGCCTAAACTTTCATTTCCGCTTTCGGCGATTAAATAAAGATGATTTGGGTTTGAAATGTTTTCGTTGAATATGCTTTTGAAAGTTTCGAAATCAAAAACTTCATTTTCGAGCTCGCATATTGATTTGTAGACAAAGTCTAGATCTTGGGTTTGGATTTTTCTTATGTTGATGTTTGGCTTCATAATTATAATCTTCTCTACATCAAGATTACACATTTCTAATTTTAAAACCAAACACAAACTAGACAGCAAATAAAAAACCGAAGCATAAGCTTCGGTTTTCGGTTTTTATTCTTTTCCTTCCAATTCAATATTAAAGTGCCACCAGTGCTCATACCAAACACTTAAATCTTCTAGTGTCGTATTTTTACTTTTTTTAGATTCTCCAGCCCATCCAGAATTGAAACAAAATCCTGAGCCATTACTGGAGTTAGCATTACTTCCAGAATTTACACCAATTACATCTCCATTAACAACATACCAAAACATCTTATATTTTTTTCCAGCTTCCATAAAAATATTGTGTTGGGTTAAGTCAAAAGGAATCATACCACCGCTAAAACCAGCTGGAACATCTGTAGTAGTTGTTGCTAAAATTTTAGAATTTTCATCTCTTACAACCAATTTTAAGGTAACTGCTTTGTCATAGTTAGTATTTCCTTGAAAATATCTAAAACCACCCTTTAAATCGACACTAAAAACTGAAGGAACTAAATCTTTATCAACTATAATAGTCTGACCAGTTCCTACATTTCTATCAAATGGCAAAATATCGGGAACATTTGTTCTATCATCTCCTCCAAACCATTTGTCTGAATTTGCATCTGTACAGGATTGAAATCTATCATTATTCATATATTCAAACTTAACCTGATAAACTTTTTCTAATCCAGATTCTGACTTAACGGTAAAACTCACTGGCGAAGAATAATCTTTTATCGTTTTTGGATCTGGTGAAATTGTAGCATATTTTGAAAATTTCAAATCGATGCTTAAATTTTTCAAATCAACAAATTCAGGAATTCTTTTTGTAATTTCTCCGTTTTCTAAATTTATTTTGGCTGTAGTTGTAAAAGCTTCATTAGTCAAATTAAATTCTAAAACAGAATTCTCAACACTAGGTTCTCTTTTAATATCTACATTATAAACTCTATCTTCACCATTTTCAGCTATAACTGTCAAAGCAAATGGAGCAGTAATTGATTTGATTGTAGCTGGGTCAGGATTTATTTTTGCTCCTTTAGAGATTAAAACTTTGAGAGTCAAATCGTTTAATTCAAAATTACTTTCTACTATTCCAGTAATAGAATCATCAGAAATTTCAAACTCTTTTGAAAGCTCGCCTCTCGTTATTGTAAAAGATTGAATTTCATTTTCAGCACTCAATGCAACATCTTCAACTGTTGCACACGATTGCACTAAAAGTGACACAAGAAATAATGTGGTTAAATAGTATTTTTTCAATTTCATAGGTAAGTTTGTTTTTATTTTTTTCTGTACGCAAATATTAATAATAATTGATAAAGTTTTTTACGGTAAACCGTATTGCTCTTATTTTGATTTCCAAATATTATCTCAATGCTTAATATTTAATGACAATAACAAAAAGAAAAACTTTGCGGTCCTTCGGCTTCGCTCAGGAGGACAAAAAAAATGAGAAAAAAAACTTTGCGTTCTTTGCGGTTAAATAGAACGAATCAAAATCAACAACAAATAAGAAAACTTTAATAAATCTGCTATACGCCACTAATTCAAAAATCATTAATTTTGAAATTCGAAGTTCAAAAATGAAATAATTATGAAATATCATCAAATAAACAGTGGTCTTTTTGTAAAAAACCGCAGAAAGTTCATGGCAGAAATGAAACCTAATTCAGTTGCCGTATTCAATTCAAATGACATTTACCCAATTAGTGCCGACAGTACTTTGCCTTTTGCGCAGCACAGAGATATTTTTTATCTGAGCGGTGTCGATCAGGAAGAAAGTGTTTTGCTTTTGTTTCCAGATGCGCCTTACGAAAACCAGAGAGAAATTCTTTTCTTGAGAGAAACAAACGATCATATCGCGGTTTGGGAAGGTGAAAAACTGACTAAAGAACGTGCTTTTCAGGTTTCTGGAATCAGAACTGTTTATTGGTTACAGGATTTTCATAAAGTTTTGAACGAAATGATGACGTACGCCGATACGATGTACATCAACACCAACGAACATTATCGTGCAACTGTTGAAACAGAAACTCGTGAAGCTCGTTTTGTAAAATGGTGGAAAGAGCGTTATCCAGCACACAATGTGGCAAAAAGCAACCCAATTTTACAAAGACTTCGTTCTGTAAAAGAAAGCGAAGAAATCGATTTGATTCAGCATGCTTGTGATATTACAGAAAAAGGTTTCCGCAGATTATTAGGTTTTGTAAAACCAAATGTCACAGAATATGAAGTAGAAGCTGAATTGGCACACGAATTTATCCGTAACCGCTCAAAAGGTTTTGCTTACACGCCAATTATTGCCTCTGGAAACAATGCGAATGTTTTGCATTACATCGAAAACAATCAGCAATGTAAAGCAGGTGATTTATTATTATTGGATGTTGCTGCAGAATACGCTAATTATTCAAGCGATATGACAAGAACAATTCCAGTTTCTGGACGTTTTACAGATCGCCAGAAAGCGGTTTACAATGCGGTTTTAAGAGTTAAAAATGAAGCTACAAAAATGCTTACTCCTGGAACGCTTTGGAAACAATACCATATTGAAGTAGGTAAAATTATGACTTCTGAATTGCTTGGTTTAGGTTTATTAGATAAAGCTGATGTTCAGAACGAAAATCCAGAATGGCCAGCTTACAAAAAATATTTCATGCACGGAACGTCTCACCACATGGGACTAGACACGCACGATTACGGATTGCTTCACGAACCAATGAAAGCGAATATGGTTTTCACAGTTGAGCCAGGAATTTACATTCCAGCAGAAAAATTCGGAATCCGTCTTGAAGATAATGTTGTGGTTCAGGAAAAAGGAGAACCTTTCAACTTAATGCGAAACATTCCTGTTGAAGCTGATGAGATTGAAACTTTGATGAATGAATAAATAAAAGAAGCCCTTAATATTGAATTATTAAGGGCTTTTTATTTTTATAAAAATCGGTTTTAATTATCCGATTTTTGCTATCTGTACATCCAATTGGAATTTACCAGCAGCTTCATTTTCGTCGATCAACTCAAAAAGCTCTAATGCTCTTCTTGCGTTTTTCTCTTCTTCTCTTTGCTCAGCAACATACCACATCATGAAATCTTCTGTAGCGTAGTCGTTTTCAGCTCTACATTTTGCAATTACTTTATTAACCGCTTGAGTAACTGCAATTTCATTTTGTAAAGCAATTTCAAATACTTCTCTCAAAGAAGCAAATTCTTGTTGTACTTCTGGATTAGATGGCGTAACTGCTATCCCTCCCATATCTGTAATATATTTGAAAACTTTTAGAAAATGCTCTCTTTCTTCTTCGGCTTGCTTATACAAGTAAGATGCTGTATTAGCATAACCATTTCTATCCAACCATGCTGCCATAGCTAAATATTTGTTTGAAGCGTCGCTTTCTAATTTTGCCTGTAAGTTCAATATATTTTCAATCCCTTCAGTTAATGAAGTGCTTGTTCTTAGTAAATCTTTCATAGTCTTAAATTTTAATAATGTAAAATTACTAAAATTAGACCGAAGTGCCGTAAATGTCTGAAAATTTGGATTTAATCTAAGTAAGAATCTAAATAAGCTCCGCTTTTAAAACATTACAAAGTATAGAATGAAGGTTGAGCGTAAATTTAGTTCCGTTCAATAATTCTCTAAGCTGCACTATTTCGCAGATGGTAAGATTTCTGGAAAAATTTCTTTTAGTAGTCTCAATCAGCTGTGCATCTGACTTATCAGACAAGTCATAAAGCATATTCAAAATATCGACATTATTAACCTTTCTTTGAAAAATCAAAAAATCATGAATTTTATAACTTGACACTGTATCAACAAAATTGATAACGATAGTATTGGTCAAATCACATTGATAACTGTATCCTTTTTCGGTTTCAAATAATACTTGGTTGGTCGAATCACTAACTAATGCCATTCTAAAAAAATTATTAACGATGCAAAAATATATAATTTAAAGCAAATAAAACATAATTAAGACTAATTTAAAATAACCAAATCATGTTTTGTTTTGAAAAAGATGTTTAGAACACTAAAATCTGTAACATTCTAGAGTGGTTTTCGACTAATTTTAAAAACAAATAACTTAGAAATTATGCAATCACACGAAATAGATTATCAGATTTTTGGAGAAGAAATGCAGTATGTCGAGATAGAATTGGACCCGCAAGAAATTGTAATTGCCGAAGCTGGCAGTTTTATGATGATGGAAAACAATATCCAGATGGAAACCATTTTTGGCGATGGTTCTCAACAGCAAGGATCTGGTTTGTTTGGCAAACTTTTGAATGCAGGAAAGAGAGTTCTTACTGGAGAAAGCTTATTTATGACTGCTTTTTTAAATCAGGGCAATACTAAAAGCAAAGTTTCATTTGCATCGCCATATCCTGGAAAAATCCTTCCGATTGATTTAACAGAATTTCAAGGAAAATTTATCTGTCAAAAAAGTTCTTTCTTATGCGCTGCAAAGGGCGTTTCTGTCGGAATAGAATTTTCTCAGAAACTAGGCCGAGGCTTATTTGGCGGAGAAGGTTTTATTATGCAAAAAATTGAAGGAGACGGTATGGCATTTGTCCATTCTGGAGGAACAATGGCTAAAAAACAATTAGCCCCTGGCGAAGTTCTAAAAGTAGACACTGGCTGTATTATTGGTTTTACCAAAGATGTAGATTACGATATTGAATTTATTGGCGGTATCAAGAATTCAATTTTTGGTGGCGAAGGCTTATTCTATGCCACTTTAAAAGGTCCGGGAACTGTATATATTCAGTCATTACCATTCTCAAGATTGGCTGATCGCATTATCGCATCGGCACCACGATCTGGTGGAAACAGTCGTGACGAAGGAAGTCTGCTTGGTGGGTTAGGGAATCTTCTAGATGGAGACAATCGTTTTTAATTTATAGAATGGCTTTCAGAAATGAGAGCCGTTTCTTTTTAAACCTTATATCTCATATTAAATATTTAAAATTAACTCGATTCATTTTTTTTTGACTGAAATGAACTTACATGACTTATATGGTTTGATCAATTACTAACTTTGTGTTTTAAATCAAAACTATTATTTTGAAAACTATCTTATATAAAAACACTAAAATCTCTTTTACTGACTCAGGAGAAGGCAATGCGATTGTTTTTCTTCATGGTTTCTTAGAAAACAAAAAAATGTGGGCAGAATATGTCTCGCTTTTTTCAGAGAAATACCGCGTAATTACAATCGATTTATTAGGTCATGGCGAAACAGATTGTTTAGGTTATGTTCATTCGATGGAAGATAATGCCAACGCAGTCAATGAAGTTTTGGAAAATTTAGAAATCGAAAAAGCAATAATTCACGGGCATTCTATGGGTGGTTATGTTGGTTTGGCTTTCGCCGAATTATATCCGCAGAAAATCCAGAAATTAGTTTTACAAAATTCTACTTCAAAAGAAGATAACGAAGAAAAAAAGCTAAACAGAACTCGCGCCATCAAAGCTGTAAAACAAAACTATGTAAGCTTTGTAAGTTTGGCAATTGCAAATTTATTTAGCGAAAATAACCGAACCCGATTAGCAGAAGAAATTGAGAAAGTAAAAACGGAAGCCTTAAAAACACCTTTGCAGGGAATCGTTGCTTCTTTGGAAGGAATGAAAATCAGAAAAGATAGAGAATGGCTTTTGAAAGAAAATAGATTTCCAGCTTTATTGATATTAGGAAAAAAAGATCCTGTTTTAAATTACGAAGAAAGTGTTTCTCAAATTGAAGATACCACTACAGAATTGGTTTCTTTTGAAGACGGACATATGAGTCAAATTGAAAACAAAGAAGCCCTAAAAACCGTCTTACAAGAGTTCTTCCAGTAAAAACTAAAACTATTAAAATCGAAAAAGGCCATTTCTAACTTAGAGTTGAAACAGCCTTTTTCTCATTCTTGGGGGCAAAATATCATTATAACTTTGATGTAATATCTTTTTTGTATTTCGATAGAGTCGCTCTTGTTAAGCCAAGATTTGCTTTAGTAGAATCTACTGCTAGGTAGATAAAATATCTTCCATCTTCAGAAACATCAATAATATGAATCTGATCTGTCAGTGTAATTAAAATGTCATTAATTTTCTGATTTAACCCTAAAGCTCTAAGTGCGTTTAATTTAGCTTTTACAACTTCTAAATTATAAGCCGAAGCCAATTCTGGATCAAAATCAGGCTTTACTGTTAATGAGCAATAAGACATTCCTGTTTCCACTTCTGTAACTGAAACAGCAATAAATCCGTTAACATTTTCTTTTAAATCGTTTTGAAAATTTTGTAAAAAATCTGACATGTTATTAAAATATTTGGTTTTAAATTAGTTGTTAAAAATAGAATCCATTTTTCTTAGCAATAGCCCCATTTTACTTAAATCTTTAGAAAGCAACGCGATACAATTATCATCTTGATTTTTGCTTGCTACAACAATTCCGTCGTTATTTTTGATCATTACTTGTTTAAGATCTCCATTGTTAACGTCTTCAGACATTTCAAGGCACATCTTTAAGATCATTCCGATCATTGCTGCAACATTTCCGTCGTATTCTAAATTAACAGACTCGTTTAAGATCCCATCAATATTAAAACTGAGTCCAGACTCTGCGCCAGTCTCTTCTACTAGTGTTTGTAAATCAATCATTTTCTTTTATTTGTCATGTTTTTGGAGCGCCAAAGATATTTTAATATTAACAATTGCGCGATAAACACTTGTTAAAAAAAGATGTAATATAACGTACTGAGTCACTTTTGTTTATCACTTAATTAATCCTATTTTTTTGCAAAAAATCTGCAAAAAAAATTAACATAAAAAGCAAATAATATCAAAAACATAACATTTCGCTTAACAAAACTCATTTCTAAAATTAACATTTGCAGAATGTTGTGTTTGACAAAAGTTTTTATATAGCTTTGCAAAAAATTTTATTAAATGAAAACAGTTGACGAATTACGCTTTGACCTAAATGTAAAACTGGAAAAGTTTAGAAGATTTCGTATTGAGAACGGACACATTAACACTACTGCTTCTGGAGAAAAATCTAAAAAAGGTTTCTTTAAAAAAATATTTAGCTAAAAGCATCTAAAAATTTGCCGAACTTTTCAGATAACCTTCTTGAATGAGTTCGGCTTTTTTATTGATTATCTGCAACTTACCTCCGCTTAACATTCTTAAATCTGTTGCAATTCCTACTACACTTCTATAATTGTGATCAGTAATAATGATTCCTTTTTTCTGAGAATTTGCTTTAATTAATAAACTTACAATCTCAATCATTTTGGGAGACAAACCACTAAACGGTTCATCTAATAATACAAATTTTGATTCATTAGAAAGTACTAATTTAACCTGAAGATATCTTAATTCTCCAAAAGACAGATTCCTAATTTTTTGATTTAAAAGAGATTTTAAAAATTCATCTTCACAAACAAGGTGTGCTTTTTGTTTATCGACAGCCAACAAAACCGTCTGTAAAACTGAAAAATGATTTGGAATAAATTGGTTTTGATGTAGATAACTAATTTCATTTAACAACAAAGATGAATTATTTTTTGAAATTCCGTTAACAAAAATACTTTTATCTGATGCTGGAACTATTCCAAATATAACCTTCAATAATGTAGATTTACCAGAACCATTTCTGCCAAACAAACCAATTATTTGTCCCGTTTCCAATTTCAAATAAATATCTGAAAGTAATAATTTATTATTAAAACTTTTTTGAATTCCACTTATTTCTAGAATATGCTTATTCAAGATGCTTTTTGAATTATAATTAGCGCCGTCGCAAACAGAAATACAAAAACAAAATTCAGCAAGAAAGTGTAAAACAAAAGTCTTCCTTTAGAAAAACCATTGTTCATGTAAAACAAATATTCGTTCTGACGATACATCTCTTTAAATCCGATACTTAATGCAAAACCTAGTGTAGCTATCATCAATAAAAAATTGTTAAGTCCACTAAAAAGAAATACAGTAGTAGAGATAGCCAAATTCACGACCAAAGTCGTCTTATAAAACTCAAATATGTTTCTAAATTTCCTGATAAGAACTTCTAGATTTTTTCCTCAAAAGGAATATTAATATCAAAAATCTCACTGAGCAAATTGGCAATTTCTTCTAAGTAAGAATTCAAAATTTCAGGCGTTACTACAACATTCAAATCTTTCTCTTCCCTAAAACCAAAAGGCAAGAATCCAGATTTTAAATTTTTAAATGAAATAATACCAACTTCTATCGGAAGGTTTCCAGCTTCTTTTTCAAACATAAAAGCATACGCCAAAACCTGAATGATTTTATCGTTTTTAAGCTCCTGGGTTAATCCGTTCCAAGTTTTCAATATCACATTCGATTTCTCAACCTTTCCCGTCTTATAATCGATAATTCTAATTTTTCCGTCTCTACGTTCTATTCTATCTACATTTCCTTTTATTAAAACTGGAAACGGCAGTTTTGGATGAACAAATTCTCTTTCAAAAGTCTGCTCTAACGCAACAATTTGAATCGCTTCATTATTTTTTACCGATTCTAATTCCATTCTTAGGAAATTAGAAACATTTCGTTTAGCTACTTCAAAAGCCAAAAGATTTCTCCCTTTTTTGATTTCGCCTTCTTTATAAACCAACTTAAACTGCTTGAGAACTTCATCATCCAATAATTTATAACAATTTAGAAGATCGCTTTCAGAAATAAATTTCCCAATAAAAGGCTCGTAAAGTGCTTTTAGTGTTTCGTGGATAATCGTTCCCAAAGTATTCAAAGCGATGTTTTCTTCAACTTCTTCAACTTCACGAATTCTCAATATCTTTTGAAAATAAAACTCAATAGGATTCCGAATATAGCTGGTCAATGCCGATGGCGAAAAACCATTAGCAGCAATTTCTTTCAAACGCTCCATAACCATCTCAGATTTCGGAACAGAAATAGGTTCGTATGCCGTTGTTGGTAAAACGGGATTATAAATATCAAAAGTAAGATTATGATTTCGCTGTTTTTCGACTTCAAGCTGCGTGATAAAACGGCTTCTTTCACCAGCATCCAATCCGTCATTTTCAGTATTGTAAATCAGATAAATATTTTTTGCTCTTTGCAATAAATGATAAAAATGATAAGTATAAATAGCATCTTTTTCCTTGAAAGTTGGAAGCCCAAGTTCTTTTTTCACATCATAAGGAATAAATGAATTCTGTGATTTTCCGGCCGGAAATTTTCCTTCATTCATAGACGTTATAATCACAGTTTCAAAGTCCAAAACACGACTTTCAAGAACTCCCATAATCTGCAGTCCACGCAATGGTTCACCTTCAAAAGATACTTCTGCCAAATCTATAATTTGCTTATAAATCGAATGAAGGGTATCGATATTATCAATATGGTGGTGTTTCGAATAATAATTTATAAGCTTATTTATCACTTTAAAGACGCCATAAACAAAAGCTTTAGCAATCTTTTCTTCTACGTTATCGTTGCTAAAATGCTCTTTAATTGCAATTAATAAAGCAGAAATATTTTTTAAAACCGCAATAGAACCACTTTCCCATTTTTCAAATAATAAATTAAAAAAGCTTGACGGCTCAGGATGAAGTTCCAAAATTTTATATTGAGTAATAAAAGTATAATTATTCTCTTTTATTATTCTTACCAATCTCTGTGCATTTGCATAGGGCTCAACCAAAGGATGTGTCAAAACATCCAACACATCTTTGTAATAGAATACATAACTGCCACCTTTTCGAGAAAGTGCATTGGTATGCATTTTAAATAATTTGGCAACAAAAATCTGAGACGGATTATTCTTTCCAGAATATCCCATCGTAATATTTAAAGCTCCAACAGAAGATGGCAACGAATACAAAACAGGAACCAACAGATTCTCTTCACCAAGAACAACTGCAACTTTATCTAACGAAGCGTCTGGATTTTGGTCTATTAAATTTTCAATAATGCTTCCTGCCAGTTTTGCCTGCCCAATCGTTTTCGGAGTTCCAATAATTTGAATGTTTTTTGACTGCGAAAAATCGTCAACAATCCATTCAAAAATATTTGACTTATAATGTTTCCAGCTTTCTTTAAAGCGCCTTAAAAAAAGCCCTGCATCGTGATAGGGATCATTAAGAAAAGCTTGATCAGCATCCCAATAAATCCTAGCTTGATCCAAAGCAAGCAAATGTTGCACTATTTTTTCCTCAGCAGCATTTAAAGCATTAAATCCGGCAAAAATAAAAGTGCGGTTTCCAATAGTATTCGAAAAATGATTAAGATTATTTACAGCTTCTCTATAAATCAACCCTTGATATCCGATTGATTTAAACAGCAAATGATTATATAACGACTCGTAGTACAATGGAAGTAATTTCCAGAAGTCAATATAATTTTCTAGAAGTTTTGTTTTTTGATCGACTTCAAGCCCCCATTTTTTTATATCTTCAATATCTTTTAAATAAGACAAAACATGTGAAGGATCTAAAAGATACCTGTCAATTTCATTGAAGTCTTGCAATAGAGTTTTTGCCCAATTTGCAAATAACTCAAAAGACTGTTGGTGTTTCTTTTCAGTAACAGACAAATAAACTTCGTAAAACTCAAACAAAAGCTCAATAGAATCAACTGCTCGTATTGAGGCTACATTTTGAACAAAATCTTCTATACTAGTAATTTCAGGTGCAATAATAGTTTTTGAAGTCTCTTTTTTCAGAGCTTCAATCAAAAAAACTTTTGCCCTTTTATTCGGAAGTATTATAGTTATTTCAGAAAGTTTATCTGCATAATCCTGAATTACAACGGAGGCAATTTTTTGAAGAAAAGAAGTATTTACCATAGGATAAAAATAAAAAAAGCCATTCAATTAAGAATGGCTTTTCATATTTATTTAGAAAACTAATTATAGTTTACCTTGGTATTTAGAACCAATGTGTCTAATTTCAGTTCTTCTGTTTTGAGCTTTACCTGCAGCAGTTTTGTTACTAGCAACTGGTTGAGAAGCACCAAATCCTTTAGACTCTAAGTTCTCTGGGTTTACACCTCTTTGAACTAATGCATCAAGAACAGCTTTAGCTCTGTCCTCAGAAAGTTTTTGGTTGATTTTAGCAGAACCTGTACTATCTGTGTGTCCTTCGATAGAGAATTTCGCGTTTGGATAGTTTTTAAGGATTTCTTTAATAGCATCTAATCTAGCTTGAGTTTCTTTGTCTCCAGTTTTGAAAGTAGCTTTTCCTGAGTTGAAGTATACCGCTCTAGCTTGAACTTTAAGATCTTCTAATGCCTCAGAAGTTACTTCTGGACATCCTCTGTTACTAGCAGGACCAGCAACTGTAGGACAGTCGTCATCTTTGTCAGCAACACCATCTTTGTCAGCGTCTAAGAATGGACATCCACCATTTTCTTTAGGACCAGCAACTGTAGGACATTTGTCATCTTTATCAGCGATTCCGTCACCGTCAGTATCAGGACAACCTTTTAAAGCAGCTAAACCAGCAACATCTGGACAAGCGTCATCTTTATCAGCAATTCCGTCACCGTCAGTATCAGGACATCCGTTTAATGCAGCTAAACCAAATACATCTGGACAAGCGTCAGAAGCATCAACGATTCCGTCACCGTCAGTATCAGGACATCCGTTGAATTGTTTTAAACCAGCAACATCTGGACAAGCATCATCTTTGTCATAGATTCCGTCTCCGTCAGTATCTTTACCTCCGAATTTGAAAACTAAACCAGCAGTGTGTTGGAACACAGATCTGTCAAGAGGTTTATCCTCATTAGCAGCAACAGCCCATTTGTATCTTGTAGCTAACTCAAGACCAATAGCATCTGTAAACCAGAAAGTAACACCTGCACCTGGGTTAACAGTACCAAAACTGTTATCTCCGAAGAAAGTATAACCACCACCAACAGATAACGAAGGATCAATCACTTTAGATTTGATTAATTCTTGGAAGCTGTATTTGATAGTAGCATCAATTCCGTAGTACATTAAATCACCAGGATTAGTAACTACGTTACCTCTTGCATCATGTCCTGCTGCAGTTGGATCGAAAGTAACCAATTTATCAATTTTGTTTACAGATCCTTGTAAACCTACAGAGAAACCGCTACCTACGTATCTGTTTACTCCAATGTAAGATAGAGAAGGAAGAATGTTCCAGTTATCTTTTACTGCGAATGGCTGAGAGAAGTGCTGATCGAAAAATCCACTTCCTGAACCCGAACTTGTTCTAGTATCCACGGCATTAACTCCAAAAGAGATAGCCCATGGATTGTTACTGTCTTGCGCGTGAGCATTTAAACCCATCGCCATCAATACAGCAACTAAAAGTTTGTTAAGATGTTTCATACTTAATTTTTTTAATTACAATTTAGTTAATTACAAGCAAAAGTAACACCAAATTTTTTAAATACAAAATGAAATGTTAAAAAAAACCTACAAAAATTTGACCAAAGTGGTAATTATATAACTTTTAACATTTTACCGACAACTGTGAAGGCATTTATCGCTTTATCCAAGTGTTCTTTTTCATGCGCTGCAGAAAGCTGAACACGTATTCTGGCTTTATCTTTTGGAACTACTGGAAAGAAAAATCCAATTACATAAATTCCTTGTTTCAAAAGTTCGTTTGCCATTGTCTGAGATAATTTTGCATCATACAACATAACTGGAACAATTGCAGAATCACCATCGATGAAATCAAAACCTGCTTTTTTCATACCTTCTTTAAAGTAATTGGTATTCCATTCTAGTTTATCTCGAAGTGTGGTATCTTTTTCTAATAATTCAAACACCTTAATTGAAGCCCCAACAATTGCTGGCGCTAAAGAATTTGAAAACAAATAAGGCCTAGATCTTTGACGTAACAGCTCAATTATTTCTTTTTTAGCAGTAGTATATCCTCCCATTGCTCCTCCTAAAGCTTTACCAAGAGTACCTGTTATAATATCTACTCTTCCCATCACTCCTTTTGCTTCTAGAGTTCCTTTTCCTGTAGCCCCGATAAAACCAGCAGCATGACACTCGTCTACCATTACCATGGCATCATACTTGTCGGCAAGATCACAGATTTTATCTAAAGGCGCTACTAATCCGTCCATAGAAAAAACTCCATCAGTAACAATTAATTTAAAACGAGCTCCAGCTTCATTTGCTTTTATTAATTGCTGTTCCAAATCTTCCATATTGTTATTTTCATAACGATAACGCGCCGCTTTACACAAACGAACACCATCAATAATGGAAGCATGATTTAAACTATCTGAAATAATTGCATCATTTTCTCCTAATAAAGGTTCGAAAACTCCTCCATTGGCATCAAAAGCAGCAGCGTATAAAATAGTATCTTCAGTACCATAAAAATCTGCAATTTTTTTCTCCAATGTTTTATGAATATCCTGTGTTCCACATATGAAACGAACAGATGACATTCCGAAACCATGAGTATCCATTGCATCTTTTGCAGCTTGTACAACTTCTGGATGCGACGAAAGCCCTAAATAGTTATTAGCACAAAAATTCAATACTTTCTCTCCGGTCGAAATTGTGATTTCCGCACCTTGTGGAGAAGTAATAATACGCTCCTTTTTAAAAATTCCATTTTCTTCGATTGTCTGCAGCTCATTTTGCAGATGTTCTTTTATTTTACCGTACATTTTTTATTTATTTAAAACGTTAAAAATTAACAACTTAACCATATTATAGCTTCGCTTTTTCTTTAACATCTGATTAATTTTTTCACAAATTTACCACTTCAATTTCAGTTCCGATGTAAACAAGAGCTTTTTTCGAAACGGTGTATCCCAAATCTTGTATTGCATCTTGATATTCCTGAATTTGCTGCTTGTACTTAGCATTTACAGCTCCAGTTTTATAATCCAACAGATAAGCTTCTTTATTTTCTAAAAACACAACTCTATCTGGCTTCAAAATTCTCCCTTCTTTTTGAACAATAGTTTGCTCATTTAAAACAGTATGTTTTCCATTAAAACAAACATTCAGTTCTGGATGATTTACAATTTCATTCAAAGTTTTAAGCACTTTGTCGAGCTGATCGTAAGTTATCAAACCATTCTCAATAGATTTTGTTACCGCCAAATCAACATCTGATTTATCTTTAACGAAAGCCAAAATCTCATGAACGATATTTCCATACGAAATAGCTTCTTGCTGATGCGTTCCCCACATCAAAGCTTCACGCTGGGCTATTTTAATATTTTTCGGATTTAAAACCTCCCTGACAATCGGAATTGATTTAACTGCATCAACTGTTTTGGTCGTTTTTGACAGCTTGCTTTTATTTCCAAATTCGTAATTCAATTTCTCTTCATCATAAACCCCTTCATTAATCAAAAATTTAATAAAAAAAGAAGCCATATTATTCGGATATTCACCATCATTTTTTGCTTTTATTGATTGCGAAATCACATACAATTGCTCTTCTGCGCGAGTCAAAGCAACATAAAGCACATTTATGTTATCTAAAAGCTCTTCTTGTTTTTTTAAATTAAAAACTGCTGATGCGTTTTCACCAAAACTTTCAACCGCACTGCTATTATCAACCAAAGCTTTTGGAACCCCCAAATCTATTTCCTCGGTATCCAACCACAATTTATCTTTTGGTTTTCGATTATAATCTTCATCTGCAAAAGGCATAATTACGACTGGAAATTCTAATCCTTTAGATTTATGGATTGTCATAATTCGAACGGCATTATTTCCTTCTGGCGACGGAATACTAAATTTCTCCGAATTCTTATCCCAGAAAATTAAAAAGTCTGAAACTCCCGATTGATTCCGAATATCTCTTTCTAAAACAATATCCAGAAAAAACTGCACATAAGCATTTCCTTCGGAAGAAAGAATAAATTTAGAAATGATAATTTCCACAGCTTCATACAAAGATTTCTTCCTCACATCTTCAAAAGAAAAAGAAACATCAAAAGTCATAAGCCATTCTTCAAATTCTTTTTCAAATTTATAGCTCATTCCCATTGCGATAAAATCGTGGATAGGCATTGTCAAATCTCTGCTTGAAGCCAAGAAATGCAAAAAATTAGCTTTCGATTCTAAATCAGCGTTATTGTTTAAATATCTTAAAAGATGAATAACCAAACGAACTTCTGATGCATTTTGAATCATCAGAGTTTCTGACGACAGCAACGGAATGCCTTGCTCTGTCAAATAATTTGCCACCGCAATTCCTTGATCTCTTTTTCTGGTCAGAATTACAATATCTTTATATTCGAAACCTTGCCTTACTACTTCTTGAATTGTATTTAAAGTCGCTAAAACATACAAATCAGATTTCTCTACAACTTCTTCTTCATCGACAGATTCATTTTTATCAGCTATTGGAAGAAAAGAAATATTTACATAACCGCCTTTTTTGGAATTCGTATTTTGAAAACTATGATTTTCATATAGATTCTTATAATCTTCATTTGTAAATTCGGCAGAAATGAGTTTAAAAAAAGCATTATTAAATTCAATAACCTCGCTATAACTTCTATAGTTTGTATCTAAATGCTTCACTTTTTTTTCATGATGAAAAAAAGTCACCTCTTCTTTACTTAATTCAATAAATTGTTCTGCTTTTCCTCCGCGCCAGCGATAAATAGATTGTTTCGGATCCCCAACTATCATCAGAGTTCCTTTATTACCTAAATCATCTAAACCGGAAAGCGAGTTGTCAATCAGCGGAATCAGATTTTGCCATTGCATTTCTGATGTATCTTGAAATTCGTCAATAAAAAAATTGCGGTAACGTTCACCCAAACGTTCATAAATAAATGGCGCGGGCTGATTCTGAATTTCGCGGTGAATTATAGCATTGAATTCTGAAATCGACAAAACATTTTGTTCCGACTGAATTTTTGCAAGCTCATTACTCACAGTATTTAGCAAAGAAAGCGGTGTAATATTTTTTAAAAAGGCTTTATAAAAATCTCTTTTTTCAAAATTTTGATAAACCTCCTTTAATATCTGAAGTAACTCTGGAATAATATTTTCTATTAAAGCTCGGTCTTTCGCTGTTTTATTAATCGCAATATCATCAAACTCATGAAAGGTTTTATTTTTCGGATTGAATTTCCCTTCTCGAATGCTTTGCAAATGATTCGGAAAAGTTCCTCTTGAAAATGATTTCGAATCAATTCCGTTATTATCAATCAATTCAATTGCTTTCACCACAAGACCTTCATTAGTTTCTTCCAGCTCTTTGCAAAGCGCCTGCATTTTCTTTTTGATCTCTACAAACTCTTCGATTGTTTTGTTTTGAAAATGGAGAATTTCATTTCGGTTATTTTCATTCAAAACCAATCTACCAGTATCTAGAATTTCTCTCGAAACATCCCAACTTTTATCATCATCGGTTTTCTCCATCGTAAAATCGATGAGCAGTTTTGTCAGCGTTTCATCCTCACCTGCCTGCGCAATAATCGCATCAACAGCTTCGACCAATAAATTTTCAGTATCCAAAGTAACCTCAAAAGTCATTGGCAGATTTAAATCGTGCGCGAAAGCTCGAATAACTTTGTGGGTAAATTTATCAATGGTAGAAATATCAAAAGCAGCATAATTATGAATTAAGTGCTTTATGATCTGTTGCGATTTCGTTTTAATTTTAATAATGGAAAGTCCTGTTTCTCGGGACAAATCCTCCATTAAATCGACTGCTTTTGAAGACGGATCGTCTTTTGCAAATTCAGACAAATTTCCAACAATACGGCTTTTCATTTCATGAACCGCTTTATTGGTAAACGTAATCGCTAAAATATTTCGATATGCATCGTTTTTTGGAGAAGAAAGAATAATTTTTAAATATTCTTTTACCAAAGTATACGTCTTTCCTGATCCCGCAGAAGCATCATAAATAGAAAAAGACGGACTTTGCATAATTTTGATTTTTTATATCGTAAAAATAAGATAATAAAAAATTAAATCCCAATAATTAAAAATTCCAAATTCCAATATCTACAGCGAAGAGCATTATAGATATTGGAATTTGGAATTTTTATCTATTTGGAATTTTAAATATTTAGTGTTTTGGGAAAGCTCTTTTGTTGAAAACCAAAAGTATACCCACACCTGTAGAAATTGCTACATCGGCTACATTAAAAATAGCATTAAAAAAAGCAAAATGTTTTCCTCCAAAAATCGGAAACCACGTTGGAAGCTCGCCTTCCCAAATCGGAAAATAAAACATATCTACAACCAGACCATGAAACCAAGTTCCGTATGGAGCTGGTGAGAAAATGGTCGCCAAGTTATGCGTACTGTCATCAAAAATAACTCCGTAGAAAACAGAATCTATAATATTTCCTGCTGCACCTGCAAAGATTAATGCAATGGCCGCTATTAAATAAGTCGAATGACGTTTTTTTACAGAATCAGAAAGCCACCAGCCAATTCCGACAACAGCAAAGATTCTGAACACTGTCAAAATTAATTTTCCGTATTCGCCTGGTATTTTTGTTCCCCAAGCCATTCCTTCATTTTCAATAAAATGAATTCTAAACCAATTTGCAATTACAACTTCTTCACCAAGAACGAAATTTGTTTTGACATAGATTTTAGAAAGCTGATCAACAATTAAAACTAAGAATATAAGGAAATACGCTTTTCGTAATGACATTTTATGATTTTTTGATGGGCAAAAATAACAATTAAATCAAAAAAAACGCTCCCAAAGGAGCGTTAATTCTTTTGTAACAAACTAAACAAGTTTATCTGCTAATCTAAACCCGGTAAAGTTTACTTTTTAACAGCAGCTTTTGCTGGTGTTTTCGGACTGTCGGAAAAGAATTCAGAGATCGACTTAAAGATTCCTTTGCTTTCTTTTCCGGCCGCCAATTTCTTAGCTTCCCCTTTTTTTACATCAGCTTTAAACTTAACACGCAGTTTTTCAAATTCTTTCATTCTGCGCTCCACATCAGAGTTTACTTCTTTGAATTTCAATACTTTAGCCATAATGTAAGTTTTTTGTAGTAAATAATTTAAATTATTACTGATTTGGTACTACAATGATACATAATTTAATTTATATTTGTTAATAAAAATTAACACTTGTTTAGCACAAGTTGAATTATTTTCTAAAAACAACACCAAAACGAACTGAATTTAACATTCCTCCCAAAATCCTACAAATCATGAATGAAATTACAACTACTCTGAATGACTTTCTTGTCAGCACAAAATCTACTGCAGCGTTAATTTTAAATGGTAAAGGCAAATTAATTACTTCACTGAATCTTGATTACGGAGACAGTATTGCCGCAATGAGCGCAGCAATTTTATCTATGAGCGAAAAATTCTTAATTGATTTAGAAAAAGGCTCTTTAAAACAATTATATCTAAAAAGCGCGGAAGGCGTTATTGTTGGAAATAAAATCAGTGGCTCCAACTTTATTGTTGCTTTTTCTAAAGAAGGAAGCAATCTCGCGTTATTGATGCGTTCTACAGAAGAAGTTTCTGCCGAATTAAGTAAAAATTCTTTATTGAAATAACATAAAATTCTATTAACAAATAACCCAAATGAACTATGAACAATGACTTTTTAAACGTGTTTTTAAACGAAATGAAAACTAACGTAAACGGCTTTATCGCTGTAGCAGTAACAGAAATTGAATCTGGATTAAGTTTCGGAAATTTAACTATTGACCCAGGTTTCGACCCAGAACTTGCCGCAGCTTATAACTTAGAAGTAGTAAAAGCCAAATTGAGCGCTGTAAAAGCTTTAGGATTAAATCAGGACATCGAAGATATTTTGATCACACTTTCTAATCAAATCCACATTATCGACATTTCTCCAAACAAAAAATTCATGATCTATCTAGCTGCTGATGCTTCAAAAGCTAATTTAGGAATGACTAGAGCTATTTTAAGAAAACACAAAGCTGAAGTTGAAAAAAACCTAGCTTAATTTCTTGATTTCAATTTATTACAAACCGTCTTAATTTTAAGGCGGTTTTTTTATTTAGAAAACTCAAAATGAAGAGACTCGCATTCAATTTTGTTCTTACAAAAACCGATAGCAGACATTCAATTCTACTTTGATTAATTATAAATAATTTCTTTCAAAGCTTAGATTTGGCAACAAACTCGCTCACAGCTAAACATTAAACAAAAAAAAGCGCCCCTTAAAGGAGCGCTTTTTTCTTACGTATTTCTACGCGATTATCTTTGCAGGTTTTTAGCCTCGATACTCATTGTTGCATGAGGAACGATTTTAAGCCTTTCCTTGCTAATTAATTTACCTGTTACTTTGCAGATACCGTATGTTTTGTTTTCTACACGGAATAAAGCGTTTTTTAAGTCACGAATGAATTTCTCTTGTCTGATAGCCAACTGAGAGTTTGCTTCTTTTGACATGGTCTCACTTCCTTCTTCAAAAGCTTTAAAAGTTGGAGAAGTATCGTCAGTTCCGTTATTCAAATCGTTCATATACGCACTTTTGATCAAATCAAGATCTTCTTGTGCTTTCTTAATTTTTGCTTGGATTATTTCTTTGAACTCTGCTAAATCAGCATCAGAGTATCTTGTAATTTCATCTATCATTTTCTACTATTTTGAAATTAATATAATGGTTCTAATGTCATCAAACTCAATTTCTGTGCCGTTTTCTAACGCGTCAGCAAAAACCAAATCATCTGTTAATGTCTCAGACTTAATATAGTCTTCATTTTTTGAAACTGCTTCTTCTAAAATGCCGTTTCGTTTTATTTGAACTTTAATCTTATCCGTAACCTCAAATCCTGAATCTTTACGAATGTTTTGTATTCTATTTACTAATTCTCTCGCGATACCTTCATTTTTTAATTCTTCGGAGATTGTAATGTCAAGCGCAACTGTTATTCCGTTTGAATTAGCAACCAGCCATCCTTCGATATCTTGTGATGTAATTTCTACATCTTCTAATGATAAAGTTACACTATTTCCTGCAATAACAATATCTAGCGTTCCTTGCTTGTCTAACTGATTGATCTGACCTGCAGAAAAACTTTGTATCTCCTTAGAAATCAACCCCATATCTTTACCAAAACGTGGTCCAAGAGCCTTAAAATTAGGCTTAATCTGTTTTACCAAAATACCAGAAGCATCGTCTAAAAGTTCAATTTCTTTAACGTTTACCTCAGCTTTTACTAAGTCAGAAATAGCTTCAATTTCAGCACGCTGATTGTCGTCAAGTACTGGAATCATTACCTTTTGCAGAGGTTGACGTACTTTGATCATCTCTTTTTTACGAAGTGATAAAACCAAAGAAGAGATCGTCTGCGCCTTCTGCATTTTGCTTTCCAACGTTTTATTAACAAAGTTTTCGACAAATTTTGGGAATTCTGCCAAGTGAACACTAGCAAAATCCTCTGTTCCCGTAGAAGTTGTTAAATCGCGGTACAATTTATCCATAAAAAATGGAGCCACTGGAGCGCTTAATTTGCTGATTGTAAGCAAACAAGTATAAAGCGTTTGGTAAGCTGCAATTTTATCTTTTGCATATTCTCCTTTCCAGAAACGGCGACGGCATAAACGAACGTACCAGTTACTTAAGTTTTCCTGAACGAAATCAGAAATGGCTCTTGTAGCTTTTGTTGGCTCGTAATCTTCGTAGCATTCGTCAACAAATTTTATTAATGAGTGCAATTCAGAAATAATCCATTGATCAATTTCCGGTCTTTCGTTTAACGGGATTTCAGCTTCTTCGTATTTAAATCCGTCGATGTTAGCATATAACGAGAAGAAAGAATAGGTATTGTATAATGTTCCAAAGAACTTACGTTTAACTTCAGCAATTCCTTCAAGGTCAAACTTTAAGTTATCCCACGGATTTGCATTCATAATCATATACCAACGCGTAGCATCTGGACCGTTTTCTGCAATGGTTTTAAATGGATCTATGGTATTTCCTTTACTCTTAGACATTTTAACCCCATTTTTATCTAAAACAAGACCGTTTGAAACTACGTTTTTGTATGCAATTTTATCAAAAACTAGAGTTCCGATTGCGTGAAGCGTGTAAAACCATCCACGTGTCTGGTCTACTCCTTCTGCAATAAAGTTTGCTGGAAAATCTTTGTTTTCATCAATTTTTTCTTTGTTTTCAAAAGGATAATGCCATTGTGCATAAGGCATTGCTCCAGAATCAAACCAAACGTCGATCAAATCGCTTTCACGCTTCATTGGCTGGCCAGAAGCAGAAACTAATGTTATTTGATCTACTACATTTTTATGCAAATCGATTAAATCATAATTTGATTCGTCCATATTTCCGATTTCAAATCCTTTAAATGGATTTTCTTTTTGGAAACCTGCTTCGATCGATTTCTCGATTGCATGGTACAATTCTTCAACAGAACCGATAATAATTTCTTCTTTTTTATCTTCTGTTCTCCAGATTGGTAACGGAATTCCCCAATATCTAGAACGAGATAAGTTCCAGTCGTTGGCATTTTTAAGCCAGTTTCCGAAACGTCCTTCACCAGTAGATTTGGGTTTCCAATTGATAGTTTCGTTCAGGTCGAACATTCTATCTTTTACGTCGGTTACTTTAATAAACCACGAATCTAATGGATAGTATAATAACGGCTCATCAGTTCTCCAGCTGTGTGGGTAACTGTGCACGTATTTTTCAACTTTAAAAGCTTTATTTTCTTCTTTTAAACGAATAGCGATTTCAACATCCACAGATTTCTCTGGAGCTTGCCCTGCATCGTAATATTCGTTTTTAACATATTTGCCAGCTAAATCACCAACATGCGAAGTGAATTTTCCTTGTAAATCAACTAAAGGAACTGCATTTCCATCTACATCCAGAACCAACATTGGCGGCACTTCTGGTTTTGCTTCTTTTGCTACTTTAGCATCATCTGCACCAAAAGTTGGAGCTGTATGTACAATTCCCGTTCCGTCTTCTGTAGTAACGAAATCTCCAGAAATTACTCTAAAGGCGTTCTCAGCATTTTCGTAAGGCAGTACATAAGGCAACAATTGCTCGTAACGGATTTCTACTAAATCTGCTCCTTTTGCTTCGGTTAAGATTTTATATGGCAGTTTTTTATCGCCATTTTTTACATTGTCAAAATCAGCGTCGTCTTCACTTAAGAAATAGCCTTTTCCAAATTGTTTTCCAACTAAGTTTTTAGCCAAAACCACATTGATTGGCTCAAAAGTATATTGATTGAAAGTTTTAACTAAAACATAATCGATTTTTGGACCAACTGTCAAAGCAGTGTTTGATGGAAGCGTCCAAGGAGTTGTCGTCCAAGCTAAAATGTGGATATCTCCAAAACCTTGCAAGAATGAAGGCAATGTTTCTGGCAATGTTTTAAACTGCGCTACAATCGTAGTATCTGTAACATCGCGGTAAGCTCCGGGCTGGTTTACTTCGTGAGAAGATAATCCAGTTCCTGCTTTGGGAGAATATGGCTGAATAGTGTATCCTTTGTACAACAAACCTTTATCGTAGATTTGTTTCAAAAGCCACCAAACCGATTCCATGTATTTTGGTTTATAAGTCACATACGGATCTTCCATATCTACCCAATAACCCATTTTTTCGGTCAAGTCATTCCATACGTCTGTATAACGCATAACGGTTTTTTTACACGCTTCGTTATATTCTTCGATAGAAATCGTTTTACCAATATCTTCTTTTGTAATTCCTAATTCTTTTTCGGTACCTAATTCTACAGGCAAACCGTGAGTATCCCATCCGGCTTTTCTTTTTACTTGAAAACCTTTTTGAGTTTTATATCTGCAAAAAATATCTTTAATCGCACGTGCCATTACGTGGTGAATTCCAGGTAATCCGTTTGCTGAAGGCGGACCTTCAAAAAATACGAAAGGCTCAGCGCCTTCGCGAGTTGTTACACTCTTTTCAAATATATTTTCTTTCTTCCAAAAATCAAGAACTTCAGACGCTACAGTTGGCAAGTCAAGTCCTTTGTATTCAGTAAATTTTGTACTCATTTTATCCTTTTCTTAAACGAGGTGCGAAAGTAAGAAATTTTGAACTATTGACCGCCAATTTCATTAAATTTCACAAAGTTTTGTTGAGAGAATAGATACAAAAACACAAGAATTGGTTACTTTCTGACATTATTCTCATTTTTCTGAGCTAATAAAATCAAAAAATAACCAATTCTAAAAATAGCTTTCTGCAAGCTTGTATCTTATTTGAATCCTCCGAAATAGACTTCTTTCATAAAAATTCTATTTCCAAAAACTGGATTTATCTCCACTTTTTCACGAGTTTCCTGATACAAAGTTTCACCGTTAAAATCTTCAATTTCATAATTAATCTTATGAGGGATTTTTCCAGAATTTAATCCTGCTACAGGGCGGTAATCACCAAATAATTTTCTCTCGAAAAAACTTTTATTACCATTATCAAATTCTGTTTTCTCAGTAGAAACAATATTGAAATTTTCTTTATCGATAAAAACGTGATAATCTGTTTTCGGAATTGTTCTGTTTCCAGAACTCAACGTTTTTTCAAAATAATTTAAATGATAGCACAATTTTCCTTCGTACATTTCTTCTCCTAAAATCTCAAAATTATTCCACAGATCAAGTCTTAAGTCTGTCAAAAAGTTTACTGGATCAACATTCTTAGACAAATTGCTATAATCGTATGCGGTTAACTTTGCCCATTTAGCATTTATACCTGTTTCACGATCGTCATGGCTCCATGCTTCTGGTCCATTTACTATTTCGTAATAAGCTTCAGGCATTTTTTTCTTTAGAAGATAATGCGACGTTGTTGCCCATTTTTCTTCTGTTTGAGGAATATTGGTTCCTTCTATCGAAATCTTAGAAAGCAAATGTGTTTTTTCTATTTTTTTCAAGGCTTGGCTTCCACCAAGATTATCGATTACTTTTGCCAAAAGATTTGCATTTAATTGATACGCTATTGAATCAAGCAAATTATGTCTTTGCATTTTAATCTTTTCCAGATAAGCTTCACGATTAGATTTTTCGATTTCCCATTCGGCATCCTGCTGTTGGATTTTTTCAAAAAAGGCTAATCGTTTTTCTTCTTTTTCTTCTGCTATTTTAAGCCCTAATTTTGCAAGATCGACAAATCTGTTTGTATGAGAACGTATTTTTTTGTCTACAAAATGCGCAGTCTCTACTCTTTTAATTATTGCCGAACCTCTCGAATCAAGTTTGTCATTTTCTATTAATAAATTCGCATACAACAAAGCTTTTTCTTTATTTTCAAGCAAGAAGTAAGTTAATGACAAATTGTTTGTTACAATGAATCTCATATACTCATTTGCAGCTGATGGTGGATATTTAACCAACAAGCTTTCTAAATACTGCAAATGCGGAGTCAATAATTTCTCATCCAAACCTTTTTCAAGTGTTACTTTCTCCATTTGAGCAGTAATTTCGTTTTCAAAAGCCTGCATTTGCTTGTATTCTGGATGCGATTTTGAGGTTACAAACTCAAATTTTTCTTTAGATTCATCAGTTGTGTAGGCTAATTTATAATTCAGGTAATTTTGAATTCTCTCAACAGATTGATAAATTACATCGTCAACACCAAGTTCTTCTGCAGTTGCATTAGCCTCTCTCTCTGCTTCTCTAATTTTTTTATTATTCGTACCAGCAATAACCTTAACTTCGTTCTTTTGATAGCTAGCACCTATTAAACTTGATTCTACATTATTAAAATCTTTAGACAAGATTATTTTATCAGCACATTTAACATCTACTTTAATATTGACATTAAAAACAGAAGAAGCCATAAATTGCCAGTTATTCTTCTTTTTGTCAAACGTACTGTCAATTCTGGTTTCATTAAATTTTGGCAGGCCAATGGTTAAGTAAATTTTTAACTTACCATTTGCAGGATCTTTTATAAACCCGTCTATATTAAAATATTTTTTCTTTAGTATAATTTCCTCTTGAACCAATTCTTTGTCTAATTGATAAAATGTTGTTTGTGTCAATACATTATCAAGCGCAGGAAATTCTGAATATTTAATTACCGGGATGTAAAATTTCTTTTTTTTAGAGCTTATTTTTTCTTGTGCTTGAATTGAACCAATTACAAGTAAAGCGATAAGGAGTAGTTTTTTTTTCATAGGCAAAAAAAAGCCATCAGAATCTGATCCTGATGGCCTTGTCTTTTTTTATTTTTCTTTCTTGTTGAAAATCTGAATTGACTTATCAGAAACATAAAAAATGTTCTGAGTCGCAGGATCCACTTCATAAATTGGCTTGTTGTTGTTGAAAATAATCTTATCAACTTCAACACCGTCAATTTTACTCACTTTTACAAGAATTTTTTCTCCAGAATCTGCTTTTGCAAAAATATAAGAGAAGTCTCTGTTTTGTTTCATCGCGTTGTAACGCTTGTCAAATTTAGCCGCTACTACACCTAGAGCCGCTGATCCAGCCGCATAAGTTTTTGCCTGATCCTTATTATGCTGATCTCCTTTTGCAACCACGGTTCTCATGTTACCATCAGCATCACGATATGTCATAGTCAAATCAGCACCTTTAACTGAACTTACTCCTGAACCAATTCCTAAACCAATACTTCCCGCAATTGCAGCACTTTTTAAAAGACGTCTTGTTCCTTCTCCTGGCTGTGAATAAGTATGGTGATATTTTACAGTACCATCCATATTTACTCCCATTACTTCAAGTGGTCCTGAAAGCACAACTCCCCAAGGAAATTGTTCGATACTGTTTAATTCTTTTTCTTTTTTGATATTAACTTTAGCAAATGGCTCTGGCTTATCGCTAATGCTTGGATCAAATTTGTATAATTTCTCATCATTATACACTAAGTAAGAATTTGTAGCTTCATCGTAAGTTGGTAAAACTGGACGGTCTTTTTCAAACTTAATATTACGTTTCCAAAGCTTAACTCCTGTTTTATAATCTACCATGTTTCCGTAAGTTCCTGTAAGGTACATTACTTTTTCACCCACTTTTCCTAAGTAGTAGATTGGATCTTCTTTATCATCAGAAATTTCGATGAATTTTTTCCAAAGCTTTTCTCCATCTTTATTGATCAACATCATTTCGTTTTCAGCAACATATAAGAAATCTTGGTCGATTGGAATTACTCTTTTCAAACCATCTCCACGAGCGTCTTTTTTCCAGATTTTCTCTCCAGAAGTTAAGTCATAAAAATTAAATCCGCTGTAGTGAGCCACTAAGATTTTTGTTCCCCAATCTTCAAGGTAAACTACTCTCTTAGTTTTGATTGATTCTTTCCAGATACTTTTTCCAGTTTCTGTATTCAATACATTTAAATACTGTTTTGAAGAGAAAGTTCCAGCATTATTTACTACAACAATATTTTTATCGTTTTGAGTTAAAAAGAATTTAGAATAATCTTCTTCCCCTTTCCAGTTTAACTTTCCTGTAGCTCTGTCAAAAGAATATAATTTTCCGTACAATAAATAGTAAATTACTGATCCGTGTACTGTAGCGATGTTTGTGTTTGCTGATTCTTTAAAAGAAAAACTAAACAATGATTTTGCTTTATCAACAGCTGTATTCCATTTCAATTCACCAGTAGTCATATCCAATAAAGCAATTGCCATATCGCCATCTTTTTTCAAAGTAAGTAAATACTCGTTTGTTTCAGGAATAAAATCTGATTGGGTAACCCAGAAAGACTCTTTTGCAGAATTATAAACTACTTTACCTGTATCAGTATTGATAATAAGGTATTTACTTTCAAGATAAGCTTCCACATATGGGCTTCCAGGAACATTAGTTAAAGTACTTTTATCCGCGAAAAGTTTTGTAAGATCTGTATCGCCAGCGATATCCAATACTGACCTACCTCCAAAATCTTCTTTAGTTAAAGTCCATACAATTTTTTTTATTTCAGGATCAAGTCCTTTAATAGATGAGCCTTCTTTAAAGACAACAACTCCAGTAACCCCATTCTGCACCAAATCTTGGACAGCATTTTCTGTTGTAACTATTTCATCATATTTTCTTTGGGCAATTGATGAAACCGTTACCGACAGAAGAAAAATAATCGAAAAAGTAATTTTCTTCATGGTAGATTTTTTTTTAAAATTAGTTGGTTTAGATATTTTTGAAATTTACTTTTTACCAAAAAGACATAATCCTTTAGTAAAAAAATACTGAGCAAATATATAAAAATAGAAATGCAGTTATGAAAAAATTTCTTTCAAAATATCAAGCGATTTCGGACTCTTAAACCCCTCTAAATGAGACGAATAATAGCTAATCAAAACTTTTAACAATATTTGTCTTTCAAGTACATGAAACACTTTTTGATCGTTATCAAATTTTAGTTCCAATAGTTTTTTAAATAAAGTCGTTTCATGCTCAGAAAGTGCGGTTGAAGTGTGGAAAACCGTAAAAATTCCTTCATTTATTTCAAAAAAAGGCAAATCTATATCGGAAGTATCAGGATAAAAGCCCAGATATTTTGTGATTTCTAAAAGCAAGATTAAGTGAAAATTTGAAATTTCATCGTGATGATCTAGCCAAGTAAGCGCCGTTTCTAAAAACAAAAAAAGCTGTTCATTTTTTTCTTCTTCTTGAATGGAATGATGCAACATTTCTGAAAGAAACATAACCATCGTACTTTTTACAATGTCAGTATGAATCGTCTGAAACGGAACAGCGCTTCTGATTTCTTTAAAATTCTCTAAAGTTCCTTTATTCTTATGAACAGCTTCTATCTCTAAAATCGAAAAAGGCTGAAAGTAAGCAATTTTCTGACTTGCCTTTCTGCTAGAAAAAGCGTCGCGCACAAAGTAAGATTTCAGTCCGCTTGAAAGTGTAAAGCATTTTACAATCAAGCTTTTTTCCTGAAATTTTAACGATGAAATTACTATGGCTTTGGTTTTGACGAGCACTTTTAATTTTAGATTTTAAATTGTGGATTTTAGATTTTGGCAATTCTCTAATTTTCTAATTGCCATATTATCTAATTATCATCACTTTTTTAACTTTAGTTTCTCCTCCATCTTCTGCTGAAATAAAAACCATATAAACCCCAGATGCCACTTTATATTTCCCAAAAGCAGTTGTATCCCACTCGATTGTTCCTCCAGAAGAGGTTATTTCGTAAACCAGATTTCCTTCAATATCTGTGATTTTGACATTTGCTTTATCAATCAATCCAGCAACTTTAACAGTTCCTGAATATGTTGGACGCACGGGATTTGGATAAACATAAACATTACTTAAATCGTCGTTTGCATCTGTTGCAATTCCGTTAAAAGAAACTAATCCTTTATTGGTTGCGATAAAAACTTCTCCTGTTTTAGCGTTTATTTTAATATCATTTACATAATTACTCGGCAATGGCGAATTATTTATTGTAAAATGATATTTCGTTTCCTGGCCATTTGGCGAAACCATAAAAATACCAGAATCTGCCGTTCCAATCCATTTATTATTTGCACCATCTACAGCTATAGAAGTAACAAACTGCTCATACAATAATTCTTGAGCCAAGTCGTCTTCGGTAATAATAATCGGATTTGCTTTTAATTGACTTTCCGATTGAAAACTCGAAACATTAGACAAAACTCTCAAACCTTTTGTCGTACCAATCCATAACTGATTTTTTGTATCTAAAGCTATCGATCTCACATCAGCAATTGGCAGATTACCTGCATCTACGCCAAAAGTCATTTTTTTGAATGTGTTGGTGCTCTCATTAAATCCAACAACTCCGCTTTTTAGAGTTCCAATCCATTTTACATTATTACGATCTATGGCTATACTTGAATAATTATCTTCTTCTGCATTGTCTAAAATCGAAGTCATTGCATAACTCCCCCACTGCCCATTTGTTTTTAAAACCTTTAGTCCGTTTTTGATACGGCTATTGGTTACCCAAAGATTTCCCGTTTTGTCAAAAGCCGTGGCATTGATGCGGACATCGATATAATTTAGGCCTTCAGTTGTAATGGACTCTAAACCGCTGTTTTTTTCATTATATAAAAAACTAGGCACATCATTTTCGACTTTCAATAATCCCGAAAAGAAAGAACTTGCATAAACCTGCTTCTCATTATTGGGATTAATCAAAACTCTTGTAATTGATTTTGCATCGTAAACTTCAGAATACGGGACATTCAACCACCCTGATGCATTATAACGGCTAATTCCGTAATTATCCAACGGATAAGGATTATAGGTAACATCATAATCTCCGTAAACTGTCCATAAAACATTTGAACCAGCGTCGATAGCAAAAATATTGTTTCGAACTGGGCCACTCGGTGTCGTATTTTCAAAAGCAGTAGCATTATTCAAATCAGAAAAAAACAGTCCTTTTTCTTTTGTTCCAATAAAAATCTGATTCCCAACTGCAGTTGCGCAGCTAAAATTCAAAGTATTATCCAAAACCTGCGAATTTGTAATTTGCCTATTTAACACCATCTGATTATTGTACACATAAACGGTATTGGCAGTTGTAATAAACAAATTATGATTTTTGGCTCTAGTATCAACGGCCGCTTGAGGCAATTGCAAAAAACCTACAAAGGCGTTTGAATTGAATCTATGAATGTATCCGGAAGTGTTTATGGCAATAAGTTCTGTATCTAAAGCCTCAACACTAGACCAATCTCCAGCATTTACAACCAACCATTGATTGTAATCTATAAGATTAGCACTCGCACTGTCTGCTTTTCTGATGCCACTTGATGTTGCTGCAAAAATAAAACCGTTAAACAATGTAGTTTGCTTTACACTAATTTCGGCACCGTTATCGCCAATAAAATAAGTATCGCCAAATTGCGAATTTTTAAGATTGAACTGAACAATTCCGAAATCGCAAGAAACATATATCAAGCCATTGCTTTCCATAAAATGGTTGATTTTTTTCGTATTTGCTGGCAATTGCTTATTAATTATATCAACCACTTTTAAAATGCTTCCGTCGGCATCATTAATCAAAATCATCAAACCATTTTCGTAACCGATGATTGTTTTTTTGAATGCTTCACTATAATAAACCGCAGAAATTGTCTGACCTGATAATCCATCAACGGTAGTGGTCGATTTAAGAACGTTTGTTGCTATATTTCTTGAAAACAATGCATTTTCTGAAGCCGCAAAAACAGCGGTAGTCGATTCTGAAACATCTTTTATTTCATTAAATGAAAAATATCCCTGCCAAGACAGTTTGCTTTGCGCCCCGCAAAACTGAATGAGAAGTAAAAAGAAACCGCAGAAAAATAGTTTTTTCATCATTTAATGTATTCGAATAGACAAATATACTACAAACGAGATTTTATTTAATTTTTAGTCCAAATAAAATACCCTCGATATCTTACGTAGATAACGAGGGTATTTCTAATTATTGTAATCTAATCTTAAACTACACCTTGTGCAAGCATAGCGTCGGCAACTTTTACAAATCCGGCAATGTTTGCTCCTTTTACGTAGTTCACATATCCGTCTTCTTCTGCACCGTATTTTTTACATTGATTGTGAATTCCGATCATGATTTCTTTCAATCTCAAGTCTACTTCTTCACTTGTCCAGTTTAAACGGATTGAGTTTTGTGTCATTTCTAATCCAGAAGCAGCAACCCCTCCAGCATTTGCAGCTTTTCCTGGTGCAAATAATACTTTATTGTCTAAGAAAAGTTTAATAGCATCTAGTGTAGAAGGCATATTTGCAGCTTCAGTCACACATAAAACGCCATTATCAATTAACTTTTGAGCATCTTCGCCATTCAATTCGTTTTGAGTAGCACAAGGAATTGCGATATCTACTTTTACTTCCCAAGGGCTTTTTCCTTTATGAAAAATAGCATTTGGATATTTCTCTAAGTATCTTTCTGCTTTATTATCTCCAGTAGCTCTCATTTCAAGCATGTGGTCGATTTTTTCTCCAGAAATTCCTTCTTCATCATAAATGTATCCGTCAGGACCAGAAATAGTAACTACTTTTCCGCCTAATTCATTTACTTTTAAAGCTACTCCCCAAGCCACATTTCCGAATCCAGAAATTGCAACTCTTTTACCTTTAATTTCGTGACCAATTGTACGAAGCATTTGATCTGTAAAGTAAACTACTCCATAACCAGTAGCTTCTGGTCTGATTAATGAACCTCCGTAAGCCAAACCTTTTCCAGTTAAAACTCCCGTAAATTCATTTCTGATTCTTTTGTACTGCCCGAATAAGTAACCAATTTCTCTTGCTCCAACACCAATATCTCCAGCAGGAACGTCAAGATCTGGACCAATATGGCGACATAATTCTGTCATGAATGACTGGCAGAAACGCATAATTTCAGCATCAGATTTTCCTTCTGGATCAAAGTCAGAACCCCCTTTTCCACCTCCCATAGGAAGTGTTGTCAAACTGTTTTTGAATACTTGTTCGAATGCAAGGAATTTCAAAACAGACAAGTTCACAGAATGATGGAATCTAATCCCTCCTTTGTAAGGCCCGATAGCAGAGTTCATTTGAATTCTGAAACCTCTATTTACAATGATTTCTCCTTTATCGTCTACCCACGGAACTCTAAAAATTATAGAACGTTCTGGTTCTGCAATTCTTAGAAGTATATTCTTGCCATCATACTTTTTACGCTCAGATATAAAAGGAATTACAGTTTCTGCAAATTCTCTAACTGCTTGAAGAAATTCTGGCTCATTTGGATTTTTTGACTCAACCAGAGCCATAAATTCATTTATTTTTTGTTCCATCTTTGAAATAAATTTTTCAGATAATTTAGCTTTAATTTTTACTCTTATAAAAATAAGAAATCATGTTTAAGAAAACGTTTTCGTTTTAACAGACAAAGATATATCAAATAATGATTCGATGTTACAATTTTCACTTTTTTGAAGCGATTTGTGTTTTTTTCAAACATTACAAAAAAACACATTTTACATGTAGGTGTTTACATGCAAATCACCTTTTAAAAGTTAGTAAATTAAGTATTTTGCTACTTATTTTTCAATACAGCAATTTTATATTTTGAATCGATTATGTTTTTTATATATTTGCCATGATTTGTAAGCCCTCAAAAATGTCTAAACCCCTATTTATCACATTACTTGCCTTGTTTGGCATCACCACTGCCGTATCAGCACAAGGACTAGCTCAAGAGATCGGAATCTACGCCGGACCCGTAACTTTACAGTCCGATTTTGGAGAAAGAAACAACTTTGATAATAACGTCGGAAACACAGGTTTTGGCATTGGAATCATGCACTTTATAAACTTTTCTGCTAACAACAATAGAGAAAACTTTTTTACAGAACATTTTAAAGTAAGATCTGATCTTTCTTATAGCAGAACCACTTTAAAACATCACGGTCAATGGGTTGAATATAAGCCTAACGGAGTATTTGCGACACAATTGAGAAATATGCACGCAAGTTCTAGTCTTGTAAATCTGGGTGCACAGATTGAATTTTCTCCTTTCATGAAAATTCACGATTTCGAAAATACAATTGGTAGCTTCAGTCCGTATGGTGCTTTAGGATTTCAAGTGAGCTATTATTCAACAAAAGTTGGATCTCATTTAGGAGACATTACACTACCTAATGTTACTCCAGGAAAATACTTAACCCCATCTGATGGACGTGCTCATGGATTTTCTACAGAAACGGGCATTGCTTTATCTGCAACCGCTGCTATTGGAGTTCATTACAAGTTAACAACAATGAGCGATTTAATGTTTGAAACTCGTTTCCAAATGTACAATTCAGACTGGATCGACGGATTAAATCCAAATAAGGATATTTATACTGAAAACAAATCTAACGATTGGCAGGTTTGGTTTAACTTTGGATACATTTACTATTTAGAATTCTAGATCTAAAATAAATTCCAATATAAAAATCCCAAATTCCAAAAGTAAAATTGGAGTTTGGGATTTTCGTTTATTAAGCATTTAAAAGAACCTGAAAGGTTCAAATATTTATAGAAAATTAATACGTGAGGTTATACGACCCCATCGGGGTCGCACTTATCTTGAAGAACAGATTGCTATAAATATTTGAATCCTTCGGATTCTATTTTGGTAACCGAAACTAAAATAACAAATCCCAAACTCCAATTTTACTTTTGGAATTTGGGATTTGTTATTTGGAATTTTCTATTAAGAAAGCGCTTGTTCTAAATCTGCAATTAAATCTTCTGCATCTTCAATGCCAACACTTAATCGAACCAAATCGTCGGTAATACCAACTTCAGCTCTTTTATCTGCAGGAATTGATGCATGCGTCATTAAAGCTGGATGATTGGCTAATGATTCTACTCCTCCAAGAGATTCAGCCAATGTAAACACTTTCAGCTTTTCTAAAAATGCGATAGAATCTTCTTTTTTTCCAGATTTAAAATCGAAAGAAACCATTCCGCCAAAAGCTTTCATTTGTTTTTTAGCGATTTCATGAAATGGATGGTTTTTTAAACCTGGGTAATAAACCGTTTTTATCTTCGGATGATTGCTTAAATATTCCACAACTTTTTCTCCGTTTTCGCAATGTCTCTGAACTCTTAAAGCCAAAGTTTTGATTCCTCTTAAAACCAAAAAGCTATCCATTGGTCCAAGTGTCGCTCCTGTAGCGAATTGCTGAAAATGCAATTGCTCACCAAGTGCTTCATCTTTTACGATAAGCGCTCCAGCAATAACATCTGAATGCCCACCTAAATATTTTGTTGCCGAATGCATTACAATATCAGCGCCTAAATCTAATGGCTTCTGTAAATACGGAGTCGCAAAAGTATTATCAACAGCAAGAAGTATTTTTTTCTCCTGAGTAATTTTTGCTATTTCCTGAATATCGGCCAACTTCATTAACGGATTTGTTGGTGTTTCTACCCAGATTAATTTCGTGTTTTCATTGATTAGGTTTTTCAGTTTTTCGATATTCGTCATATCAACAAAATGAAATTTAATACCTGAATCTTTATAAACACGAGAAAACATTCTGTAGGTTCCGCCATACAAATCATCCATTGCAATGATTTCGTCTCCTTCTTTGAAAGATCTCAAAACGCAGTCTGTAGCCGCAAGACCAGATGAAAATGCTAGTCCGCGAGTTCCGTTTTCAATACTTGCCAAAGCGTCTTCCAACGCGGTACGAGTCGGGTTCGAAGCCCTACTGTATTCATAATCTGCCAAGGGTTTTCCTGGACTTGTTTGTACAAATGTTGATGTTTGATACACCGGTGGCATAACTGCCCCAGTAGACGGATCATGATGCTGTCCTCCGTGTATAACTTTGGTATTGAATTTCATATAAATAAAATTTATTTTAAATATTTGTTCTCAACAAATTTGTTGATATTCGCGATTTTTTTGATTTATGTTTTAAAAATCGTAATTTTAGAATACAAATTTACCTTTTAATTTAATTTGTTCCAGCTCCTCTTCTTTTTCTTTTTATATAATTAACATTTCGTGACATGAAACAATATCCATTTTATATCTTTTTACTGCTTTTAATTTCGGGTTGCAATAAAGAACTTTCATTTGAAAAAGAGACATTTGAAGAGAAATCAAATCTTCCATGCGAGAAAGACTGCCCAGTAATTACAATGGAAATTCCAATCGCAAAAACTCAGAAAATAATAGCAGACAGCATTAATAAAAAGGTTTTTAATGTAATTAAAGAGATTGTCTTTTTTGGTGAAGATTCGGCAAAGGTTAACGATTATAAGTCATTGTCAAAATCATTTATTACTTCTTACGAAGAAATGCACCAAAAATTTCCTGAAGACACCTTTGGCTGGGAAGCTAAAATAATAGGAAATGTTGAATTTCAATCAGAACAGATTTTAAATCTGAAAATAGATCATTATACTTTTACAGGCGGTGCTCACGGATATCAAGGCTATCGCTCTTTATTATTTGATCGAAAAACTGGAAAAACGATTTTCAATAAGCAGTTATTTAAAAACGAAAACGAATTTAAGGCTTTCGCCGAAAAGACATTCAGAGCCAAATACAAAATACCTGAAAAAGCGAATATCAATGCAACAGGTTTAATGTTTGAAAATGATAAATTTCAACTGCCTCAAAACATCTTCTATACTTCTGACGGTTTACTTTTATTTTACAATTCGTATGAAGCCGCATCTTATGCAGACGGTCCAAAAGAGCTTTTATTTTCGTATGAAGAGGTAAAAAAATATTTGAATTTTCAATAAAATGGAATGTTAGACGCACTGCTGTCAGTCTCTACAAAAACCTCAGAACCTTAGTAGCTTAGAATCTCAGCACCTTTCCTCACTGTACATCATATTTCATTTTACGCAATACCCTTAAAGCCTCTTTAAAAGAAGAATACACATTTTTATACGGTTTCAAATATAATTTTGCGTCAATTAATTTCTGTCTTGCGTCTTCAAAACCATTTAAATAACAGATCATAAAAGTAGAAGGCAGATTTTCTAAATCTTTCATTTCGCGATCAGACAAAGCGATTTCCTTTTGAAGTTTCCCTAGCAAAGCCATATTGGAGTTATAAATATGATACAGCATTTTTCGGTTAAATTCTGGAGGCTGAAAAAGCATCTGACGATCAATTTTATAATAACCGTTGTCAAAAAAATGAATAGTTTGTTCTTCTAACGGATAGTAGCTTGTTTTGTCATTTAATCCTAAAGGAACATATTCGGTAATGGTAAAACTATCTTCATTATAGAAAATAGTAACAACATCTTGAGCCGAATAAAAAAGTTTAATCTGTTCGTTTATCAACTCAATGTCAACCCTTGATAAATAAGTTTTATCCCGTAATTTTTTAGGAACTCCAGCCCAACAAATGACAAATAATTCTTTAAAAACACGATATTTCGGAGACATATCTTTATGTCTGAAATTCATAAAATCGATAACACCGTCTAGAGTATATTGAATACTGTTTCTAGAGCTATTTTCAATTCCAATTACCGTTTCTGTATTCTGATTGTTTTTTTCAACTTCCTCATATTCTTCTAACGGAATCGAATTACTCCCACGTCTCACAAAAATACTATTGGCCAAAATGGTATGAATTCCTTTTTTAAAATAAGAAATTTTGCTTTTGGGTTTAATTGTAACCAAACCAATTACTTTATCTTTTGGAAGATTAGGAAAAGGGACATTTTCGTATTGAATTTTGGGAGGATTTTCTAGAAAAGCATTTACAAGATTTTGGATTCGGCTATCATCAAAGAAATCATCGCCGACAATTTCATTATCCTGATCTTCGACTCCAACAACGATATAGGAATTATTATTTGGGTTCGAATTAGATAATGCGCAAATGTGTTTTAAGAATTTGCCTTTTCCTTCTCGTGAATGAAGATTCAACTGCCTTTTTTTATCATAAAAACTGCTCTCGTCATTATGAGCGAGGAGATTTTTAATTAAAAGGCGTTTATTGATCATTCTCTCTTTTTTTGTTTGCCACTAATTACACTAATTCCACAAATTTTATTTTTTAAAACACATAGAATCATAGATTGTTGAAATCTATAAAAAGGCGTTTCACTTATCACAACAAACATAGCTATGTGAATTCATGCTAAATGAAATGCCTTTCAACACAAAGAAAATCTATGTTTCTATGTGTTTAAAAAACTTTGCGCCTTTGCGTCTTTGCGCGAAACATCAACTAGACATTCTTCTTGACAATCGTCGAAGAAGCCTGCGCGGTACTCATTACAACCAAATCGGCAATATTTACATGATACGGTCTCGAAACCACAAAATGAATGATATCGGCAATATCTTCTGCTATTAAAGGAGTGAATCCTTTATACACATTTGCTGCGCGATCGGCGTCTCCTTTAAAACGAACTTCGCTAAATTCTGTTGCAACCATTCCTGGATGAATACCTCCGACTCTAATTCCAAACGGATTCAAATCGATTCGCATTCCAGCCGTAATCGCATCAACCGCATGTTTAGAACCGCAATACACATTTCCGTTTGGATAAACTTCTTTTGCAGCAGTCGAACCAATATTGATAATATGGCCCGATTGTCTTTCGACCATTTGCGGAATTATCGCTTTTGAAACATACAGCAGTCCTTTCACATTAATATCAATCATCGCATCCCAATCGTCCAAATCTCCATTCTGGATCGGATCTAAACCGTGGGCATTCCCTGCATTATTAATCAATATATCTATAACGGAAAAATCTGTTGGTAAAGTACTTATTTTTTTCAGAACTTCTTCTTTATCACGAACATCAAATTGTAAAGAATGAACTTCTGTAAAAGCGGATAGTTCTTTTTGCAGTTCTTCTAAACGGTCTTGACGTCTTCCGCAAAGCACTACTTTATAATTATTTTTGGCTAGAATCTGTGCTGTTGCCTTCCCGATTCCGCTGGTTGCTCCAGTAATTAAAGCTGTTTTTTTCATTGTTGGATTATTTTTTTAACACATAGAGACATAGTTTTTCTTTGCCCAGAAGGCATTTCATTTTACATCAATACACATAGCTATGTGTAAGTGAAACGCTAAAACCTTCTTTAAAAAACTCAAAAAATCTATGTTTCTATGTGTTTATATTTTTTGCCACAGATTAAAGGATTAAAATGATTTATAATCTGTGCTAATTCTTTTATCCCGATAGCTATCGGGAGTGGCAAACATTTTTTTTGCTTAAAGCGAATGATAAAATCTAGATAAACTGATCACTAAAAACTGAACTCTGAACACTTAAAAATTAAGGCACATCGTCGCCCATACTTTCTGTCCAGATGGCAAACCAGTCTTGAGTATCCATATCCAATTCTACAGCTTTCATCAAAGATTGAATTCTGGCAATATTAACAGTTCCCGCAATCGGAATTATTTTTGCCGGATGTTTTAAAATCCATGCTAATAATAAAGTATCAGAACCTAAATGATATTTTTCTACTAATTCCGAAAACAGCTTTTTCAAACGGCGTGTTTTTTTAGTATCTTCTCTAAAAACAGTTCCAAGCGGATTCCAAGACAACGGACGAATGCCGTGTGTTTGCATATAATCCAAACTTCCATCTGTCATTGCTTCATAATGAGTAGCAGAAAATTGCACTTGATTGTAGCTAACTTCTGTTTTACTGCGGATTAATTCTGTTTGAGAACTTGTAAAATTTGAAAGTCCGAAATCAATAATTTTTCCTTCTCCTTTTAATTTCTCAACCGCTTCTGCAATTTCATCAGCCTGCATTAACGGACTCGGTCTATGTAAAAGAAAAACATCTACATAATCTGTTTTTAAATTTTTCAAAGATTTTTCTACAGACTTAATAATATAGTCTTTAGAATAATCGTAATGTTTAACTTTGTTTTCAGGACGCTTGTCAGCAATCATCTGAATACCGCACTTGGTAATTAATTGTAATTTTTCACGATCTATTTTACTAGCGTGAAAGGCTTTTCCAAAATCGGCTTCGGTCGTATACGAACCGTAAATATCCGCGTGATCAAAAGTCGTAATTTTGTTTTCGATACTTACTTGTATCATATTTTCCATTTCTTTGGTTGTAAGGTTTTTATCCCAAACTCCCCAATTCATAGTGCCCGAAATTATAGGCGATAAGACTGTTTTGCTCATAATAATTATGCGTTATTTTTGGTAATAAATATGCTTTGTAAAAACATATTCATCAAAGTTCTTAAAAATATAAAAATAGATTCACAATTAGTCCTTAAAATTAGGTCATTGGTCGAAGTTTTAACCATTCTTTAACATCTTACTTCTCAAAAAATATTCAATTTGCACTCTCAAAAATTAGGCGTAAAAATCAAGGTTTTAAAAATATTTATATGGAAGAAAATACAACGACTTTAGACATTAGAGCGATAAATGAAAAAATTGAAAGAGAAAGTGCTTTTATAGACCTTCTTACAATGGAAATGAACAAAGTTATTGTGGGTCAGAAACATATGGTCGAGCGTCTATTGATCGGATTACTTGGACAAGGGCATATTTTATTGGAAGGAGTTCCTGGTTTGGCAAAAACTTTAGCCATCAACACGCTTTCTCAAGCGGTTCAAGGATCTTTCAGCCGTATCCAGTTTACACCAGATTTATTACCTGCCGATGTTATCGGAACCATGATTTACAACATTAAAGCAAACGAGTTCTCTATTAAAAAAGGACCAATTTTCGCCAATTTCGTACTTGCCGATGAGATTAACCGTGCTCCAGCAAAAGTTCAATCTGCACTTTTGGAGGCCATGCAGGAGAAACAAGTTACTATTGGAGACACTACTTTCAAATTAGATCGTCCGTTTTTAGTATTAGCAACTCAAAACCCAGTGGAGCAAGAAGGAACATACCAATTGCCAGAAGCGCAGGTTGACCGTTTTATGCTAAAAACTGTAATTGATTATCCAAAAATTGACGAAGAGCGTTTTGTAATTCGCCAAAACCTAAAAGGATCTTACGAAAAAGTAAATCCTGTAGTTTCTGTAGATCAGATTTTACGTGCGCAAGAAGCAGTTCGTGAAGTTTATATGGATGAAAAAATCGAGAAATATATTCTTGATATTATTTTTGCTACACGTTACCCAGAAAAATACAAATTAGCCGATTTAAAACCGCTTATCAGCTTTGGAGCTTCTCCTCGTGGAAGTATCAATTTGGCTAATGCTGCAAAATGCTACGCTTTTATCAAACGTCGCGGTTATGTAATTCCAGAAGACGTTCGTGCCGTTGTTCACGATGTATTACGTCACAGAGTTGGAATCACATATGAAGCAGAAGCAGAAAACATTACTTCTGTAGACATTATCAACAAAATCGTTAACGAGATTGAGGTACCTTAATAAATTTTAGATTTTTTTGATTGTAGATTTTAGATTAATCTGCAGTCTAAAAAGAATTTAAAAAAGAATTTTTTAAATTCTTGGAATCTAAAATCTAAAATCTAAAATCTGCAATCCGAAAAAATGGATACAAAAGAGCTTTTAAAAAAAGTACGGAAAATAGAAATCAAAACGAAGAGACTGAGTAATCATATCTTTTCTGGAGAATACCACTCTTCATTTAAAGGACGAGGAATGACGTTTAGCGAGGTGCGTCAATACCAATACGGAGATGATATTCGTAACATCGATTGGAATGTGACCGCACGCTATAACGAAGCTCACGTTAAAGTATTTGAAGAAGAACGCGAATTAACCATGGTTTTAATGGTCGATATTTCGGGTTCTGAATCCTTTGGTTCTAAAAATCAATTCAAAAAAGACATCGTAACCGAAATTGCGGCAACGATGGCTTTTTCGGCTACACAGAATAATGACAAAATTGGTTTGATCTTATTTTCTGATACTATAGAATTATATATTCCGCCAAAAAAAGGACGTTCGCACGTACTTCGCATCATTCGTGAATTGATTGAATTTGAACCAAAAAGCCACAAAACCGATATCGCTCAAGCTTTAAAGTTTCTGTCTGGAACTCAAAAAAAGAAAGCCATCATTTTCATGATTTCCGATTTTATGTCTGATGCTTATGAGCATACTTTAAAAATTGCTTCTAAAAAACATGACATTACAGGCGTTCGTGTCTATGACATTCGCGAAGAAAAAATTCCAAATTTAGGAATGGTGCACATGCTGGATGCCGAAACAGGTCAAATACAGTTGGTAGATACAAGTTCGAAAACTGTTCGCATGAATTACGAAAAACATTATCAGGAAAAACTGAATTACTTTAAAGATACTTTTCGTAAATCGGGCGCTGGAATTGTCAACACCAGAGTTGACGAAAATTACGTAACGAAATTATTAGGCTATTTCAAATCAAGATAAATATAATTTTAGATTGTGGATTTTACATTTTAGATTTGAAAATCGAAAAAAAGTAATTTCTGCTTCTATCAAAAAACAAAAAAACGTTTAAATCTGTAGATGCAAATTTATTTTTTAAACATCATTTTAGACCAAAATCTGAAAGCTCAAAACAAATGAAATTTAGACTTTATATATTTTTATTGCTTTTTTCTACTATGACTTTTGCCCAGCAAAAACAGGTAGAAACGAGTATTGATACCACCAAAAATAAGATTGGTGCTGAGTTCAAGCTGACGCTAAAAACGGTTGTAAGCTCTAAATCTAAAGTTGAATTTCCAAAACTTAAAAATATTGGCCCGTTAGAAGTCATTCAATCTTATCCAATTGATACAGTTAAGAAAGATGACACTTACGAGCTGGTAAAAAAATATGGTTTAACGCAATTTGATTCTGGCCGTTACACCATTCCAAGCATCAAAATTTTAATCGACAAAAAGCCTTTTTACAGTGATTCACTTAAAGTGGAAGTTGCTAATGTAAAAGTGGATACTTTACAGCAGAAAATGTACGACATCAAAGATATTACTTCCGCTGATGAAGGAATGGGAACTTGGTGGATTTACGCTTTAATTGTTTTAGCCATTCTAGGAATTGGTGCTTTCGTTTATTGGTACGTTAAAAAACGCCAGCTGAAAAAAATCGAAGAAGAGGTTTATAAAACGCCAATCGAAAAAGCGACTAGTTTATTAAACAATCTAGAGCAGAAAGAACTGGTTCAAAAAGGCGAAATCAAAGAATACTATAGTGAACTGACAGATATTGCTAGAAATTATATCGAAGAAGCCATTCACATTCCAGCAATGGAGAGTACAACTTCTGAGTTAATTACTGCAATTAGAGAAGCTTCTACCAAAAAGAAAATGACGTTAACTCCAGAAACAGTTGAAAATCTAGAGCGCGTTTTACGTCAGGCCGATTTGGTAAAATTTGCGAAATCTAAACCGCTTGATTTTGAAATTACTGATGATAGAAATAAAATTCAGAAAGTAATTTTAACGCTTGATAACGCTATTCCAACTGAAGTTCCAGAAGAAATTGAAGATCAGTTATTGAACGAAGCGCAAAGACAAAAACAAATTAAGGAACAACTTCGCAAAAAACGTAATGCTAGAATTGGCTACGCTGTTGCGGCTACCATACTTTTATTATTTGCTACAACGACTTTCTTTGTTGTTACCAAAGGATTCAATTATGTAAAAGATAATATAATTGGACATCCTTCGAAAGAATTATTAGAAGGTGAATGGGTAAAAAGCGCTTACGGAAGTCCTGCAGTTCTTATTGAAACTCCAAAGGTTTTAAAAAGAATGGACGCGCAAAAAACACTTCCAAAAGAAGCAATGGCACTTATTAAAGAAATGCAACTTTTCGCATACGGAAGCATGATTGACAATTTTTATGTAACCGTTTCAACATCTAAATTTAAACAGCCAACCGAGATTGATTTAAATAAAACCTTAGAAGGCACTATTAAAATTATTGAGGCTCAAGGCGGACAAAATATTATCGTAAAACAAGAAGATTTTCAAACTAATGAAGGCATTCAGGGTGTAAAAGGTTACGGAACAATGACAATTTTGAACCCGACAACAAAATCGAGTACAAAAGCATATTATGAATTGCTTCTTTTCAAACAAGATCAAGGTTTACAGCAAATTATGATTTTGCACGAAGAAGGCGATACGTATGCAAATGAAATCACGACCCGAATATTAAATTCTGTTGAACTTCAAAGAGCAAGCAACTAATGAATAAGATCACTTTTTTAAATCCAGAGTTTCTTTGGTTGTTTCTATTAATTCCGATTGCAGTAATCTGGTTTTTCTGGAAACGCAACCAGCAGTCGGCTACTTTAAAAATGAGTTCTACGGCGGGTTTCAAAAACAGCGAATCTTTTTGGACAAAATTCAAACCTTGTCTTTATGTGTTTAGAGTTTTGGCGTTAAGTTCATTAATTATCGCATTGGCTCGACCAAGAACTGTAGACATAAGCAATCAGACTAAAACCACAAAAGGAATTGATATTGTAATGGCAATTGACGTTTCTGGATCTATGCTCGCAAAAGATTTGAAACCGAATCGTATGGAAGCTTTAAAAAGAGTTGCCGCCGATTTCGTTGAAGAAAGACCAAATGACCGTATCGGATTGGTTTTATACGCATCTGAAGCTTATACCAAAACTCCTGTTACAAGTGATAAAGCGATTATTCTTGAAGCTATAAAAGAAATTAAATACGATAATGTACTCCAAGACGGAACCGGAATTGGAATGGGATTGGCAACTGCCGTAAATCGTTTGAAAGACAGCAAAGCAAAAAGCCGAGTTATCATTCTTTTGACGGATGGTGTAAATAATGCCGGTTTTATTGAACCAGAAACTGCCGCAGACATTGCAAAACAATACGGAATAAAAGTATATACGATTGGTTTAGGAACAAATGGTATGGCTTCATCACCATACGCTTACGGACCAAACGGAGGATTTTTATTCAAAATGCAAAAAGTGGAAATCGATGAGCGATTAATGAAAAGTATTGCACGCAAAACCGACGGAACATATTTTAGAGCAACAAGCAATGATAGATTAGCCGAAATATATAATGCAATTAACAAACTGGAGACAACAGAAATTCAGGAATTGAAATTCTATGATTATGACGAGAAATACAGAGGTTTTGTTTTATTTGCTGGCTTGTTATTATTATTAGAAGTTGGATTAAGAAACACAGTTTATAGAAGCTTCATTTAATTTTAGATTAAAAAAATCTAAAATCTAAATTCAGAAATCTAAAATTTAAAATGGAATTAGACGAAAAAAAATATTTATATCTCTTATTACTGATCCCGATTGTGGTCTGTATTTTCCTTTTCAATATGTATTGGAAAAGAAGAACGCAGCGCGAATTTGGTGATCTTGAAATGGTGAAAAGATTGAGTCCAGAGAAATCGGTTTTTAAACCCGTTTTAAAAATTGTAGTGATTCTTCTAGCGCTAACTTGTTTGATTATCGGTTTGGTAAATCCGAAGATTGGAACCAAAATGGAAACGGTAAAACGAGAAGGTATTGATATTGTTTTTGCAGTCGATGTTTCTAAAAGTATGCTTGCAGAAGACGTTGCTCCAAGCCGTTTGGCAAAGAGCAAACAATTGGTTTCTCAAATTATCAATAATCTTGGAAGCGACCGAATTGGAATCGTGGCGTATGCCGGAAGTGCTTTTCCAGTTTTGCCTATAACATCAGATTATGGTGTTGCAAAAATGTACTTGCAAAGTATGAATCCCGATATGGTTTCTTCTCAGGGAACTTCTTTGGATGAAGCAATTCGATTATCGACAACTTATTTTGATGAAAAAAGCAAGACAAGCAAATTGCTTATTTTAATTTCTGATGGAGAAGATCATTCTGAAGGAGCTTCTACTGCTGCTGAAGAAGCCAACAAAATTGGAATGAAAATCATTACTATCGGAGTTGGAACAGAAAGAGGAGCAACAATTCCGTTAAAAGAAAATGGCGTTTTAAGAGGTTATCAGAAAGATCAAAATGGCGAAACGGTAACAACAAAACTGAATCAGGAAGGTTTAAAAACTATTGCTAAAGCTACAAAGGGCGGATACGTTTATGGCGGAAGCACTAAAGAAGTTTTAGACTACGTAAAAAATGCACTGAATAATATTCAGAAAACAGAATTTGAAGCCACACAAATGGCTGAATTTCAATCGCAATTTCAATGGTTTATCGGGTTTGCATTTTTATTGCTTTTCCTAGATATTTTCTTATTAGAAAGAAAAACAAGCTGGATCAAAGAGTTGGATTTATTTAATGAAAAGAAATAAAAAAGTTAGCCACTAATTGCTCGAATTTACACGAAAGAAAATTACAAAGTTTTGTGAAATTCAGACAAAATAAATTAATTAGTGCCAATTGGTGACCCGAACGATAGTGAACAGGCGAAGCAAATTCGTGGCAAACAAAAAACAAAATTAGAATGAAAAATTTTCTCCTTTATATTTTACTAACGGTTTCTTTTGCAGTTTCTGCTCAAGAGAAAGACAAAACATTGCCTGCAGCCAACGAAGAATATAAACAGAATAAATTTGTTGATGCAGAAGCAAACTATAGAATTTCGGAATCTAAATTTTCTAAACGCGCCGCTGCTCCATACAATTTAGGAAATAGTATTTACAGACAAAATCAGATTTCGGAAGCTAAATTTGCTTACGCGAAAGCAATAAAAAATGCCAAAACAAGACCTGAAAAGCATAAAGCCTATCATAATCTTGGAAACGTTTTCATGAAAGAGAAAGATTATACTCAGGCGGTTGAAGCTTACAAACAAGCGCTTCGCAATGATCCGACTGATGATGAAACGCGTTACAACTATGCTTATGCAAAACAAAAACTAAAAGAGAATCCTCCTAAAAACGATCAGAAAGACAAAAATAAGGACAAAGACAAGGATAAGGATAAAAATAAAGACAAGGACAAAGACAAAAATAAAGATAAGGACAAGGATAAAAAAGACGATAAAGGCGACCAAGACAAAGACAAAAAAGATGGTCAAAACGATCCTAAAAAAGACGACAAGTCTGACAATAAAGGAGAGCCGAAACCGCAGCCTGGAGGAATATCAAAAGAACGTGTTCAGAATTTGTTAGATGCGGTAAATAATGAAGAGAAGAAAATTCAGGACAAAGTAAACGCTCAAAAAGTAAAAGGTAATCCTAAGAAAACAGAAAAAGACTGGTAAAATAATTTAAATCGTTTAGTCGTTAATTGTTTATTAAAAGAAATATTCAAAACGGCTAAACGATTAAACAGTTAAAATAAACAACGACTAAACAAGTAATGAAAAGATATTTAATTCTATTTCTACTCACTTTTCAAGGACTAATGGCTCAGGTGCAATTTGAAGCCAGAGTCAGCAAAAACACACTTGGAGTTAACGAAAGACTTCGCATCGATTTCATCATGAATGTCGACGGCGACAATTTCGAACAGCCTTCTTTTGAAGGATTCAGTATGGTTGCGGGGCCAAGCCAGCAAATCAGCCAGTCATGGGTAAATGGACGCAGTTCTTTTCAAAAAATATATTCTTATATTCTTCAGCCACAAAGAAAAGGAGCGATTACTATCAAACAAGCTGCTATAGAATACAATGGTCAAGTTTATAAAACTTCTCCAATAAAAGTTACGGTTACCAATGCAGTTGCACAGGAAAGAGATCCTAACGACAGACCACAAGGATCTGGAAATGAACTATTGACTTTAGTTGCCGAAATCTCAAAAACTAATCCATACTTAAACGAACCAATTACTGTTGTTTACAAATTGTATTTTAATAATATTGGAGTTACAGGTTTTAAAGAATTGGCAAAACCTAAATACAATGATTTCTGGAATCAGAACATTGAAATCAAACAATTGGCAATCGAGGAAGGAAGTTTCCAAGGTCAGAGATGTTATTATGTTATCCTGAAAAAGACAATCTTATATCCTCAGAAAGCAGGAAAACTTACCATTGAACCTCTTTCACTAGATATTGGGGTACAGCTACCAACAAATCGTCGTGATATGTTTGGTCAAATGATTATTACAGAAGACAATAAAGTAGTTTCTGCTGGAGCCAAAACTATTAATGTAAGACCGCTTCCTGAAAGCAGTAAACCAGAAGGATTTACAGGCGGTGTCGGAAGATTGAATTTTACGGTTACTCCATCAAAAACAACTCTAAAAAATGGTGAAGGCCTAGACTTAATCGTAAGTGCGCAAGGAACTGGAAACATGAAATTATTTACGCTTCCAAAACCAGTTGTTCCGAATGCATTAGAAATGTACGATCCTGTTCACGATGAACAAGTAACGACTTCGCTGAGCGGTATGTCTGGAAGAATCACTGACAAATATACTATTGTACCACAGTACAGAGGAAAATATGCGATAAAACCAATGCAATTCTCGTACTTTGATTTGAGTACGGGTACTTACAAAACCATCACTTCAAAAGAAATTATGATTGATGTTTTGGACGGGCCAACTCCTGCAGAAGCTAACACAGGGGCATCTGCTTCTAAAAATATTGCAGAAAAAGCGGATCAATTCAAAAACATAAAATCTAAAACAGCATTAATTCCTATTGCTAAAAATGATTTTTATGATTCTAAATTGTATTTAGGATTGCTATTTGCGCCTTTTATCATTATTCCGATTATCATTTTAGCTAGAAAGAAAAAAGAAGCTATGGATAGTGATGTTACTGGAAATAGAATTAGAATGAACAATAAGCTGGCGAAGAAATATTTATCGCAAGCGAAGAAACATCTTAACAACAAAGAGCCTTTCTATATTGCACTTGAGAAAGCAATGCATAATTTCTTGAAAGCAAAACTGCATATTGAAACCTCAGAAATGAGCAAAGACAATATTAGAGAATTGCTATTGTCTAGAAATGCAAATCCAGAAACGGTACAGAATTTTATTACTTTGACTGAAAACTGCGAATTTGCACGTTATGCACCAGCATCGAGCGCTTCAATTCAGCAGGATTATGATAAGGCGGTTATGATTATTTCTGAATTAGAAAAACAGATTGTTTAATTTTTTACCGCAAAGTTCGCTAAGAAAATTGATTTAGATTGAGTCGAATTTAAGTTCGCAAAGTTGAAAATCTTATTATAAAAAAATGAAAAACATACTATATCTCTTTTTATTAATCTCGCAGGTTTTCTTTGCGCAAGGTCGCTTTGAATCGGCTAATGCATTGTATCAAAAAGGGCAATACAAAGAAGCTGCACAAGTTTATGAGAACATCATAAAAGAAGATAAATTACATTCTGCTGAATTGTATTTTAATCTCGGAAACTGTTATTATAAATTAAATCAAGTTGCGCCTTCGATTTATAATTACGAAAAAGCTTTGGTACTTAAACCAAACGATCCAGAGACATTAAACAACTTGAAATTTGCTAAAAAACTGACGATTGACGAAATCAAAGAAGTTCCGAAAGTGGGTTTTGCAAAAATGATCCAAAACTTTACTTCTATTTTTGATTATAATACCTGGGCAAAGATTTCTGTTGTGCTCGGTTTTGTGTTTTTATTGAGTTTTATTGGTTATTATTTCTCCGACGCTACACTTGCAAAAAGAATTTATTTTGTTGGAATGTTTGTTATTTTAATTGCTTTTGCTTTAAGCATTTCGGCTGGAATGTCTGAGAAAAGCCATTTTGAAAACGATCGTGTGGCCATTGTTTTTTCTGAACTAAGCCAAGTTCGAAACGAACCTCAAAAATCTGGAAATGGTATTATCCTTTTACACGAAGGAGCAAAAGTGTATGTGCTGGAAAGTATTGCAGGATGGAAAAAAATCGAATTGACAGATGGAACTCAAGGTTGGATAGATTCTTCTACCATCAAAGAGGTGAAATAGTTTTTTTATTAGAATGCGAATTGGAATAATTTAAATTTACATTCAAATGATCCAAAAACAACTCTTAATTATGCTGTTTACTTTATCCTGCGCAATCTATGCTCAGGAAGAAAAATTAAGCCCTGAGCAGCGTCAAAAACACTTTTTTGAAGAAGGACAAAAAGCTCTAAAAGAACGGAATTTTAACCGCGCGTACAGTTTTTTCTCGGTAGCTCAAAACGGTTATGGGCCAAACAAAGAAATCGTAAGCAAATCGATAAAAAAAACAGATTCTTTAAAAGTCATAATAAGAACAGAACAAAGACAAAAAATTACCGGTAATTGGAAAATGCTTACTACTGAGTCTTGGGCAATGAGAGATCCTTCTGATAGTATTGTCGGGAAAATGATTGCTATTGATCCAGATCAAATATTGTTTTATGAACTTTATGATAAAGCAAAAAAATGGAATTTAACCAAAACAGAAAAAATCATTTTTTCAGATAAAGAAAATTTAACTTCCGATCCACTGTTGATAGTCTATTCAAACAAAGAAGTCTGGCATTATTACATCGAAGAAACTTCAGGAAGTTTAATTGCTACTTATATTGGAGAAGAAAATGAAAATGGAATATCAGAATTAGTATGCGGTAATACACAATTAAAATATTTTAAATTACAATAATTGTCCAAAAAAATAAATTCCAAATTCCAATTGTCGTTTGGAATTTGGAATTTTTCTTTTTTGGAATTTAATAATTAATTCACCGCATCAACCAATCTCACAAACTCAGATCTATAACCCTCATCATCGTTTGACAAACCCGATTTTGCCAATCTTTTAATATCAGAACTTGAACTGTTGGCAATATATTTTGATTCGCGCAATTTTAATCCGAACCAAGAAACTGCTGTTGTGAATTTGAAATCTTGAGAACTGTTTTCTAGGTCCGTTTTCTTATCTGCGATTACATTAACTATTTCATTGCTTTTATTGCCATCAGGTTTTTTATATCTAAATTTCACCGTAGCCAACTCATCACTATGATTTTCAGTTGCTTTCTGTGTTTTTGTATATTTTAAATCTGAAGGAACATAATCGCTATCGACACCCGTCGGAACAATTTCATAAAGCGCCGTAACCGAATGTCCGCTTCCTAATTCACCTGCATCAATTTTATCATTTTTAAAATCTTCTGCATTTAGCTTTCGGTTTTCATAACCAATCAATCGATACGCTTGAACATGATTTGGATTGAACTCGATTTGGATTTTTACATCTTTTGCGATAGCAAACATTGACCCTTTGAATTCTTTTCCAAGGAAACGATTCGCTTCTTGAATGTTATCGATATAAGCATAATTTCCATTTCCTTTATCGGCAAGAATTTCCATTTTACTGTCTTTGTAGTTCCCCATTCCAAAACCTAAAACGGTCAAGAAAACCCCAGATTCTCTTTTTTGTTCAATCAATTTCAGCATATCATCATCAGAAGAAGCGCCAACATTAAAATCACCATCAGTAGCAATTACCACTCTATTGTTTCCTTCCTTAATAAAATTCTGCTGTGCCAGTTTATAGGCTAATTCTATTCCTTCTCCTCCTGCTGTGCTTCCACCTGCATGCAAATCGTCAAATGCATCTATAATTTCGTCTTTATTATCACCAGAAGTCGGTTCTAAAACCACGCCCGCAGAACCTGCATACACTACAATCGAAACTTTATCAATCGGACGAAGTTCTTTTACCAAAATCTTCATCGATTCTTTCAGCAATGGCAATTTATTCTGCTCGTCCATTGAGCCTGAAACGTCAACTAGAAAAACCAGATTAGTAGCCGGCAAATTTGCCATTGGAATGTTTTTTCCCTGCAAACCAATTTTTAGCAGTCGGCTGTTTTTATTCCACGGGCAATCGCTGTATTCGGTATTTATAGCAAACGGATGTTCGCCTTCTGGCTGTGGATATTTGTATTTGAAAAAATTAATCATCTCCTCCACACGAACAGCATCTTTTGGAACTTTCTGTCCTTCGTTTATAAATCGGCGGATATTGGTATACGATGCATTATCAACATCGATAGAAAAAGTAGAAAGAGGTTCTTTTAGCGGAGATTCAAACGGATTTTCTTCTAACGCTGCGTAGCTTTCTGTATTAGGATCGGCAATATAATTTTCTGCTGGAATTTCATCGGTTGCAACAACTGTCATGTCCATTGCTTCTGCGGCCTCATCTGGAGCGTAAGCTTTCTTACAACTGAAAATAGTAAGTACGAGGAATGCCATCATAAAGAAATTAAGATTTCTCATAAAGTAAATTTTTAAAAATTAATAAATGGGTTATTGGCTTCAAATAAGGACTAGCATTCCGGATTTACTAGAGGCGATTATTTGTAATTTTCGAAGGCTAAAAATCGTGCCAAAAAATTACAAACGTTTTTCTTACAGGAAACAAAAATTTAAAAACCTAGACTTTACAAGGCATTTAGCGAAAAATTATTTTTGGGATAACGTTTTTTTTTCGCCACGAATTCACGAATTATTTTAATTTTTTTGCCGAAAATCTTTGTGTTGATTTTTTTGCCACGAATTACACCAATTCGCACGAATTTTTTATTTAATTCTTTCAAAATAAATTCGTGAATTCGTGGCGAAAAAAAATAATTCGTGGCGGAAAAGAATTATCGGAAATCGTAAATCTTCTCTGGAGTTACGCAGAAATCCAATTTGATATCCGATTCAAAAACATCATCAATCTGGCTTACCGATTCGAAAAACGAAAGTCCGATCTTAATCGTTTCAGGTTTACATTCGGCTAAGAATTTATCGTAGAAACCTTTTCCATAACCAATACGGTTTCCGAAAACATCAAAAGCCAAAAGCGGTACGAAAACCACTTCCACTTTAGATGAAGGAACTTCAATTCCGTCAACAGGTTCAGGGATATTATATTCGTTCTTTTTGATTTTCGTATTATCGGTTAAAAGAAAATGAGTCATTTTTCTGGTATCGAAATCACTTTTTGAGATCAAGATTTCTTTGTCTTTTCCAGAAAGCAGATGCAGAATATATTCGGTATTTATTTCTTTTTGCTCTTCAATTGGAAGAAAAACATGATAATAGATTTTATCCCAAATCGGCATTTGAATTAATTGATTCGCAATTGCCAGACTCTTCTCCTCTATCTCATCAAAAGAAAGCGCTTTACGGAAATTTTTATATTCTATTCGAAGTTCTTTTTTACTCGTCGGCATTGTCGGGTGTTTTAGATAAATGATAAATAGCATCGCCTTCATAAACAATTGGCGAATGGTTGGCATTAATTACATATCCATCATGAGGCGCTTTTACTTTTTGCTCAAATTTCCCAAACGGATCTGTAATAATGGCCAAGATAGTTCCTTTGGTCACAAATTTCCCAACTAGATTAAAATCATGCAGCAAACCAGAACATTTTGCTCGAAGCCAAACCGATTGTTTAATATAAATAGTTGGCGTTAGTGCAGGTTCCATAATTTGTTTAGAATCTAGCATTTCTAAATAATGAAGCAGACGTTTTGTGCCTAAAACACCTTGATTGGCAATTTCATTATTGATGTCTAAAGATTTTCCGCCTTCAAAAAGAAGCATTTTTACATTGGCACTTTCAGAAGTTTTTCTAAAAGAACCATTTATATTTTTAGAATAAAGCGTAAAAGGCGCGTTAAAAATATCGGCCAGAACTTTCAATTCAGGATTATTTTCTGTGATTCGAATTTGTGGTGCGTTAAAACGGCTCGCTCCTCCCGCATGAAAATCGACTGCGTAATCTAAAATCGGCAAAATTTCTTCGACAATATGATACGCAAAACGGCTGGCAAGAGAACCTTTTTTGCTCCCTGGAAAAACACGATTTAAATCGCGACCGTCAGGAAACTCTCGAGATTTATTGACAAAACCGTACATATTGATAACCGGAATGCAGATTATTGTACCGCGAGCAGGTCTGTTTATTTTTTTACTGATGATCTGACGAACAACTTCAACACCATTAATTTCGTCGCCATGAATTCCTGCTGAAAATAAAATGGTCGGGCCTTCATGTTTGGAACGGCGCACAATTACAGGAATATTCAGCTTTGTTGTAGTATGCAGCCGAGCAATTTCGACGTTTATCGTTCGGTGTTCTCCCGGCAAAATCGATTCGCCAAAAATAACCAATGGAGTACTATTTTTCATGTAGAATTATAAAATCTAAATATAGAAATTATTCTTTTGATTTTGTAAATTTGAAACTAATTCAATGTTAAGCTTCTTTTGGAAATCGGAATGATTTTTGAAACGCTTCTCGAACAATCTTCAGAAACAAAATAGAATGCAAAAACCAGCCTTAGATCTTCAAATTTTAACTTTGCCCGATAATCCCGGTGTCTATCAATATTACGATAAAGATGGGAAAATCTTGTATGTCGGCAAAGCCAAAAATTTAAAAAAAAGGGTTTCATCCTATTTCAATAAAATTCACGATACTGCGAAAACGAACGTTTTGGTAAAAAAAATCGTGACTATAAAACACATCGTAGTTCCGACAGAAACCGATGCGCTTTTATTAGAAAACAATTTAATTAAAACACTTCAGCCGCGATACAATGTTTTACTGCGTGATGACAAAAGTTATCCGTGGATCTGCATTAAAAAAGAACCTTTTTCTAGAATATTTTTAACTAGAAGAATGGTCAAAGATGGCTCAGAATATTTTGGCCCGTACACCAATTTCAAAATGGTATACACGATTTTAGATTTGATTAAAGAATTATATCCGCTTCGAACTTGCACTTACGATTTAAGCGAATCGAATATTAATTCTGGAAAATTTAAAGTTTGTTTAGAATATCATATCGGCAATTGCAAGGGTCCTTGCGAAGGTTTAGAACCTTTGGAAGAATATCAAAGACAGGTCAATGCGATTCGCGAAATCTTGAAAGGAAATTTTAAAGAAAGTTTAAAAGATTTCAAGAAGTTAATGACGAATTATGCGCAAAATCTTCAGTTTGAAGAAGCGCAAAAAATCAAAGAAAAAATTGATATTCTGGAGAATTACCAGTCCAAGTCTACGATCATAAATCCGAAGATTACCAATATTGATGTCTTTTCAATTGTTTCTGACGAAAGTGCCGCTTATGTTAACTTTTTGCAGATTTCTCACGGTTCGATTATTCGTTCGCATACTTTAGAAATGAAGAAAAAGCTGGACGAAAGCGATGAAGAATTGTTAGAATTAGCCATTGTAGAACTTCGAGAACGTTTCCAGTTATTATCCAAAGAAATTATTGTTCCTTTTGAATTGGATTTGGGCGAAAATATCAAAATCACCGTTCCGCAGCTTGGCGACAAAAAACAGATTTTAGATTTATCCATTCGTAATGCCAAATTCTACCGAATCGAACAGCTGAAACAATTGCAAATTGTTGATCCAGATCGTCACGTAAACCGAATTATGGCTCAGATGCAGAAAGATTTACGTCTTCCTGTTGAGCCTCGACATATAGAATGTTTTGATAACTCGAACATTCAGGGAACAAATCCCGTTGCGGCCTGCGTGGTTTTTAAAGACGGAAAACCAAGCAAAAAAGATTATCGCCATTTTAATGTTAAAACTGTAGAAGGCCCAGATGATTTTGCTTCGATGACCGAAATTGTCGGCCGACGTTATAAAAGATTATTAGAAGAAAACGAACCTTTACCGCAATTAATAATTATTGACGGTGGAAAAGGGCAGCTTTCCGCAGCTTTAAAAAGTATTGACGAACTTGGACTTCGCGGAAAAGTTACTATTATCGGTATCGCAAAACGCCTCGAAGAACTTTTCTATCCTGGCGATTCAATTCCGCTTTATTTAGATAAAAGATCAGAAACTTTAAAAGTCATTCAGCAGTTAAGAAATGAAGCGCACCGATTCGGAATCACATTTCACCGTGATAAAAGAAGTAAAGCCGCGCTTAATTCTTCTGTCGAAAGCATTCCGGGAATCGGAGAAAAAACCATGACAACGTTAATTCAACATTTCAAGAGTGTTAAAAGATTAAAATTAGCAACAGAAAAGGAAATTTCAGCAGTGATAGGGGTTTCTAAAGCCAAAAAAATTGTCGACTTTTACAAAACCAATTAAAATTTGTATGCGCCCATTCCAGCTGTCCATTTCAAATACTCGGTCAAAAGCTTTTTTTTCCAATACCAAAAAAGGAGCTTCTTGGGTCGCTCTTTTTTGGCAGGAAAAAATAACCTTTTGCCTCTCGCAGTTTTCCATTTCCATCTGGGGCGTGTCAACACTCTTTTTCATCAGCACATTTTTACTTTCACAGGAAATAAATGCTCAAGAAATTAAAAAAGACAGTGTAAAAAGACCCAAAATCGGATTAGTTTTAAGTGGCGGAGGCGCCAAAGGTTTTGCGCATATAGGAGTTTTGAAAGTTTTGGAAGAAGCCGGAATCAAAATTGATTATATCGGCGGAACCAGTATGGGGTCTGTAATTGGCGGACTTTATGCTTCTGGTTATAATGCTTCACAAATTGATTCAATTTTCAAACAAACCAATTTCGACGAATTAATAAACGATTATATTCCGCGTTCGTCAAAAAACTTTTACGGCAAAAAAAATGACGAATTATATGCCATCTCTTTGCCTTTCAGCAATTTCAGAATCGGAATTCCAGAAGCGCTTTCAAAAGGAATGTACAATTACAATCTTTTAAGCAGTTTAACTCGAAACGTACGTCACGTTAGAGATTTCAACAATTTGCCAATTCCATTTTTATGTATTGCAACCAATATTGAAACTGGCGAAGAAGTACTGCTCAATAAAGGCAATTTGGTTCAGGCCATGATGGCGAGCGCTGCTTTTCCATCCTTATTTACACCCGTTGAAATTGACGGAAAACTTTTGGTCGATGGTGGTGTAGTAAACAATTACCCAATTCAAGAAGTAAAAAATCTCGGTGCAGACATTATTATTGGTGTAGATGTGCAAGATGATTTGCAAAATAGAAAAGGCTTAAAAAACGCAACCAGAATTTTGGTCCAAATTACGAATCTCCAGTCGATTGAAAAAATGAAAGGCAAAAGACAGGAAACTGATATTTATATCAAACCCGATATTCGTGATTTTGGTGTTATTTCATTTGACCGAGGAGAAGAAATTATCAGAAAAGGAGAAGAAGCCGCTTTTGCTGTTTATGAAAAAATCAAATCTTTGACCGATGAAAATAACTTTTATAAAAAGCCAAAGTTAAAAATTGCATCAGATACCATTCAAATTCAAAACATCAATACCGACAGATTAGAAAATTATACCAAAGAATACATTCGCGGTAAACTTCGTTTCAAACCGGGAAGCACTATCACTTATGATGGATTGAAGGCTGGAATTAATAACCTGAATGCGACACAAAACTTTAGCACTATTTCGTATTGTCTTCAGCCAAATGGCGACAAAGATGATCTTGATTTGGTTTTAAAAGAAAATCCAACGCAGACGTATTTAAAACTTGGACTTCACTATGACGGACTTTATAAAAGTGGAATTTTATTAAATCTTACGCATAAAAAGACCTTTTTAAAAAATGATGTTACTTCTCTAGATATTATTTTAGGAGATAATTTCAGATATGATTTTAATTATTATGTCGAAAATGGTTTTAATATCAGCTTTGGTTTTCGTTCTAGACTAAGCCAGTTTAATCGAAATGTAACGACAAGTTTGAGCAACATTCTAAACGAAACTCCAAATGTCAACCTTATTAATGTTGATTTTATGGATGTCAACAATCAAGCTTATTTTCAGACTATTTTTGTCCAGAAATTTTTAATGGGCGGAGGTTTAGAATACAAATACCTAAAAATCAATTCGCCGACACTTTCCAATCAAGATAATATAATTGACAAAAGCAGTTATTTTAGTGCCTTTGCTTATTTAAAATATGATTCGCTTGACGAAAAATATTACCCAAGTTCTGGATTGTATTTTTCTACAGATCTGCAGACGTATATGGCATCTTCAGATTACACCAATACTTTTAAACCATTTTCGATTGCAAAAGCTGAAATTTCTTTTGTAGATACTTTATTTAAAAGAGCCACTTTTAAAATTGATGCCGATGCAGGTTTTACTTTTGGAAATAGCAGTGTTCCGTTTTTTGATTTTATTTTGGGCGGTTACGGCTATAACAAAATCAACAACTTCAACTATTTTTACGGTTATGACTTTTTAAGTATTGCTGGCAACAGCTATATCAAAACTGGAATTACACTGGATTACGAAATTCTTAGAAAAAACCATATCAACTTATCTGCGAATTTTGCCAATCTCGGAAACGACATTTTTTCTACCGTTGACTGGGTTTCTATGCCAAAATATACGGGTTATGCAGTTGGTTATGGTTTAGAAACTATTATTGGCCCGATAGAAGTAAAACAATCTTGGTCTCCAGAAATGTCAAAAAGTTTCACTTGGTTTAGCATCGGATTCTTATTTTAGTAGTATAACAGAGAATACTTCAACAAAATCAAGCTATTTTTTTGCTTAGTAAAAATTAAATCAAAAAAATCAGAACATTTTTTAGTTATAAATAATATAATTTTTATTTTTACTTCGAAAAAATTACGACATTTGTTATAATGAAAACAAAATGGACAGGTTTATTAGAGTATCTTCAATTCCTCATCAAGAGAAATCCTGAGTAATACTATGAATTGAATAATTAGCCAACTTAGAAAATGAGCTGATTATCTGTTCACAATTTACATTTTCTAATTATCTAATTTATAAATTATCTAATTGAAAAAGCCATGCCATTATATCATAAACTCGGAGATTTTCCGCAAAAGCGACACACCCAATTTGAAAAACCAAACGGAGGTTTTTACTACGAACAATTGTTCGGAACAGAGGGTTTTCACGGACATTCGTCATTGTCTTATCATGTACACAGACCAACACAGGTTAAAGAAATTTTGAACTCTTATTCGGTTGAACCTAAAATTGCAATCGGAAAAAACATAAAATCATTATTATTTAAAGGTTTTGAATTAAAACCTGAAAATGACTTTTTAGACAGCCGCAAAGCCATGTTGGTCAATAAAGACTGCATTATTGGTTTGGCTGCACCTAAAGAATCGCTTAAAAATTATTTCTACAAAAATGCCGATGCCGATGAAATGCTTTTCATTCACAAAGGAAAAGGAAAATTAAGAACCATGTTAGGGAATATTCCGTTTGAATATGGCGATTACTTAATTATTCCGCGCGGTATTATTTATCAAATAGACTTTGAGACGGAAGATAACAGGCTTTTTTATGTAGAATCGTACTCTCCTTTTTATACTCCAAAACGTTATAAAAACCAGTCGGGTCAGCATTTAGAGCATTCGCCATTTTGTGAACGCGATTTTATTTTGCCAAACGAATTGGAAACACACGACGAAAAAGGTGATTTTTTAATTAAAATCAAAAAAGAAGGAATGATCCATGAAGTGGTTTATGCCACTCATCCGTTTGACGTTGTAGGCTGGGACGGCTACAATTTCCCATACGGATTTTCAATTCACAACTTTGAGCCTATAACGGGACGTGTTCACCAACCGCCTCCGGTGCACCAAACTTTTGAAACAGCTGCTTTTGTAGTTTGTTCATTCTGCCCAAGACTTTACGATTATCACCCAAAAGCTATTCCAGCGCCATACAATCACAGCAATATAGATTCTGACGAAGTACTATATTATGTCGATGGCGATTTTATGAGCCGCAATAATATTGAGCAAGGCCATATTACTTTACACCCAAAAGGAATTCCGCACGGACCAGCGCCAGGCGCAATGGAACGAAGCATTGGTCACAAAGAAACTCAGGAATTAGCTGTAATGGTGGATACTTTCAGACCTCTTATGGTTACTGAAGAAGCTATGGGATTGGATGATGGTCAGTACTATAAGTCTTGGACGGAGTAGCTAGCCGAATTTAACCGCAAAGTCCGCAAAGGATTTTCGCAAAGTTCACAAAGATTTTCTAGTTAAGTTTTATCAAACTAAGTCCGCAAAGCTTTGCGTTCTTTTTCGATTTTAGAGAATCTAGCTCAAACAAAGCTTTGCGCTCTTTGCGGTAAAAAAACACAATCAAAAAAAACAACACTTTCGATTCATCAAAAAATCGATTTAAAAAATAAACATTATGTCAAAAGAAGTAAAATCAGTAGAATACGGATTAGAGAAAATATTTGAAGGAGCACAAGATTTCCTTCCATTATTAGGAACAGATTATGTAGAATTTTATGTAGGAAATGCGAAACAAGCAGCTCATTATTATAAATCTGCATTTGGATATCAGTCATTGGCGTATGCCGGATTAGAAACTGGAGTTAGAGATAGAGCATCTTATGTTTTAAAACAAGACAAAATTAGAATTGTTCTGACAACGCCTTTAACAGCAGATTCTCCGATAAATGAACATTTGAAAAAACATGGTGACGGAGTAAAAGTTGCGGCACTTTGGGTTGAAGACGCTACAAAATCTTACGAAGAAACCATGAAACGTGGCGCGCGTTCTTTTATGGAACCAACTGTAGAAGAAGATGAATTTGGTCAAGTGGTTCGTTCTGGAATTTATACTTACGGCGAAACCGTTCACATTTTCGTAGAAAGAAAAAATTACAATGGTGTTTTCTTACCAGGTTACAAAGAATGGAAATCTGACTTTAACCCAGAATCAACTGGATTAAAATACATTGACCACATGGTTGGAAATGTGGGTTGGAACGAAATGAACACTTGGGTGAAATTCTACGAAGAAGTGATGGGATTTGTAAACTTCCTATCTTTTGACGATAAACAAATTACTACCGAATATTCTGCTTTGATGAGTAAAGTAATGTCAAACGGAAACGGAAGAATTAAATTTCCAATCAACGAACCAGCAGAAGGAAAGAAAAAATCTCAGATCGAAGAATATTTAGATTTCTACGGTGGACCTGGAATTCAGCACATTGCCATTGCAACAGATGACATTATTAAGACAGTATCACAATTAAGAGCACGTGGTGTTGAATTTTTATCTGCTCCTCCTCATACTTATTACGAAGCAATTCCAGAAAGATTGGGTGTTCATATGGATATGATGAAAGAAGATTTGAACGAAATTGAGAAGCTTGCTATCATGGTAGACGCTGATGAAGATGGCTATTTATTACAGATTTTTACTAAGCCGGTTCAAGACAGACCAACACTTTTCTTCGAAATTATTCAAAGAATGGGTGCAAAAGGATTTGGTGCAGGTAACTTTAAAGCTCTTTTTGAGTCGATTGAAAGAGAGCAAGAATTGAGAGGAACGCTGTAAAATGTTAATTTTCACATACAAAACAGCATAATTCTTTAAAAAACGATGCTTTTTTTGCAAATGTTATGTTAAACTTGACTTTGGCTATTTGTTTTTTGAACTTTCTATCTATCTTTGCACTCGCAAATCAGGAAGGGGTGGTTTCCTTCCGAATTGATATAAATTTCATAATTTATAGTTTTTTGGTTAGTTAATAGCATAAAAACTCAGTCATCTTTGACTGAGTTTTTTTGTTTTCATACATTTGGAATAGAATTTGCATTTATCTATCTTTATAATAAAACGTAAAGAATGTACTATGAAAAAGCTCATCCTCACTATATTAGCACTAACAACACTTGCCTTTGCGCCGCAAAAGGAAACTGCTTTCGATACTGGAGAATATTTCAAATTTAGAATACATTATGGAATTGTAAATGCTGGTTACGCCACTCTTGAAATTAAAGATGCGACAATAAACAACAAAAAGGTATTTCACTCTGTTGGAAAAGGTTACACAACCGGAATGTCCAAATTTTTCTTTAAAGTAGAAGATTTATACGAGAGCTATTTTGACAAAGAAACGGGTAAACCCTATCGTTATGTTAGAAAAATTGACGAAGGCGGTTACACCAAAAATCAAGAAGGTTTTTTCAATCAAAATGAAAATAGAGTTTTAGTAAAAGACTATAAACGCAAATCAGAAAAAACGATTATTGTAACAGAAGAAGTACAAGATATTGTTTCTGCTTTTTATTTTTTAAGAAACCATCCAAACATCGACAAACTTAAATCTGGTGAAGCCATTACAGTCGACATGTTTTTTGATGATGAAATCACAAAATTTAAGTTAAAATATGTAGGCCGTCAAGATATTACGACTAAATTTGGAACCGTTTCTACGATGGTCTTTAAACCATTGGTACAGAAAGGCAGAGTATTTAAAGAAAAAGAGAGCTTAACACTCTGGATAACAGATGATGTAAACAAAGTTCCTATTAGAATAAAAGCAGATTTAGCCGTAGGTTCTCTTAAAGCTGATCTCGACGAATATAAAGGATTACAAAGTCCACTTAAAGTAAAAAAATAATGAACCCTACAGATAATTCTGAAGCGATTTTAAAAGAAATTGATCTAAAATTTCAAGCCATAAATCAAAAAACTGATGTTCAATTAGAAGGATTGCTTTGGTCTAAACCTATTACCTATTGGGACTACATCCAGACCGATGCCCTTTTAAACCTGCAAATTCAGCGTACCACACTTCCTGACGAAATGGTTTTTATTATGTACCATCAGGTAAATGAATTAATCTTTAAAATGATTTTGTGGGAAATTGACCAGATTGCCGATACAGAAAACATTCAAGTTGATTTTTTCAGCGAAAGATTATCAAGAATTACAAGATATTTTGACATGCTTACCAATTCGTTCAGCATCATGGAAAACGGAATGGAGGTTGACCAATACATGAAATTCAGAAACACGCTTACTCCTGCGAGTGGTTTTCAGAGCGCGCAATATCGCATGATCGAATTTGCTTCGACTGACGTTATCAATTTAACAGACCGCAGATACAAAGCAAACTTCGACGAAAATACCGATTTAGAAACTTCATTCGAACATTTATATTGGCAAGCTGCCGGAAAAGATTATCACACTGGCGAAAAATCATATTTGCTTAATGAGTTTGAGAAAAAATATAAAGTTCAGTTTTTAAGACAGATGTCAGACTTTAAAACAAAAAATATCTGGCAGAAATTCACGCAATTACCTATTGAAGATCAGCAAAATGCAGAATTGATCGATGCTATGCGTCATTACGATAAAACTGTAAATATTACTTGGGTAATGCAGCACCTTAATACGGCTAGAAAATATATTTTGGAAAGCGGAAAAGGTAACGGTGAAGCAACGGGCGGAAGTGACTGGCAAAAATATATGCATCCAAAATACCAAAGACGCATCTTTTTTCCTAAATTGTGGACCGAAGAAGAATTGTCCAATTGGGGAAATGAAAACGAAGAATAATCTCTCCACAAAAATCCAAAAGTTTGAAAAAAGCAGTCGTAATTTTAATTGTCTTGTTTTCTATTTTTTCATGTAAAAAAGCAGAAGAAAAAGTAGAAGCAAAAATTACTAAACCAGCAACCAAAAAAATAGAATTCGGTTTTAATTACGCAGATTTTAATATTGTTAATGATACTATTTCAAAAGGAGATTCTTTTGGCTCGATCCTACAAGGTCAAAATATTGGAGACAAAAAAGTACACGATATTGTCGAGCAGGTAAAAGATTCTTTCAATGTAAGAAGTATTCGTTACGGCAAACCTTTTACATTACTTCGTTCTAAAAATAAAACCAACAATCTTCAAGTTTTTATTTACCAACCAGACGCACTTAGCTACTATGTTATTGACTTGAGAGATAGCATTGCAAAAGCTTATAAAAAAATTAAACCTGTTACTTTCAAAAGAAAAATGATTGGCGGCGTTTTAAAAAGTTCATTATCTGAAACTTTAGGAAACGAAAGCGTCGAAACAGCATTAGCTAGCAGAATTACAAAAGTATTTTCTTGGTCTATTGACTTCTTTAAACTTAAAAAAGGAGATCGTTACGGATTAATTTTTACAGAACGCTTCATTAACGGAAAAACTTACGATGGCGTTGAAGATCTTGAAGCTGCATTTTTTGAGTATAAAGGAAAAATCATCTATGCTTTTCCTTTTGAAAGAGACACGACTTCTGGAAAAATTGAATATTACGACGATCAAGGAAAAACGCTTAAAAACTTTTTCTTAAAAACTCCGATTAAATTCAGCCGAATCACTTCTAGATTCACCATGAACAGATACCATCCGGTACAACATACTTGGAAAGCACACAAAGGAACCGATTATGCGGCTCCGACAGGAACACCAATTTCGACTACCGCCTCTGGAGTTGTAGAAGCAACAGGATATACAGCAGGAAACGGAAACTTTGTAAAAGTAAAACACAACGGAACCTACTCTACGCAATATTTACACATGTCTAAAATCTTGGTTCGCCGCGGACAGCGCGTTACACAAGGCCAGACAATTGGATTAGTGGGAAGCACCGGTTTAGCTTCTGGTCCGCATGTTTGTTACCGTTTCTGGAAAAACGGAGTTCAAGTAGATGCGCTTCGCTTGAATCTTCCAACAGGAGAATCTTTGACTGGAAATGACAGGACTCGTTTCATGAATCAAATTGAGCCTCTGAAAAGAGAATTGGACAGTATTGGAAATCTGTAAACAACCTATTTTTTAAACCTTTTAGAATTGAAAGTCATGAAAAATGAACGTCTTAAAACCATGTATCATGAAACTTTTTCTGGGTTAAAATTGTTTTACAGAGACACCAATCTTGCCGAAAATTTAATTTCAAATTATAAAATCGGACAAATTATCCAAGAAAAAGGTTTTACTGATATGAGTTCGATTGGCGGAGGGCTTTCAGGAAATCTCAGATATTTGATTGCAAGTGCTCATCCAAAAGATTTATCAAAATTTAATACAGATTCAGGAAAAATTGGTCATTTTCTTTTAGACTCTATCGCCTATTTTAAAGTTTTAGACATTCAGAAAATTGGAAACAAAACACAGGTTTTTCTTTTGAATATTCCAGACAATTCAATTTCACTTTTTAAAAATTCAACTTCAAATCTGGAAGAAGAAATTACAGAAAAAGCTCAAAAACGCTTTCGCGAAAAAGTCGATGCTGACTTAATTCCAGAATTGCAAACCGAAAACTGGAAAGAAAGAACAAAACTTCCTCTGGGAATGAGTGAAAATGGCGAATTGTTTTTTGACGATTCTAAAATTAAAACTGAAACTTTAAAAAGAATTGATGTTGATGTGTCTAAGAAAATTATAGAAATCAATAAGAAGCCTTGGTGGAAGTTTTGGTAGATTTCGTTTATATTAAAACAAAAAAAATATTCATCTTAAAAAAATGACTTCGGAGAAGTCAAATATTTATAGAACCAAATATTTTACGTGTTATTTATTCGACCCCTTCGGGGTCGTACTACATTTAACCAACAATTTTCTATAAACATATAATCCCTTCGGGATTTTTGCAATTAAATACAAACACACGTTATTTGGTTTTTCAATCCATAAAACGTTTTCGTAACTAATTGTTATATAATCTCAAACCGCTACCCTTTTAAAAGTTATTTCAGTATTTTTGTGTTTCAATGAACAAACTCAATTATAGATAAAAATGGCTTTAAACACAACAAACCCAACTGGGACTGAAGCGTGGAAAAATCTACAAAACCACTATAACGCAATTCACGAAACCACAATACAAGAATTGTTTCAACAAGATAGTGCACGTGCCGAAAAATTCAATTTGCAATGGAATGACTTTTTAGTAGATTATTCAAAAAATAATATCAGTCAGGAAACTGTTTCTCTTTTATTAGAATTAGCAAATTCGATCGGACTTAAAGATGCAATCGCACAATATTTTGGCGGTGCATTAATCAATCAGACAGAAAACCGTGCTGTTTTGCATACTGCATTGCGTGCTCCCGAATCGGCTGTTATTAAAGTTGACGGAGAAAATGTAATTCCAGAAGTTTACGAAGTAAAAAATAAAATTAAAAACTTTACAGAAGAAGTAATCTCTGGACAAAGAAAAGGATACACAGGAAAAACGTTTACTGATATCGTAAATATTGGAATTGGTGGCTCTGATCTTGGCCCTGTTATGGCTGTTGAAGCTTTACAATTTTACAAAAATCATTTAAATACCCATTTCGTTTCAAATGTTGATGGCGACCATCTAAATGAAATCATTAAAAAATTAAATCCAGAAACAACTCTTTTTGTGATTGTTTCTAAAACTTTCACTACACAAGAAACACTTTCAAATTCTGAAACTATTAAAGAATGGTTTTTGAAATCGGCTTCTAACGAAGATATCGCAAAACATTTCGTTGCTGTTTCTACAAACATTCAAAAGGTAACCGAGTTCGGAATTAATCCTGCCAACGTATTCCCAATGTGGGACTGGGTCGGAGGAAGATTTTCTCTTTGGAGTGCTGTTGGCTTAAGCATTGCTTTGGCTGTTGGTTTTGAGAATTATAATGATTTATTAAGTGGGGCACATGAAATGGATGAGCACTTTAAATCGGCAGAATTTGACGAAAACATTCCGGTAATTTTGGCTTTATTAAGCGTTTGGTACAATAATTTTTATGGCGCAGAAAGCGAAGCTTTGATTCCGTATACTCAATATCTACACAAACTTGCTCCTTATTTACAGCAAGCATTTATGGAAAGTAACGGAAAAAGTGTTGGTCGTGATGGAAAACCTGTTAACTATCAAACGGGAACAATTATCTGGGGAGAACCAGGAACAAACTCACAGCATGCTTTCTTCCAGTTAATTCACCAAGGGACTAAATTAATTCCAACAGATTTTGTTGGATTTATTAAACCTTTATATGGTAATGAAGATCATCATGATAAATTGATGTCAAACTTTTTTGCACAGACAGAAGCTTTAATGAATGGAAAAACTGACGAACAAGTTCAAGCAGAATTTGACAAACAAGGTCTTGCAGCGGACAAAGCAGCGTATTTAAAACCTTTTAAAGTTTTTACAGGGAACAAACCAACCAATACTATTTTGATTCAAAAACTGACTCCGAAAAGTTTAGGATCTTTAATTGCCTTATACGAACACAAGATTTTTGTTCAGGGAGTTATTTGGAACATTTTCAGTTTTGACCAATGGGGAGTTGAATTAGGTAAGCAATTGGCCAATTCTATCTTAGATGAAATCAATTCTAAGACTGTTAAAAACCACGACAGTTCGACTTCATTTTTACTAAATCACTTCTTAAAGAATAAATAAGAAACCCGAAATTTAAGAATTTCGTAACACTATAAAACGCCTTAATTTTCATCAAATTAAGGCGTTTTTTACATAAAAAACCGACAAAAAGCACAAAAAAAGCATTTATCTAGACCTTTTCACTTACAAAACAAATAGAATTATTGCGTTTTTAACAAAAAACACCTCTGTAAATTAAAAAATTCAATATAATATTTAAGAAAAAAAGAAAAAATCATTTTAATATACAACAGAAAAAACAAAACGTACTTTTCTTAACATTTCGATAACATTAACTGATTTATTTGTTATAATTTTGCCAAAAACAATAAACTCAATAACAAAATGAAGAAAATGAAAAATTGGTTACTGACCGGACTATTCTTTATGATAGTTTCAACCGTATTTTCTCAAGGAAAAGTTACTGGTAAAATTACCGACGGAACAGGTGGATTACCAGGAGCAAATGTGGTGATCAAAGGATCTACTACAGCAACTTCAACAGATTTTGATGGTAAATTTACTCTTACTTCACCATCAAGCACAGGAGAGATTGTTATCTCTTTTTTAGGTTATGACAACCAAACTGTGAAATTTAATGTGTCAAATGGCGCAACTACAAACTTAGGAACTATTACTTTGGTTTCTAACTCAAACGAATTGAGCGAGATCGTAGTAAAAAGTAGCACAGTAGATATTGCAAAGGACAGAAAAACTCCGGTTGCTGTTTCTACAATTAAAGCTGCTGAAATTCAGGCAAAATTAGGAAACCAAGAGATTCCTGAAATGTTAAAAAGCACTCCATCTGTTTATGTAACTAAATCTGGTGGTGGATTTGGAGATTCTAGAATTACGATTCGTGGATTTAGCCAAAACAACGTTGCGGTAATGGTTAACGGTATGCCGGTAAACGACATGGAAAACGGAGCTGTTTACTGGAGCAACTGGGCTGGTTTATCTGATGTAACTTCTTTCATTCAAGTTCAAAGAGGTTTAGGGTCTTCTAAATTAGCAATTGCTTCTGTTGGAGGTACTATGAACTACGTAACTAAAGCTTCAGATTTGAAACAAGGTGGTACAGTTGGTACTTCTTTTGGTAACGATAACTTCTTCAAATCTAACGTTGCTTACAACACAGGAAAATTAGATAGCGGATTCTCTGCATCTGTTTTATATAGCCACACTCAAGGTGATGGATACGTAGATGGAACTAAATTTAACGGAGACAACTACTACATCGCTCTTGGTTATGCTACAAAAGATAACAAACACGATTTCCAATTTACAGTTACTGGAGCTCCACAATGGCACGATCAAAGATCGACATTTATCACGATAGCACAGTACCAAAAATATGGTACAATATCTGACCCAAACATCAAATACAACTCTGATTGGGGTTATAAAGATGGACAAGAATTTAACATGGTAAGAAACTACTACCACAAACCTGTTACTTCATTAAACTGGGATTGGAACATTAATGAAACATCTAAATTATCTACTGTAGCTTATGCGTCTTTCGGACGTGGAGGTGGATCTAGAGGAGCAGGTGGTGCTGGAAACAATAACTATGTTAGTGATGTGTTTAGAACAGCTGACGGTTTAGTAGATTATGACAAAATCGTTCGTTGGAATACAGGACAGCAAGTTATCAGATATAACGGAACAGATAATGTTCGTGCAACAAACGGAACAAGCGGACAATTTCAAAATAGTTCTAACACAGGAAGAACTGGATCAGGAACTCCAACTTCTCCTTATGTTTTCAATAATACTTCAGGTATTTCTCAAATTTCTTCTGTTAACTCTCACAACTGGTACGGAGCAATTGTTAACTTCAACAAAAAATTCACAGACAACTTAACTTGGGATGTCGGAGTTGACGTAAGAGGATACAAAGGTCTTCACTACCAAAACGTAAACAACAGATTGGGTGCAGATGCATATATTGACAACTTTGACGTAAACAACCCAAATAGAGTTTTATACGGAACTTATTCTACTTACGCTTCTTGGAATGTATTTAAAGATACTGACAAAGAAGAAAAAATCAACTTCAACAATGATGGTGACGTAAGATGGTATGGTGGTTTTACTCAATTAGAGTATACTTCAGACAAATTTACTGCATTCGTTCAAGGGGCACTTTCTCAACAAGGATTCAAAAGAGTGGATTACTTCAAATATCCAGCTGGAACACCTTTAGCAAGCACAGATTACGAAAACATCTTAGGTGGTAACGTAAAAGGTGGGGTGAACTACAACATCAACGAGCACCATAACGTTTTTGTTAACTCTGGATACTACTCAAAACAGCCATTCTTTAATGCAGTTTACCCAAACAACAGTTCTATTGTAGCTGGTAACTTAACAAACGAAAAAATCTTTGCTGTTGAAGCTGGATACGGTTTCCGTTCAAGTAAATATACTGCAAACGTAAACTTATACAGAACTTCTTGGAAAGACAGATACCAAAGACAAACTGATAATGCTACAGACAACCCAGGTGGTTACTTTGATTTCGCTGGAATCACAGAAATTCACTCAGGTATCGAGATTGATGGTACTGCAAAAGTACTTGACAAACTTACTCTTACTGCAATGTTATCTCTTGGAGATTGGCAATATGAAGGAACAAGTACAAGTAACCGTTACGATTCAGCCAACAATCCTATTGGAACTGGTTCAACATTATACCTTGATGGTGTAAGAGTTGGAGATGCTGCTCAAACAACTGCTGCTTTAGGAGCAACTTACGAAATCTTGCCTCGTTTTACTGTTGATGCAAATTACAACTATATTGATAAATTGTATGCTCAGATTTCTGCAGGAAACTTTACTAAAGAAGATAACAGAGGTGCATTACAATTACCATCTTACGGTACTGCTGATGCTGGTTTATCTTACAAATGGTTAGTTGGTAAAACTAAGAGCAATTCTGTAGGTTTCAGGTTAAACGTAAACAACGTTTTTGATTACACTTACATTGCTGAAGCAAAAACAAATATATTTGCTGCTGACGTTCCTACTGTTTCAACCTACAAAGGTATTGCTACTACAAACCAAGTATTCTTCGGTTTTGGTAGAACTTGGAACTTCGCATTACGTTACGATTTCTAAGAATTTAGAATCTTAATAAATAATAAAAACGGCATTGACTTTTAAGTTTAATGCCGTTTTTTTATAGCCTTTTTTGTTATATTTGTTTTTAAACAAAAAACACCCTTTATGTATAATTTTCTACAAAAATTTCACTCTGGCTGGGCGTATTTAGCATTGCTTCTTTTAGTTGTTGCAGTTGTTAACGCTATCATCGGAGTAACATCAAAAAAAGAGTTTACTGGTAAAGATCGTAAAATCGCTTTATTTGCTTTAATTGGAACTCACACCCAATTATTGATTGGTTTAATCTTATATTTTGTTTCTCCTCTTGGAAAAGCAGCATTTGGACAAATGTCAAATGCAGAATTAAGATTAACATCATTAGAACACCCTCTAATTAATATTATTGCTATCATCTTAATTACTATAGGATGGTCTAAACATAAAAAATTAATCAATAGTGAAGCTAAATTTAAAACCTTTGCTATTTTTTACGGATTAGGATTATTGCTTATTTTAAGTAGAATTCCTTGGAATCTTTGGTTCTAAAAAAAGACCAATTTAAAAGCCCTCCTACAAGGGCTTTTTTTATCTCGGCATATTATTTGTACAAACTCCCCCCAAGTCTGAAAAGAAATAACCCATGAGAAATAAAAAAAATATTTTATTCGCCACAATCGCTTTAACTTTAATTAGCGGCTTTACTTATGTCATAAGCCAAACCAAACCTACAACAGAACCTAAAATCATTCAAGATACTGTTAAAAATCTAAAACCAACTATCATTCCATTGCCAGATTCGGTTTTTACAGATAAGGGTTTAAAACTTAGACCATACAAAAAAAACGCTCATGCCTCCTACTATGCAGATCGTTTTAATGGAAAAAGAACCGCTAACGGAAGCAGATTCAACAACAACGCTTATACAGCAGCTCACAAAAAACTTCCTTTTGGAACGAGAGTAAAGGTAACCAATGAAGCCAATGGCAAATTTGTTATCGTAAAAATTACAGACCGCGGTCCTTTTGTAAAAACCCGCGAAATCGATTTGTCTAAAAGAGCTTTTATGGACATCACCAAACATAAAGGTGCCGGAGCGATGAAAGTTACAATTGAAACTATAATAGAATAAAAAATCCCGCTGAAGCGGGATTTTTCGTTTAAACCAATTTTCTGATGGCCATTGCTATTCCTGTATGAAGCCCTTCATGATAATTATTAAAATCTAAAGCACCTTGAACATGGCGAAGCGTGAAACCTACACTTGTAGTATACTCATGGTAATCTACAAAAAGACCATTTTCAAAATCATTTTTTGTTTTTTCTAATGTTGTCGAAAGCAATGTTCTAATCTCGTCTACCTCAGCTTGAGAAACGTCGCCTTCTGGCTTGGTTCCTTTTTTATATTTGGCAATAAAATCCTCAGAAACTACTGTCGGAAGACCTGATAATTTATAAACCAAAACTTGCTGAGAAGAAATACAATGACCAATATTCCAAATAATATTGTTGCTAAAACCATCTGGAATCTTGTTTAATTGTTCTAACGAATGACCATCTAAAATTTTTAAAAGAATTTCTCTAATTGTTTTCTGTACATCAAAAACTGAACTCATAATTTTATTTTTTTTCTAAAATTAGTCATTTTTAAGTTTCAAATGGATTTTCTTTGCATTCTAACAAATTCATAAAACAATGAACAAAATATATTACTTAGCCTCTTGCGATACCTGCCGAAAAATTATTAAAAGTCTACCAGAAAACGATTTGGTTTTTCAAGACATTCGCCAAGACCCAATTACAGAAGAACAGCTAGAAGAAATGTACAAACTTGCAGGAAGTTACGAAGCGTTATTCAGTAAGAAAGCGCAATTGTACAAATCAATGGACTTGAAAAACAAATCGCTTACAGAAGCCGATTTTAAAAAATACATTTTAGAACATTATACTTTCTTAAGCCGTCCAGTTTTTATTATCGATGGCAAAATTTACATAGGTAACAGTCAGAAAAATGTTGCTGAAGTTATTAAGGTTTTAGCAAAATAATTCCACAGAACGTTTTCTTGAATTCTGATGCGTTAGGGATAGAAGCGGAAATCCTTTTTTAGGGCTTTTTCTGCCCTAAAAAAGATTGGGAGCGGATAGCCCGACCGTAGGGAACGCCCAAAACCTTTTTAAAATATTAGGCTGTAAAGTTTTTTAGTATCTTTGCGCCTTTATACTCAATTATATGATACAATCTATGACAGGGTTTGGCAAAGCTTCTTTGCAATTGCCTACAAAAAAAATTACCGTTGAAGTAAAATCCCTAAACAGTAAAGGTTTAGATTTGAATGTAAGAATGCCATCGCTTTACCGCGAAATGGAACTTGGATTACGAACTCTTATTTCGACCAAACTAGAAAGAGGAAAAATCGATTTTGCAATCTATGTAGAAAGCACTGCCGAGCAAACTTCAACTAAAGTAAATGTGCCTGTTGTAAAAAATTATATTGCACAATTAAAAGAGGTTAATCCTGATGCAGACGAAACTGAATTAATGAAAATGGCTGTTCGTATGCCAGACACATTGAAAACAGAACGTGAGGAAATCGACGAAAATGACTGGGAACAAATTCAGGTAATTATTGACGAGGCGCTTCAAAACATCTTAACCTTCAGAAAGGATGAAGGCGGTTCACTTGAAAAAGAATTCAACTTTAGAATTTCAAATATCCGTCAATACATGAATGATACACTGGCACTTGATCCAGAACGCGTACAAGCAATCAAAGATCGTTTGCAAACTGCAATTTCAGAATTACAAGTGAACGTTGACGAAAATCGTTTTGAACAAGAATTAATCTATTATTTAGAAAAACTAGATATTACCGAAGAGAAAGTTCGTTTAGGAAATCATTTGGATTACTTTTTAGAAACTTTAAACGGTTCTGAAGCTAACGGTCGAAAACTGGGTTTTATCACTCAAGAAATGGGGCGCGAAATCAATACCATGGGTTCTAAATCGAATCATGCGCAAATGCAGAAATTGGTGGTGATGATGAAGGATGAATTGGAGAAAATTAAGGAGCAGGTTTTGAATGTTTTGTAAAAATGAAGTATTATTTCATTTTCTTCTTTATAACAATTTTCAATTGCTTTGGACAAGAAGTATCTGAAATAAACAAAACATTAGAAATCTCAGATACTTTAAAATATAAGCAAGAGATTCGTATTTATAAAGAATCAACTAACGCCAAGACTGTAATCTTTAGAATGTATAATGAAAAAGAGAACAATTGGATTGTAGAAATTTCATATTACGATATTCCTTTAAAGCAAATAACCAAAATTGATAAATTTCGTTTTCCAAAAGAGAATATCGGAAAATTAAAACCAAAAGATGCAGAATTAATTTGGCTCAATTTACTTGTAACAAACATTGAGTTTCTTCCAAGTATGGAAACTATAAGATATAAATTCGACAAACCTCATATTGATTTTGACAGAAGCGAACGAGGAATAGTTAGAAACAAAAAACATATTTTAGATGGAATTGGATATAAAGTTTATGTCAGAAATGGAAAAAACAAAAACAGTTTTTCATTTGATAATCCAGAATCTTATTTAAAATATTATCCAACAGTTGACGAGTTAATATCATACAATGAATTATTATCTGTCTTGGAAAAAGAATTTTCTTTCTAAAGATAGATCACACATAAACACACAATGAACAAAGGAAAATTAATTGTTTTTTCTGCACCATCAGGATCAGGAAAAACAACGATCGTAAAACACTTATTAGAGCAAGAAGACTTAAATCTTGAATTTTCGATTTCGGCCGCTTCGCGTGCACCACGCGGTGAAGAAGTGCACGGAAAAGATTATTATTTTATTTCTTTAGAAGAATTTAAAAAACACATTAAAGCAGAAGATTTCTTAGAATGGGAAGAAGTATATCGCGATAACTTCTACGGAACTTTAAAATCGGAAATTGAAAGAATTTGGGCTTTAGGAAAAAATGTGATTTTTGATATTGACGTAGTTGGCGGTCTTCGCATTAAACATAAATTCCCAGAAGAAACTTTAGCGGTTTTCGTGAAACCTCCAAGTGTTGACGAATTAAAACGCCGACTAAAACAGCGCTCTACAGAAAGTGAAGATAAAATCAATATGCGAATTGCAAAAGCTTCTGTAGAATTGGCAACGGCTCCTCAGTTTGATGTAATCATCAAAAATTATGATTTAGAGGTTGCTCTTGAAGAAGCGCATCAACTGGTAAAAGATTTCATAAGCAAGTAATTTTATTCCACAGAGATTCACAAAGAAAAAACGCAAAGATTCGCCAAGTTGAAATAAAACTTTGCGAATCTTTGTGTTATCTTAGCGACTCTTTGCGAAACAACAAAAAATGAAAATAGGTCTTTATTTCGGCACATATAACCCAATTCATGTCGGGCATTTGATTATTGCCAACCATATGGCAGAATATGCCGATTTAGATCAGATTTGGATGGTGGTTACGCCACATAATCCGTTAAAAAAGAAATCAACGCTTTTAGACAATCAACAGCGCTTGCAAATGGTTTTTCTGGCAACAGAAGATTATCCGAAAATAAAACCGTCTGATATCGAATTTAAATTACCTCAACCGAGCTATACCGTGATTACTCTAGCACATTTACAAGAGAAATATCCAAATCACGAGTTTTCTTTGATTATGGGTGAAGACAATCTAAAAACGCTTCATAAATGGAGAAACTATGAGGTGATTCTCGAAAACCATGATATTTATGTGTATCCAAGAATTTCAGATGAGCCTGAAAACACCGAATTAAAATCGCATCCAAAAATTCATGTCATCGATGCGCCAATTGTAGAGATTTCTTCGACTTTTATTCGAAATAATATTAAAGAAGGTAAAAATATTCAGCCATTATTACCGCCGAAGGTTTGGGAATATATTGATCATAATAATTTTTACAAAAAATAGAAACAACATTTTTTTGATTTCAATTGCCTCCAGCTTTAGCTGGAGGTTTTTATTTTCAACAATACATGGCTTTAGCCAAAAACTCGCAATTTTGGCTAAAGCCATTTTTGCCCATACATTTATTCACCTCCAGCTAAAGCTGGAGGCAATTGATTTTTGAATCAATCTTTATCAAAAATTACATATAGCAATAGATTTTATCGAGAAAAGTTTCGGAGAAACGATTTATATTGTATCGACGGATTTTAATCCGTCGATTTAGAAGTGCCGCCATCTAGAGTTCCGCAGGAACGAAATATATTCCACAGCAATTACACTTGTAAAAAATGATCTGAATCTAGACCGGATTAAAATCCGGCCCTACAATATGCTTCGAGCCGATGGCTCTTCCATAACTTTACGCAAAAACTAACTAACAAAAAAGCCTGAATCCAAAAATTCAGGCTTTCGTTTATAATTAAGCTTCGATACTCACGTCGCTTTTTACTCTTGTTCTAATCTCACTCAGCGTTTGATCAACGAGAAGTTTTCCATCTCTGAAAACTTCCTTCAATTCTCCTTGTTTTTCTTCTTCCCAAGAAACATTATCCGTTAGATTATACTTGCCATCGATTAAATCAATTTTCATTAATCCTTTAGCCGATTTTTTAGTTCCGTCGTCTGTAATTGGATCTTTGAAGATGGCTCTTCCCTCTCCGTTCACTTCTCCGTAAGTTGCTTTCATGGCAAAACCAAAAGTATCTCTAGTATTGTATTGGTATGTAAAAGAACCGATTCCTAAAACCACATTTGTAGAGGAAAATCCTTTTTCTTTCAATCTTTCGCAGATTTGAGTTGCTCTTGCCACGGTAATACTGTCTCCATAAATTGCTCCAATTTGCGGAACCAATTCTTTAAATCCTTTATCGTTTGTGGTTCCGCCAAAAACATCCCAAAGCAATTCGATAACACCTTTTTTCTCTTGTTCAGTTTTTCCGTTTGGATTTCCACAGATGATATCTACTGGGTCACCGCTATCAGGACGAATTACTACTTTTCCTTCCCTAGAAACAATTTCATTTTTTAACCTTGGAAGATAATCCGTTAAAACTTTCCATAAATCCCAAGTGTCAGAAACTATAGAAACGATTCCTCTTGGATAAACCTCTGTAATTAATCTTTTGAAAGTTTCGTACTCGCCTTCTGTTGTTCCCATACACATTACAGAATGTTCTGTAGCCGCAACTGATCCTGCAACCAATTCTAGGTCTGAATTTGCATTGTAATATTCTTCTAAAAAGTCAATTACTGGAATCGTATCTGATCCTGTAAAACTTAATAAATGTCCTGCTGCAGAAGTTAAAGCTGCTTCGATTCCGCCCATTCCTCTCATAGAGAAATCGTGCGCCTGCCAATCTACAAATTCTGGTACAGAAGAAGTTTCTGCTGCATATTTATCTAATACTTTTCTATATTCTTTTGCAATTGTAGCTGAGTTGCATGGCAGCCAAACTACAGCAGAAAGTAAAGTTTCGAAATAATTCGTCAGCCAGAAAAACTCTGGAATCGTATTATACATCGTAAACATTGGCACTCTCAACGGAACGCTCGCTCCTTCTGGCAATGCTTTAAAAACCATCGGAATGTATCCTAAGTCGTGTAAATCTTCTATATGCTTGGTTCCTACTTGGTTTTCACCCAAATAATTATTGATTCTGCGAGCATATTTCTGAACCACTTCTTCTTTTGGCTTTTTGAAAAAATACTCTTCGAAATCATGAATAATATATTTTTTGATAAAATACTGCAATCCGAAGAAAACGACTTCATCAACGGTTTCAATTCTTGATTTTCTTGGTGTCCAGTTAGAATATACAATTGTAGTTCCGTCTGGATATTGTCTTCTGTGGTCAACTTTGTAACCGTCGGTTAATAATAGTGGGTTCATATATTTGTGGTATTATTTTAAATGTTCGTATAACTCTGTTTTCTACATTAATTTTTTCGCCAATCTTTCTGCCAAATCTTTTATATCGTCAACTCTGACTAAATTTTCTATCCATTTTTTCGGAATTCCATCGATTCCATAATAAATTCCTGCCAAACCTCCAGCAATTGCTCCTGTCGTATCTGTATCTTCTCCTAAGTTTACTGCTTTTAAAACTGTTTCTTCGTAAGAATCTGAATTTAAAAAACACCAAATACTGGCTTCTAAACTATGTAAAACATAACCCGAAGATTGTATTTCACTTTCGTCATATTTCGAAATATCAGTTTTTAAAACTTTATCAAATAACTGAATTTCTTGAGGATTAAAACTTTTATTTTCTAAAAATTTCGAAAGAACATTCTGCATGCCTTTATAAGCATCGAACTTATCTTTTTCTTTTAGAATTTCCAAGCAATAAATCAAGTAAATAAAACAAGCAAATACTGATCTAAAATGCGCATGAGTTATCGAAGAAACCGCTTTGACTTTTTGGTAAATTACTTCAACATCTTTTTCGTTTTGAAGATAAAAAACCAAAGGCAAAATACGCATTAACGAACCATTCCCGTTGTCTTGTTCAGAAAAACCACCGCATAAATCGGGCTGATGGCCTTTCGAAATATTAAGAATGGCATGCGTTGTGACTATTCCGATATCAAAAACTTTTCCATGCGGTGTCCATAAATCTGCATTAAACCATCTCACAAAGTTTTTAGCGATGTCATTTAAATCAAAACCTTTACTTAAACTTTCGGCTAAACAAAAAGAAAGTGAACTGTCATCACTCCAAGTTCCTAACGGCTGATGATGCGTTCCAAAACCAAACATTTCAGTAACTGGTTTTTCTTTTAAATAAGCTCTAGATTTAAACTCAACCGGAACTCCTAAAGCATCGCCAATTGCAACTCCAAGTAAACCTGATTGTATTTTAATTTTCATTTTTAAAATTCAATATATTTCGCAGGAATCTCATCCGTCAACCAGACATTATTCTCGGATAAATAAAATATAAATCCATCTTTATGCATTGCTCCACTTCTTATGGTTAAGATTTGTGGCACTCCTCTTCGGCTTCCTACTTTTGTCGCCGTCTCTTTGTCTTTGCTCAAATGCACGTGCTGACGGCTCATTTTTTTCAAACCTTCTTTTCGAATGTTTTCCATGAATTTACCAACTGTTCCGTGATATAGATATTGTAAAGGTTCTGCTTCTGACAAATTTAATTCGATAGAAATCGAATGCCCCTGACTTGCACGGATTTTGGTTTTATCTTCGTTAAAAGCGAAACGCTTTTTGTCATTATTTTCTACAACGTAATCCAAAAGTTCTACATCAAGTTGATTCCCTTTTTTATTACATTTTACAATTAATTCATCGACATCTGCCCATCCATTTTCGTCTAATTTTAATCCGATAGTTTCAGGAGAATGTCGCAGCACCAGGCTCAAAAACTTGCTGACGCTTTTTGCTATTTTTTCATTCATCTTTTCTCTTCTTACCAATCAAATGTTCCAATGAAACATCTTTGAGATTCTATAATTCGTTTAATTTTTATTTCTTTTTTTAGTGTGTTGCAATGAGAAAAACTCAAAAACTATAAAGTAAACTCTATGGTTTATTGTTTTGCTAGTTATTCTATTTTAAATTTTATCGATAATTTTTCAAATAAACCTTACAATGCATTTTTTATTCATTTTAATCAAACGTTCCGATGGAACGTTAATCCAATTTATCAATATTTCTTTTCTACCGATGAATTGTTCCTAACGGAACAACCTTAATGAATCCGAATCAAATTATTTCAATTCATCCCTAACCTCCATCAAAGCGAAACCTAGCAAATTCAATCCTTTCCATTTTTCAGGATAACTAGCATCAGTATGATCGCTTGCCATTCCGATTCCCCAAATTGGATCTACGGGACTAGCTTCTACAATAACTCTTTCATTTGTATTAATTAGAAATTCTCTTAAATCTTTGTTTTGACTGAATTTATGATAATTTCCTAGTTTTACGATTTCAAATCGATTTTCTAACCAAACTTTATCATCGTAATTTCTCACTTTTCTACCTAGTTTTTTAGCTTCAGCTGGAGATTTACAATCTATTATTTTAGCTAAAATTTCCTGATCGTTAAACAGTTCCGCTTTCTTTGCCATCATCCAATGTTCGGCTGTTTTGTAAACCACATTCTCTACTTCAAAAGAACTTAACCACCATTGGCTAAAACAGGTCTTAGAAATGCTTCCGTCTTTATTGGGCTGATGTCCCCAGAAAAATAAAAACTTACTTTCTGGAATTATGTTATCTATATTGTATTTCATATTTTCTATTTATTGATACAAAGAAGTGATGTTTTTGAAATCTTTTGAATCGGGTGAAAATGATCCGTAGATTGCTGCAAACTCTGTTGTGAGGCTTTCGAACTCATAATTTTGCTCTTCCAGCTGATCCATACAGGTTACAACCAAATTTCGTTTTGCCATTGGGCTGTAAGCTGCATCGAGTTGAAGAGCGTAATTCAACAGTTTATAATCCAAAGCTCCAAAACGCAAATCCTTTTGGAATTCGTTAAAAACACAAGTTTCTTCTTCGTTGTTTTTTAATTGTATTTCTCCTTCATTCGGCATCCAGCCATTTCCGTGTCGCGTGGTGTAACTTCTGGTTGCGTAATAAATATCGATATCTTCAATCTTCAGTTTATTACAAATTTCAATGGCATTTTTTGAAGTGGTATTCGCATACGTCACATTCGGAAAAACACCGTGATCCATGTCTAATAGAATTCCCTGGCTTCCTTCAAAAATTAGATTTTCATACTTATTTAAGAATGTATAATCTTCGATATTCCATTGTAAATTATCGATTGCTTCCAGATAACGTTCCACTTCTTCATCAATTCCGCTTTCATTCAAAAAACCATAATAATATGCGATTTGATTTAGTTTTTCTAAAAGCATTTCGCGCGGCGCAATCAAATCGATGGCGAATAATTTGTACGGACCTTCGTTTCTCTTCATTGTTGATCCGATGCCTTTTCCGCAGGTTCCGTTTTCGAGGTTTCGCACATTTCCTCTGTTGTGCCAAACATCAAAAGGGGTTGTGACTTTTGCTAGTGGATGAATATACAAATCCAGATTAGCATTTTTTTCCTTTAATTCTTCTCTTTCGTTGAATAAAAAAAGCGGATGAATCGTGCAATGCTCACTGTAATAAGATGGAAGACCACGAAGCGCTCCACTTGCAAAACTCGAATGCACGTGTTTTCTATCGTCGATCATAACCGTGTGCGCGGCCTGCTGTCCTCCCGAAAAGCGAATAACTATAGATTCAGGGTTTTGCTTTGCCAGAAAATCTGTTGTTATGCCTTTTCCTTCATCACCAAATCCTAAACCTATAACTATTTGTGCTGTTTTCATTTTGTTGTTTTTTTATGCCGCAAAGGCACGAAGGCGCAAAGTATTTTTTAAGTTTTTATTTTAATAATCTTTGCGACTTCGCGTCTTTGCGAGCAAATTTTCTTTCGCTAAAAAACTTTATTTGTTAATCTCGCAAAGACGCAGAGTCACAAAGCTTTTAAAGCATTTGTATATTATCTAAACCTGTATGATTTGAATCAGAAACTGGTATGGTTCCTAATCCAGAACTTTTATGTTTATCACAGATTATTTTTTTGATTACGTTTGGAATTTCTCTGTGATCTTCAATTGACAAACAATTCTGACCTAACAATTCCTTCCATTCCACATCGGCATTAATCGCTTGTCCTGAGTGCAAAACGCTAATGTGATATACATCGTAACGTTTTTGCGCTTCTGCTAATAATTCAAGATGCGTATACGTCTGTTGTCCCTGCCCCATTATTTCTTTGATCGCAGAAGCTGGAAGCGTTTTCAATCCTGGTTCGTCACCAACAGTAAACAGCAATCCTTTTTGACCTCTTTTTTCGAATGCATCGGTTTTGGTATGAAAAGCTGCGAAATACCATGCTAAAAGATAACTTTCGCCAGCATTTCCTCCGCCTCCGCCTTCGATGTAAGTTCTCGTTAACCACATATCCAATTCTTCGTCGCCAGACTCAAACTGTCCAACTTGAAGCGGAAATCTGTCGCATTCGTGGTCTCCGATTCCTAAGAATAAAAGTGCTGGATCTGGAACACCACCTTGGATGATTCCTCCCATTAATTTTGGCAATCCGTCTTTGATCAGTTCGTGCGGAATATGTCCCATACTTCCTGTAACGTCCAAACCTAAAATGATTGGAACTGTATTTGGATGAACATCAGAATCTCTGGCTTCTCTAAAAAGCACTCCGTTTGGATTCATCGATTCGTGAGCCATGTGTAACGCATTCTGTGTAAAAATTTCAGCAGCTGATTTACTAGCATAACCTACTTTTTTTGCTCTGCTTTCGCGAGCACCGAAATCATATCTTGTACCTCCCATAACTAATATTTTTTACCAAATAAATATTCAAATCTCTTTTTTGTTACTTCAAACTGGATGTTTAAATTTCTGATCGTCAGCGAAAGTTCCATGTCTTTTTGAACAAAGGCTTCCGGCTGAAAATCGGCAAATGTCAAACTGTTTTTATCTAGCGGGCTAATATCTATCAGTCCTTCTTGTTCTCTTTCGAGTCTTTTGATTTTCAATTCGATGTCTTCGACTCTTCTTCTGTAAATTAATTCAGAATCTTCACCAATTACTTTGGCTCTGTCTTCTCTAATCTGATCATTGTTTCTTTTTAAAGACTCAATAAATCTTGGTTTTAAATCGTCGCTCATAACTTTTTGGTTGTTTAAATTTTGTTTCAAGTTTCAGGTTTCAAGTTGTGTACTTGACTTCGAAATTGGTTTTAAACTTGAAACGGTTAATAGATTTGTTTTTTTAGAATCGGCATTTAACTTGAAACTTTAAATTAATTAAACACTTTTTGAAACTGTTTAAAGTTTTCTTTCTTTTCAGAACTATCAAATACTGCAAAAACGATCTTTTTAAAAGCACCTGCATATTTTTCTGCAATGATTTCTTTGAACATCTCCGCTACATCTTTGGTCTCATTTCTAAAAACCCCGCATCCCCAAGCTCCCAAAATCAAGGTATCTATATTTTGTTTTGCAGCAATTGCCAATACTTTATCCATTCTACTTTTGAAAACCTCTCCTATTGCTGCAATTTCTTCTTTTCTGTTATGCTGCAACATTGCACCTTTGTTTGGTGCTGGTGCAGTAATCATGTCTACAACAAATGGTTTTTCAAAATAACTTCCGTTATCATCATTCCAAAACAAAACATTTGGACTGTAAATCATGTAATCTGAATATAAAAACGAAGATTGATTTCTATTAAAGTCATACATTGTCTTGTCTTTAATCTGCGTTTCATAAAGATTAGATGATCTTGCCAGACTTTCTTCCTGAGCCGAAGCACCGCCAAGAAATCCTCCTCCTGGATTTTTCGCTGAAGCGAAATTTAAAACTCCGATTTTACCATTTTCTTCTTCAACAATCGCTTCAATAGTTGAACAGTTTTTGGTTACAATTTCTGTTTCAAACGTATTTTCAATCGGTATTTTTAAGATTGCATTCCAATCGTTTGGTGCAATAGTGAACGTATTTTTTTTAGATTCTTCGAGCTCTCGCTCTATGACTATCTTTTTTTCTTTGTATTCATAAAAACCATTTTTAATGATTTCTAAGGTTTTATTTGCTATTTCTACTCTATAATTTTTATTCATAATTCTAATTTTACAACCCCGACGTTTTCTCCCTCAAAATCTTTAAAAGAATTCGTTGTGAAAATTCCGTCGAAGCAGTTTAAAACTTCAAAACCTTTATTGAAAATTCCGTGGCTTACCGCTAAGTATAATTTTCCGGCATTTTTCTTTTTTAGTTCTTCGGCTAATCCTACGAAGGTCCCTCCTCCGTCGCAAATGTCATCTACGATTAAACAATCCATTCCTTCTAAATCATCATTGTAAACTTTAAAACCAGATAATTTTCCCGTTTTCACATCACGGCTTTTACTACATTCTACAACTTCAACTCCGCCTAAAAATTCAGAAACTTTATAGATTTTCTTTAATGCGCCACCGTCTGGAGAAATCAGTTTAACGTTGTCGCCAATTCTATTTAAAACTTCTTTGATAAAAGTATAATTTGGAATTACAGTGCTATTATTTAAAAGTGCTGGAGTAACTTCTGAATGTGCATCAAAAACAAAAACTTTATTTAACTGCATCGCATTGATGATATCTGCATAAACTTTTACAGATAAAGGTTCGCCTGGAATCATAACACGATCTTGTCTTGCTGCTGGAAAATATGGAATAAAAAGATCGATGATCTTGACATCCATTCTTCTTAGTGCATCAACAGTAACACACAGTAATCCTAAATCGTTGAATGAATTTAATCTATGTGTAATAGTAACTTTTCTATTTGGATCAAAATCTGGAGCAATTTTGATGTGCGGTTCTCCTCCAGAAAAAGTAAAACTTTGAAATTTGATTTGTTCCTGATTTTGAAAAGGAGCGAATTTTGGGTCGAGATTTAGTATCATAGTTTTATAGTTTGCGTTAATTATACGCAAATGTAGAATTTAATTTTAAATAAACAATTTATTTTGTGTAAAAATTACGCAAACTTTATTTCGAAGTGAATACCTTCTTTAATTAACTCTTTATATTTCAGTTTATTAAATCGAAATAATTTTGCTGGACGGCCTGTTTTTATTGGAGAATAATTTTCTGTTTCTTCCACGATTCCGAAACTGAGGATTTTTTTTCTGAAGTTTCTACGCTCAATTTCTTTTTCTAAAATGGTGCAATAAAGATTTTCGAGTTCTGAAAAAAGGAACTCTTTTGGAAGCAAATCGAAACCAATTGCCTCGTAACTTAATTTTGCTTTCAATCTTTCAATCGCTTTTTTAAGGATTAAATTATGATCAAAAGCCAGTTTCGGAATTTCATTGATTTGAAACCATTGCACTTTATCCACATCTGAATCGGCTTTTATTTCTAATTTTGAAGGATCTACCAATGCAAAATAAGCAACGGAAATCACACGGTTTCTTGGATCCCGCGTTATATCATCGCCAAACGTAAACAATTGTTCAAAGTAATTTACTTCGACATTTGTTTCTTCTTTGAGTTCACGTCTTACGGCATCGTTCAGTGATTCATCATTTTTCACTAATCCGCCTGGCAACGCCCAATACGACTCTGCCGAACCAAATTTCTGCTGAATCAAAAGTACGTACAATTGACTATTTTGATACCCAAAAACAATAGCATCAACTGCAACTCTAATATTTTGTAGATTTTCCATAACTATATATGTAAAAGGGAGTTCGCCACGAATTCACGAATTAAACTTTATACACTCTAAAGAAAAAATTCGTGAATTTGTGGCTAAAAAAATTATAATCGATTCCCAAAAAACAATTTGAGTTCTTTCTCTATTGTATCGAATATTGATTTCACATTATTATTTTTTGGCGCTAACAAATACACAAATTCTTCGGGAACGTGAAAGCTGTTCCATACTAACTGGAGTTTATTTTCTTTTATGTAATTTCTCGCGTTACAATTCCAGGTTACTGCAACGCCAGTATTTTTTGCTAAAAGCCTAAGCATTTCAGATTCTGAAGGAATAATATAATTAGGCACCATTGAAGGTCTCTTTTTATTAAATGCATGCAGCCAGAATAATTTGATATGCGGAATTCTTGCGTCATGACTGTACCATTTTTGCTCGTTGAGCCATTGTTCAATTCCAGTATAATTATCTGCTTTTAAGCGATTGCGGAATTCTGTAATGTCTAAACTTGATGGAGCAACCATAATAAGTTTAATCTTTCCCACTATTTCATAAGTCGTATCAAAAGTATCAAACCTTTTAGTCGTTATGGCAAAATCCAATTTTTTCGAATCGACCAAGGCAAAAAGTTCATCGTTTTCTGCAAAAGTAAAATCGATCATATCAAACTTTGAAATCAGCAGATTCCCCACACAATCAAAAAGATGTTTTGAAATTCCAACCGAAATTAATCGGTTCGCATCTTCTGCTTTTGCACGAAAACCAGTTTCGACACTTTCAAGACGATCGAGTGCATCTATTATCAAATTATTCAGTAACTTAGCGTACTCCGTTGGTTCAACGCCTTTTGATTTCCGATTAAATAATTTATTACCAACGTGCGCTTCAAGCATTGAAATCTGCTGACTAACCGCAGGCTGACTCATAAATAATTCCTTCGCAGCCACTGAAAAATTACCGTTTTTGTAAACTGCTTTAAAAGTTCTGTACCATTCTAGATTTACCATGATATAAATATATTTATAACAAACATAGTTTAATTTATTTTTACTAATATCACAATAGCCGTAAATTTGTTCAAAATTTAATATTCATGAAAAAATTAGCGCTATTCGCAATAACTGCATTTACAGCCGTAAGCATTTCGGCAGAGGCTCAAAAATCAAAAAAGAAGAGTATGAAAAAAGTATTATTTGTTGTTACCAGCAATGATAAACTGGGCAATACAGGAGAAAAAACAGGATTTTGGTCAGAAGAATTTGCTGCACCTTATTACGAATTATTAGATCAAGGAGTCGAAATTACCATTGCTTCTCCGCTTGGAGGACAACCACCGATTGATCCAAAAAGTGCAGATCCAGCATCTGCTACCGAAGACACCAAACGTTTTGACGCTGATAAAGTTTTGCAGGAAAAACTAAAAAACACTTTAAAGCTTTCTACAGTAGATCAAAAAGATTATGATGCTGTTTTTTATCCAGGAGGCCACGGTCCGCTTTGGGATTTGGTTGAAGACAGAAATTCAATCAATTTAATTGAATCTTTTTACACGCATAATAAACCTGTTGCTTTTGTTTGTCACGCACCAGCAGTTTTGAAAAACGTAAAAGTAAACGGTGAATATTTAGTAAAAGGCAAAAAAATAACCGGATTTACAAACGACGAAGAAGAAGCAGTCGGTTTAACCAAAGTAGTTCCGTTTTTATTAGAAGATGCTTTAGCTTCAAACGGAGGAATTTTCTCAAAAGGACCAAACTGGGCGCCATACGCTGTTGAAGACGGACTTTTAATTACAGGTCAAAATCCAGCATCTTCAAAATTAGTAGCTGGAAAATTGCTCGCTAAATTGAATAAATAAAAGGTACTAAGGTTCTGAGTTGCTAAGCTTCTAAGCTTTCTTCTCGGAACCTTAGCATCTTAAAAATTAAAAGATTTAACAACAAACTGCTAAGTTCAAAGTGAAAAAAACTTAGAACCTCAGAAACTTAGCAGCTTAGAACCTTAAAAAAAATGCTCAACTTTGAATTATACAATCCGACAAATTTAGTTTTCGGAAAAGGACAAATAGAAAAACTTTCGACTTTAGTTCCAAAAAGCGCAAAAGTGCTTTTGGCTTATGGCGGCGGAAGTATTTTTAAAAACGGAATTTACGATCAGGTTATCTCGAACTTAAAAGGTTTTGAAATTGTGGAATTTGGTGGAATTGAACCAAACCCAAGATTTGAAACTTTAATGAAAGCTGTTGATGTAATTAAAGCAGAAAAAATCGACTTTATTTTGGCCGTTGGAGGCGGATCTGTAATTGATGGTGTGAAATTTATTTCTGGCGCTGTTAACTTTGAAGGAAATCCGATTGATATTCTTCAAAAAAGAATCTTGATTAAAGAAAATGCCATGCCATTCGGAACTGTTCTGACACTTCCGGCAACGGGAAGCGAAATGAATTCTGGATATGTGGTAACAATCGAAGCGACTCAGGAAAAATTATCTTCTGGCGGAAGCGCTTTGTTTCCACAATTTTCAATTTGTGATCCAAACGTAATTGCTTCTTTACCAAAAAGACAAATTCAAAATGGTGTTGTAGATGCTTATACACACGTTCTGGAACAATATTTAACGTATCCAACTGATGCTTTTCTTCAAGACAGAATCGCCGAAGGAATTTTACAGACTTTAATTGAAGTTGGTCCAGGTGTTGTAGAAAATCCAACCGATTATACTTTAGCTTCCAACTTTATGTGGAGCTGTACGATGGCTTTAAACGGATTAATTCAGAAAGGGGTTCCAAGTGACTGGGCAACACACATGATTGGCCACGAATTGACTGCACTTTATGAAATTGATCACGCAAGAACTTTAGCGATTATCGGGCCTAGTTTATATCACGTAATGTTCGAAACTAAAAAAGCGAAATTAGCGCAGTACGGAAGACGAATTTTTAATCTAACAGGTTCTGACGAAGAAGTTGCAAAAGAAGCGATCAATAAAACCGTAGAATTTTTCCACACAATGGGAATGGACACTAAACTTTCTCAATACACAGAAGATTACTCTAAAACAGCAGATTTTATCGTAAATCGTTTTGAAGAAAGAGGCTGGAAAGGTTTAGGAGAAAATCAATTGGTGACTTTAGATAAAGTAAGATCTATTGTGGAGCTTAGCTACTAAAAGATAAATTCCAAATTTTAGAAATTCCAAATTCCAAGACTATCTACATTATGGAATTTGGGATTTTTTTATTTTGAATAAACTTGGGATTTCAAATTGGTATTTGGAATTTCAAAATTGGAATTTCAATAAAAAAGGCGTTCTTAACAAGTTTAGGAACGCCTTTTCAAAATACTAAAACAAAACTAACTAACTCAATTTTTTTTAAATTCATTAAAATTCTAATTAATAATCTTTTATAACGTCAGCTAAATGATTTTATTGTTGGCTATTCAAAAAAAATATTTTATTCTTAAACTTCTTGAAAGTCATTGCAATTAAAGCCATTTTTCAAAATTTCTTAAAACAGATTTTGCTTTATTAGCACATTATTAAGTACTTTTGTTTTAAATTATTAAAATAATGAGCGAAAATTTAAAATTTGCAGTGATTGGTGGTGGAAGTTGGGCAACGGCAATTGCGAAAATGTTGTGTGTAAATCTTTCCGAAATTTCGTGGTACATGCGCAATGATGCTGCTATAGAGCACCTTCAGAAGTACAAACACAATCCAAACTACTTAAGTTCTGTTGAATTTGATACTAAAAAACTCAAATTAACCAACAATATAAACGAGGCGATAGAATATGCAGATTATATCATCTTTGCAATTCCGTCAGCTTTCCTTGATGCCGAATTAAAAAACATGACGGTTTCTTTGGCTGATAAAATCATTTTTTCTGCTATTAAAGGAATTGTTCCTGAAACAAGTTTAATTGTCGGCGAACATTTCCACATTCAATACGACATTCCTTATTACAATATTGGCGTAATTACAGGGCCTTGTCATGCAGAGGAAGTTGCTTTAGAGAGACTATCGTACTTAACAATTGCCTGCGGTGATCCTGACAAAGCTAAAACGGTCGCTAAAACACTTTCTGGAAACTACATTAAAGCTAAAATTTCAGACGATATTATCGGTACTGAATATGCAGCAATGCTAAAAAACATCTACTCTATTGCGGCAGGAATTGCTCACGGTTTGGGTTATGGAGATAACTTTCAGTCTGTTTTGATGAGTAATGCTATTCGCGAAATGAAGAAATTCATTAGAAAAGTGCATAAAATGAAACGTAACATCAATGATTCAGCTTATTTGGGAGATTTATTGGTTACAGGATATTCCGTTTTCTCTAGAAACAGAATGTTCGGAAATATGATTGGAAAAGGCTACACCGTAAAATCTGCAATGATGGAGATGAGCATGGTTGCCGAAGGTTATTATGCAACAAAAAGTGCTTATAAACTAAATCAGGGTTACGGTGCCAAAACGCCAATTATCGATGCTGTTTATGCCGTTTTATACGAAGGAAAAGATGCTAAGTCTGTCTTTAGAAAATTAACGGAGTCTCTAGATTAGTATTCAGTGTTCAGATTTTTAGTGATCAGTTATCTCTAAAATAATAATAAAAAAAGTCAGAAATAATCTTATTTCTGACTTTTTTTTATTTCAAGTTACAGCTGAACACTAAAAATCTGAACACTGAACACTACTTAACCATCACTCCTTCAACAAACAAAATCGGCACTTCTTCTGTATTGTTTTCGTCAAGCGAATTGGCTTTAAAAGTAAACTTCTTGTCGTACAAAGTATTTCCGATAAAGAAAGTCACCATGAATTCGTTATTTAATGCTAAAAGGCTTTTCTCCACCAGTTCGATTTTTACAACCGAAACAGACGGAACCTCAACAAAAGCGTGACGCAGAATCGATGTTTTTTTCATTTCGCCGTCGATAGTTCCAAAAGCTTTCGAAACCACCATTACGCTGTCTAGATTAAAGTCGCTGTCGTTTACTAAATATGCATACCACACTTTTTCCATAAAATCGTCGCTCCATTCCTGCACTGCTGCAAGAAATACGTTTTCAACTTCTGGAATAATTATATCTTTTTTCATTTTTATTAAATTTTAAAAACCTTTGTCAAAGCCTAGACTTCAACAAAGGTTTGTTATTATAAATGATTAAAGATTTAGAATAATCTAAAATCTAAAATCAGAAATCTAAAATTATATGTTGGCTTTAAACTGCTCTAAGAAACGAACATCATTTTCGTAGAACATACGGATATCGCCAATTTGGTATAAAAGCATTGCGATACGCTCTACACCCATTCCGAAAGCAAATCCGTTGTATTCGTCTGGATTAATGTCACAGTTTTTCAAAACGTTTGGATCTACCATTCCGCAACCTCCAATTTCCAACCAGCCCGTTCCTTTAGTGATTCTATAATCGGTTTCTGTTTTTAGTCCCCAATAAATATCAATTTCGGCACTTGGTTCTGTAAACGGGAAATAAGACGGACGAAGACGAATCTTAGATTTTCCGAACATTTCTTTAGTGAAATAAAGCAACGTTTGTTTCAAATCTGCGAAAGAAACATCTTTGTCAATGTACAATCCTTCCACTTGATGGAAAATACAGTGCGAACGAGACGAAATCGCTTCGTTACGGAAAACACGTCCTGGAGAAATGGTACGAATCGGCGGTTTGTGATTTTCCATATAACGCACCTGAACAGAGGATGTATGCGTACGCAACAACACATCTGGGTTTGTCTGAATAAAAAACGTATCCTGCATATCACGCGCTGGGTGATATTCTGGTAAGTTTAATGCCGTAAAGTTATGCCAGTCGTCTTCTATTTCTGGACCTTCAGAAACGTTGAATCCGATATTCGCAAAAATATCAATAATCTGATTTTTAACAATTGAAATTGGGTGACGAGAACCAATAATTACTGGTTCTGCCGCACGTGTTAAATCACCAAAAATTCCTTTTGATTCTTCTTTACTTTCAAGCTCTTCCTGAATCGATTTTACTCTTTCTTCAGCAACCGCTTTCAAAGTATTCATTACTTGTCCAAAATCTTTTTTCTGGTCGTTCGGAATATTTTTAAACTCATTGAAAAGTTCTTTTACTAAACCTTTACTTCCTAAATATTTAATACGGAACTTCTCTAAAGATTCTTTGTTTTTTTCATTAAAGGCTTTTGCTTCCTCTATGTGTTGTTTTATCTTGTCTATCATTTTCCTCCAATGCTTGAGAATACAAATTTAAATAAAAAAGTGAGATGTGAAAAGCTAGAAGTAATAAGTATTTTGAAACTTCAACCCAAAATCTAAAATCTACACTCTGAAATCTAAAATCTATAATTCTATTCTATCAATTTTCTTTCTAAAAAATAATTTACAATCGCTTCTTTCATCAAAACCGATTGTTCTCCCGCTTTTAAAGGCGGTAATTCTTCTTTAACTTTATAATGTGGCCATCCTTCTTCGTCAAAATATTCGAATTCGTAAAATCCGTATGGCTCTAATAATCGACAGATTGCGATGTGCATTAAATTCAGTTTTTCGTCTTTTTTGTATTCACGGTGTACTTTTCCGTATTCCTGAACGCCGATTAGGTAAATTATGGCATCTAAATCTAAATCTTCGCCTTGCGAAAATTGATTAGAAAGTATATCAACGAGCTTTTCCCATCGCTCTTTTAATTGTGTATCTCTGGACATTTTAATTTATGATTTATGATTGTAGATTTTAAATTGCGAAGTGATTTGAATATTTCTAAAAATATCGAAACTGCAATCTGAACTCTAAAATATGAAGTCGCAAAGATACATACTCTTTACATATAATGCATATATATGCGTTGTAGTTGTTTTTAAACACATAGAATCATAGGATTTAGCATACACAAAAAGGCGTTTCACTTATTTTAAACAAACATAGCTATGTGTTTAAAATTCCATCCCAAAGAAAACCTTTGTCACTTTGCACCTATGAACCTCTGTCACTAAAAAAATCTATCTTTGCACCACATTAAACACCAAACCAGAACATGAGTTTTTTTGATATTATCGTTGCCGTTCTTTTATGTTATAGTTTATATAAAGGCATCAAAAACGGACTTTTTGTAGAAGTCGCTTCTTTTATTTCGTTGCTTTTAGGAATTTACCTTGCCATTAAATTTTCTTCTTTAATGACGGAAATGATTTCAAAACACGTGTCTTGGAATCCGACTAATATTCAAATCACAGCATTTATCCTGACTTTTATTCTGGTCGTGATCGGCGTTTATTTTTTAGCCAAAATCTTAACCGGAATAGCCGATTTTGCCATGTTAGGCTGGATGAACAAACTTGGAGGCGGATTTTTCAGGGTTTTAAAAACGATTCTGATCTTGAGTATTTTCATTGCTTTATTCGAAAAAATAAACTTCAATAACACTTTTGCCAAAAAGGAAACCCTGGATTCATACGTTTTTTATAATCCCGTGAAAAAAGTGGCCGCTTTTGTTTATCCGTCGATTGAAAAATGGTACGAAAGTTTTAAAAAAGAGCATTCTCAGAAATCGGAAGAAAAAGAAAATTCTGAGAACGAATAAAACCCCAACGGGGTTAAATGTTTATAGAAATTAATTACGTAAACGAAAGAGAGCTCCAGCGGAGCAAAATATTTATAGAAATGTTAATCATTCAGATGTATAAGAGCTCCCGCGGAGCGACGGCTAAATCTTGTAAAAATGTAAATATGTCGCTCCGCTGGAGCTTTTTTGTGTTAGATGATTTCATTTCTATAAATATTTTGCTTCTCCGAAGCATTTTTATCTTGATTCTACCAAGATTTCTAAAATAACAAATCCAAAACATTTCATCTTCAAATATTTGCAAGAAATATTTTATCTTGCTCCGTATTTCCAACAACCGATTTAACTAAAATCAAAAACCAATATGTTGTATTTAACGGGCATTATAATTACCTTTTTTCTGGTTGTTATTCTCGCAAGCAAACGAAACAAAAGTCAAGCCGATAAAATTTTGGCGCTTTGGTTATTTTGCACCGGTTTTCATTTGTTTTTGTATTACCTGCATTATCAAAAAGATTTTGCTTCGTTTCCTTTTCTTTTAGGTTTTGAACTTCCAATGCCGTTGCTACAAGGCCCATTTTTGTATTTGTATACTTCTGCTTTAACGAATCAGAATCAGTACAAAAAATACAATCTTTTGCATTTTCTGCCTTTTATAATTGCGGTTTTATTTCTGATGCCGTTTTTTTCACTTCCCTTTTCTGAAAAATTAAAGGTCTTCGAAAATGAAGGCAAAGGCTACGAAAATCTGATTTTGGTTTTATACGGTTTCATTCTACTTTCTGGAATAACGTATGCTTTGCTCTCGCTAAGAAAACTTTCCAAACACCAGAAAAATATTTCTGATCAATTTTCGTCAAGCGAAAAAATCAATCTTCGCTGGTTACAGTACTTAATTTTAGGTTCGAGTATTATTTGGTGCGTCGTCATTTTTTTTGAAGACGAATATATCTTTTCTTTCGTCGTTTTTTATCTGATGTTTATTGGCTATTTCGGAATCAAACAGGTTGGGATTTTTACCAATCAAACAATCGCCCAAAATTTAGTTTTGAATGTTTCTTTTAATGAAAATATCGAAATTGAAACTGTTTCAGAAAAAATAAAATACGAGAGGTCAGGTTTAAGCAACGTTGAACTTCAATCCATTCATCAAAAATTAACGCAGATTATGAAGGATGAAAAACTCTATAAAAACCCTGATCTGACTTTAGCGGAATTATCTCAAAAACTAGACATTCACCCTAACATTTTGTCACAGGTTATCAATTCGGCGGAGGGAAAAAACTTTTATGATTACATCAATTCACAACGAGTTGAAGAATTTAAAAAATTAATACTTCTTCCTGAAAACGAAAAATATACTCTACTTTCGGTTGCTTTTGAATGTGGCTTCAATTCAAAAACAGCTTTTAACCGAAACTTCAAAAAAGTAACTGGACTTTCTCCTTCTGAATATTTAAAATAAGTTTTTTAATGCCACAAAGGCACGAAGGTGCAAAGTTTTTTTTCTAACACTCCTAGAAAAAAGATTAAAAAAATCTGTTTAAATCTGCTCAATCTGCTTGAAACAAAAAATCTTTGTGCCTTCGCGCCTTTGTGGCAATTTTCTGCACTTAAAAAAAGCCCCACCTTACAAGTTGGGGCGACCAGCATAGTACTGGAGCGCATCTTTGCAGAAATTTTAATCAATTCTTGCAATGAAAACCAACTTACTTTACTCAGCCGTAACAGCTGTTTTAATTTTCTTTTTTATTGGATGTGAAAATGAAAATAACATTAATGAATCTGGATATTTAGTTCCGAAAACCGTCGATGAAGATTCATCACTTCCTTCGATTTTTGTAAACGGAACACAACTGCATGCTGAAACCTTTGGGAATCCAAACGATCCGATGCTTGTATTTTTACACGGCGGTCCAGGTTCTGATTACCGAAACGGATTAAACGTACAAGAACTTGCCGATGACGGTTATTACGTCATTTTTTACGATCAGCGTGGTTCGGGATTATCCAAACGTCATGACAAAAAAAGCTATTCGATTCAACTGGTTTTAGATGATTTAACATCGGTTATTGAATATTATAGAACTTCTCCCAATCAAAAAGTATTTCTGTTTGGACATTCTTGGGGCGCCATGCTCGGAACAGCGTATGTGAATTCATATCCTGATAAAATTGGTGGCTTAATCTTGGCAGAACCAGGCGGACTCAACAAAAATCTACTAGACGAATATGGCGAAATGAGCCGCAAAATCAATTTTTTTTCTGAGGTGACGAGCAATCTTTTGTATGTCGATCAATTTATAACTGGGAAAGAAAACCAGCATGCTATTTTAGATTATAAATACGGAATCTCATCGAGTTTTTCTTATGCAAAAGGAAATACAGAGGGAATTCCAGGACCTTCTCCGTTTTGGAGAATCGGAACCACGGTTTTAGAAAGCTTTATAGATATTTCAGAAAATGAAGGTTTTGATTTTACTACAAATCTCGATCAATATCAGACTAATGTTTTGTTTTTATATGGCGAATTAAATGAATCTTACGGATTGAGTTTTGCACAAAAAGAAGCCGCTTATTTTCCTCTTTCTGAAATTGAAGAAGTGAAAGGAACTGGCCACGAAATGATTTATTTCAAATGGGAAAATGTCGAGCCTTTGGTATTGAATTATTTGAATAATCTAAAATAACTGACATGAAAGCAATACTAGCAATAATCACATTTCTCTTTTCACTTCTTTACTCTAACATTTTACAATCGCAAACCATTAATTGGGAAAATTTGAAAAGTGAAGAAAAACATATTTTGAATGCCAATGCGGGCTGGGAATATAGTTTTGTTTATGGACTAAATTATGGTTATCATTTAAAAGCCAAAATGCCGATTATTCTCGAAAGTTCGATTTCTTTTGCATCTGGCGAAGTTATTTTTGATGATTTTAAAACCAAAATTGGTGGACAAATACATATTTATCAAATTGAAAATTTTCGTTTTAGCACAGCTATTCATGGCATTTACAGACGTTATGGAAATCCGATTGTGACTTTACAAAATTTTGGTGCCGATGCTTCGATTACAATTGGTTATTATAAACCTAAATGGTTTGTCGCAGGAGAATTTGGTTTTGATAAAGCGATTGTAACGCATTTTAAACATTCTGAAATTTATAAAGATGTTTATCCAGAAGTTAAAAATGGCTGGTACGAACCCACAACTGGAGGAAATTTTAATTTTGGAATTCAAGGCGGTTATTCTTTCAGCAAAAGCGATCTCACTTTAAGAGCTGGAAAAGTAATAACACAAGATTTTAAAACCACACCAATGATTCCGTTTTATGTGCAATTAGGATATAATAAATTGGATTAATTAATTAATTGATTCGATACAAAGTTTAAACCCAACAGGTTTTAAAAACCTGTCGGGTTTACTCGACTTACAGTTAATCCTGAAGGGATTATATGTTTATATAAAAAATTTACGCACCTAATTATTCGACCCCTTCGGGGTCGTACGTCTAGACAATGTCACTTTCTATAAATATTTGACCTTTTCAAGGTCAGAAGTAATAAGAAGAAAACTCCGGAGGAGTGAAATATTTATAGAAATTAAATCATGCCATTATAAAAGAGCTCCAGCGGAGCGACATATAAATTTATTCCTAATGAATAATATGTCGCTCCGCTGGAGCTCTTTAAGTTTTGAAACTATTTTTCTATAAATATGATTCTTCTCTGAAGCATTTTTAACAACAAATTCCAACAGGTTTTAGAAACCTGTCGGGTTTATATCGTTTGTCAGGCTGAGCGGAGTCGAAGCCACGCCCCAATTGGCACGCCCTTCGACTTCGCTCAGGGTGACAAATTTATTTAAAAAACAATCTCTTTATTTTCCCCTTTTTTCAAAACAATTCTCTTTATTTTATCTCCCAAAATCAAAGTTGTTTTTCCTCCTTTTTTAGAAGAAACAATCAGTTTTTGAAGATTTTTATTGCTCCAGTTCATTTCGATTTCAAATCCGCCTCGAGCGCAAAGGCCTTTTACAGAACCTTCTTCCCAAGCGTCTGGTAAAGCAGGCAGTAATCTAATTTCGTTTTCGTCTGATTGCACCAACATCTCTGCAACAGCCGCTGCTCCTCCAAAATTTCCATCAATTTGAAACGGCGGATGCGCGTCGAATAAATTCGGATATGTTCCTCCGCCTCTTCTTGGTTTTTCGGTTTTCTTTCCGTCAGGATCAACGTAGCGCAGTAATTCGCGGTACATTTTATACGCACGATTTCCATCCCAAAGTCTTGCCCAAAGATTGATTCTCCAACCTTTTGACCAACCTGTAGTTTCGTCGCCTTTTATTTCTAAAGTTTTCTTGGATGCTTCCGCTAAATCAGGGGTTTTAATCGGTGTAATATGATTCCCAGGAAAAAGTCCGAATAGTTGTGATTGGTGACGGTGTTTTGGGTCATTATCTTCCCAATCGAAATACCATTCTTGCAGATTTCCTTTTTTACCAATTTGATACGGATGCAAATTGGCTAAATCTGCTTCCATTTTTTTTACAAACTCGGCGTCAATATTTAAAATTTTAGCAGCTTTAATTGTTTTATCAAAACATTCACGAATCATTGCCAAGTCGGCTGTTCCTCCATAAAATGTAGCTCCAACAAAACCATCAGCCAATTTATATTGATTTTCTGGCGAAGTTGACGGAGCTGTAATCAAATTTCCATTTTTATCTTCTACTAGCCATCCCATACAAAATTCGGCCGCGCCTTTCATTAGCGGGTAACCTTCATTTTTTAAATAATCTTGATCTTGACTAAAAATATAATGTTCCCAAATATGCGTACTCAGCCACGCACCTGCCATTGGCCAGCAAGCCCACATCGGATCTTCTTTTCCGAATTGTCCAACCGGATTGGTCATTGCCCAAATGTCTGAATTGTGCGCCGCAGCCCAACCTGTCTTCACTCCATAAAAAGTTTCAGCCGTAACTTTTCCAGTCACAGAAAGATTTTTAATAAAGCTCAAAAGAGATTTGTGCATTTCTGAAAGATTGGTGTTTTCTGCCAGCCAGTAATTTTCTTCCAGATTAATATTCATGGTATAATTACTGCTCCAAGGCGGACTCAAATGCGGATTCCATAGTCCTTGCAAATTAGCAGGAACGCCTAATGTTCTGGAAGAACTAATTAATAAATAACGTCCGTAATTGAAATACAGAATTTCGAGATTTTTATCTTCTTTTCCGTCAGCATAACGCAATAAACGTTCGTCTGTTGGTAAATCTTGTGCAGTTGTTTTTCCTAGATTTAAATTGACACGATTATAGAATTTTTGATAATCGGCTATATGCGCGGTTTTTAATTTGTCATAGGATTTTGAAAAAGCTTTATTTAATTCCTTTTTGGCTATTGGTTCCGATACTCCGTCAATTGATGGCGATTTATCAAATCCTGTAAAGCTGGTTGCTACAGAAACATAAATTATCGCTTCGGTCGCATTTCTCAAACCTAAAGCTGAATCTGTGTTTACGATTGTTCCATCCGTATTTTTAATTTTTAATAAAGAAGTAAAACGAGTACCTTTTATAATTTTTTGCTTATTTAAAGCTTCTTTTTTTAAATGAGCAAATGCCTTCTGTTTATCAAAATAACCTGCTGGGAGATATCCCTCAGTATATTCAAAATATCCTGGGTTTTCGTGCATTGGAGCACGCCCGTTGAGAGCTAGACTATTCTTTTTTGCCTCAATATTTGATTCTAATAAACTACTATATTGCAAATCAAAACTTAAAGCCCCTTTTTTACTGCTGGTCAATTTAATAATCATAATTTGATCTGGCGCCGAAACAAAATATTCTCTCGTAAATTTTACACCATCGATTTCATAACTAATCTTTGAAGTCGCATTTGCAAGATCTAACTCTCTATAATAATTTGAAGCTTTTCCTGTATGATGGTTTTTTATTTCTAATGTTCCAAGTGGGGCATAAGATTCTGAGTTTTTTCCTTGAATTTTTTTATTCAATTCTTCAGCTAACCTGTAATCTTCTTTATTAAGCGCTTCACGAATTGCGGGTAGGTTTTTATATGCTTTACTATTCATAAGAGGATAAACAGGCTCACCCGACCAAAGCGTAATATCATTCAAATAAATTTTATCTGAATTCACGCCACCAAAAACCGTTGCACCCATTTTTCCGTTTCCTAAAACCAGGCTCTCTTCAAAGAATTCTGCGGGTTGTTTGTACCACAATTTATGAGTGGATTGTGCTTTTGTGCAGAAAGATGTTAGAAGTAAAATGTAAAATGTTTTTTTTATGATTTTTGAATTCATAGGCTTTGTTGTTTTGGTTTTTATTTATCGTCTCCTATTTTGTCATTCCGAGGAACGAGGAATCACACTCGTAAATCTACAAAGATTGATAATTCTCTTTGCGGAATTCCTAGTGCGATTCCTCGTTCCTCGGAATGACAAACAAAACGTCCATTAATGCTTTGCTTGCGTGAGGGATAGGAGGAAGCTACCGAAGTAGCCCGGATAGCCCGACCCTACCGAGATAAGAAGGCGTATTTTCGTAAAGTATGTTTGCCTTCTTATCTCGGTAGGGTCACGCCCAAATATTATTCATTTCTAAGAACTAAGGACTAAAAACTAAGAACTTATTTACTAACTTTATAAACTTCATTTTCTGTAACCATTTCCCAATTATCGGTTCTGAATGGTGATGCTGGGAATTTTTCTTTATTGAAAAGATTGATTGCCGTATCATCGTCTGCCCAACCGTAATGAACGGCAACTGGATTTTGAACTTTTTCGCTCGAAACTATGATTTTGTTGTCTTTAATTATCGCTTTCGCGGAATGAAAAACTTTGTCTGCACCTGCGATTTCGAAACCTTTTAATTCATCGTTATTTGGCGTTGAAAGTCCGCTGCCGATGTTATCGAAAGTTAGGATGATTTGATTTCCTTTTATTTCCTTAGATTTATAAGTTGGTCCGCTGTGAACTTGTTTTTTACCGTAAATATTATTCATTGCGATTGACGCCAAACGTAAACCAATGTCTTGTTTGTTGGTTGGATGAATGTCTTTTGCGTTTCCGATATCGGTTGTCACGGCCATTCCGGTATTGGGCAATTTTAAAGTTTCTGATTGTGCTTCGCGAAGTTCTGCCCAACGGCTTCCTTTTTGACTGTTGCCTCCGAATTCGTCGAAAGTGGATAACTGCACAAAATAAAATGGAAAATCGCCTTGTTTGAATTTGCTTCTCCAATCGTTAATCATTAACGGAAATGCTTTTTTGTATTGTTTCGCGCGCCAAACATTGGCTTCGCCCTGATACCATAAAGCGCCTTGAATTGCATACGGAACCAACGGATTCACCATCGCGTTGTACAATAACGATGGATAACTGTTTGGCGAAACTTCGATTCTAACTTTTATCACGTTGAATTTCCAAAGTCCGTCAAGCGGAAGATTGGTGTCTTTAAAATCGATTTTTAAGTTGGATGGATCGCCATAGATTCCTCCGCCTCCAGAATAATCTGTAATACGAACGGCAATTACATTTGTTCCTTCTTTCAGCACATTTGCTGGAATTTTATAAATTCTTTTTGCATCCCAAAGATTATTGGTTCCAACTTCTACTCCGTTTACATAGGTTTTGTCTTCGTCGTCTATTTTTGCTAAATGTAAAACGGCTTCTTTTTTGGCTTGTTCGGCTGTTAAAATTATAGTTTTACGCATCCAGACAATTCCATCGATGTTTCCGATTTGCTGGTTTTCCCAAAGTGAAGGCGCTTTTATTTCAGGCCAGTTTTTATCTTGAAAATTGGCGTTTTTAAACTGCTCTTCGTTTTCCATCGAAACTTCAAATCCCTGCACTTTTTTCAGATTATCTAAAACCGATTTTTTATACGTTTCAAAAATAGCATTGATATCTACCGTTGGAACATTGGCAATCATCGATTTAAATTCGTCACTTTTTTCGAAAGCTTCACGGCTTGTCCACGTTTCTACATTGGTTCCGCCCCAAGAAGTATTAATGATTCCGATTGGAATTTTTAATTCTGAATATAATTTTCTGGCGAAATAATAACCTACCGCTGTAAAATTACCAACGTTTTCTTTGTTAGCTTCTTCCCATTTTCCTTGCTTTAAATCGTCTTTCGGAGTTCCGCTTAAATCTTGCGCCACGCCAAAATGACGAATCATTGGATAATTGGCATCTGCAATTTCTTTTTCTGAATTCATCGTTTTAAAAACCTGAAATTCCATATTCGATTGTCCGCTGCAAATCCAAACTTCGCCAACCAAAACATTTTTGATGGTGATCTTATTTTTTCCGATAATGATTAATTCGAATGGTCCGCCAGCTTTTTCTGGGCTTAAATTTAGCGTCCATTTTCCGTTTTTATCGGCTGTTGTTTTTTTAATTTGTTTGTTAAAATGCACTTCGACACTTTCATTCGCATCTGCAAAACCCCAAATCGGAATTTGTTTGTTGCGTTGCAATACCATTCCGTCAGAAAACAGTAAAGGCATTCTAACATTAGCATTAGCTATAACACTAACTATCAATAAAATAAAAACAATTATTTTTTTCATTTTTCTAATTTTATGTTTTTTAAACCACATAAGTGATATAAGATTTTTTAAATTTAAATTAGCTATTGTAATTACATTTACTTATATCACTTATATGGTTTTAAAAGATTTTTTACTGTAAACCTTCTTTTAAAGCGGTTAAAACTTTTGTATCGAAGACAGAATTATCGCTTCTGTTGAAAATTCCAAAACCATTATTTCCGATGCTTCCTTCATCCCAATAAAAAGGTAAAAGTCCGTTTGCTTTTGCTGTTTTCACGACCGTTTTTAAATAATACGCTCTCGAATTTAAATGTAGTATTAAAGCATCGCCTGTCAAAGTCGTTCTGCGAATTGCTCCAAATTCTCCTAACAAAACCGGAATTCCTTTATCTACAAATTGCGTTTTCATTAGTTTGAAATTCTTTTCTAGATCGGCTTCTTCACCCCAAGTTGCATTTCGTTCCGTATCGATTGTGGAGTGAAAACCAGCTCCCCAATAGTAGAACATTTTACCCCATGTTTCGTCTTTGGTTAAACCGGCAAAATTCCAAGGAGAATAATAATGCACTTCGACCATCATTCTGCCCGTAACTTTATCTACTGGCAATGTAGTCATTAATTTGTTTGTTTTTTCAATATCGGTTGTTGGACCCTGAACAACCAAAACACGAGTTGCATTTTTCCCTCCAGTCGAACGAACCGCATCAATAAAAGTTTGGTGATAGGAATTTAAAACGGCCATTTGTGCGGCATCTTCAACAGCAGGTTCATTGGCACTTGCAAAAAGTAAATGCTCGTCGAATCCGCGTAAGTGCGTTGCGATTTGTTCCCAGAAAGCTTTTTGTTTGGCGTTATTTTCTACTTTTTTGGCTTCGGTAATATTGTTTTCCAGCCAGCCGCCGTCCCAGTGAATATTCACTACAACATACATATCGTTATCAACACAATATTGAACGACCTCTTTTACACGATTTAACCAATCGGTTTTGATTTTTGCTGTCGCAGCGTTTTCTAAATTCTGATTCCACGAACACGGAATTCGAATAGCATTAAATCCGTTTGCTTTTACAGCGTCGATTAAAGCTTTTGTTACTTTCGGATTTCCCCAAGCGGTTTCTCCGCCTGTTGCTTCCAAAGTATTTCCGATATTCCAACCTAATTTGATTTTGGCCGCCAATTCAACTGCCGAACTTCCCATGCCCGAAGCGTCTGTCGCAATCGGATTGGTATTGTAACTTGGATATAAGGTTGTTGCTTCAGCCGCTGCCTGTGAAATTGAAATTGACACAGACGGAACTTGACTTCCTGTTAATGTAACCACCGCATTTCTTATCGATGCAGCTGTATTTTCTAAAGCGGTAATTTTCACGATTGTACTTCCTGAACTTCCAGCGCTCTGGCTTAATTTTATCCAACTTACAGGACTTGTCAAAGTCCATGCAATTCCATTAGAATTAACAGTTACTTCAATAGTTTTTTCTTTGCTTTCAAAATCAATTTTATCTGTACTGGCTCCTAACGATTTTATACTTACTGGAGGATTTTCTTCCTTGTCTGAACTGCAGGCTAAAACTCCTAAAAAAGCAAAACATAAAACTAGACTCAATATGTAATCTTTGATTGGTATTTTCATTTGGTTTGGTTTAAGTTAAGTGTAAGTTTTTAAAATCAACGCCAGCTTTAAATAGGCTGGCGTCAATTTCATTTATAATAAAGAAGAAGAATAACTGGGTTATTTAACTGTTACTGCGATTTCTTTTTTGATGTCTCTTGAAGACGTTCCTACTTTAATAGTATATTTTCCTGGTTCTACTACCCATTTTTTTGAAGTAACATCGTAGTACGCTAATTCTTTTACAGGAACTTTAATTGTTACTGTTTCTGAACTTCCTGCATTAACTGCTACTTTTTTGAAACCTTTCAGTTCTTTTGAAGCACGTGTCACTTTAGAATCCGATTTAGAAGTATATACTTGAACCACTTCTTTTCCGTCTGCTTTTCCTGTGTTTTTAACATCAACCGAAACTTCAATAACATCGTTTTGTGCGTAATCGGTTTTGTTTGTTTTTGCATTTTCTAAAGCAAAAGTAGTGTATGATAATCCGTAACCGAAAGGATATAACGGCGCTACATTTTTAGTATCAAACCAACGGTATCCTACCAAAAGTCCTTCTGCGTAATTTACTGTTTTGTCTCCAGGGAAACTGTTTGTGGCATGCGCAGGAGAATCTTGAATTTTCTTAGGCATTGTCCAAGGCAATTTTCCTGATGGATTTACTTTTCCTAAAATAACATCTGCCAAAGCATTTCCTCCTTCAGAACCGTTAAACCAACTCCAAACTAAAGCTGAAGATTTTTGGCTTACTTCATTAATATCAAACGGAGCACCCGCAATCATTACTACAATTGTTTTCGGATTTACAGCCAATACTTTTTTGATTAATTCTTCTTGTCCAAAAGGCAAATGTAAATCTCTTCTGTCTGAAGCTTCTGTTTCATAATCACGGTTTGAACCTGCAAAAATGATGGCAACATCAGAATTTTTAGCTGCTTCTACTGCTTCTTTAATTTTCGCTGGATCAACTTTATCAATTGTAACAGGTCCTGTAGAAGTAATATTTCCTAAGTTTCCTTTATTTTTTTCGTCATAACGCTCTAAATATCCTTCAGCATAATTGATTTTAACTGATGAAGGCAATCTGTTTTTTAGACCTTCCAAAGGCGTAACTTCTCTTTTTGTTTTTACACCCGCTCCAAATCCGCCAAGGGCATTTTTCTTTGTCGCATTGTTTCCGATTACAGCAATAGATTTTACTCCGTCTAATTTTAGCGGAAGCGCATTATTTTCGTTTTTTAATAAAACAATAGCTTCAGCAGCAATTTCGTAAGCGTCTTTGTAATGTGCTTCGGTTGCGATACTTCCTTTTGCACGTGTTCCGCCGCCCATTGCTTTGATATGGAATAAACCGCGTAAAATACGTTTTACATGAAGATCAATTTCTTTTTCTGAAACTTCTCCCGATTTTACTGCAGCAATTAATTTATCTGCTAACCAAAATTCGTTGAATGGTTTTGGAGTTCCCATTTCGATATCTAAACCGCTTTTAAGAGATTTTGCTGTAGAATGAACCGCAGCCCAATCCGAAACTACGACTCCTTTGAATCCCCATTCATCACGAAGGATTTTGTTTAGCATATAATCGTTCTCACATAAATATTCTCCTCTAAATTTATTGTAAGCGCCCATAATGCTGTATGCTTTTCCTTCTTTTACCGTTGCTTCAAAAGCTGGAAGGTAAATTTCGCGAAGTGTACGCTCGTCAATCTGTACATCTACAAAATCACGATTTGTTTCTTGATTGTTTGCCGCATAATGTTTTACGCAGGCCATAACATCTTTTTCCTGTAAACCAACTACCAACGGCACCGCAATTTTCCTGTTCAAAAACGGATCTTCAGACATATACTCATACGTTCTTCCTCCAAGTGGTGTTCTCACAATATTAATTGCTGGTGAAAGTAACATGTCTTTGTCTCTTGCGCGTAATTCTTCTCCTAAACTGCTTCCGAATTTATGAGCCATTTCTGCATTAAAAGTGGCTGCTAATGCTCCGCCTGCTGGATAATAAGTTGCAAAATCGTTTGTCCATCCTGCTGGCGCCCAGTTGTCACGTGAAATTTCTTCACGAACTCCTAGCGGTCCGTCTGCCATTTTTAATTCCGGAATTCCTAAACGTTTTACGCCTGCGTTAGCAAACATACTGTTCCCGTGAAGCATTCCGATTTTTTCTTCTAAAGTCATCTGCGAAATCAATTTGTCGATTTCTGCGTCATGCTCTGTTCCGATTTCTTTTCCTACGTATTCTTCGGTTTGTGCCGAATTTGAAGCTGCTGTCTGTGCATCATTTTTACAAGAAGCAAATAAGGCAAAAACAACCGCTGACAACATTATCATTTTGTTTTTCATAGATAGTTAGATGTTTTTAGATTTAAAGATTTTGATTCCTCACGCGCGATCTGTAAATCCAGTTAATATTATATGTTTGTGGTTTTTTGTTTTTCATTTATTGTTTTACCAAATTTAGAAAAACAACATCATTTTCATTAATTTTTAATTCTTTAGAAAAAGTTCCTTTTGCGTCGATTGTAATTTTTTCTGTTGCAATTGGATCGCCGTTATTTTTCTTTTTCATCGAATTGACCTGCTCACGCGTTAACTGGCTAGGTTTATTTAAAGCCAGATAATCTGCATAAACGTCATTTACTTTGTAGCCTACTTTATAAATTTCTAAAGTATATTTTCCTTTCTGCAATCCGTCAACTTCTACTTTTACAGTTCCTTTTTCTTTTGATGGAAGATCTTTAACATAATACGTCTGATTCCACATTTTTTCGCCTGGATGCGTATTAGTAAAATCCCAAAGCAAAATTTGCACATCGCCTTTTGCATTTTTAGTCGTCCATGAAGTTTTATCAGCATTTTGAAGTTCTGTTTCTCCTAATTTATTTAAAAACTGATACGAGAAATACGCTGGTTTTTTGATTCCTTGCGTATTCAATAACCCGAAACCGCCGTGAAAAGGTGTGAATCTTGGACCCGGTTCTTCAAAAATATCGGTAAAAACCCAATATGACATAGAATTCGCTGCATTGCCGACTTGTTTCAATTTCTGCAAAATATACGCTGCTGAATGATAACTGTCGTGAATTGGATCTGCGGGCGTATAAGAAGAACTCCATTCGGTATAATGCAATTCTAAATTGGGTTTAGCCGAATTGGTAATTTGCTTACGCGAATTGATAACGTCTCCGCTAATGCTGTTTTCGTCTGGACTCAAAACGGTTCCCGAAGTTCCAAATTCGTCCAAATACCCTTGGTTTACGCCGTATGTATGAGTTGAAACGAAATCCATTGGAACATTGTTTTTTTCGCAAAATTCAATAGTTTCTGGAACCCATCCTGCACCCGCCGTTGCGGGTCCGCCAACTTTATAAGCCGCGTTTACCGCTTTTACGCCACGGGCTGCATAATCGTATAATTTGAAATATTCGGCCTGAGTTCCTGACCAGAAACCTGGAGACAAGTTTGGTTCGTTCCAAACTTCAAAATACCATGTTTTTACTTCTTCAACTCCGTATCTTTCTGTAAAATGCTGGGTTAGATTTTTAATTAAATCTTCCCATTTTTTATAATCTTTTGGAGGTGTAACGTTTCCTTTCCACCAAAAAATAGTTTCTTTTCCGCTTGCCAGTGCATTCGGCATGAAGCCTAATTCGACAAATGGTTTCATTTTTAAACTCAAAATATAATCGAACAAAACATCGACATACTGATAGTTGTATTCTGGATTTCCTTTTGAATCTTCACGGTAAACCGCCATATCATCAGACAATAAACCATGAAAACGAATGTATTTAAAATCACATTCTTTCTTTGTCAGTGCCAATTGCTGTTGCCAGTCGGCGCGAAGTCCTTCGTTTGCTCTTCCCGCTCCAATGCATTCTTTAAACATGGTGTTCAATTTTCCAGCCGATTTGTTGTAATCAACCTTAATGGTTCTGTTTTGTGCCATCAAATGGACTGAACTAATTAAAACTGCTGCTATTAAAAGTTTTTTCATTTGGAAATGGTTTTTTTAACCACAAATTGCACAAATTATCACAAATTTAATTAGCGAAAATTTGTGAAATTTGCGGTTATATTTCTTACACAGAATTCAATATTAAAAAATCTGTTTGATCTGCTAAATCTGCGAGAGCATAAATCTTTTAATGATTTTTAATCTGTGGCTAAATATTTTATTGTCTAATTATATGTTAGACGCACTGCTGTGCGTCTCTACGAATTATAATTTCTTAAATCTCACCGCTCCACCGCCGGCACCGCCTAAATTCAATTGCAATTTATCTGAAGCTTTTACTGTTTTCTTCGAAATGGCAACTGCTTCTGGATTATTTTTTTGATCTGTTCCTTCAGCATCTACATAAATCTGCGCTTCGTAAGTGGCGTTTGGATCTAAGAATGATAATGAAACCTCTACTTTTCTTGGTTTTTCATTCGTTAAAGTTCCTAAATACCAATCAGCACTTTTTCTGTCTTTTCTAGCTGTTGTAATATATTCACCAATTTTTCCTTCTACGATTTTAGTATCTTCCCAATCTGTCGGAACATCTTTTAAGAATTGTAAAGCTGGTTTTCCTTCGTAGTTTTCTGGAAGATCGGCCAACATTTGAATCGGAGAATAAAGCACTACGTACAATGCCAATTGCTGCCCCACTGTTCCCTGAATTCTTTTTCCTGGATAACCTTGTTTTACCTCAACATCAAAAATTCCAGGTGTGAAGTCCATTGGACCAGAAAGTAATCTTGTAAAAGGAATAATGCTCAAATGGTTTGGCGGATTTCCTTCGCTCCAAGCGTTGTATTCCTGACCGCGTGCTGCTTCTCTCGAAACCATGTTCGGATATGTTCTTCTTTCTCCCGTATCTTTAATTGATTCGTGATATAAAACGGCTAAATCATATTGCGCTGCTTTTTCTAAAATGTATCTGAAATAATTTACTCCAAATTGTCCGAAGTGCATTTGTTTCATGTTCAGTTTAGATCCTACGTGACCGATTTTTACGGTATGAATTCCAAGTTTTTTGTATAAAGCAAAACCTTCGTCAACTTCTTTTAAATAGTTGATTAAGTTTGAACCTGTTTCGTGGTATCCGATTAATTCTACGTTTTTGCTTTTTCCGTAAGCGACTACTTTTTCTAAATCGAAATTGTCGGCACTTTTCGTGAAGCTGAACATGTGCATGCGATTTTCGTACCAAGCCGGCGTCCAACCTTTGTTCCAACCTTCGATTAATAAGTGGTTGAAACCTTCTTTTGCTGTAAAGTCAATGTAAGTTTCAGCATTTTTGGTTGTTGCACCTTGTTTGTCACTTTCCCAGAAAGTATATTTCCCGATGTGCATTCCCCACCAAATTCCTAAATATTTGTATGGTTTGAAATAAGAAGCTGTGTTTTTTAATTTGTCTGGTTCATTCAGATTTAAGATCAAATAAGAAGTAATCAATTCTCCCGGATTTTCTCCAATTTGAATCGTTCTCCAAGAAGAAGTGAACGTATCTTTTACACGAACTTTTACGCCATCAGCCCAAGGCACTAAATCTGATTTTAGTTCTGTTCCTTTTGTATTTACCAAAGTCATACTTGCAAAATCATACAAGTTGGCTTCGTGAAAACTTAAAGCCAATCCACTTTTGCTTTCGATTGTAAGCGGTGTTAGAACTGTATCTAAAGTACTTACTGGAGCATCTTTAAATAAATATTCATCACGGTCTGGGCGGTTTGCCGGAATCCACCATGCTTTTCCATCTTCTTTTAGGTTGAAAGTAGTTTTTTCATCCATGATGAAAATACTGTCTTTTACATTTTGTTTTGGATACACATATCTAAAAGCTACTCCGTCATCAAAAGCTCTAAACTGGATTTGTAATTTTCTTTTGTTTCCTGTTTTCTGCTGTAAATCGACTACCAATTGGTTGTAGTGATTTCTAATGTTTTTCTTTTCTCCCCAAGCTTGTTCCCAAGTTTCATCAAAAGTGGAAGTTTTGGCTCCTTTGATTTCGAAATTGGTACTTAAATCTTCATTTCCTTTTAGTAAAAATCCCATATCTGATGGTGAAATCACTTCGGTTTTTCCGTGTGAAACGCCATATTTTGGAGCATTTTTTACTAACTCAAATTTGATTTTATTCTGGCCGTTTGGCGAAGCCAGTTCGTAAGCATTTTTTGTTTTCTGACTGTATCCGATTGTGATCGAAAGCAGTACGGCTGGGAGAATTAGATAGTTTTTCATGTTTTTTGGAATTATGTTTTTTTAGCCACGAATTCACGAATTTTATTAATTAAAATCTTTGGCTAGATTATTTTAAACACATAGAGTCATAGTTTATTGGAATCTTAAAAAAGGCGTTTCACTTGTTTAAATTCATCCCGAAGCTTCCGGACTATGTCTCTATGTGTTTATTTTTTTACCACAAATTGCACAAATTATCACAAATTTTAATTTGCGGAAATTTGTGTAATTTGTGGTTATACTTTTTTTCGCCACGAATTATAAAAAATAAAATTCGTGAATTCGTGGCTATAACTTTTTTACTTAACCCACTCTGTTTTGAAAGTGGTTTTTCCGTTTAATGGATTTGTGTTTACTTCGAAATTGTTTCCGTTTTTGGTTACTTTGATTTCTTGTAAAGCGTCTCCGTTTGGCAGGTAAACTTTCGCGGAAGCGGCATTTGTTTTATCACTTGCGTAAACTTTTAAAGTCAATTTGCTCCAATCCATATCTTTTGTAGACTGCGCTAAACCGATATGTGGAATTGCAGTTCCGTCTTTTACCAAAACAATAATCGGAATTTCACCCGCTTTGATTTTATGCCATCCTGATTGGTATACTTTTTTAGTTTGGTAATCGATCCACGTTCCTTCTGGAAGGTACACGTCTCTTTCTTCAACCTCTTCAAAAAGTGGCGCTACCAACATACTTGAACCAAATAAATATTGATTATCAATTAACCAAGCTCCTGGATCGTTTGGATACTCTACGAATAAAGCACGCATCATCGGCAATCCTTTTTCTGAACTTTCTTTAGCTTGTGCATAGATATATGGCATTAATTCGTAACGCATATTATCAGCTTTTCTAAATCCTTCTAAGAAATCTTTGCTGTACAACCACGGTTCGCGAGGCGGTTCCCCATGGCTTCTTACGTGAGAAGTCAACATTCCAAATGGTGTCCATCTTCTGTAAATATTCTCAGGAGATTTAGTAGCGAAACCTCCCACATCATGGCTCCAGAAACTGAATCCTGAAAGACCTAATGAAAGTCCGCCGCGTAATTCTGCAGACATTGCGCCGTTGGTTGTTTCAGAATCTCCTCCCCAGTGTAACGGGTAACGCTGAGATCCTGCCCAAGTACTTCTCGCCCAGATTAAAGTATAACCTTTTTCTTTCTGCGTAATTTCGGCAACGGCTTTGTTATATCTTAATGGATATAAATTATGCTCGTAGAAACCTGTTCTTCCAGAATGGTAAATTCCGTCGGGTGGAGCAGCTTCTCCAAAATCAACTTTGAAAACGGCCACACCTTCATCAAATAATTTTTTCAATTTTCCTTGGTACCAAGTAACTGTCGCAGGATTTGAAAAATCTAAAACCGCATCTTCATAAGGAAGATTGCCTTTTCGGTCTCTTACCGCCAAATTCTTGTCCATAATTTCTGGGAACAAGGTATTCTTTGGAGTGAAATACGGCAATTGCCAAAGACAAACTTGGAAACCGTCTTTCTTTAAATCAGACATCATTTTGGTTGCATCTGGAAAACGAGATTTTGCAAACTCGTAATTGTTTCTCCAATCGACATCAAACCAACCCGTGTCAAAGTGAATTACATCTGTTGGGATTTTATATTTTCTTAAATCTCTGGCAACATCACGTCCTTCTTTTTCTGAGAAATACGTAATACGACTCATCCAGAATCCAAATGACCAAAGTGGCGGCATAGCTGCTTTTCCCGTCAAATTAGTGTATTGATCTAAAACGTCTTTTGGTTCTCCGATAAAGAAAAACAAATCGGCTTCGTCGTCGCCAATATACATTTCGTTGGCACTAGAAAAGTACTTTCCGAAGTCCACTGTAATTGGTGTTGAATGGTGCATGAAAACTCCGTAACCACGGCTGCTCATGTAAAACGGAATCGGTTTGTACATGGTTTCATTCTGGATTCCGTTCGCGTCATCCGTCCATAAAACTACTTTTGAACCGCGTTTGTTGAATTGTGTGAAGGATTCTCCACAACCAAATATTTTTTCGTCTGGCTCTAAACTGAATGCAGCGCCCATACTTCTTGAATAATCGCTGTTTCTGCGAACATAAGAAAACGGAAGTGTTGGTGTATAGGTATTTTTAAAGTCTGTATCGTGAAGTGTACTTGTCAAAAGTTTTCCTTTTTCATCGTAGATTTTTACGTGCCACGGTTTTGTCAAAATTTCGACTTTTCCGTGTTTACTTGTATAGCTATGACCTCCTTCAATTTTAGCATATTTCCATAATTCTGGGTGATTTGGCGCAACGCCGTCAACCAACATTAGAGATTCCTTTTGCGGATGAAATTGCGGTCCAGAAGTTGTTTTGATTCTAATAGTTCTATCAGAAACAAATTGAATTTCGAACGGCAAAACTGGAGATTCTGCGTATTCTGTTGTTGGGAATTCGTTTGCTTTCTCCACATCGGGTTTCATCATCATGTTGTTGAAAGCCTGACGCGTTTTGTAATTGTATCTTAAATATTTAATTGTTCCTTTTCCTGTCGCAGGATCAAAAGATGCCAATTCATCTGCAAAATAAAAGGTATTCAAATAGTTCTGAAAATCTTTGCTGATATCGATCGGTGCGTTTAATACGTCTGCATTCTGAATTTGTGCTGAAGCATTTGGAACGGTTAGAAGTCCAAAAGCACAAATCGAGAACAAGGTTTTTAAATGTGATTTTTTCATTGATTATTTTTTTATTTTTTCATCCTACAAGGTTTCCAAAACCTTGTAGGTTTAAACTTTTACTAATTTTTAACACATAGAATCATAGCTTTTCTTTGCGTTAAAAAGGCATTTCATTTGTTTAAAAGCACATAGCTGTATGTGTTTTTAACCACAAATTGCGCAAATTATCACAAATTTAATTAGCGGGAATTTGTGTAATTTGTGGTTATATTTTCTTTTTAAAATCTGTTCGTTAAATTCATACCTACAAGGTTTTGAAAACCTTGCAGGAGCGCAAACTTATTATTCTGCTGTAATTACAATTGCAGCTTGTTTTAATCCGTTTGCTTTAGCGGTTAATTCTAATCTTCCTGTTTTATTTGAAGATTGAATTATCACCAAACATTTTCCAGCCAGTGCCGTGTGTTTTGTTCCTTTGTACGGTTCGTGACTTACTGGATCTCCACTGCAAACGCCTACAATTTTTCCGTCTCCTTTTAATGAGAAGTTAATTTCATTATTGGCATTTGGCGCTAAAGTTCCATTAGCATCTAAAATATCTACCGTTACAAAAGACAAATCATTTCCGTCGGCTTTGATTGAAGCTCTGTCGGCAGTTAATTTTAATTGTGAAGGGTTTCCAGCGGTTTTAATTTCTTTTTCTAAAACTACTTTTCCGCCTTTACGAGAAATCGCTTTAAGCGTTCCTGCTTCAAAAGGAATTCTCCACATTACGTGTAAATCATCACCTTTTTTAGCTCTTTTTCCAACAGATTTTCCGTTTACGAAAAGTTCAACTTCATCGGCATTATTGTAATATGCCCAAACATCAACGGTTTGTCCAGCTTTCCAGTTCCAATGCGGGAAAATATGAAGAACGTCTTTAGTTGTCCATTCACTTTGGTACATATAATAGACGTCTTTCGGGAAACCGGCTAAATCAACAATTCCGAAATACGAACTAACTGATGGCCATTCGTACGGAGTTGGTTCTCCAATATAATCGAAACCTGTCCAAACATACATTCCAGCCAAGAAATCGTGTTTTTTAATGATTTTCCAAGTCGCTTCATGTGTAGATCCCCAAGGTGTCTGCACTTGATCGTAAGCCGAAACGGTATTTCCTGGATTTCCTTCTGTAAATTTAAGATCCCAACGAACAGGCCATTTTTTAATCGTGTCTGAAACAGCGTCATAATAACCTCTTGTCTGTAAACCTGAAGTCGTTTCAGTTGCAATGAAAGGGGTTTTGGGGAAATTTTTCAGATGATGTTCGAATGTCTGATGCGCGTAATTGTAGCCAATCAAATCTAAAACTCCAGATCCAGCAAGCGGATTAATCGAAACATCCTTTTTCTCAAATTGCAAAGTCACCGCATCAATATTCATGTTTACGGGCGGATTCATTCCTGCAGTCAACGGACGTGTTTTATCGTACTCGCGCGTAATGACTGCTAATTCTTTTGCAATTTCAACACCTGTTTGGCTCCATTGTTCTGGAATTTCATTTCCAATACTCCACATAAAAATACTGGCGTGATTTCGGTCGCGTAACAATTGATCAATTAAATCTTGTTTGTGCCATTTGTCCCAATCGTTGCCGTAATCGTATTTGGTTTTAGTTTGCTTCCACATATCAAAAGCTTCGTCCATCACAATGAAACCCATTTTATCGCAAAGCTCTAAAAGTTCTGGAGCGGGAGGATTGTGTGAAGTTCTGATTCCGTTTACGCCCATTTCTTTCAGGATTTCCAACTGACGTTCGATAGCGCGTGTGTTGATTGCTGAACCCAACGGACCTAAATCGTGGTGCATACAAACTCCTTTTATTTTGACTTGTTTTCCATTCAAAATAAAACCTTTGTTCAAATCAAATTTGAAATCTCTGATCCCGAAAGTCGTTTTGTATTGATCTATTATTTTATCGTCAAGCGAAATTTCCGTAACTGCTGTGTACAATTCTGGTTTTTCATCCGACCATAAAATAGGATTCTCAACCTCAACCGATTGGTTCAAAGTTTGGTTTTCACCAGCATTGATTGTTATATCTTGAGTAACTGATGTTACTTCTTTGTCTTCTTTAAAAATAGTTGTGATTACAGTTGCCTTTTTAGCTTCTTTGTATTGATTTTTAATCGTCGTTTCAATACTTACCGAAGCTTTTTCTGCTGTAACTTTTGGAGTTGTAATATAAGTCCCCCATAATCCAACGTGCAATTTATCTGTGGTTTCGATCCAGACATTTCTAAAAATTCCTGAACCCGAATACCAGCGTGAATTAGGCTGTTTTGAATTGTCAACCTTAACAATTATTTCGTTGTTTTTTTCTCCATAATTTAAAAACTTAGAGATTTGATATTGAAAGCCAATATAGCCATTTGGACGTTTTCCTAAATAATGACCGTTTACCCAAACTTCACTGTTTCTGTAAACGCCATCAAAAGTAATTGAAGTTACTTTTGTGCTGTCTTGTGCAGCAACTTTAAATGTTTTTTTGTACCAGCCTAAACCTCCGTTAAGCGATCCTCCACCGTAACCGCCAGGACTTTTTTCATCAAATTTTCCTTCGATGCTCCAATCGTGAGGTACGTTTAAAGCTCTCCATTTGGTTGAAGTTCCGATAGTGTCTTTATCAATTATACTATCATTAAGATGAAAACTCCAATCAGTATTAAAAGAAACTTTTCGGTTTACAAATGCATCTTCTTTTTTAGCACAGGAATTCAAGAAAAGAACTCCAGCTGCGATTGCCCATAAACGTATATTTTTTATGTTTTTTCTAATATGCATAGGTACTTTTTATTTTTTGGAATTTGAAGATAGAAATAAAAAACGATTTCATTTATTTCTTCATAAAATAATTTAAGTCTCAGTCTTAAAGCATGTTATAAACATGTTTAAAACTGAGACTTCAAAACTAACTAACTTATGATTTTGGCTTGTAGTGGAATACAATTAAGCAAACTCCTTCACCAGTTCTACTTTTGTCTCGTATAACAGCAAGTCTCATAGAAGTTGCTGTAAGCTCAACTACTTTTACACTGATCCAGTTGCTGCAGTCTCCATAATAGTCTCCACCATAAAGCATTTCTACTCCACCATTAAAAACTAATTTATTATTTGCAATATCAAATGAATAGGTTCCTTTTTTTGTTGTTTGAGTGTTGTTTGCAATCGCTGTTTGCGTAACCGATGTATTATAATTTCCGTTCAAATCAAAATACATTTGACCCCAATCTTTATTAGCCATTACCCAAGAATTGCTTGCATAGTCTGGCAGCCAGCTCCAGTTATCTCCAGATGCAGCTGGGTAATCTAAACCTGCCCATCCTACTGGATCAACGAAATCTAAAACCCAAGTTTTACCAGCAACACCATTGGTCAGCATTTCCCATTTTGGATCTCTAAAATAAGATTCATCATTTTCGGGAACATTTATTTCAACCGGAGCTGCTTCTACAGAACCTCCTCTTGTGTAAGCTGTGTAATAGATTTTATATTTTCCTGCAAAAGGCAAGATTACTTGATCTGTGCTTTTGTTCGAATGCCCTAATTCATTTCCTGATGCATCTACATATTTCCAAAATGCAATAACAGTTGGGTCATCACTTTTAAAATTTACAAGATTTTTGTTTGTAGCATCTTGTGTTATAGAAAACTTAAGGGTTTCTGGTGTCAAATTAACTGCTGGAAGGCTTTCGCGATCGTCAATTGCTTCACATGAAAATAACAGCGAACCAATCGTAACAGCTGCTATTAAAATATATAATATACGTTTCATAGTCATTTTGTTTTAAATTAATTCCAACCTGGATTTTGCTGAATAGTATTGTTCGAAAGTACAATCTGAGACTGTGGCAAAGCAAACCATCCCAAAGTTTCTGGTCTAAAGGTTACTGCAAACTGAGAGTCTCCAGTATTGTTATCAATCGCAGCTTTCATTGCTGGCATTCCTTGTCTGATTAAGTCAAAATAACGTAATCCTTCCAATGCCAATTCTAAACGACGCTCTTCCATAATAGCAGTTTTAGTTACTGGAATTCTATGTGTTGTGTTTTTGAAAGCACGATCACGAACTCTGTCTAAATCTGTTTGCGCTAATGCATCATTCGTACCCAAATTCAATTCAGCTGCCATTAATAAAACATCTGCAAAACGAATAATAGCATAATCTTGGTAGTTGTCAATTTGGAAATTTCCTCCGTTTGCCTCAACAACTGCCGTTCCTGCTGCATTAGTAATCGGACAATATTTTTTCCAAGAATATCCTGTATACTGACGCTGTTCTCTAGCTTGAGCATCAAAATTTAAATTTTCGCCTGCGTAATCAATAAACGAAGCTGCTTTTCTAGAATCTCCCGTTTCGTAAGCATTTACCAATTTAGGATTAACCGTTGCTCCTCCCCATCCTGTTGCATATCTTCCGATTGAACCACCACGTGGCGCAATGTTTACTTGGAAACGGTTTCCTTCATGAAGATCCCAGTTTCCTTTTCCTGATCCGTTAAAACGAACTGCCCAAACCATTTCTGTATTGTCTTCTCCAGCAAAATTTTCGAAAGAAGCCGCTAACCAAAGATTAGCAAAATCAGCTACTAAACCATGCCCACTGTTATTTACAGCATCATTAATATAAGTTACGACTTGTGCTTTTGTTACTACACCAGCCAAATCTGTTTTGCTGTAAGCTCCAGTGTAGAATAAAAATGTTCTAGCCAAATAAGCTTCGGCAGCCCATTTTGTAATGCGTCCGTAGTTTGCATTTCCTGCTTGCGAGTAATTTTCTGGTCCTAAATTGTCTGCAGCAAATTTTAAATCGTTTGCAATTAAAGCATAAGTAACTTCTGGTGCTTGTCTTGGCAATTCAAACTCACTTGTTGTTACAGTATGATCTAACGGAACAATATCTCCGAACATTTTTGCAGCTTGGAAATGAAAGTGTGCTCTTAAGAAACGTGCTTCAGCTTCGTAACGAGTTTTCAAAGCAGTGTCTGCTCCCCAGTTTACTTTATCCAGATTTTCTAACAAAATGTTAGCTCGGTAAATTCCAAGATAAGAATTTGTCCATGTTAAGGCATTCATATCCTTATCTGTATTGTATTGAAAGCGGTCCCATTGCAAATCTACTGTTGGATCTGCAATTCCAAATCCGCCGAAACAGTTGTCAGAAGCTTGTTCACTTACGATCAATTGTGTACCGTAAGCTTCTCTCTGCAAAATATCGTAAACCGCTACTAAGCCTTCAAAAGCGTCAGATGGAGTTTTATAAAAATTCTCCGTTACTTTATCTGTATATGGTTCATTTTCTAAAAAATCTTCCGAACAAGAACCCAAAACAAGTAAGCTTGAAAGGGCAAATAATTTTATATATGTTTTCATGATTTTCAAAATTTAAAAGTTAACATTTACACCCATCATATAGGTTCTTGGCTGCGGATAATATCCAACATCAATTCCTTTAGCCCAAGATTGGTTTACGTTTCCGAAACCAATTTCTGGATCCATTCCTTTGTACTTCGTGAAAGTATAAATGTTGTTTCCTGCCACATACAATCTGAATTTAGAGAAGAAACTTAATTTGTTTGTTAACTTCGTCAAATCGCATCCGATTGTAGCATTTTTAATTCTGAAGAAATCTGAATCCTGAATATACAAATCAGAGAATTTAGTATAGTTCCCGTTATCGTCTGTTCCGTAAGTTACTCTTGGAATTCTGTTAGAAGTTCCTTCAGTTGTCCATCTGCCTAATACTTCTGTAGTGTTGTTTGTATAAGCACGAGTGTAATCATGAACTCCAAAAACGTTTTGCCCTCCAGCGATACCGTAAGTATTAATAGAGAAATCAAAAGCTTTGTATGATAATTCTAAATTAACACCGTAGTTAATATCTGGGTTCGGATCACCAATTTGTGTTTTATCGTTAGCATCGATTTTTCCGTCATTATTTAAATCTACGAAACGAACGTCTCCTGGCTGTGCATTTGGCTGAACGCCCGCTGCAACTTCAGCTGCATTTTGGAAAAGTCCATCTGTTTTTAATCCATAGAAATAACCCATTGGTTTTCCAACCTCAACACGGTTCATTTCGTCTAAACCTTGGAATAATACGTTAGATTCTCCATGAATAATTCCTTCGTTGTTTGCAATTCTCAACACTTCATTTTGGTTACGAGAAAGGTTTGCGTTTACTGCAAAATTCCAATCTTTTCCAAAACGTGTGCGGTAAGACAATCCAATTTCAAAACCTTTATTGCTTACGTCTCCTCCATTAATGTAAGGTGCAGTTGCTCCAGCATAAGTTGGGATAGATGCCAATACTAACCAATCTTTAGTTTTCTTGTCATAGTAATCGAACGTTAAAGTAAAGTTTGTGAATAATGTAGCATCAAAACCTAAGTCTAACTGCTCAGAAGTTTCCCATCTAAGGTTACGGTTTGCTAACTGATCTGGACTTGAACCTACTAATAAAGTTTCGTCTCCCGTTCCGAAATGGTACGTTTTATCTGTTGAGTTTACAGTTGACAGGTATGCAAATCTTCTACCAAATTGGTCGTTACCATTTTGTCCCCAGCTTGCTCTTAATTTGAAAGTATTTAAAACTTTATTTTCTTTGAAGAAAGCTTCTTTATCTAAATTCCATCCCGCAGAGAACGATGGGAAAATAGCATATTTGTTGTCTGGGCCAAATTCTGATGAACCGTCACGACGAACTGTTGCAGAGAATAAGTATTTATTGTTGTAATCGTACAATAAACGTCCGAAGTATGACTGAATCGCATAATCTTTACGATTTCCTTTTACCACATTTGATGTTGGGTCTTTTGCGTTATCTAAATAAGCGTGCTCAAAATCATCAAAAATCAAGTTTCTTCCTTGACCTTCCATATAATCAGAAGTATTCTTTTTGGCAGAAGTACCTACCAAAACATCAAAATTATGAGCATCAGCAATGTTGAATTTGTATTGAAGTGTATTTTCAAAAATCCATCCTAAAGATTTTGTAGCACTTTGCGTTACGCTAGAAACCGTGTTATTATCATTTGAAGAAAGAGAATAAACAGGTCTGAAAGAACGGTAGTTGCTATCTGTCATATCAACACCATAACTAGTTCTGAAAGTAAAGTTTTTTGCAAATTTCAATTCAGCAAAAATGTTACCCACATAACGATTTGTTTTAGTCTGGTTGAAGTTGTTGTAATATAAAGATCCAACAGGGTTGCTGATATCTTGAGAAATAATAGAACGTGCAAAATCTCCATTTTCGTCATACGCCTGATCAATTGGAGCAGCGTTTAAGAAACTTCTAATTGCATTGCTGTAGATTCCGTCATCTGCAACACCGCTTGATTTGATGTTTGATAAAGTAAAGTTTTCACCAATTTTCAAATAACCTTTAATTACTTCAGAAGTAGAATTTACAGAAAAAGTAACACGATCGTATTGAGATTGATTGGTAGAACCACCAATCATACCTTCTTGTCCATAGTAAGACAAACCAGTTGCAATTGTAGATTTTTCGTCACCTCCAGTAATCAAAAGCGAGTGATTTTGTTTCATTGCACCTTCGTTAAAAAGATCTTTCTGCCAATCATGATTTGGAAATCCAGCAATTTGCTCTTTCGAATATAATGGAGCATATCCAGAATTTACACGAGCTTCGTTCATGATTGTTGTATACTCTTGTGTATTCATCAAATCCAGTTTTTTAGCAATTTGCTGAAAACCTGTATAAGAGCTGAAAGACACATTCATTTTACCATCTTTTCCTTTTTTAGTTGTAACCAAGATAACTCCGTTTGCCGCTCTTGCTCCGTAGATAGAAGCCGCAGAAGCATCTTTCAAGACGTCAACCCTTTCAATAACAGACGGATCAAGATATCCAATTCCGTTATCTACCACTACACCATCAACCACATAAAGAGGATCGCTGTTTCCTGCTGTACCTGCTCCACGAATATTTACCACCATATTCGCTCCTGGCTGACCAGAAGATGAAGTTACAGAAACCCCAGAAGCCTGACCTTGTAAAGCATTTACAACATCAAGACTGGCAACTTGCTGGATATCTTTTCCAGACACCAATGAAGTTGCAGCAGTATTTACTTTCTTCTTTTGAGTACCGTAACCAATTACTACAATTTCTTTAAGTTCTGCAGTTTCTGGATTCAAAACTACATTCACAACTTTTTGAGTTCCAACCGTAATATTCTGTGTTTTGAAACCCACAAAAGTGATTACTAAAACATCTCCTGTTTTAGCCTCCACTTTATATTTTCCATCAAAATCGGTAACAGTACTCGATTTTGTTCCCTGTACTTGTACAGTTGCACCTGGAACTCCAAATCCGTCTTCGGAAGAGGTGATTGTCCCACTTACAGTTTTGGATTCTTGAGCAAATCCAAACTGCATCATAAATACGCTAAGCAGCACCGCCATAAAATATGGAAGCTTTGTTGTTTTAATACAATTTTTGCTTTTCATAATAAGAATTGATTAAGTTTAAGTTATAGTTAGTAATCTTTACCCTAAGAGAAATCTGGAAAACTTCCCAAGCAGGTCATGCCAAAAATGAGGGCCTGAATCTCATTTCTAACATTTAGTACTTGCAACGACTATAAGCAGATATTTTGAAAACTAAATCTTCATCCTATCAAAGCCGATTTAAATTTTACTTTTTGCTGTTGTTGTCAACATCCAAAAACCAATCGAAACCAACTTTTAAAAAAACAATTGTGGTAAGTTTAAGTTAAGTTTTATCTTTGCCTTTTAAACTTATAGTCAATTTGAATTTATCTTATGGTAAATTTGACTACAAGTGTAAAACAAATTTTCTATATTAACAAAATATTAGGGTTATTTTTTTTCGATTCTGATTAATCCTAATTCATTTTTATTAATGTTGTAAAATCTAAACAAGAATTGAAATAATTATTAAAGAAAAAACAACGTTTTATAAAATTGACAATCAGCCGTTTAAGAATACTCACAAACAAAGCAGTTTTTTAGCACATTTTTAAATGCTTGATTTTCAAAATTTTGTTTCGTTAAAAAAAATATAAGGCTTTCAAAAAGGTTAATAATGATTTTATTTATTTAATTTGTCAAAATTTATCTCATATATGGTTGAAAATGTAGACGACAAAACTGCTCAGAAAAATGAAAACAGTGCGATGAATGCCATCACGATTGACTGTGTTATTTTCGGTTTTGACAAAGGCAGTCTTGAAGTACTTTTGGTGCAGCATGCCGAAGGTATCAGTAAAGGAAAGTGGGGACTTCCAGGTGGATGGATTTATAAAAAAGAAAGCACAGACAATGCCGCTCATCGTTTATTGAATGAGCTTACAGGTCTTGATAATATTTATCTGGAACAGCTGAAAGCATTTGGAGATCCAGACCGTTTTCCGCTGCGACGCGTTATCACAATCGGATATTATGCTCTTGTAAAAAGAGAAGATTATAACATCAAAGCAGGTTTTACCGCTTCGGATGCGAAATGGTATAAAATCAATGAAATTCCAGATCTGATTTACGATCACAATGAAATTTTAGATTACAGTATAAAGCATCTTAGAAATAAAGTTCGACAAACGCCAATTGGTTTTAATTTACTGCCAGAGAAATTCACCTTATTGCAATTGATGCATTTGTATGGAGAAATTTTAGGAATCGAAATGGACAAACCAAACTTTAGAAGAAAAATTCTTCACATGAAACTTCTGGTGGCATTAGACGAAAAACAGCAGGATGTATCGCACAGAGCGGCACAATTGTACAAGTTTGATCCAGAAATCTATGAAAAGCTAACTGAAAAAGGATTCAATTTTGAATTCTGATTTTAATAACACGACAACAACAAATTGACAGAAATAACTACTAATCATCATAAACCAGCCGTTGACGGAATCACGATTGACTGTGTTTTCTTCGGATTTAACAAAGAGAGCCTTGAAGTTCTGTTGGTTCAGCACGCTCAAGGCGAAAGTATGGGTAAATGGGGTTTACTCGGTGGATGGCTTCAAATAGATGAAAGTGCCGATAATGCCGCACAACGTATTTTGCAGGAACTTACAGGACTTGAAGATATTTACCTGGAACAGCTAAAAGCATTTACAAATCCGCAGCGTGTTCTGGAAAGACGTGTTGTAACTATTGGCTATTATACGCTGGTGAATCGCGAAGATTATAATATCAAAGCGAGTTTAAAAGTTATCGAAGCAAAATGGTACAAAATCAATGAAATTCCGGAACTGATTTTTGACCATAACGAAATTCTGGATTTTAGTTTATTGCAGTTGAGAAACCGCGTGCGACAAGCGCCAATTGGTTTTAATCTTCTGCCCGAAAAATTCACTTTATTGCAGCTAATGCATCTGTACGAAGAAATTTTAGGAATCGAATTGGACAAATCTAATTTTAGAAGAAAAGTGCTTCACATGAAACTGCTTACCGCATTGGATGAAAAGCAAAAAGATGTTTCGCACAGAGCGGCTAAACTTTATAAATTTGACCCCGAAATGTACAAGAAATTAACAGAAAAAGGATTCAATTTTGAATTTTAATGCCATTTTTAATTCTTTACACTCAACTATCCTTCAACTAGATTCCAGAATCCAAAACTTTGCGCTATCTTTGCGCCTTAATAACATGCTTAAAGCAATTGCTTTAGTCTGTTTTTGAACCCAAAAAATACTTAAAACTCGTTTTAGAGAACTGATATATACAAATGAAGAAGATACGTAATTTTTGCATTATTGCACACATTGACCACGGTAAAAGTACATTAGCAGATAGGCTTTTGGGCGCTACACAAACCGTTACAGCTCGTGAAGAAAAAGCACAATTGCTTGACAACATGGACTTGGAGCGCGAGCGTGGAATTACCATTAAGAGTCATGCCATCCAGATGGAATATACTTATAAGGGAGAAGAATATATCTTAAACTTAATTGATACTCCAGGACACGTAGATTTTTCGTATGAAGTTTCAAGATCTATCGCTGCCTGCGAAGGGGCACTTTTAATTGTTGATGCTGCACAAAGTATTCAAGCACAAACGATTTCAAACTTATATTTAGCTTTAGAAAACGACTTGGAAATTATTCCAGTTTTAAATAAAGTAGATTTGCCAAGTGCAAATCCAGAAGAAGTTAGTGATGATATTATCGATTTACTTGGATGTAAATTGGAAGATATTATTCATGCTTCTGGAAAAACTGGTTTTGGTGTTGAGAACATTCTTGCTGCCATTATCGAAAAAATTCCTGCTCCAAAAGGAAATCCAGAAGAGCCGTTGCAGGCTTTGATATTTGACTCGGTTTACAATCCATTCCGTGGAATTGAGGTTATCTTTAGAGTTGTAAATGGAGAAATCAAAAAAGGCCAGAAAATTAAATTTATGGCTACAGACAACGAATATTTTGCAGACGAAATTGGAACTTTAAAATTAAATCAAGTTCCTAAAAATGTGGTTTCTGCAGGAGACGTTGGTTACTTAATTTCTGGAATTAAAGAAGCGCGTGAAGTAAAAGTTGGTGATACCATTACCGATGCAAAAGTACCAACAACGAATATGATTACTGGTTTTGAGGATGTGAAACCAATGGTATTTGCCGGAATTTATCCAGTTGATACTGAAGATTACGAAGACTTGCGTTCTTCTATGGAAAAATTACAATTGAACGATGCTTCATTAGTTTTTGCTCCAGAAAGTTCTGCTGCTTTAGGATTCGGTTTCCGTTGCGGATTCTTAGGAATGCTTCACATGGAAATTATCCAAGAACGTTTAGAACGTGAGTTCGACATGACGGTAATTACTACTGTACCTAACGTTTCGTATTTGGCTTATACTAAGAAAAATCCAGAAACACCTTTAGTAGTAAATAACCCATCAGATTTACCAGAGCCTTCAAAACTTGATCGAGTTGAAGAGCCGTTTATTAAAGCGACTATCATTACAAAAGCCGATTTCGTTGGAAACGTAATGAGTTTATGTATAGAAAAACGTGGTTTAATTACCAACCAAACTTATTTGACAACAGAACGTGTTGAATTAAACTTCGACATGCCTTTGGCGGAAATTGTATTCGATTTTTACGATCGTCTAAAAACAGTTTCTAAAGGTTATGCATCTTTCGATTATTCACCAATCGGAATGCGTACTTCTAAATTGGTTAAACTGGACGTTCTTTTGAATGCTCAAACTGTAGATGCACTTTCTGCATTGATTCACGAAGACAACGCATACAACATCGGTAAAAAAATGACCGAGAAATTACGCGAATTAATTCCAAGACAGCAGTTCGATATTCCGATTCAGGCTGCAATTGGAGCTAAAATTATCGCTCGTGAAACGATTAAAGCACTTCGTAAAGACGTTACCGCAAAATGTTACGGTGGAGATATTTCGCGTAAGCGTAAACTTTTAGAAAAACAGAAAAAAGGTAAAAAACGTATGCGTCAAGTAGGAAACGTAGAGATTCCGCAAGAGGCATTTATGGCTGTTTTGAAATTGAATGACTAGTTCTTTTTTTAGAATATAGAGGAAAGAATATAGAATATAGAGGAACCCAATAGCGAAAGTTATTGGGTTTTTTATTTGTATTTACTTCTAAAATTACAAAGACAAAACCTACAAATTTATCCAAATTTTAACTTGAATGATTCAATATTAACGCGTTCGACTAAACTTTAAGGCTTTTAAAAACGCCTATTGTATTTTTAATCTTACAAACAATTTAAAAATATGTAAGATTATGAAAACCAAATTATCAGTTATTGTAGCACTTTTTACCTTTTGTTTCGCAAATGCACAGCAAGACCAAGTTGATTCTGAAATGAATTCTGCAAAAGGCGTGACTTTTGAAAAAGGAGATATGTTCCTTGAAGGTTCGATCAAAATTAGTACAGGTGGCGAAAATGATTATTATGGCTTTAGTCCTAAATTTGGCTATTTACTAAATGATAAATTCGCAGTTGGTGCAAAATTAGATTATTCGAGTAATGAAGAGGAAGCAACAGGTGTAAAAACCAATGTATTTGGAGTTGGTGCTTTTGCCCGTTACTACTTTTTAGAATTGGATAAAAAACGTTTCAAAGCTTACGCAGAAGCTGGTTTAGGTTTTGGAAGAAACAAAACCGAAACACCACTTGTTGGCAGTGATACCGATAATAGTTTAACCGCTGATATTAATGTGGGACTAAACTATTTTATTACCAAAAATGTTGCTGTTACTTTTGTTTTGGCTAATGTTTTGGCGTACAACAGTGTATCTCCTGAAAATGGTCCTTCTTCAGATACTTTCCAATTAAACATCAATTTATTTGAAAATATCTTCGATCAGCCGCAATTTGGCTTATTGTATAGATTTTAATTTTTTTTTTTGCGATTTAAAGTCGAAAAGCTGTTTCAATTTGGAACAGCTTTTTTAGTTCTATAAATATCAAACCTTAGTAACTTAGCATCTCAGAATCTTAAAACTTTAAAAAATGGACGAAACTCCAAAACGATTTGACCGCATAGTTGCTATTCTCATTCAGTTGCAATCTAAAAAAATTGTGAAAGCCCAGGAATTAGCCGATCGTTTTGAGTGCAGTTTAAGAACTATTTATAGAGACATTAGAACTCTTGAAGCTTCTGGCGTTCCTATTTATAGCGAAGCCGGAGTTGGTTATGCTTTGATGGAAGGTTACCGACTTCCGCCTGTTATGTTTACGCGCGAAGAAGTAAGCAGTTTTATTGCAGCCGAAAAACTGATGCAGAAATTTACTGATCCTTCTTTAGGAACGCATTATGCGTCGGCGATGTACAAGCTAAAATCGGTTTTGAGAAGTAACGATAAAGATTATCTTTCGAACATCGAATCGAGAATTGTAATGCAGGATGGAGAACCGATGTTTAATGATAATTCGCCGAATACTTTGGCGGTTTTGTTCGAAAGTATTGCCGAGAAAAAGCAAATTCTTTTAACGTATAAAACTTTTGATAAAGACGAAACTACTCAGCGAAATATAGAACCTGTCGGCGTTTTTCACGATCATAATAGCTGGTATTTTTTAGGATATTGCCACCTCAGAAAAGATTACCGTCAGTTTCGAACGGATAGAATTTTGGAACTTAAAAAAACAGAACTTGATTTCACGATCGAACATGATTCTCTGGAAACTTATTTAACCAAAAACGAAACGATTCCGACCACAAAGGTTCGAATTTTAGTTCAAAAGAAAATCGCACGATATCTGGTTACCGAAAGAAAATACCACGGATTTATTTCTCAAAAAGAAATAGGCGACGAAATCGAAATGACGTTTATGTCTCATAGTTTGCAAGACGGTTTTCCGCGCTGGTTTTTAATGTTTGGCGATTATGCCAAAATTCTAGAACCAGAATCTCTCAAAGCGAGAGTTTTAGAATTATTAGAAATCAATAAAAAAAGACTTTTATAAAAAAACTCCTGAGAAAATCTCAGGAGTTTTTTTATAAATTTATTGCTGTTTTACAACATTATAAAAATTATAATCGGTATTTGTGGCATCTGTAATTCCGATATTGCGCCCCATTGTTACAATCTGGCCTCGATGGTAAGTCCCGTGATTTATAACCTGTAGTAAATATTCAGAAATGGGCAGTTCGCACTCAAACCACGGATTGACAATTTTCACTTCTTTCTCTAAATCTTCATCCGACAATGAATTAATAAGATGTTTCAATTTTGTAGAGGAATTTAATAATCCAGCAAATATTTCCTCTTTTGACAATTCGCTCTCTTCTTTCTTTTCTAATAATGAAGATTCGGAAATGACAGAAAACCAATATTCTTCAGTAGACCAAATATGATCGAGTGTTTTTATGATAGTCGAAAAACTTGACGGCATTTCGGTATAAAGCAGTTCATCTGATTTCGGCGAAAGCCAATTCACAAATTGCTGATTTACCCATAAATTATAATCTGCATAATTGGACATTATTCTTTTTAAACTCATAGTCGAAAATTTTAATTTAATTAAAAAAAATTATGGTCTTTCCCAGAAAAATGGAGGCTCAATGTTTAAAGCTCTTAAATATACATAAGCTTGTCCACGATGATGCACTTCATTATCAACAAAATACAAAATATTATGGATAATAGGAAATTCATACTGACCAAATAAATTAAAAGTTTCGCTAAAATCTTCAATAGCCAATTGTTCCCAGTATTTGTTGATTTCTTCTGTAGCTTGATCCCATTTTTCAAGATACTGCGCCTTAAAAATTAACTTTTCCTCCCCTTCTGTATACGGTTTGCTATCGCGGTTTACAATTCCTTTCAATGCTGGAGCCGCAATTGCTAAAAGTTCGTCAACTAGTTTTGCAAAAGGTCGCATTCCTCCAATCGAAAATTCGAAGAAATCTTTTTCTGGAAAAGCTTCAATTACACGACGCGTTAAAGCTCTATGACCTTGCCAATGTTTCAATAAATCTTCTGGTGTAATAACTTGTGCTGCTAATGTTTTCATGGTTTTAAAGTTTTAAAATTTCTATATGTCAAAATTAAAATGGGTCGGTGACAACAGTTTGTCAGCAGCAAAAAAATATATTAAAATTATTTTTCCTACCAATAAAACAATATGGAAATACTGTGCGCAGACGTTATACAGACTGTGTATAAACGGCACGGACATACGAAAAGTAGACGCACTGCAGTGCGTCTCTACAGATATACGCGACGTTTATAAAATCTCAGGAGCTTAGAAACTTAAAAACTTAGAAGCTTTAAAAAAATCCTTTGTACCTTTGCAACTTAATAACTTTGGAACTTAACACAAATGATTGAAGATAAAAATCAGCAGAGAACTAGCATAGCACAATTGGGCGAATTCGGTTTGATAGACCATTTAACCAAAAACTTTGATGTTACTCAAGAGTCTACTTTAAAAAGTATTGGTGACGATGCAGCCGTTCTTGATTTTAAAGATAAAAAAGTAGTTGTTTCGACAGATTTACTTATTGAAGGAGTTCACTTCGATTTGGCTTATATGCCTTTAAAGCATTTAGGCTACAAAGCGGTCGTGGTAAATGTTTCTGACATTTGTGCGATGAATGCAAAACCGACTCAAATTACGGTTTCAGTGGCGGTTTCAAATCGTTTTCCGCTTGAAGCTCTAGAAGAATTGTTTGCAGGAATTACGCTTGCCGCGAAAGAATATAAAGTTGACGTTATTGGCGGTGATACAACCTCATCTCAAAAAGGACTAATTATCAGCATTACGGCAATTGGTGAAGCTGATGAAAATGAAATTGTTTACAGAAACGGAGCACAAAAAACTGATTTATTAGTTGTAACTGGAGATCTTGGTGCTGCTTATATGGGATTACAAGTTTTGGAACGTGAGAAACAAGTTTTCCAAGTTAACCCAAACAATCAGCCAGATTTAGATCCTTATACTTATTTAGTAGAGCGTCAATTGAAACCTGAAGCTCGAAAAGATGTACGCACTTTACTTCATGCGCTTGAAATAAAACCTACCGCAATGATTGATATTTCAGACGGATTATCTTCTGAAATTATGCATATCTGTAAACAATCTAAAGTAGGATGTAATTTATATGAAGATAAATTGCCGTTAGATCCGCAGTTTATTTCTACTTGCGAAGAGTTTAATATCGATAGTACAACGGTTGCCATAAATGGCGGCGAAGATTACGAGCTTTTATTTACAATCGACATTAATGATTTTGACAAAATAAAAGGAAATCCGAATTTCTCTGTTATAGGTCATATGGCAGAAGAAAATGAAGGAATACATCTTGTAACCCGCGCCAATACAAAAATTGCTTTAAAAGCACGCGGATGGGATGCTTTGAGTGAATAAATTTTAAGAAACTCCAATAAAAAAATTCCAAATTCCAATTGGCGCAACCAGCATTGGAATTTGGAATTTTTTATTTGAAATTTATCTTTAAAAAAGTCCCTTACTTTTTGCTTCTTTAATCAAATCCAGATCAGAATCGTTTTTGATCTTTAGTAATTCTTTCAAATGTTTTTTTCGTTTTTCTATGGCATTCAAAGAAATCGGAATATTTTGGAGCATTTCCTCAATTGAAGCTCCTTTTCCTAAATGAATCAAAATCTGCTTATCATATTGATCAATTTCGATTGCATTATGAGTGGTTTGATTCAGCATTTTTACAACCGACTGGCTGTAATATTTTTCGTTTTTCATTACTTTATCAAAAGCCAAAAGCAATTCGTCAAAAGTAAGATCATTTTTAATGATCAAACCGTTTGGCTGAATTGATCTAATGATGGTTTTAATTTTCAGCAATTCGGTATACATTGTCAAGAGAATAATCTTGCACGAAGGCATTTTTTTTAAGAGCAGTCTAGCTAAATCTTCGCCCGAAAAAATCTCTTTTTCTTCATAAGGAGGCATGCTGATATCTAAAAAAGCAATATCAAAATGAGGAGTGTTAGTATCTTCAATTATATCATAACCTGATTTGCAATCATGCGCCTGAGAAATTAAAAACTCATATTGTTTTGGATTATAACGGGTTATAGCATTTTTATATCCTTCAATAATAAACGGATGGTCGTCTACTATTAGAATATTCTTTTTTATAAGTGGCGGAACTGAGGCGGTTAAATCAAATGTCATTATGCAGGTTATTATTTGGGTCTATTGGGATTTTTATAATTAGGATTGTTCCTTCTCCTGGGGCAGATTTTATCGTAACTGTACCCTTACATTCTTTCGCTCGATATTCAATATTATGCAAACCAATTCCGTTTTTGGTTTTACTGGTATTGAATCCAATTCCGTCATCTTCGATAGTTAAAACCAGATTGTCGTCATCTTTCTCAAACTGCACTTTAATAATATCTGCCTTCGCATATTTATTACAGTTTTGAAGCCCTTCCTGAACAATTCTATACAGATTGATTTTGTTAATATTACTTATCAAATCCCATTTAATTTCAGGATCAAAAACGGTAATTAATTTCGAACTGTACGTATTTCGCTGATCTTCAAATAGTTTATTTAAAATCGAAACAAAATTATTAATTAATTCCGATTTTTCTCTATTTAAATCATGCGAAATTTCTCGAATATCCTGCTCCACATTTTTAAGTTCGTTGAGATATTTTTTTCTTTTAGAGGCTGCTTCTGCTTCATCAAGCTTATCCAAACTATCCAAACTTATTCTAATACCGAACATTCGTCCCAAAACTCCATCATGCAATTCTTGCGCAACATTTTTCTTTTCTTTTATTCGCGTAAGCTCAATTTCATTCTGCTGCGAAATCATCAAATTGTAAATATCTTCATTTGCAATCTGCTGTTGCTGTTTAAAGAGAAGCTCACGGTTTTTGGCTTGCTGGGTTTTATAAACATAAAAAAACAGCCCGAGCAATGTACAAATACTAAATACATAAACCAAAGTTTTATTTTTTTCCTGAAGATTGGAGTTTTGGTCTTTTATTTCGTTGGTTTCGTACTCTATACGGGAGAATTTCTCTCCCATTTTGCGTTCTGTTTTTTGAAGTTTCTCGCTAATATCAATATACTCTTTAGAGTATATCGAAGCATTTTTCGGATCAACTAAAGCAATTTGTTTTAAAGACTCCAATAAACTTGTAGCAGATTCACTAGAGCGTGATAATTCTACTGCCTCTTTTGAAAATTTCAAAGCCTTAGCTGAGTCTTTTACGAATGCAAAATATTCGGCGAGGTGGATTTTATTTAAAATAACTCCCGATGTTAAATCAAGGCTGTCTCTAATCTTTAGTGCTTGATAAAATTGTTTAGGAAGCCCTTCAGATTCCCGCATTCTAAATTTTGCATAAGCCAGATTATCTAAAAGCATTGCATATAACTTTGGATTACCCTTATACAAATCATCTTGTATTAACCCTTGATGAAAATAATATTTAGCCTTTTTGTAATTTTTCATCCCTAAGTAAACGTAGCCAATATTATTTAGAGAAATTGCCTCCAGTTGTAGTTCTGCAGGAATTGATTTATCTTTTAATATTTCTAATGCTTTATTATGAAACTCTAAAGATTTATTGTATTCTTCCCTATCATTATAAAGTATTCCTAAAGTATTATAACAATCATAAAGCTGATTGCTCACATTTTCTAATTTTTTTAAAATGCTTAAAGCCTTAAAAATGGTAACTTCACTTTCAAAAAGTGCACCTTCCTGATATTGAAGATTTGCTTTACTCGAATACGTTTTTGCAAGATTTAATTCATCATTAATATGAAGATAAATTTTCTCCGCTACGTAGTAGTTCCTATAGGCACTATCTGGAACAGACTTCAATAAATAATAGTCTGCTAAATAAGTATATGCTTTTGCTAAATTAACCGAATCCCTACTCTTTCTTGACCTATCCAAAATGAGATATGAAGTCTTCTTATAGGAATCCCAATCGTTCATATTGTAATACCTATTAGCAATTTTAAAAAGATTTGCTTTATTAATAGAATCATCTTTTTGATCCATAATAATATTGAAAGCTTTTTTATTATATAGCTGTTTTTCTTTATAGGAAAGATTTATATCATTAGCTAAAGAAAAGTATAGAGAAAGACTATCTTTTTGAGCAGTATCATGATCACCATCATTCTTTTTTTGGGAACATCCAAAAAGAATAGTAAAAATAGAAGTAAGTATTAAGCATTTATTTTTCAACAGTTCCCTTTTGAATTTAATCAAAAGTACAAAACTAAAAGACATAAAAAAAGCTGTCAATATTGACAGCTTTTTTTATGTTATTTCAACTATATTAATCCAATTTAATATTTTTTGCGAATGATTGTCTATCAGAATTGAAAGTCTTAGTTTCATTTAGATTTGCTGAATTGCTTGTTTTATAAATATCTAATTTTCTTCCATCTTGACTTGTACCCTGACCACCTCTACTCGCAATTGGCGGATCAATGCTAAGTTTTTCACTTGAAGAGTTAGAAATTGCTGGATTTGCAAAAGAAGTTGCTACTGCTACTAAAGAAAATAATCCGAATGTTAAAGCTGTCTTTTTCATGATCTGAGGGTTTTAATGTTTTGTTTTAATTTTTGGAGATGACTCGCTGTTTGCTTGCGAATCAGAGTGTAAAACTAACACCGTGATCGAAAAAAATTTATACGAAAAATTGAGTTTGTGGTAGATCGTACCCAATTGATAGTCAATGGATAGCAAATTAATGTAACCGTCTAATTTTTAGACTTCTAGGTAATTTCCTGCAGAAAAATCGGCAATAATTTGCTCGACATTTGATCTGTAAGTTTTAGAAAAAGGAATCTTTTTTGAAGAGTTTTTTATGTAACAGGTTGAGTTTCCGCTATGAATTCTTGAAATGTAATTTCGATTGATTACATAACTGTTGTGAATACGAATAAAAGGATACGTTAAAACACTTTCAAAATGCTTTAACGTTTTAAATGCCGTAATCATTTCACCTGTATTCAAATAAATATCTGTTGAGTTATTATCGGCTTGAAAATAACAAATATCTTCAGCATTTAAATACCGATAATCTCCATACGATTTTATACAGATCGTTAATGGTTTCTGGATGTTTTGAGGAATTGTTCCCGCCTCAATTGTAATAGTTGTAGGTTCTTGTCTAAAAGGAGTAATTTGAGTCTCTAAATTGGCTCTGTTAAGTTTTAAAACTGATTTTAAAAAATCGTTTGGCGCAACTGGCTTTAAAAGGTAATCGAAAACGCCATATTGAATAGCGTCAAAAGCTTTTTCTTTTTCTTTTGTGGTTACAATAATTTTAGGAATCTGCTGAAAAAAACGATGAAGTTCGCTAATAAAAGTCAGAGACAAATGACTTGATAAATTATTAGGCTCGATTTCGAGAAAAATTAGATCGGGTTTATGTTCTAAAACCAAGTCTAAACCGTCCTGAAAATTTGATGCCGATCCTACAAAAGATAATTCTAAAAAACCTGAAGCGGCTGTTTGGGTTTTCAAAATACTCTCAGCGTCATCATCAATTATAATATAGGAATACTTTTTCAATTTCGGTTTTATTGGTTTTCTCACTACGCAATCATAATCAAAAAATAGCTTTTAATTGATGTAATGAAGAAAAAAATTTGCTTTCTATGTTATTACAAATTTAAAATTAAGGATTTAAAAATTTTAAACACTTCATTGTTAACACATTACCCATAAATGTTGATACATAAGGATGAAGTGCGAAAAAAGCCGATGAAATGCCTTTTTTAAAAATAAAAATCCCAAACTCCTTGACGGAATTTGGGATCTATAGTATAAACGGTAAAGCTTACATTTTCATTAACCAGTTTTTCATCGAAACTTCATTTTCGATAATAGCTCGTAATTCCGTAATTTTTACACGATCTTGTTTCATTGTATCTCTATGACGAATTGTTACTGTTTCGTCTTCAAGCGTCTGGTGATCTACTGTGATACAGAATGGCGTTCCTAAAGCATCTGCTCTTCTGTAACGACGTCCTACAGCATCTTTTTCATCATAAGCAACATTGAAGTCCCATTTCAAGTCTTCGATAATTTTTTTAGCCACTTCTGGCAAACCATCTTTTTTAACCAATGGTAAAATGGTTGCTTTAGTTGGCGCTAAAACTGCTGGCAATTTCAAAACCGTTCTTGTAGAACCGTCTTCTAATGTTTCTTCTTGTAAAGAAGTTGCAAAAACAGCCAAGAACATACGATCTAAACCAACAGAAGTTTCAACTACATAAGGAACATAGTTTTCGTTAAGTTCTGGATCAAAATATTGTAATTTTCTTCCAGAATATTCTTCGTGTGCTTTTAAATCAAAATCGGTACGAGAGTGAATTCCTTCCAATTCTTTAAATCCGAATGGGAAATTAAATTCGATATCAGCCGCAGCATTTGCGTAGTGTGCTAATTTTTCGTGATCATGAAAACGGTAATTTTCTTTTCCTAATCCTAAAGACAAATGCCAGTTTAAACGAGTTTCTTTCCAGTGGTGATACCATTTCATTTCTTCTCCAGGACGCACAAAAAACTGCATTTCCATTTGTTCAAACTCACGCATACGGAAAATAAATTGTCTTGCTACAATTTCATTTCTAAATGCTTTACCTGTTTGAGCAATTCCAAAAGGAACTTTCATACGGCCCGATTTCTGAACATTCAGGAAGTTCACGAAAATACCCTGAGCCGTTTCTGGACGCAAGTATAAATCCATTGCAGATTCTGCAGAAGCTCCCAATTTCGTTCCGAACATTAAATTGAATTGCTTCACATCTGTCCAGTTTTTAGAACCCGTTTCAGGATCAGCAATTTCCAATTCTTCGATTAGAGCTTTTACATCCTGAAGATCATCGGTCATTCCTTTTGCAAGTCTCGATAAAATAGATTTTTTCTTAAAAAGATTCCTAAATATATTTCCATTATCTTTAACGTCTTCTAAAAGATATCTTATTTTATAACTTAATTCTATAAATTTTGGGTAATCTGTTTCAATCTGTCTAAATAATTCAAAATTTAAAACATCATCGTGATTATTCTTGATACAATCTTTAGTTTTAAAGAATTCATCATAAGATTTAAAATTTCCATTTAAAAATATTAGTTTATTTACTAATTTTAAATCCAAATTATTTAGATTTCCCCTATTCAATAAATCTTCAATTCCAAAATTCATTAATTCAACGGAAAAATTCACAAGATAATTCTGAAAAAATAGAAATTCTAAAGTAAAATTTTCCTCAAACTCATAAATATTTATTAATTTATTATAAAATTTTTCGGCTTCTTCAAAGTTTTCAAATCTCAATTTTTTCTTTGAAAATTCTTTGCTTGCTTTCTGATGAATTTTTTCCGCATGGTCTTCAACCAAAACGTCAGCTCTATATCTCTTTTTAGAATCTTTATTATCAATTAATGGATCATTGAAAGCATCAACGTGACCAGAAGCTTTCCAAGTTGTTGGATGCATCAATATTGCAGCATCAAGGCCGACAATATTTTCGTTCATTTGAACCATTGATTTCCACCAATATTCACGGATATTCTTTTTTAATTCGACACCATTTTGTGCATAATCATATACAGCACTTAACCCGTCGTAAACTTCGCTTGACGGAAAAATAAATCCGTACTCTTTTGCGTGCGAAACCACATTCTTAAATAAATCTTCTTGTTTTGCCATAGTGATGCAAAAATATAAAAACTCCCTATATAAAAAAGAAAAATTATAAAGATTGAAGTATTGATTTTGTTATTTTTGTAAATAAAAACTTTCTTTTTGTGATTAATTACCTGATAAATTTGTTTTTCCCGAAAGTCTGCAGCGGATGCCGTGCTCTTTTACTTCAGAATGAAAATGTTTTCTGTACATCGTGCCGTCATGAAATGCCTCTAACTCAATACCATTTAGATTCAAAAAATGAAGCTGTAAAAAAGTTTTATGGCAAAGTTGATATTCAATTTGCATCGACTTTTTTGTATTTTAATAAAAAGGGAATGGTTCAGGAATTAATCCATAATTTAAAATACAAAGGCCATCAAGAAATCGGCGTTGTACTGGGAAGCTGGTATGCCGAAGATTTAAAGGAAATTCAACTTGAAATTCCTTTTGATGCCGTAATTCCTGTTCCGCTTCATAAAAGAAAATTTAAAGAACGCGGTTATAATCAGGTTACGACTTTTGGAAAAGCAATCGCATCTGGTTTTAATATTCCTTTTGAGGAAAATATTTTAATTCGAAAGATCTATTCTAAAACACAATCTAAAAAGAATCTTTTAGGAAGATCTGAAAATATCGAGAATATTTTTGATGTAGAATTTACAGAAGCCAATCACAACAAACATTTCCTAATTGTTGACGACGTACTTACAACGGGCGCAACAATTGAGGCTTGTTCGCTAGCTTTATTAAAAATCCCTGGCGTAAAAATCAGTGTAATTTGTATGGCTATGGCGCATTAAGCTTTTAAAGATTCTAGGTTTAATTTACCAATATCTTTTTTATTACTTTCTTTTGTCCATCAGTAACCGTCACAAAATAAAGACCTGAAGGTACATCTGGTAATTGAATATCTTGAATAAAATATCCTGAACCTTGGAAAGTTCTGTCATAAACATATTTTCCATTAATATCATTGACATAAACTTTAATTTCGCTTATTGAATCTCTCTCAAATTGTACCGTAAAACTTCCTTTGTTTGGATTTGGATAGGCAATAAATTCAGCATTTTCAAAATCATCGTTTCCTAAAGTATAGGTTTTGTTACAGATATTTACTGAAGCAGAATTTATGGTTCCTAATGCTCCTACCTTATCATCGTAAACTCTAAAAGTCCAAGTTCCTTGAGAATTTTCTCCATTAAAAGCATTTAAGGCTGTTGACGGAATCACAATTTGACTTGTAGTCGTATTGCAGTTTAAAGCAGATCCGCTATCGTCAAATTGTAAAGCAAAAGTAGAACTTGTATTATCACAATTTTTATTAAATAAAGTTACAACTGTCCCTAGCGGACTAATAATCTGCATCGTCAAATCTGAAAATCTCGCATGCGTCACATTTACCGAAACATTAACATCTGAAATAGATCCGGTAGAAGCTGGCACAGCAACTGTTTTGTTAACGTTTGCGCCATCACCCGTCGAATACCCACCGCCAAAACTATAGGAAGAACAAGATGTAGAAACCGTATATCCTACAGCAAAAGGCATACTATTTAAAGCATAATAAATATTTCCAACTGGTTCTATTAAAAGTCTGCAATTTGTAGAAACCTCAACATCCGATGGAACTAATATTGTTTCTGTTCCATCATTTGGAGTATTAGCTGCCAAAACAATTGGAAATGTTGTACCTCCGTCAATAGATAATTTTATATTCACATTTGATGATCCTGGAAGTGTGTTTGTATTGTTGACACTCCAAGTTATTGTTTGTGCAGATCCTTGTGCCCATCCAATATTATCTTCTTTTTGCGAAGTTACTGCAAATGGTCCCGCAGAAGCACTTACTGTGACAACCATTGCGTCTGTACTAGTTTGTACTTTTCCTGAAGCTGCATTATCACGTCCTGTAAGGGTAAAATTCATTGTTTTTGCAATCGACGAAACAGATTCCCAACTTGTAGTCAGCTGGTTATTGAGTACAGAACTTAAAGCTGGCATGTAGCGAACTGGAGAAGCTGTAGGTGGAAAAGATCTAAACATTGGACCATCTGGTTTTGTTGGAGAAGCAAAACTATTTCCCGCAAAAGCCGTTGTGGCACTATCGTATTGTTCCCAAGTATAAGTTATTGAATTTCCTTCAGGATCAGAACCTGTTCCTGTTAATACAAATGGCGTACTAATTGGAATTGTATAATCTTGACCTGCAATTATCTCAGGCGGATTATTATCAGTTATTGGTGTTGAAACAGGACAAGTTTTTCCTGCCAAATTATTCTGGATCTGACTAATGCTTGCATACGAAAAATAATCGTCAGAATGATCTTGAACATTATAGCCTTTTGTTACTCCGGCATATCCCATAATGGTTGATCCGCTTCCTGGTTCGTAACATGTTCCCATTCCTTCATTTGCATACGAAAAAGTATGCGATCCGCCGAGCTGATGCCCCATTTCGTGAGCAACAAAATCAATATCAAAATTATCGCCTTCTGGTTTTGCATCTGCTGGAGAAGTAAATGCACTACCTTTTCCGACAGGATCATTGGCAGTTGGGCTCACACATACGCAACCAATACAGCTTGCATTTCCTCCGCCTCCAGAACCTCCAAACAAATGACCAATATCATAATTGGCCTCACCAATAACATTAGTTAATGTAGTTTGAACTTGTTTTGGCCAAGTTCCTCCATCGACAGCTCCTTGTGAAGGAACAGAATAAGGATCTGCAGCCGCATCAGTATAAATAACATCGGTGTTATTAGCGATTAAAACTACTCTTACAGCAAGGTCTCTTTCAAAAATACCGTTTACACGAGTTAAAGTCGCGTTCATTCCTGCTAAAGCTCCTGATTTTGTTCCACCAAAATAAGCCGCATATTCTCCTGTGCAAGATAATGCCAATCGAAGTGTTTTAAATTGTTTGGCATTAGAAGTTGTTTTTGCCGTTGTTGACAATTTATTTTCAGCCACTAAATCAATAGTTTTACAATCTAAAAATCTTCTTGTCTCTGCGTTGTCTTGTGCTTTAAACAAAACATATTCCGATTTATTATCAGGATTTTGTTCAATATATTCTGTTGGTTTTGCTGTTCTAAAAACCATTGTCTGCATTCCGATCGGTGCAACGCTAAAATGGATTTTAGCATTTTTATCATCTATTCCACGGCCTTCATAAGCTTTGATTTCTGGATATTTTGCCTGTAATTCCGGATCAAAATTAGAAGATTCCCAAACCGAAAAACGTTCTAAATTTCCATCAGTATTTGGAATCGTAATTTCTGAAACTGTATTTTTTGCTGTTTTATTAGACGCTGAAGCCAGCTTAGAATTAAGAAGATTGCTATTTAATTTAAAATATAATTTGCCCGAGCTTACCCCATCTGCTTTTCGCGAAAGCGATGAAGAAGTTACTTTTTGCCACAAAACATCCTGTGCACTCACATTGGCAAAACAAAAAATTAAAAATATACAAAGTAGTTGTTTTTTCATCTTCTTAAAATATAATATCAAAATTACTTCAATTAATTTGAAATCATATTATCTATACGACAATTATTGCTTTTTAATCGACGAGTTGGCTTATTTCCACAAAAAGATCTGTTATACGTTAAAATTCGATTTGGCATAGTATTAAATTTAAAAGAGAATAGTATAAATTTGCAGCATCTTAAATAATTTGTTTTGAAGCTCTTTCATTCTATAAACGATTTTCAGTCAACCAAGAAAACAATCTTAACTCTTGGTACCTTTGATGGTGTGCATATTGGTCATAAAAAAATTCTAGATCGAATTACGCAGCATACTGAAAATGGGAAATACGAAAGTTTGGTTCTGACCTTTTTTCCGCATCCGCGAATGGTTCTTCAAGAAAAATCGGAGATACGATTGCTGAATACCATTAGTGAAAAAATAAAACTTTTGGAAGCTACTGGAATTGAAAACTTAATTGTTCATCCTTTTAACGAAAGTTTCTCAAGATTAACCGCAGAAGAATTTGTTCGCACCATTTTGGTCGAAAAATTCCAGATACAAAAAATCATTATTGGACACGATCATCGTTTTGGCCGCAATAGAACTGCAAATATTGATGATCTGATTGCTTTTGGACTCGAATACGGATTTGAAGTAGAGCAGATTTCTGCTGAAGAAATTCAAGATGTTTCAGTTAGTTCAACCAAAATTAGAAAGGCTTTAAATGAAGGCAACATGGCACTTGCCAACGAATATTTAGGCTACAACTATTTCTTGAACGGAACTATCGTAAAAGGAAAACAGCTCGGAAGAACAATTGGTTTTCCTACCGCAAATATTCACATTGAAGAAGATTATAAACTAATCCCAAAAATTGGCGTTTATGTTGTTAAGGCAACTGTAAACGGTGAAACTGTTTTTGGCATGATGAATATTGGTTTCAATCCGACTGTTAATGGCGAAAAACAAACCATTGAAGTGCATTTGTTTAATTTTGACAAAGACATTTACGATCAAAATATTGAGGTTTCGTTACTGCATTACATTCGCGAAGAGCAAAAATTCAGTTCAGTAGACGCATTAAAAGAACAGCTTAATCAAGATAAAATTGAATCTTTGGCTTTTATAAATTCGTCCTTAAAAAACCAAACCGCATAGTTTTTACCGTTTTTAAATCATCGTAGTTATTTTTTTAGTAAATTTGATAGACCACTGTTTTTCAATTATTTACTATTAACTTCTAAAAAATAACCACTATGAAATTACCTAAAGAAATTACCAACGGTTTTTTGATTTTCCTCGGAATTGGCATTTATTTTTTATTAATGAATGTACTAGGTTTAGCAGATTTGTTTTATTTGAGAACACTCAACGTTTTCATTATATTCTACGGTGTTAATAGGACCATGCAGATGAATTTTCATGAGGGAGAAACCGATTTTCTATCAAACGCTATTTCTGCAATGACAACTTCTGTGGTTGGTGTATGTATGAGTGTTTTTGGTTTATTGGTTTACAGTTACGCCCGAGGCGGAGATGCATATGTAAGAGGTCTCTCTGAAACTTTTATGTTCGGCGGAAATCCATCAGTTCCAACTTACTGTATTTGCCTATTATTTGAAGGTCTTGCCTCTTCTGTAATTGTTACTTTGATGATGATGCTGTATTGGAACAACAAATATGCAGCCGATTAACTTTAAAAATTCTTACAGTAAATTTTAAAGAAATACCTTTCTAAATAATGCTTTTTGAGCATCGATCCGATCAATTTTTTAGTCAAAAGAGAACTAAAATCTCGAGAAATATTTTTAAATTGCTTATAGCAGAGAGTTATAAGCAATTTTTTTATTTATAAAAATGAAGTTAAAACAAATTGAAAGGGTAAAAAAAATCTCAAGAGAAGATTTTGTTTCCCAATATGTAAAAAAACAAATTCCTGTTGTTATTGAAGAATTGACCGAAGACTGGCCAGCTTATAGCAAATGGAAATTATCTTATATGAAAGAAATAGCAGGAGACTCGGTCGTTCCCTTGTACGATGACAGACCTGTAAATCATGAAGACGGATTCAACGAGGCGCACACTACAATGAAAATGAGTGATTATATCGACTTATTGGAAGAAAAGCCTACCAATTACCGTATATTTCTTTACAATTTAATGAAAGAAGTTCCTTCATTAAAGAATGACTTCTTGTGGCCCGATATTGGCTTAAAACTAGTCAAGCAAATGCCAATGTTATTTTTTGGAGGAGAAAATTCGAAAGTTTTCATGCATTACGATATTGACTATTCGAATATTCTTCATTTTCATTTTCATGGAGAAAAACAATATATGATTTTCCCGCCAAGTCAATCAAAATTTATGTACAAGGTACCTCATGCCTTAATTTCAAGAGAAGATATTGATTTTGATAATCCGGATTATGAAAAATTCCCAGCGCTCAAAAATGCCGAAGGGTATATTACCAATCTAAAACATGGCGAAATGCTTTATATGCCTGAGGGATATTGGCATTATATGAAATACCTGACACCTGGATTTTCGATGAGCTTAAGATCGTTTCCAAAAAACATTGTCAATTTATCTAAAGCAGCATACAATGTTTTTATCATGCGCCATTTTGATATTATGATGCGAAAAATTCAAGGCCAGAAATGGATTGATTATAAAAATGAAAAGGCGATTACCAATACGCACGAAAATTTACAGCGTAGTGCTTAATAAAAATAAAAAAGCGGTTGAGTTTTAAATTTTCAACCGCTTTTTATTTTACTGAAATACTATTTTTTTCGTTATCGTTTTACCGCTATCCAGAGTTATTTTTACGAATAAGACCTGCGGTCCCGATTGAAAATTGTTTATTACAAATTCCCTATTTCCAATTTGTTTTTTCTGATATAACAATTTACCTCCAGAATCATAAATTGCCGTTTCCTGAAGATTTTCCTGCTCAGAAAAAGATTGCAGTCTGATGTTTTTATCTTTAACCGAAACAAAAATTTTCTGATCCTGATTCTCAAAATCTTCATTACCTAAGGTTTTATCGTCATCTGAACTTGTATATCGCAATACAAACCGATTAAGAAAAGTTCCTGGTGCTGAAGTAAAAGTATAACCTCCTGTTTTTAAGTTATGGATGGTATTTGTCAAATTGTCTTGCAGATAAATATTCTGATTACTTAAATCTCCGTCGGCATGGTCTATTGCAATGGTAAAATTACCTTCTGGAATCGTAGACTTATATCCTAACGGAATAGTGTCAGTTACAACAAATGGTACTGCACGACCTTGAATAACCAGTTTTTTTCCATCATTGATGCTATAAAAGTCGACAAACGGATTGGCATTCATTGTAACTGCATCATAATTATTATCCCAAGAGTTGGTTGCACCAGTTACATAACCAATAAGCAATTGCTTAAAAGCCGCTTCTGTATTTGTTAAATTTAACCACACACGGTGTTTTTCTATGGCTACAGTTGCCGAAGATTTATAAAACTGACTATTAAGATTAGGCACGCGCATCGAATTGGTAAAGACAACCTGCTCACCAGTTAACGATTGAGCAAAAAAACCTTGCCCAGCGGCAATATATCCAGCAGGTATGGATTGATTCCCAGGATTTGTTGCTGGAGTACCTTCCATTTCTCCTACTTCTATATTCCCTGATAAGTTATAATAAGCAAAATCGCCACTGCTATAAGTAAAAGTATTAGTCCCTGGAATTAGAGTAGGAGCACTATTGTGTGTCCAAAACTGAAGGGTTCCATAAATGCGACCTGAATTATCAGAGATAAATTCATCTGCATAAATTGCAGAAGGATATGGGTTCCCTAAAAAGGTGAGTTTTTCAGGAGCCCCTACCGGCCCTAAAATTGTTCCGTTATTTGGTACTCCTTTAAACTCGCCACCGAAAATTTGAGTTGAGTTTAAATCGTAGAATTGAGGTGATCGAATGCTATAACCATTTCCTTTTACCATTTCTTCTGCTCCATTTCTAATTAGGATCCATTTCTCCGTCACTGAATTAAACTTATGAAATTTGTCCCCAAGTGTATTAGGCGATAAATCATATAGTGTAAATGCGGGCTCACGAGTAACAGGCGAAGACCAATAGGTAACATCATAACGTCTTACTGGGGTCGTATTTCTTTTATAAATAATATTTCCCGTATTTACTACATCTGCGATTTGAACTAAACTTGAATTATTTTCAAAAATCAAAACCCCACTACCAAGTACATTTACTTCATTTGTTACGGTTATAGTATTAGTTCCATTTACAATTAAAGATCCATTGTTTTGAATCGTTAATCTGCTCGCAAAAAAACTTGCATTTGTTCCTGAAATAATAGGATCAACTCCTACGTCTGGAATATCTATACAATCAGAAGCAATAGGAACTCCAGAAGGAGTCCAATTTGCAGGATTTCCCCAATTCGCATCAACATTTCCATTCCATACTTTAGTAACAAAGGCATTTATTGTAATTTGTGTTACTTCTGATACACAGCCCGATGTGTTATTTCTAGTTTGTACATCATAAGATCCAGAAGACAAACCAGTAAATATCCCTGCAGTATTACTAAAATCTACTCCGTCAATACTGTATGTATATCCTGTTCCCGAAGCAGGCGAAGTAACCGTAATAACTCCCGTATTGTTTATACAAGTTGGCTGCTGGGTTACCGATGCCGTTGGAGTAGAAGCTGAATTAATTATTACTGTAAAATTATTGCCAGCCGAAACACAGCCATTCGCATTTTTCACTGTTAAAATTCCTGAATAGGTTCCTCCTGCTGTACCCGCAGGAATTGAAATACTGATTGGACTAGCTGTTAAAGATTCGTCTGTAACTGCCACAAAACTATTTGCAGGACTAGCGCTCCAAGTTATGCTGTAAGTTGTTGGTGAATTCGTGACAGCAGTATAAGGCAATATTGTGTTTTGAGCATTTGTATTTGTGCATACTGCTACAGCAGTTCCCAGAGTTATTGTCGGTAAAGGATTTACCATTACAGTAAAATTATTTGAAGAAGATACACAGCCATTCGCGTTTCTAACTGTAAGCAATCCTGTATAAGTTCCTGGAGCTGTTCCTGCTGGAACTGTAATATTGATGGGACTAGATGTTAATGCTGCGTCTGTAACTGCGGCAAAACTATTTGTCGGACTTGTGCTCCAAGTTATGCTGTAAGTTGTGGGTGAATTCGCGACAGCAGTATAAGGCAATGCTGTACTTTGGACATTTGCACTTATACAGACTGCGGCGGCTGTTCCCAAGGTTATGGTCGGTAAAGGATTTACCGTTACAGTAAAATTATTTGCAGAAGATACACATCCATTGGCATTTCTAACTGTAAGCAATCCTGTATAAGTTCCCGGAGATGTTCCTGCTGGAACTGTAATATTGATTGGACTTGCTGGTAAAGCCAGATTTGTAATTGCCGTAAAACTATTTGCAGGACTCGCGTTCCATGTTATGCTATAAGTGGTTGGCGAATTTGTTACAGACGTATAAGGCAATGCTGTGCTTTGGACATTTGTACTTGCGCATACTGTGGCGGCGGTCCCTAATGTTAGGGTCGGTAAAGGATTTACCGTCACCGTAAAATTGTTTGCAGAAGAAACACAGCCATTGGCATTTCTTACCGTTAAAATTCCTGTATATGCTCCCGCTGGAGTTCCAGCAGGAACTGCAATATTAATTGGACTTGCCGGTAAGGCTACGTTTGTAACCGCCGCAAAACTATTTGCTGGACTGGCATTCCAAGTTATGCTGTAGGTGGTTGGTGAATTCGTTACAGCTGTATAAGGCAGTGTTGTGCTTTGCGTATTTGGACTTGTGCATACTGTGGCGGCGGTCTCTAATGTTATGGTCGGTAAAGGATTTACCGTCACCGTAAAATTGTTTGCTGAAGAAACACAGCCATTGGCATTTCTTACCGTTAAAATTCCTGTATATGCTCCCGCTGGAGTTCCAGCAGGAACTGCAATATTAATTGGACTTGCCGGTAAAGCTACGTTTGTAACTGCCGCAAAACTATTTGCTGGACTGGCATTCCAAGTTATACTGTATGTCGTTGGTGAATTCGTTGCGGCGCTATAACTCAGGCTTGCGGTTTGCGATGACGCATTAAAACACACTGCCGCAGTACCGAGTGTAATAGTTGGAAGCGGATTTACAGTAATGGTAAAATTATTGCCAGAAGACACACAGCCATTTGCATTTCGTACTGTTAAAGTTCCCGTGTATGTTCCCGCTGCCGTTCCCGCAGGAATAGAAATATTGATTGAACTAGCAGGTAAAGCCACATTTGTAATTGCTACAAAGCTATTCGCAGGTGATGCATTCCAAGTTATACTGTAAGTTGTTGGAGAGTTTGCAACAGCAGTATAAGGCAATGTTGTACTTTGCGCACTTGAACTTACGCACACTGCTGTAGTCGCACCTAATGTTATGGTCGGTAACGGATTTACAGTTATGGTAAAATTACTTGCTACAGCAGATACGCACCCAGCAGCATTTCGTACTGTTAGCGATCCCGTGTAAGTGCCCGGAGCTGTTCCTGCCGGAACTGCAATAGTGATTGGACTGGCTGTTAATGCAGCATTTGTAACTGGCAAAAAACTATTTGTAGGACTGGCATTCCATGTAATACTATAGTTTGTTGGATCATTAGTTACTGCAGTATAAGGTAATGTTACATTTTGAAGACTTGCGCTTGCGCATACAGGTGTAACAGTTCCTAAAGTTATCGTTGGTAAAGCACTAACTATTATATTTACAACATTATTTGCAATAAGAGTAGAAACACAATCTACCGAAGTCAAAGAAGTAACGGTAATGGTACTATTCCCTAAAGAATTCAATCCTGCTGCAGTAAAACTTCCAGATCCTGCGGTTGTAACCACCATATTTGCTGTTAGTCCTACCGCATTTGGCCGACTTGTATTATATCTTACCGTGTATGTACCAACGGGAAGACTTGCTGCTGTACCTGTTAACTGCACTTGTGTAGTTGTTCCTGTACAAACATTTGGAGCCGATATACCGGTTAAACTATATGTTTTACAAGTATAAGTAATATTAACATGCCCTCTCGCGCCACTTCCCCCATTTCTTAATGCATTAGCGCTCATCGCTCCACCACCGCCACCGCCATAAGTTGAACCATTAGTCCCTGTCAAGTCTGTTAATATTACGGCGCTTTGCGAAGGCCCACCAGCTCCTCCACCTGAACCAAAATTAGCTCCATTACCACCTGCGCCTGTAGATGCAAATGCGCTTAATGCTGAATTACTACCATTTGTTCCATTTCCTCCTGTTCCTGTTGCCAGATTTCCAACTCCAACACCGCCATTTCCTCCAGTTGGATTAGAGGTCGTTGCAATATTAGCATTACCACCGAATCCACCAGGCGCATTAAAAGAACCTGTAAATCCCGTTATGTATGAAGCTCCTCCTGATGCTCCATCACTAGTTCCTCCTGCGGTAGCTGGTCCAACTACAACGTTCAAACTTGACAATCCTGTTGTTGTGATTGTTCCTCTTGCATAAGCGCCGCCACCGCCGCCACCGCCACTTCTTCCGACTAATGGGGTCACCCTTGCAGCACCTCCAGCACCTCCGGCACCCCAAGCTTCAACAGTAACAACATCAATACCAGCAGGTAAGAGGAAAGAAGGATCGCTAACAGCAACTGAACGTGTTATAATTTGTGCTTTTAAAGCTGTATGGGAAAATAGTAAAATTAAAACAACAAGGATTTTAGAACTCCAGCCAAATTTTAGCTGTTTTTCAATATAAGTTACTAAAGTTGAAAAGCTGAGGAAATTCAGCATTAAAAGTAAATCTTTTTTCATCTTGTGGCATTTTAGTAATTGAAAAATAAATTCAAACTCAAAAAAAGATTAATTGTAGAATTGAAAGACATTTAGTCGTATCACAAGACTAAGTGCCAAAAGAATTTATAAAAGTGATTCAATTTTGACAATTAACTTATGGCAGATAAAAAACATTTATTTTGAAAAAAAATTAAATTGAGAAGGCTTGTACAAAATGCATTTAGTCGGTTTAAAAAGCGTTTAATCGATTAAATATAACTACAAGGTACGATTTTATTTACATTGAAATTCGCAATGTAGTATTAAACATATAATTTTAACACCTAATATTGGAAAAATATAAAAATTAAGAAAAAACTGTTAATTTATAAAAACACACTTATTAAACACTTAAAAATCAAATACTTATCCATAAATCTTTATTTACAGTATAAAAAGACGGCAGGCATTCTATTTTTCTTAAAAAATAACCTTTCTAGAAGTTGATTTTCCATCTTCAAAAACAATTTTCACAAATAGAATCTGGTGTGAGGAGTGTAGGTCTTCGATAGCTACTTTTTTAGTTTGGAACTTATTTCCTCTATACAACTGATTCCCAGAAACATCAAAAACAAGAACCTCTTTTATGTTCTCTTTAAAAGATTCAATATTTATTACTCGATTTTTAAGAGATACTGAAATCCCTTTAAAGTTGTCTTCGAAAGCTTTATTTCCTAAAGTTTTATTAGTATAAATAATTTCAAAACGATTATTAAAAGTCCCTACTTCTGAAACAAACTGATACGGCCCATCAGAAAGATTATGATGTTTATCCAGCGTTTTATCCACAAGAAAAATATTGATTTGATTAAACAAGGCATCTTGATGATCGATCTCTATATTCAAAGTCGCTTTAACGTCTGTTTTATATCCCAACTTAATAGAATCAGTCTCTTCCAAAGGCATCGCCCTTCCTTGAATAACAAGTTCTTTATTGTCTAAAACGCTATAAAAATCAATTTCTTGATTTGAACCAAATGACAATGCATCATAATAATCTAATGAATTGGAAGCCTCTTTGGCATAGCCCAGCAAAATCTGTTTTAGCGGACCTTTTCCATTATGGAGGTTAAGCCAGAATCGAAGTTTTTCATTATCTATTTCAGCCGAAGAATCTTTACTTGGTTTAAAAAAACTGCTATTAAAAGACTTAATTCTCATACTGTTATTAAATTCTATAAAACCCTCAGAACTATTTTCTATAAAAAATCCTTGTCCCGAAGCTATTGTCCCATCTGGCACTGTAGTCGTGTAATCTGAATTTAATGACGAAGTTATTCCAACACCTCCTAAAAGATTATATACCACGCAGTCATTTGCTGAATATTTACCACTGGAAGGCGGTGTTGCATGTGTCCAAAAATATAGAGCTCCTTTTATTTTAGAAGAATTGGCTATGATAAAAAGATCTGCACTTATAGCAGATGGATAAGGATTTCCTATTAAATAATGACCATCTTTTACTTTAAGCTCTGCTTCTATTTTTCCATTATTTGGAACTCCTTTAAAGACTCCTTCAAATACTTGACGCTCTGTAATTGAATAATTTTGCGGCGCCCTAATACAGTAACCTTGTCCTGGAATCATATTCATAGTTCCATTGTAATTGATATTCCAGCCAGTAATTGGATCTTGCCAATAGTATTTATCTCTAAGAGTACTTGGTGAAAAATCGAACATCTTTTGCTCGTTAACAGGCGAAGACCAATACGTCATATCATAACGAATTACTGGCTTTGTTTTTCTTATTACACGGACAATTCCAGTATTTACCATATCATCATCTGATTGATATAAACTTGCTGAATCTTCTAAGACTAAAGTTCCAGAACCAGTGTATGCAAATTCTATTGCTAGAGTATTGTTCTCCAATAATGTTACGGTCTTACCTTGGTCAATGTTACATCCGCAAATGGAAGTGCTCGTCAACTGCGGAAAATTTTCTTTAAAGTATACATCTTTTCCTGCTGAAGGCGGGCCATTTGTCCAAGAAATCCCATTCCAAACAGTAGTATTTACACAAAGTTTTAAACGGGCAATTCTATGTTTGGAAACACCTGCAACTGAATTAAAATTACCTCCAATGAGTAATTTGTAATCTTCTGTAAACTTCATGTTATAAAGGGTATTATTCAAAGGCGCGCTAAATGAACTATCAAAAATTCCAGAAGGCATTAATCTAACAAGTCTTAAAGAAGCTGTATTTCTATAAGTTCCCGAGAAAGCACCTCCAACTAAGATCCTTTCATCTGGCTGTACCAATATAGAGCGAACATCGCCTTTACTAAAACCTATACCAGAATCAAATGTCGTATCTAGACTTCCATTAGAGTTTAAGCGTACAATCCTTTTTTCAGAAATGTCATCGAAGGTTAAAAAAGAACCGCCTATAATTATCTTTTGATCTGACTGAAGCGCAATTGCATAGACATTTTTATCAAATCCCTTTTGGATATCAAAACTTGAATCAATACTTCCATCAGTATTTAGACGAACTAAACCAGAATAAGGCTTATCGTTAAAATTTTTAAACCGTCCTCCCAAAAGAATTTTTCCGTCAGGCTGCAATGTCACTATTTCGACAATTCCATCAGCACCTGAACCAGTATTGAAATCATTGTCTTTAGTCCCATCTGGTAGAAGCCTAATAACTCTATTGTTATTTAAGTTTGATCCGTTGTATTTTGTAAATGAACCTGTAGCAATTATTTTTTGATCAGGCTGAACCGCCAGTGCATAAACCTGGGCATTAAATCCATCTCCACTGGTAAAAGAATTATCTCTTTCTCCGTTTGGTAAAATCCTAATAATTCTGTAACTATTTACATCATTGTATTTTGTAAAATTTCCGCCAATAATGACTTTTCCATCTGCTTGTAGTACTGTTGTTTTTATTACATTATTTGCTCCCGAATTTCCAGCGTTAAAAGACGCATCAATAGAACCATCTTCTAGAAGACAAGTTATTTTTGAAACCGACGCTCCATTGAATCTATTAAAATTTCCACCAACAATTGTTTTCTGATTCGAAAGAGGCAATACGCTAAAAACGGAGTTATCAAAACCAATTCCCGAAGACAAATAAGCAATATCGTGTTCTCCTCCACTGTCAATTTTAGCCAGCCTACCTTGGTTTAGTCCGTTGAAAACAGAAAAAGATCCTCCAATAAACCAAGCTCCTTCGTCATCAAATTCTAAACTCAAAACAGAAGCAGAAGCTGGCCCTGAACCAATATCAAAATCTGATTTTAAAGTTCCATCTGCATTTAGAAAAACGACTCTATTAACCTCAATATTATTATAAAAACCTGTAAAAGACCCGCCCACCATTAAATTTCCTTTGAAATCAATTTTAATTGTTTGTACACCTTCTTTACTAAAACCTGTTCCTGTTACAAAACTTTCATCTTTTGTTCCATCAGCATTTAAGCGAATAATTCGATTAGCAGAAACATCATTAAAAGCTGTAAAATTGCCCCCTACTATTATTTTGCCATCAGGCTGTAATGCGACAGCATTTACATCATCATTAAAACCATTTCCGCTTTTAAAAGTTGAATCGAAACTTCCATTATTATTTAAACGGACAATTCTATTGGCTGAATTTCCATTAAATGTGATAAAATTCCCAGTAAGAATTATTTTTTCATCAGTGGTAATAGTAGCATGAGTAATATTTAATGCTGAACCAGATCCTGTCAAAAATGAAGAATCGAGCGCTCCATTAGGAAGCAAACGTGCAACACGATTTACTGTAGTATTGGCATATTTAGTAAAACTTCCGACAATTATTATTTTACCATCTGACTGCATTGCGATATCATAAATAATTCCTGTTGTTGCTCCTATTGTGGTGTTGAAAGTAGCATCGTAAGATCCGTCAGAATTTAAGCGAATGAGCCTTCCTACGTTAATCCCATTGTACATGGTAAAACTTCCGCCCAAAATAATTTTACCATCTGCTTGTAAATAGGATGCATAGATTTTTCCATTAAAACCACTACCGGTATTAAAGCTTTCATCGATTGTACCATCGGGTGTTAAACATGTAAGATAAGAAACTGGAAATCCATTTAAACTGAGGTAATCGCCTCCTACAATCAAGTTCCCATTTTTTTGTAAAAGGAGAGTTCGTACTGCACCATTAAATCCATCGCCATTTTGCCCATCATCCAATGTGTTAAAAGTGGGATCTAATTTTCCCTGCTGCGCTAAAAGATTTGAACAAGGAATGAAAAGAAGCAAAATCAGATAATAAAGTAAATTTCTAATCAAAATAATATAATTAAAGTTAATCTTGTAAGAATTAATTTAAAATTATAAAGTTGAAGTGAAGTCTACAATACCAAGATTTAGGGATTTTTAGTCCATAAAAAAAGTCCATTCTTTTTACGGAATGGACTTCTTATTATCTCGGTTTTTACTTAATTATAGATTAGAAAAAACAACTTTTTTAGTAAAAGTATGACCGTTTTCTAAAGTTATTTTTACCAATATAACCTGATCAGAAGAATGTAAATTTGTGATCTGCAATTCTGAAGCGTTCACTTTGTTATTACTGTATAACTGTTGCGCTCCAACATTATAAATATTTACCTCTTTTATCGTTTCTTTAGACGAAGTAATTTTTACAGCTTTGTCTTTAACCGAAACTAAAACTGAATTTTCAAGATTTTCAAAATCACCTGTTCCTAAAGTTTTATTCGTATAACGAAGAACAAAACGAGTTGTATTTGTTGTTGCTGCACTAAAGAAAGTATAATTCTCTTTTCTTAAATCTATTATTTTACCTGTTACCTTATCTTCTAAATACACTTCCTGAGTATCAAAGAATCCGTCTGCATGATCAATAGAAATTGTAAAATTACGATCGCCTTTATCATCAACGCCAGTTCTATATCCTAAAGGAATTACTTCAGTATTATCAAAAGGAAGCGCACGACCTTGAATAGTTAAATTGGTAGATTCGTTGATCGTATAAAAATCAATATATGAGTTGCTATTCATCGTTTCCGCATCATAGCTCAAATCATTATGATTTGTTGCTCCATCCATATAACCAATCAATAACTGTTTAAAAACACCTTCCGTATTTGCAATATTTAGCCACAAACGATTTTTCTCAATTTTATTGGTTTTAGCTGTTTTATAAAATTGTGTATTATCAGTACTTCCTTTACGAAGCGCATTATTAAATTTAATCTCATTTACAGTTGGTGTTGCAAAGAAGCTTTGCCCTGCTCCAACATATCCGTCAAATTCATCTAAAGGACCATTAACTACATCTAGTCTTACTGAACCGACTCCATTAAAAACAATAAAATCTGAACTTATATATCTGAAAGTATTAGTTCCTGGAACACGTTGAGGAGGTTGGTTATGCGACCATATATATATCGCACCTAAGACATCTTTGTTCGTTTCCAAAATTAATTCACTTGCATCGATTGCAGAAGGATAAGGATTTCCTATCATATTTAATTTATCTTTTACAGTTGTAACCGTCACATCTCCATTATTTGGCACCCCTACAAATGTACCTTCAAATATACTAGGAGTTGCTAGATCAAAAGACTGAGGTGCTCTGATACTATAACCTCTTCCTATTTTCATAATTTCTGGACCATTCCTATTAAGCACCCATGTTTCGTTATTAGGATTCCAATAATGGTATTTATCCGATAACGTATTTGGAGAAAACTTGTACATGCTCATCGTTGCATCGGTTACTGGACTTGCCCAGTAAACCACATCATAACGAGTCAAACTAACTTTTCGTTTATACGAAATATTACCAGAATTTACAGCGTTATCTCCTTGTAATAAACTTGAACCGCTTTCAAACACTAATTTTCCATTACTTGTTATACCGTTTGTAACGGTTAAAGTCATATTTGATGGAATTATAAGTGAATCTGGACCTGTAATCGCAATTTCTAAAGAACATATTGTCAAATTTAGCGTACTAGCAGAAAAAGGCTGGCTAGCTGCTGAAGTAATTCTAACCGTTTTGTTTACATCTGGATTACCATTTGACCATCCTGAGCCGTTCCACTCTGTAATAGTTCTGAGGTCTGATATTATAACATCTGCTGTACTTGAAATACAAGAAGTGTCATTATTTGTAACCGTGAAATGATATGTCCCTGCTTGTAAATTTTCAATAGTCAGAGTGGTTTCATTAGTTTGACGATTATACGTCGTTACCGTTTGACCTGTTTGATTAACAGTCCAGTTTACTGATGGCAAACCGCTCAGTGTAATCGTTCCTAAATTGCCACAAGATACATTTGTAAATGAAGTTGATGGCGTTGTAGGTTTTGGATTTACAACCATTGTTATTCCATTAGATGTAGCAGGACTTCCCGTCGCACATGTCGCATTTGATGTCATGCGCACGGTTATAACATCTGCATTTGATAATCCTGTACTCGTGTATGTTGAATTCGTTTCGTTCGTTATAGCAGTTGATCCATTATACCATTGGTAAGATGGAGCTGTTCCGCCATTAGTAGGCGTAGCTGTAAAGGTTACTGAAGCGCCAGAACAGATTACGTTAGACGGAGAAGTTGCAATAGTTACAGAAGCCGGAAGATTTGGATTTACAGTCATTGTAATCTGATTTGACGTTGCAGGGCTTCCTGTAGCACAAGTTGCATTTGATGTCATTCGAACACTTATAACATTTGAATTTGCCAATCCTGTAGTTGTGTATGTTGAATTCGTAGCATTTGTTATCGCTGTTGCCCCATTATACCACTGATAGGAAGGAGACGTTCCGCCATTAGTAGGCGTAGCTGTAAAGGTTACTGAAGCGCCAGAACAGATTACGTTAGACGGAGAAGCCGCAATAGTTACAGAAGCTGGAAGATTTGGGTTTACAGTCATTGTAATCTGATTTGACATTGCAGGGCTTCCTGTAGCACAAGTTGCATTTGATGTCATTCGAACACTTATAACATTTGAATTTGCCAATCCTGTACTTGTGTATGTTGAATTTGTAGCATTTGTTATCGCTGTTGCCCCATTATACCACTGATAGGAAGGAGACGTTCCGCCATTAGTAGGCGTAGCTGTAAAGGTTACTGAAGCGCCAGAACAGATTACGTTAGACGGAGAAGCCGCAATAGTTACAGAAGCTGGAAGATTTGGGTTTACAGTCATTGTAATCTGATTTGACATTGCAGGGCTTCCTGTAGCACAAGTTGCATTTGATGTCATTCGAACACTTATAACATTTGAATTTGCCAATCCTGTACTTGTATATGTTGAATTCGTAGCATTTGTTATCGCTGTTGCCCCATTATACCACTGGTATGAAGGAGCCGTTCCGCCATTAGTAGGCGTAGCTGTAAAGGTTACTGAAGCGCCAGAACAGATTACGTTAGACGGAGAAGCTGCAATAGTTACAGAAGCTGGAAGGTTTGGGTTTACAGTCAGACTTCGCGTAGCAGTATTTGAACATCCATTACCTGCAGTAACCGTATAAACAACAGTTACTGTACCTTCAGTTGATCCTGTCACAATACCTCCTGACGTAATACTTGCTGTACCAGATCCAGCCAATATAGACCAAGTTCCTCCCGCTGTACTATTTGTAAAAGCAGGAGTTGTAGCCCCAATACAAACGGTACTTGCTCCACCTCCTATTGCCGCAACTGTTGGAGCCGCTTTTACATTAAAATATGTAGAAGAAGGCGTTCCTGAACAGCCACCTGCTGTAGTTACAACCACTGTTACTTTCTGTTCATTTCCTGATCCAGCAAATGTTACAGTAGGATTTTTAGCAGTAGTTGATGAAAACACTGCTCCTGAAGATGTAGTTGACCAAACATAAGTTACACCAGAAGTAGGAACATTTTCCACATCTAATTGAACAGGTACTCCTGCACAGACATCTAAAGTTTTATAATTTCCTTTAGGCGATGATATAGCAATCGGAGCCACCTGAGAAGAAGGAATTAAAACAATATTATCTATAATAGAACCAAGTGTAGTTGTCTCTAAGGAATTATAAAATTCAATACCTACAGAAGAAGTTGTTGGTATAAAAGTTAATGTACCTACAAAAGGAGTGTTATTAGTATCGGAAGTCGTATAATTTATTGATGCCGTTGATCCTCCAAACAATTTAACATCAACCGCAACAGTGGGAGATGACCCCGGTCTTCGGGCGTATAGAAAGCTCAAAGTATATTGAACACCAGGCACAACTGTTACATCTTGTCTCAGTGATGCTTGTGAATCTAATTCTGCTGTATTATCAGAATTCCCATTGCTAAAATACACATTTTCAGTTAGGACTTCTACAGTTGTTCCTTTTGTTGTTGCTCTTGCCCAATCAGTCGTTCCTAGACTAAAATCACCATTCTTAATTAAATTACTCAGACAAGTCGAAATGACAACTTGATCTGTAGATGTACAAGTACCATTCGTTATTGTCCAATTCAAAACGTATGTTCCAGAAGCTGCTGGAGTAAATGTTGCTGTACGATTTGAAGTACTACTAAATTGAGTTGCCAATGTGCTCGGACCATTGGCTACCGACCATGCACCTGTACCTACTGTAGGCGCATTACCAGCCAATGTGAAAGAACTGCTATTTCCTGTTTGATCTGGACCAGCATTGGATGTTGTTGGAAGTGGAGTAACATTTACTGTAGGAGTATTGGACATTTGTAGTGAACTTCCACAAGCCGATGTAGCGAGTACATTAAAAGTTGTGGCTGTTGTTAAATTACCTGTAGGTAAGCTAATCGTTCCGTTTGAACCAGCAACTGGAGTTCCTATATTAACACTTCCATTTCTTAACTGATAACTAACACCAAGTTCCGAATTCGCAACATTAATATTTGTACCTGAACCTGTGCAAACTGATGACAATACTGCAGAAGTAGTCCTATTAAGGGGTAATGCCACTATAGTTTGATTTACAGTTTTTAGTAAAGTATTCCCAGGGCCTACTCCGTTATGATTATCTCCAAACCAAGCGACATGTTCATAAACAACATCAAAAGCAAGATTATTTATTCCTGCTGGCAAGGCCGTACCATTATCATCTCCTCCACTATAGACTGCAGAAATTGTAAAAGTATAAGTTTTAGTTTCACCTGGAGCCAAATTTTGAGCATCAACTCTTACATTGTAGTCTGTCCAACTTTCACCGTTAGGATTCCATTTGATTCCGATATTAAAATCTGCAGAAGGCGTGTCAGTCCAAGCCTTTGAACCAGTATTTTTTATAGTAACTGTAACATTTCTAGTCTCTCCCGCACACCATGTTGTAGATCCAGTATTTGAAGATATAATTTGATATTGATAACTTGGAATATATGTGATTCTCACTTGCCCATTTGCACCAGCACCTCCAGATCGATCACTACCCGCCCTTTCGCCGCCGCCGCCGCCGCCTCCAGGTACGAATCCACTTGTTCCATTAACTCCTGTTCCTCCTGCTCCTCCTGTATTTGTAGTATTTCCACTATTTCCTCCATTTCCTCCACTACTACCACCTGAGCCACCACTTGAACCTTGCAAATTTATTGTACCACCAGTTGCCGTCCCTCCAGCTCCACCAGCATTTCCTGTACTACTACTTTGAATACCACGTACTCCTCCATTAGCCGTTAGCGAATTTGCTCCGGTGTAAGTTAGCGATGTAGCACCTCCATTAGTTCCACTATTTATACTTCCAGTTCCACCAGTCCCAATAGTATAGTTAATATTTTGCCCTGCTGTTACTGAAAATGTTTTTGAAGAATAACCGCCGCCGCCACCGCCGCCACCGCCTCTATTGTTATTTTGCGAGCCTCCACCAGCACCACCAGCACCCCATATTTCAACGGTTACTTCTGTAGCACCCTGTGGAACTGTCCAGCTTCTTGTACCTGAATTATTATCTGTATATACAATCTGGGCAAAAGAAGAATAGGCAAAGAATAAAAATAAAAACGAGTAAAGTAATTTTCTCATCATATAGCAGTAGGTATTTGTTTTAAATTTGTTTTTGGTTTGCTTAAAGCAAAAAAGGCATTTCTTCCAAAAAGAGCAATATTCTTTTGGTAATTCTCTGAATCTTAAAATGTTAAATTTTGGACTTTAAGCCGAAATCTAAAATTGTTAAAATTCCGTACAAAAATATTTAAATTAGCCTAATACACAAGGTTATAATTTATTTCTTTTTGTAAAATATTAACAAATTTCAGAATTAATTTATAACTAATTGAGCATAACTGAATTTAAACGTTAAAACGCATGAAAAAACCGACGAACAGCACTTTCACCATCAAAGAAGCTTTACAAAAGTTAGAGCATTTTTGTGCTTATCAAGAGCGCTGTCATGACGAAGTTGTTGATAAATTATATAGTTTAAAAATGACTTCCGATGAAATCGACTATATTGTTGTTCAGCTCATTGAAGGTAATTTTCTTAACGAAACCCGTTTTGCGTGCAGCTTTGCACGAGGCAAACACAGAATAAAACATTGGGGAAAAATCAGGATTACAAACGAATTGAAAATGAGAAATATTTCTTCAACCAATATTACTTTGGCTTTGAAAGAAATTTCAGTTGAAGAATATTTTGAAACTTTCGAAAATCTTGCCGAAAGATCTTGGGATACTATTTCAGAAACCAACCTTCTAAAAAAACGTAAAAAATTCTGCGACTATATGCTTCGCAGAGGTTTTGAAAGTAATTTAGTTTATGAAAAAGTAAAAGAACTAGAAGAAAATTAGATTTCCTTTCTTCTCCCAAAAAAGACAATTTTTATCCCTTTTGTAGAATTTTAAATTCGCTGCAAACTCCATTAAACCAGTGTCAAAACCCACACAACTTCAAGTTATAAAATATTCCTTTTTTGAAGAATTTATAGCAAATCTGACGTTTTTTAGTCTAAAAACGCAAAAAACAACCTCAAAAAACTCAAATATTTACGATTATTCCTATATTATTTTCAGGTGTTTTATAAGAATATTTATCGAACATTAAATTTTTTAATGTAGTTCATCGACTATTTCAACAATTCATCGATTAAATAGGGGTTCGCAAAACCCTAACAATTTCCAGCTCGTAGATGTATCTATCTTTGCCGCGGTTCGAAAGTTCTATGCCAGCATAACAAATTGATAGAAAACATTTAACATGAAAAAAACTTTACTTTTATTCTTATTGTTGCCTTTTTTTACGTTTGCCCAAAATGTAGATTTAATTAAATGGGATGCACAAACACCAAGTGACCCAAAAAAACCAACGGTTATTAATTCTGGTTTGGCTTTATCATACCTAACTTCTTCTACATCTCCGTCACAAATAACGGTAGACTATAACAATGGCTGGGAGCCTCAACCTTTTTTTTTATGCAGTGGCTGGCCAAATGGACAGCAAAATGAAGGTGAATACGATCCTGCAAAATATGTAGAATTTAAAATTACGCCAAACTCTGGAAAGAAATTGGATTTAGCTGAATTCAAATTGAAATTTAAAAGTCAAGGAGGAGGAGCAACAGAAAGATTCACCATTTTATATTCTAAAGACTCCGAATTTAAAAAAGATGTAAAGGTTCTAGTACCTGAAAGAGCCAGTGTTAACAACTGGACTTCAATAAATCCTTCTTTTTCAGAAGAAATCAATCCTGTTTTGCCTGGTCAGATTGTATATGTTCGTTTGTATGTTTACAATTCAAACAATAATTTTCATATTATGATCGGAGATTCTGCACCTACTACAATTACAGGAACGATTTCAGACTTTGATCCAAACAAAATTTTAGCGATTAACGATTATGTGAAAGTTATTAAAAATACAACCTTAAATGTTTCACCACTAAGCAATGATATAAAAAAGGAGAATGTTACTTCCATTGTAATTTCTACTCCTCCTCCCGCTTCTCAGGGAACAGCAACCATCAATCCTGATAAAACGGTTACGTTTAGTCCTGCTAATAATTTTTTGGGAGTATCATCATTCAAATACACTATAAAAGATGCAGCAAATGTTTCATCAGAAGCTAAAATTCAAGTTACAGTTGCCGAAGACACACCTGAAAAATTGGTTATCTGGTATGGTCGAAATGCATCAGACAGAAAAGAAGCAACTGTATTATCTCCTTATGTAACGTCAAACAGCATTAAAAACAACAATGTATCTTTAAACTACAATATAAACGAAGATGCAAAAAATCCTTTTTTTCAGACTGGAAGCTGGCCATCTGGTGCAGCGTCTGATAGTAAATATGTAGAATTTACAATTAAGGCAGATGATACACATCGGGTAAATTTAAGTGCTTTTAATTTGGTTTATCGAAATCAAGGTGGCAGTGGACAAAGATTTAAAATCAACTATTCCAACGATGCTACATTTGCCAACCCAAAAACTCTGTTAGCACAAACAAACACAACCGGAACATGGACAAGTGTTAGCGCTCCTTTTGGTTCTGATTTAAATTATCTACTTCCAGGACAAACCATGTATATCCGTCTTTATGTTTATAATTCAAACCAAGAATTTCAGTTTAGAACAAAATTAAACATTACGGGAAGCGTAAAAGATTCTAATGTGTTCATCGCATATAGCGACTTTGCGACTACTCCATCTAATAAAAGCATTCCAATTCCAGTTTTAACTAATGATGTTGTTGGTAATACCCCTGTACAAAGCATTGCTGTTACTCAACCAACTTCAGGAGGAACTGTAGTTATAAATGGTATTACTGGTGTAACTTTTACTCCTACAGCTGGATTTGTTGGAACATCAAACTTTACGTATTCTATCTTTAACGGAACAATATACTCATCAGCAACTGTAAGTGTTGACGTTACCGCAGCACCTTGCGCACCAACTGAAGATCCAAACGCATATGGGCAAGATAAATGGATTGGATATGTATACAAATGGACTCAGACCAATGCAGTTCCAACTATTAACTATAATGCTACTCCTGATCCTGCAGTTTCAACTTATATTGGAACTGTAACCGAAAACAAAAATTTTGACAGAGATGTTAACAGTGGAGCTATAACCGGTGTTACATCAAATTTTCCATGTGAAGTTGCCCCACCTGATCATTTCTTTGTGCGTTATAGAATGCGTACTAAAGTTACAGAAGCTGGACTTTACAATTTCATGATAGCAGGTGATGACGGAATCAGATTATACATTAATGGAAATATCGTTTTACAGCGATGGAGCGGAGGAAGTTACGCTGTAAATTCCGCTTTATACGAACTTGAAGCCAACAAAGATTACGATTTTGTTCTAGAATATTTTGAAATAGCAGGAGATGCCCGAGCCTCTTTCTCATTCGGATTACCAAAAGGCGATCCTACTGTATTTGGAGATAAAGTTTGGAATGTTTACGGTTACAACAAAAATGACATCACTTTACAAAATGCAGTTTATGCTGGTTATTATGTAGATCCAAATCTGAATGCAAATTCTACGGCATACTGGGCGACAAACAAATCTCCATATACGGCAAGCAATTGGCAAGGTGCCCCAATGCCTAATGATTATTTTACGGTTGTTTCTAAACGTCAAGGCTTTACTTGTGGTAAATATCAAATACAAGTTGCAAATTATGATGATGACCTTCAAATTTATGTAGATGGAACAAAAGTTTTTGATAAATCTGGAAACACAGACAATTCGGTAACACTTGACAACAATGGACAGCTTTTTGCCTTCAGCAGCAAAACAAAAATAGAAATTCGTTTAAAAGAAAATGGAGGTGGAGCAAAATCTTCTGTCCTTTTTATTAATGTTCCAAATGGAACAGGCAATGCAAACGGAAGCTCTTTAGTAATAAATGCTAATACAGAACTTAGTTCAGACCTCACTGTTTGTTCTTGTACAATAAATGATGGAGTTACCCTAACAGTTAAAAAAGATGTTACTTTAACTGTTGACGAAGACATAAATGTTATCGGAGCAGGGAAATTACTAATTTTAGATGGAGGATCATTGCTTCAAACTTCAACAAGCAAAGATATGTTTACTGGAGGGGCAAATGCGTTTGAAATACAAAGAACAATCAATGTAGTTCGTTATGACGTGACATATTGGTCATCACCAGTAGGTAACTTTTCAATGTACAATTTATCTCCACAGACCTTATCAGACAAATTCCATTACTGGAACCCTACTACTGAAAAATGGGTTGTTAGTAAAAACGGAATAGAAAAGATGGCGGCAGGAAAAGGATACAGCATTAGAGCTCCTCAGCCTTATGATCTAACTATCCCTAAAGATTTTACTGCAAAATTTGTAGGAAAGCCAAACAATGGGGACATCCCAGTCTCTCTTGTAAATGGAAATTTGAATTTCTTAGGCAATCCATACCCGTCTGCTATTGATGCCGAAAAATTCATTAGAGACAACGGAGATATAGGAGCTTTATACTTCTGGTCACATAATACACCGCCAAAGAAGATAGAAGGAACCAACACATTTACTTATGATAGTGCCGATTTTGCCGTTTTTACATTGACGGGTCAAACTCAACCTTCTCCAAAAGGACAAGTTCCTAATGGCTATATTGCAACCGGACAAGGCTTCTTTATTGAACCTAAAGTAAGTACTGCTTTATTTACAAATGCACAAAGAGTGAAAGCTAAAAATACAGCATTCTTTAAGACGACAGAGAACACTAGCGAAATAGAAAAAAATCGTCTATGGCTAAATTTAACCAATACAAAAGACGCTTTTAAACAAATACTTGTAGGATATGCAACGGGAGCAACAAATGGTCTAGATCATAATTATGATGCCGAAACAATGAATAGTAACACCTATATTGATTTTTACAGTATCAACGAAACTAAGAGTTTAACTATTCAAGGTCGTGGCTTGCCCTTTGACAATACCGACACCGTTCCTCTTGGCTACAGAGTTACTATTGAAGGCGAACTTACAATATCGATAGACCATGCAGATGGATTTTTTAATCAGCAAGCCGTTTATTTAGAAGATAAAACAACAGGAACGATAACAGACCTTCGAACTTCAAATTACACGTTCAAAACTGCTGTTGGAACTTTTGCAGATCGTTTCGTATTGCGTTACACCAACAAAACTTTAGGCACAGACGATTTTGAAAATATAGGAAATAATGTTTTAGTTTCAGTAAAATCAAAAATAATAAATCTTACTAGCGGAACTGAAAACATTAAAGAAGTACAGATCTATACTATTGGCAGCCAATTGCTTTATGGCAAAAATAAAATTGAAGCAAAAGAATTAAGAATTGAAAACTTACATTCTAGCAATCAGGTTTTATTGGTAAAAGTAATTTTAGAAAATGGACATGTAGTCACGAAAAAAATCATTTTTAATTAATACAAAACCCATCTTTACGATGGGTTTCTTGTTTTTATTCTTCTTTCAGTTCATCAATTACTTTTCTAATTTCTCGAGCGTATTTTCCATAAAATTTATGAACCCACCATTCCAAGCTAATTCCCATAAAAAGCATAGTAAAAACTACAATTGAAAAAAATATAAGCAAATGATAACTCGTAAATTCATGAGTTTCAAATCCAGGAATTTTAGAAAACTCGTAATAGAAAAGCCCGACTAAATACAATATTAAAAATGGAGTCAAAGCAAAACCAAAGGTTTTATAAAGTTCCATATTAAGCCTGATATCAAAATAAGTTTCATAAAGACTGTCTTTCGTTTTTAGCGTAATGGAATTGATCCGTTTATAAAACAGATATAATTTTACCAGATAGTAAATACAAACGGCAACAAAAAGACTATATAGCAAATAAAAAGTTGCAGTCATTTTTACTGGAAAGTGGCATATAATTGGAACTGTTCCGACAAATAAAATGGATATAATCTGATAAATAAATTCCTTTCTAAGATTTTGTTTTATTTTATCCAACGGCGTATTTGCCGACTGAATCTTCTCTAAATTTTTAGGCAGAATAACATTTTCAGGCTTTTCGTTATTCCATGCATTTTGTATATCGTTAAAATCCATATCCCTGATTTTTAATAATTTCTTTTAATTTTTCTTTTGCTCGGTTTAATTTCACTCTGGCATTTCCTTCAGATATTCCGAGATTCTCCCCTATTTCTTTATGTGAAAAACCTTCAAGCTGATAGAAAATTATAGCTTTGTCTATTTTTTCCAATTTCTGAACTGCTTTATAAAAATGATCTAACTGACTTTCTTTGATTGGGGAATCACTTTCTTCTTCGTTGATATTCTCTGATAGAATTTCATATTTATCGACTTTTCGTTTTTCTTTTTTTAGAAATACAATTGCAGTATTAACGGCAACTCTATACATCCAAGTCGAAAACTGACTTTCATTCCGAAAAGAATCGTACGATTTCCAGAGCTGGCAGACAATTTCCTGAAACAAATCTTGCTGATCATCAAAAGTATCCATATACATCTTAGAAACTTTATACAAAATTCCTTTATGAATTTCTATCCGATTTAAAAATTCTTGCTCTTTCTCTTTCAAAACAGATTTAGTTCATTACTGGTTTTACCGTGTATCCTTCTTTTCGTAATAAATTTATAACTCCATAATCACCTCCTAAATGTCCGGCCCCAACAGCAAAGAAAACACTGTTTTGCTTCATTAAGTCAGGCATTTGCTGTACCCAATTGAGGTTTCGGTTATCCAAAATCTGCTTTTTCGTTCTCTCGCTCGTAAATCTTACATCTGTTGTTGCTGCATACAGAGCTTCTATATCCTCATTCTTATATTGCTTCAAAAGTTCTGTTGTTTCCTCTGAAGTCGATTCTTCTAATAGCTGTAGCATTTCGTCATTTGGATAAGCATTTTCAAGAATTTCAAATTGCGATTTTACTTTCTCCAGCCCGCTTATCGGTATATTTCTTTTTTTGGCAAGATCAGAGAATTCCATTTCATAGAATTTAAGATCGGTGCATCCAAAACTTTTCATGGAAATTAAACTTAAAACGGTAATCAAACTAAAACTATCCACTTGCTGAACTGTCATTCCAGCACTTTTTCTCAGAATTGAGTCTAATTTTACCAATTGTTCAGGCGTTAATTTTTTACTTAATGGCTCTTTTCCCATTGCTAATTGCTGCATCTGGCTCATTTCATTTGGATCTGTAAAATTTATTTCAAGAAATAATTTATCCGATTTATCAAAAGCAACTTTCGTTTTTTCAGATAAAAAATAATCTTTAGAACAGATCATATGAATTGTTCCATATAAATAAGATGGCTTTTGGATTCCCTTACCTGACACTTCCCATAGGAGCGAATTTTCCAATTTTGAACTTTTGGCCTGAGCCTTAATTGTTCCACTAGAAATAAGGGCAAATATTAAAACTAATAATTTGAATGCGTTTTTCATTTTGATGGTTGCTTAAAATTTATGTTCGAAACTATTTCTTTGATTTCGAATGGTAAGTAATTAAATCATCAAAACGTTACAAAAAAAAAATGAAAGTTTTTATAGAAACTGATTAAAGGCACAGATTTTAAACTATGGATGCTATCCTGCACGAAGTATTAGGGAATTTAAGTGGAATGTAAGCTTCACTCAGACTGACAATCATTTAATTTCGATCCAACTGATACGATAACTTACACCGAAAAAATCAAAATACTTTCCCGCAATATTTGTCACCCTGAGCGAAGTCGAAGGGCGTGCCAATTGGAATGTGGCTTCGACTTCGCTCAGCCTGACAATACTTTAACTTCAATCTAGCTAACAATAGAAGTATTAAAAAACAAAATCTCTAACCAATTCCAAAACCTCATTAATTTCTTCTTGAGAATTGTAACTGTGAATGCAAAAGCGAAGACGCTCCTGACCCTCTGGAACTATTGGAGAAAGTACAGCCTGGATATCAAAACCCTTGTCGTGAAGTTGCTGTGTCAGCTTTTTCACATTCTCATTTCCTGGAACAATAGCAGAATGTATGGGTGATTTACTGTGAACAAACATTGGTTTTAATCCCAGCAAATTTTTCTGCTGATTAAAAAACACAATATTTTGACGAAGCTTTTCAATAGCTTCTTTTTCTATTTCCAATTGCTGATAAGCTGTAAAAATTGTGGCAACCGCATGAGGAGATAAAGCAGTAGTATAAATAAAGCTTCTCGCAAAATTGATTAGATAATCTTTAAGACTAATACTTCCTAAAATTGCGGCACCTTGGCATCCTAAGCCTTTTCCAAAACTTACGATTCGGGCAAAAATTTTATTATGCAATTGCAGATATTGAGTCAGTCCCTCTCCTTTTTCTCCAAAAACACCCAAAGCTTGAGCTTCATCGACAACGAGATAACAATTGTACTTTTCCGAAAGCTGTATGAGTTCTTCAAAATTCGGACAATCGCCATCCATAGAAAAAACAGTTTCTGTTACAATGTAAATTGTGGCATCATGAAATTTAAGGATATGCTTTTCTAAATCTTCAATATCGTTGTGAATAAAATGATGCGATCTTGCTCGCGACATCGCAATTCCATCTTTTATGGAAGCATGACATAGTTCATCATACAAAACAACATCATTTTCTTGCGGTACAGCACTAAAAAAACCTAAATTGGCATTGTATCCCGAATTGAAAATTAAAGCCGCTTCTCCCTCATGAAATTCAGCTATATAACTTTCTGCAATTTGATAAAGAGAATGATTTCCTGTAAGCAATCTAGAACCTGTAGCCCCATTTTGAAAAATCTCATTTTCCAATAAATAAGCATGAGTATGTTTGAATAAAGTTTCCGATTTAGAGAACCCGATGTAATCATTAGAAGAAAAATCAATCAGATTATTAAACACAGGCAACTTCCTAAACAGATTATCCTGTTTGCAACTTTCTAATTTCCGATTAAGATTTTCTGGCAGTTCCATAAAACAAAGTTAGGCAATTCATTCAGAATAAAATAAACAGCGGATTGTAGTCAACCCGCTGTTTTTCTAAAATAGCACTAATAAAAGGTGATTGTCTACTGTAATTAGACTTCAACATTTCCTTTACCATAAATTTCGAAATATCCAATGCTGTAATTTTATCTCCTAAACAGTCTTCAAGGTTTACCGAGATTTCAGAACTTTCATCAGAAAAAATAATTAATGGAACACGAACTTGTGTCCAATCGACGTCGCTATTTATCAAAAGATCATAAGTAAACTGTCTGTCTTTTTGAATTTCTGGAAAATTCGTTTTCATCCAGTCGGTTGCCATAATCGTTTTTGGACTTTTTTTATCGAAAGGGGTATCAATATTGAGTCCGGCCAGTAAAACATATCTCTGAATATCATAATTCTTCATAGCTTTCAAAATGTTCTTTGTTGCCTGACTCGCCACCATTGGCTCTCCCGGTCGTTGACCAATAGTGCTTAACACTGCTTGACAATCTTTCAGCAACACATTTATCGATTCTTCATCAATGGCATCGCCTTTAATGATTTCTATTTTTGAACTCTGAATGGTAAAATTATTCGGATTTCTTAGAAGAAGTTTTACACTAAATCCGTTTTCTAATAACTGGTTTACAAGGTATTTTCCAGTTCTTCCGCCACCGCCCAAAACGGCAACTTTTGATATATTTTTCATATCTTTTCTTTATAAAATTTGACATAAGTAAATTATGCTTCGTCATTCAAGATGAAGCAAAAGCGCAAAAGCTTACTGAGCTTTTACATTTGATCAAATATTTTATAAAGAGATTCTAATAATTCAAAAGTAATAAAATAAAAAAAGCCAGACAATAGTGTCTGGCTTTTCTGCTTATTTTGAAATCGTCTTAGTCAACTAAAACAATTATCTTATTGTTTTTCATTTCGATTGTTCCTGACTTAATCTCTAAAGTATAAGTTTGATCATTAACTCTCGTAAATTTATCAGCTGCCTCTTTAGAAAAACTGAAGCTTGGAGCTGCAATTTTAATTGTTCCTTCTTCTAAGATAGAAACAATTGGGGCGTGATGATTTAAAATCTGAAAGCTTCCATTAACTCCTGGCAAAGTAACCGAAGTAACTTCTCCTGAAAATAATTTTGCCTCTGGTGATACTATTTCTAAAATCATTTTTTTTGAGTTATGAGTTATAAGTTATGAGTTATAAGTGAGTAGAAACTCATAATTTATAACTCATAATTCATAATTATATTAAGCTTCTGCCAACATTTTCTCTCCAGCTTCGATTGCATCTTGAATAGAACCTTTCAAGTTGAAAGCAGCTTCTGGAAGGTGATCTAACTCACCGTCGATGATCATGTTAAATCCTTTGATAGTATCTTTAATATCAACTAATACACCTGGAATACCTGTAAATTGCTCTGCTACGTGGAATGGCTGAGACAAGAAACGTTGTACACGACGTGCTCTAGATACTGCAAGTTTATCTTCTTCAGATAACTCTTCCATACCTAAGATAGCGATGATATCTTGTAATTGTTTGTATTTTTGAAGAATCTCTTTAACTCTTTGTGCACAGTTGTAGTGCTCATCACCTAAGATGTGTGGAGTTAAGATTCTTGAAGTAGAATCTAACGGGTCAACTGCAGGATAGATACCTAACTCAGCAATTTTACGAGACAATACTGTTGTTGCATCTAAGTGCGCGAAAGTTGTTGCCGGCGCCGGGTCAGTTAAGTCATCCGCAGGAACGTAAACCGCCTGTACAGATGTAATAGATCCTTTGTTTGTAGATGTAATACGCTCTTGCATAGCACCCATCTCTGTTGCTAGAGTTGGCTGGTAACCTACTGCAGAAGGCATACGTCCTAAAAGTGCTGATACCTCAGAACCTGCTTGTGTAAAACGGAAGATGTTATCAACGAAGAATAATACATCTTTTCCTTGGTCTGATCCAGCTCCATCACGGAAATATTCAGCGATAGATAATCCTGAAAGTGCTACACGAGCACGAGCTCCAGGTGGCTCATTCATTTGTCCGAAAACGAAAGTAGCTTTAGACTCTCTCATTCCTGGCATATCTACTTTAGATAAATCCCATCCTCCATTTTCCATAGAGTGCATGAAATCATCACCGTATTTAATAATTCCTGACTCTAACATCTCACGAAGCAAGTCATTTCCTTCACGTGTTCTTTCACCTACTCCAGCGAATACTGAAAGTCCACCGTGACCTTTTGCGATATTGTTGATCAACTCCTGAATCAATACTGTTTTACCAACACCTGCACCACCAAACAATCCAATTTTACCTCCTTTTGCGTAAGGCTCGATCAAATCAATTACTTTGATACCTGTAAATAAAACTTCAGATGAAGTTGATAAATCTTCAAATTTAGGAGCTTGTCTGTGAATAGGCAAACCGTTTTCTCCAGTTTTAGGCAAATCACCTAAACCATCAATGGCATCTCCAACAACATTAAATAAACGTCCATATACGTCTGGACCGATTGGCATTTGGATTGGATTACCAGTTCCAACTACTTCATATCCTCTTGACAAACCGTCTGTAGAGTCCATAGAGATTGTACGAACAGTGTTTTCTCCAATGTGAGATTGTACTTCAAGAACTAAAATAGTTCCGTCTTTTTTAGTGACTTCTAGTGAATCATAAATTTTTGGAAGTTCAACATCTTTACCGTTGAAAACTACGTCTACTACTGGTCCAATGATTTGAGCAACTTTTCCTATTACTTTTGACATTACTTATGTATTTATTAAATAGCTATTTAGGTTTATCGAAAATACCTCTTTTTTCAGAGCGCAAAGATAATTTTTTAAAATATAAAATCAATTTTTTTTTCATAAAAAATAGCATCATTTTGTTTGATTCATAAAACTTGACCAAAAAACAACAAAAACGGCATTTTTTTTATTAAAAGAAAAAACCGCTGCATTGGTAAAAATGAGCGGTTTTTTAAGTATTTCAAACATTATCTGCTTACGGAAGCGTAGCTGGATATTGAATTGGATATTTTGCTAAATCTACATGGCGAAGTGTAGAACCATACTTTTCGTTTATTGCATCGATAAAAATATTCGCAATTAATCCATATCCTCTTGCACTTGGATGAACTCCATCTAAAGAAAAAGCACCACCCGTTACATAAGTAGAAGACATTACAAAATTTCCAAATTTCACACCGCCACTAGATAACTGTGTCATTGTTGTTACTGTGTTAACAAATGCCAAACCTTTTTCATCTGCAATAGCTTTTATTGCAACATTATAAGCATCTGTCGCTTTTTTAACCTCCGCAACTTCGTCTTTTGTCAAAACCCAGTTGTCTGCTAACGGAACAGAAAGTCCATTTACTTTTGTTGCATCACCTCCAACTGTTGTTCCTATAAAAGTTCTTGCCGACAATACTACTAAGTCTTCTTTTGTTGCTTGTCTGTAAGACGGAAGTCCCGCTGCTGAAAGATTTGTCAAATAGCTATCCACAATTACTACTGCATTATTTCCTGCTTTAAATGTAATTGTTCTTCTTGTAGCCTCTTCTGCAGAAAGCATTTTAGCCGCTACCAATTGTTGCAGACCAGCATTATATACAGCATAACCCGCATTTAATTGCGTTGCTAAAGCTGCAGAAAGCGGTGCAGGATTGTAAGGAACTGTTGTAAAATAAGGAAGAGTCGTAATATAAGGAAGATTTGCTACTACTCCTTTTGCTCCATTTGCGGTTAAAGTCGTCACCAAATTAGAATAGATATTCTTAAACACTGTTGGATCTGTAATATCATTACTGCCATAAGTTGCTGGATTCATATTTCCTGTCTGATCTTTACCGATTCCGCCAGAAGTTGCATAAGCTAGCACATCATTTCCTCCAATAAAAAGAGAAAAGAAAGTTGGAGCCTGAGTCACAGCATCTCCTAAAACTGTAGCAGTAGCCGAACTTGAAAATCTAGCAAAATAAGGATTCGCTGCTCCTGTAGCTACCCCAGCAACATTTCCATAACCCGGAGCAATCAAATGATATGATTTTGCTCCTGGAACTCCCATATTATTAAATGTTCCTGTTAAGTGATTTGTAATTTCTGTAGTTGGCTTACCAGAAACGTTCACCGGAGCTTGACCATTAAAATACAATCTTGTTCCCGCAACAACATTTCCTCCCAAAAGCAATCCGCCAATATTGTCGTTCATTAACGGCTGAGCAAAAGCACCTCCGCCAGCTTCAACAAATTGCTGTGACAAAATATTCACGTAAGAATTCTCCTGTCCTTTTTTAAACAATGCATTATCACTATATCCTGCGGCAAAAGAATCCCCAAGCGCAATATATTTGGTAAAAACTGCAGAACCTGGAGTTACAGGAACTTCTGCTGGTGCATCATTATCATCATTATTACATGCTGCCAAGACGGTTAACGAAACCAAAAACAGCCATTTTATATTTTTTTTCATTGTAGTACTTTTTAAATTATTATCTCTTTCATTACAACCTAGCAATCACTTACGGATTAATTGTCCATGAAGCAAACCACATCTGACCAATTGCTCCTGCTCCAATTACTTGAAGATAATCTGATCCAAAAAGATTTGTTGCTCCTACTTTAATAACTGATTTCCATTTTGGAAGTGCATAATTTACCTGAGCATCTAGCACTGTGTTTTCTGGAATCATACCATCCCCAAAAGAAGACTCCCATAAATACTCAGAATTCCATCTTACATTCACATTAAAGCCTAAGTTTTTAGTCACTTTTGCATTTCCAAAAGAAGCTTTAATTCTATGTTTTGGCGTATTAAATCCAGCTACGAAATCTGGATCTTCTGACTGATCAAAATTAAATTGAGAATAGTTATAATTAACTCCTACTTCAAAATCTTTGTATACTTTTTTATTTAAACCTGCTCCAAAACCAAAAGAAGAAATCTGAGCCGTCGTATTAGTATATACCTGATACACTCTTCTGTCTCCAAAAGCAAGTGCCTGATACGTTTGCTGTACCGCTGGGTTTGTCGGATCTGTACCTACTGTTCCATAGTATGGAGAAATAACTCTTGCTGTATTCATGAAATCATTGTAGATGTTATAATAAGCATTTAAATCTACAGACAAATCGTTTTGAACTACTGTACGATATCCAACTTCAAAAGCCTGAACTTGCTCTGGTTTTACCAATCCAATATCAGCAACTTGAAGATCTCCTGGATTTGCAGAAGCTGCAAACGCCTGAACAGAAGCCACTGTATACGCATTACGATATGCATTTTGTCCTGACATTCCAATTGTCGCAGGCTGACCCGCTGCTTGTCCCGCCGCACTCACATTTACAGTTTCCTGAAAACGATCTAAATTTTCTGGCGCAGAACCAATTAAAGCAAACGGTCCTAAATCTAAACCAATATACTGATCTTGTGTAGTTGGATTACGGAAACCTGTCTGATAAGACAATCTGAAGTTATGGTTTTTGCTTGCACCCGCTGAATAAACAAAAGATACTCTTGGAGAAACATTACCATCAAAGTTCTGGCTTTTATCGTAACGTAAAGACCCTGTAAATTTCAATCTGTCTTCTAAGAATTTTTTCTGAAGCTGCGCATAAGCACCATATTCTTTATATTCAATTGGACCGTCATAATCTGTAAAAATCGTTCCTTCAGAATCCATTACATACTTTCTCCAAGAACCTCCAACCTGAACTTCCGCCCATTTGATGATATCTCTAAAATTATAATTTACATCTGAATGGTATAATTTTGAATGGTCAATAAATTTTGCCCCTTGAGTTAAATCTGGATTTGCCACAACTGTTTTCAAAGCCTGATCAAACTGTGCACTTCCTGGCTCAAATCTTGCAGAACCAGTTGGTTTTGGAAGAAATGAAATTTGCGCCGGCAAAACATTATAATCGGCAAAATTTCTAGCGATCGCAGCAGATTGATTTGCATCTGTTCCCATAACCGCACCCGCATACTGATAAGCAGTTGCATAGTTTGTAAACCATTCTTGGTCTGATTTCGCAGCCCTGTTTACGTTCCATGCAGCAAATCTCATGTCATAAGAGTTTCCTGCATCTTCACTTGTAAAATATATTCTACCAAAAAAGTTTTTACCCTTAACTTCAAATTTACCTTGCTGCATTAAGAAATCTTTTAATGCATATCGGTTTGCTCCTTGATAAATAGTACTTCCTGTACCAATTTTATATTGCAGTATAAATTCTGTATCGTCTGCCCAAGGTTTAATGTGCGCGCTGAAATCAGCCTTCATACTTTGCACTTTATTATCCGTTAAGTCTTGCTCACGGTAACCCGTTCTACTAACCTGACCCACGTTTGGAATAAAAGTAGTAACCTCGTCACCATAAATATTTAATCCGTCATAATTCTGATTCATAGCATGACCAACAGAACCACCAGTCATACTTCTTGTATCGTTTGCAATCCACTCACTTGCTTCCATGTAAGTAAAATTAGCTTTCATTGCAAAATGTTTTGTAAATGCTTTTGCAGCTCTAATTCCAAAATCATTGTAATCATTTGTTCCTGCAGCATCCTGACTCGTTTGACCATATTTATAGTAAGCCGTTATTCCTTCATTTGTAAACGGACTTTTACTAGTCATAAACATAATTCCGTTAAAAGCGTTTGCTCCATAAAGCGCAGAAGAAGCACCTGGCAAAAGCTCAACACTTGCAACGTCTATGTCTGAAACCCCAATTAAGTTACCCAATACAAAGTTCAAAGCAGGAGAAGAGTTATCCATACCATCAACCAGCTGCATAAAACGAGTATTGGCAACAGTAGCAAAACCACGAGTGTTTACTGATTTAAAAGAAATACTGCTCGTATTGAAATTTACTTCTTTTAAATTTTCCAAACCATCATAAAAAGTGGCCGCCGTAGTATTTTTTATCTCCTGAATTCCCATTCTCTCAATTGTAACAGGAGATTCAATTACCCTTTCAGGCGTTCTTGATGCAGAAACTACAATCTCATCCAATTTAGTTTCTTCATCTTTTAAAACAACATTTAATTTTTGATTGGCAGCTGTTACGTTTATCGTTTTAGACTCAAATCCTACTGCAGAAACCTTTACAGAGAAAGGCACTTTAGAATTAGTAGTCAATTTAAACGATCCGTCGAAATCAGTAGAAGCTCCACTATTTTCTCCGACCACGACAACATTAGCACCTGGAATAGATTGTTTGTTACTGTCTGTAACCGAACCTGTAATTGTATTCTGCGCAAAAGTTACTCCGCTGAATAACAACATAATTAGCAAATAGATTCTCATTAGGGTTAGTTTTTGGATTAGTATATGTAGCCAAAATAAGCAAATATTTTAATATGTATAAAAAAACGTTAAATAAAATTCATATTTATCATGATTTTTTACAATATTTTAACTATTTTGTAATTGAATTTATTAGAATAAAAACAAAGAAATCAAGAAGAAAAACCAATATACTATGCATACATATAAATTTTCACTAAAAAACTGAAAATTTCATAAAAATACATCCCTTCAAAAAAATTATTGACAATAAAAAAAAGCGAGATGAAAATCTCGCTTTTTTAACATATTTGTATTTCGAAAAATAAACTATTCTACCGTAACAGACTTTGCTAAGTTACGTGGTTGATCCACATTACAACCTCTCATTACAGCAATGTAATAAGAAAGTAATTGCAATGGAATTGTCGTTACTAATGGTGACAATGCATCTGAAGTTTCTGGAATTTCGATTACATAATCGGCTAATTCACGAACTTGAACATCTCCTTTTGTAACAACAGCGATAATTTTACCGCTTCTTGATTTGATTTCCTGAATATTACTTACAATTTTATCGTAATGCCCTTGTTTAGGAGCAATAACAATAACCGGCATAAATTCGTCAATTAAAGCAATCGGACCGTGTTTCATTTCCGCAGCAGGATATCCTTCAGCGTGGATATATGAAATCTCTTTCAGTTTTAATGCTCCTTCTAATGCCACTGGGAAATTATATCCGCGACCTAAATAAAGACAGTTTGGCGCATCTTTAAAAGCTGCAGCAATTTCTTTAGCTCTAGCATCAGTTTCTAAGGCTTCAGATACTTTCTCAGGAATAATTTCTAATTCTTGAAGATAAGTATGGAAATCTGTATTTGACAATGTTCCTTTTGCTTTCCCTAATCTCAAAGCAATCATCGTTAAAACTGTGATTTGAGTCGTAAATGCTTTTGTTGAAGCTACTCCAATTTCTGGTCCAGCGTGCGTGTAAGCACCTGCATGACTTTCTCTAGAAATAGAAGAACCAACAACGTTACAAACACCAAATACAAACGCTCCATTTTCTTTTGCCAATTTAATAGCCGCCATAGTATCTGCAGTTTCTCCAGATTGAGAAATAGCAATAACTACGTCATCTTTATTTATAATTGGATTTCTGTATCTAAATTCAGAAGCATATTCTACCTCTACAGGAATACGGGTAAATTCCTCAAAGATATATTCTGCAACTAAACCTGCGTGCCAAGAAGTTCCACACGCAACGATAAGGATTCTTTTTGCATTTAAGAATTTCTCCAGATTATCTTCAACACCAGCCATCTGAACGATTCCTTCATTTGCATGAAGTCTTCCTCTGTAAGTGTCTTTAATTACACTTGGCTGCTCGTAGATTTCTTTTAGCATGAAATGATCATACCCACCTTTTTCAATCTGCTCCAAATTCATTTGAAGTTCTTGAATATAAGGATCTACTAAAGAGTCATCCTGAATTTTTCTAATTTTAATTGGCTTATGCAATCTGATATTTGCCATCTCGCCATCTTCTAAATATACCGCATTAGAAGTATATTCAATAAATGGAGAAGCATCAGAAGCAATAAAGTACTCCCCTTCCCCAACTCCAATTGCTAACGGACTTCCTAATCTTGCCGCTACAATTTCGTTTGGATTTTTTTTATCAAAAACAGCAATTGCATACGCTCCAACGACTTGGTTTAATGCAATTTGAACCGCTTTTCCTAATTTAATATTTTCTTTCTTTTGAACTTCTTCTATTAAATTAACTAAAACCTCAGTATCTGTATCTGACTTAAAAGTATAACCTCTTTTAATAAGCTCCTCTTTTAAAGGCGCATAATTTTCAATAATTCCGTTATGAATGATTGCTAAATCTCCAGAATTCGAAAGATGGGGATGCGAATTCACGTCATTTGGAACCCCGTGAGTTGCCCAACGAGTGTGTCCAATTCCAATATTTCCGTTTGTTGTAAAGCCTTCATTTGCTTTAGCTTCAAGATCAGAAACCTTACCTTTTGTTTTGCAAACTTTAATGCTCGACTCGTTATCATACAACATAACGCCGGCACTATCATATCCTCTGTACTCAAGACGCTTTAATCCTTTTATTACAATAGGATAGGCATCTCGGTGACCGATATATCCAACAATTCCACACATATATATTTATTAATTTGGTTTCGTGTAGTAAACTTCAAGTTGCAATCTTTTATCAACTGGAACTGAAGATTTTCCGCCGTAAATGACTGTACCCAAAGGACTCATAACTGATGTTCTTGGCGCTGCAGATATAATCTCATTTTTGTTCTTCAACGGATTAAATGCTACAGCAATTGGGCTTTGAGAAACAACCAGTCCTAAATCTACATTTTTAGCCGTAGCATCTTTTATCAGATTACGGAAATGGTTTGTAATTCTAATTTTATAACTTTTTCCTCTTTTATCAGAACCTACGCTAATTAATCCTCCATAAGTAGAAGTTGGATCTGCAGAATAATCTACCAAAACAGCATTATTTGTCAAATCATACAAATACACTCTATTAGGCTCTTCCGTATTTGCCATTTTCTCAGCATCAATATTAAAAACTAAATTGGCTTCGTTAACTTTCCAATTCTTGACAACAGCATTACTTCTTATCTCATCCAATTGATCAGGAACGCCATTTGCTCCACTTACTGGTTCACCTGCAGCATTATAGCTTAATACATCTGTTGGATTAAAAAGTTTTATAACTGCAACAGATCCCTGACCTCCTTTTAAATACAGTTTTTCGTCTCCTTCTGTCTTATTTACATTGGTCGTTATAGCGCTTGCATAATCTGGGTTTCGAGCATCTTCAAGAAAATTAACTGTCCCAGATGTAGCTGAAGAAACACCTTTCAAATTCAAAACAATAGTCTTATTTTCGGTAGCAGCGGCATCATCGGCTGTAGACGCTGTTTTAGCTTTGTAATAAACTGTAATCGTTCCAGCGCTAAAATCCATCAATGCCATATTGCTAGGGTTTGATCCAGACCTTTCTACATTAAAGTACAAACCTCTAAAGTATTCTTGAAAAACATCTTCTGTTGCAAGCTTAGAAGAAGGGGCATTTAATATTTTATCTTGAAAAAACTTCTTGTTTAAGTGCAAACGCATTTCAGGCTTTACCCTTGTGATTGTTTTCTTACCATCCGTCGTAATACTATCTTTATACTCTGCTGCACTGAAAAAGAATTCGTCATTTTCAAGCTTATTAGCAATATTATCATTTAATCTTTCCCCTACTTTTTTACTATTAAATTCAGTATTTTGATCTGTATAGTAATACTGTGGTAATTGACCACCTTCACTAAAGTAACTACTTCTCATCTGGATTCCAGACTCATAAACACTTAACTTCAGCTTCCCGTTTTTATTTCCATAGATAGAATCTAGCTCGTACGTATTATTACCACTATTATCAGTAGCGGTAATATGACTGAAATAAGGAATCTGTATTCTAACACTGTCAATTACAGGAGATTCACCAATTGTTGGAGCATAAGATGCAAGTCCTACTTGAGCTACAAAATTTGCAGTTGTAGTGCCAAAAAGCGGATTATCAAAAATACCAAGAGCATTTGGCGTCATGCTATTTGACTGAACTGGAGTCACTTCTTGATTAAATGCTAAAACATCATATTTTTCAGCCTCAAGTCCAAAATGATCATCACCAACCAAACCATCACCAATCGCATTAAAATCTTTGTCGCAAGAATATAGAGAAATAGCAATTACAGCTAAAAAAGCTTTCTTAATAAAAGAAGTTTTATACATGTCTAATAATAAAAATTAAAATTTAAAGTCCAAATGTTCTATAGAAGTTGGTGTAAGCATCAGCAAACCCATCTTTCCCGGCGAAAGGTAAAAAAGGTTTTCCTGAAGATTCTATAAATTTTGTTAAACTTGGAGAAACATTTTCTGACGCAATAATTACACCGTCTGAATGTAAAATACTGGCTTTTAAAACATTCTCGTAATTTGGAACTTCTAAGTCTGAAACCGCTTCATGAGGAACACCATCAAACTTAACTTTATTGATCATTTCTAAATCTAGGTTTTCATCAAATGATTGACCGTAAACAGAAGTAATAATTTTAGTTTCAGAAAACAAGGCTTCATGTTTATAGTAATGTTTCATATAAATTGGAAGCATTGCAGCCAACCATCCATGAACATGTATAATATCAGGAACCCAGTTTAACTTTTTTACCGTCTCAACAACTCCTTTTGCAAAGAAAATTGCTCTTTCGTCATTATCTGGATATAAAGCGCCCTCTTCATCAGTAAAGGTTGCTTTACGTTTGAAATATTCATCATTATCAATAAAATAAACCTGGATTCTTTCTTTCGGAATCGATGCTACTTTAATAATCAATGGCATATCTAAGTCATTCACTACCAAATTCATCCCTGAAAGTCTAATCACTTCATGTAATTGATGTCTTCTCTCATTTATATTCCCATATCTTGGCATGAAAATTCTTATCTGACCGCCTTGGTCATTAATCATTTTCGGAACGTCATAAGACATTAAAGAAACCTCATTTTCAGCCAAATAAGGCACGACTTCAGATGATACATATAATATCCTCTTATCTTTCATAATAGTATTTTACTTAATTTTGGTAATAAAAACGTCGCAAAATTACAAAAATTTATGCAGTTTATAACTAATATATTATGTTTGCACTAAATTTTAATAATACCTCAATGCATATTTTCTACAGTAAAGCAGCCTTGATAGCCTATCTTAAAACTATCAAAACGGCAAATTCAACCATCGGATTTGTACCAACCATGGGCGCTTTACACCAAGGACATTTGGCTTTAATGCAACGTTCGCTAAAAGAAAACGACGACACAGTAGTGAGCATTTTTGTCAATCCAACACAATTTAATAATCCAGAAGATTTAGCAAAATATCCGAGAACTCTTGATGAAGATATTAAGAAAATGCGTACATTAAGTGATAAAATCATTTTATACGCTCCTTCTGTCGAAGATATTTATGAAGGAAATACAGTTTCGCAGACTTTTGATTTTGACGGATTAGAAAACCAGATGGAAGGAAAATTCAGACCTGGGCATTTTAACGGCGTCGGAACAATTGTGAAACGCTTATTTGAAATCGTAACTCCGACAAATGCTTATTTCGGAGAAAAAGATTTTCAGCAACTTCAAATTGTTAAAAAATTGGTTGAAAAAACGGAATTACCCGTTAATGTTGTCGGCTGTCCGATTTTTAGAGAAGAAAACCAGCTTGCCATGAGTTCTCGAAATGAGCGTCTAACAGCACAGGAAAGAAAAGATGCTTCTATTATTTACAAAACTTTAAGCCAGGCAAAAGAAATTTTCCAGAATCAAAGTCCAGAAGAAACAATCGAATTTGTAGAAAATTCTTTCAAAGACAACAAAGAGTTTGAATTAGAGTATTTTGTTATTGCTGACGAATCAACACTTTTATCTATCAATCAAAAAGAGAATGGCAAAAAATACCGCGCATTTATAGCAGTATTTGTTAATTCTATCAGACTGATTGACACCATTTCATTAAATTAATCTAACTTTGCAGCATGCAAATTCAAGTTATAAAATCTAAAATTCATCGAGTTAAAGTAACCGGAGCCGATTTAAATTATATTGGCAGTATTACTATTGATGAAACGCTACTAGAAGCTTCAAACATTATTGAAGGCGAAAAAGTGTCTATTGTTAACATTAATAATGGCGAACGTTTTGAAACTTACGCTATTAAAGGTGAAAAAAATTCAGGAGAAATTACTTTAAATGGTCCTGCAGCAAGAAAAGTACAAAAAGATGATATCATCATTATCATTTCTTATGCTACATTGGATTTTGAAGAGGCAAAAACCTTCAAGCCATGGATTATTTTCCCGAATGAAAATGACAATTCTTTAACCTAAGATTTTCTTTTTAATTTTAAAAATCAACAACTTTGTCAAATCTCTTTTTGCACAAAGTTTTTTGCATTTGTATAAATCCGAAAAGATTTACACACTAATCGTTTTTTTACCGCAAAGACCGCAAAGATTTTTTACGCGACATGTATCTAAGAAATTAATAAAGTTCGCAAAGCAGTAAAGGTAAAGCTTTGCGAACTTTATTCTTTACTATTAAAATCTCACAAAAGAAACCTTTGCTCCCGATAGCTATCGGGATTGCGGTTAAAAAAACATACCATAAAAAATATTTTCCACAACCTTTGTATTGACACCCTTTTTCCTTTTTTCTCTCATAAAAAGAAACAAATAAAGTATTATATTGCCATACTATATTTAATACTTTTCAATTCACTGAAATGCCACCAATCATGAAAAAAGTTTACCTACTATTATTTTTAATTTCATTATCGTCGTTTGCCCAAAAAACGTTCGACAACATTAAATCGGAGAAACTCGGAGAAGAGCGTAGAATTACGATCGGACTTCCAGCTTCTTACGAAGCCAACAAAGACAAAAAATATCCAGTTCTTTATTTATTGGATGGAGATTATTTATTCGATCCGTTTTCTGGAGCTATAAGTTACGGCTCTTATTGGGATGATATTCCAGAAATGATTATCATCGGAATTCATCAAAATAAAGACGGAGAGCGCTTTGATGATACAACAATCGACCAAAATGAAGGACTTCCTTTTGAAAAAGGAGCAAAATTTTTCGAATTTATCGGAGCAGAATTAGTTCCATATATTGAAAAAAAATACCGCACTTCGCCTTTCAGACTTATTGCAGGTCATGATTTAACAGCAAGTTTTGCTAATTTTTATTTGTATAAAGAAATTCCGCTTTTCAATGCATACATCTGTTTAAGTCCAGAATTGGCTCCAAAAATGGAAGTGCGTATTGCTGAAAAGTTTGCTAAAATAAAAAGCCCTGTCTACTATTATCTTTCTGCTGGAGAAGGTGATATCAAAAAAATAAAAGAACCGATAGAAAAATTAAACAGCAATATTAAAATTGCAAATAATCCGTTAGTGAATTATAAATACGATGTTTTTAAAGGCGCAACGCATTATACGGAAGTATTGCATTCTATACCGAGCGCATTATACCAGATTTTTGAAGTATACCGACCAATAAATTCTGCTGAATACAACGAAAAAATTGCAGTTCTTGAATCGGGTTACGCAGAATATTTGGAACAAAAGTACAACACCATGTCTGAAGTTATGGGAGTGCAAATTCCAGTAAGAATGACCGATTTTAAAGTAATAGAAAATATCATTTTAAAAAAGAATGCTTACAGTGAACTATCAAAAATGGCCGAAATTGGAAATGTAAATTACCCAAAAGCCATGTTAGGAGAATATGAGTTAGGATTAATGTATGAAAAACAAGGAGATCCGAAACATGCGTCTAAAAAATACCAAAATGCTTCTCAAATGGAGCCGATTGGCGATTTGAATAAAGATTTGATGTACGAGAAAATCGACGAAATGAATACACTTGCTAAAAAAAGTAAATAATGTCAAAAGTTAAAACTTCCTTTTTTTGTCAGAACTGCGGAACCCAATATTCCAAATGGCAAGGGCAATGCAATGCCTGCAAAGAATGGAATACGATTGCCGAGGAAATTATCCAGAAACAGGAAAAAGTGGCTTGGAAAAGCGAACCCTCTTCTACAAGCAAAGCACCAAGACCTTTAAAAATTACCGAAATTGATTCGGCTCAGGAAGTTCGAATGGACACTACTGACAGCGAATTGAATCGTGTTTTAGGCGGCGGACTTGTTCCTGGTTCTTTAACGCTTTTGGGCGGAGAACCCGGCATCGGAAAAAGCACACTTTTGTTGCAGATTTCACTTAAATTACCTTATAAAACTTTATATGTTTCTGGTGAAGAAAGTCAGAAACAAATAAAAATGCGTGCCGAAAGAATCACACCAAACAGCGACAACTGCTACATTCTGACGGAAACTAAAACACAAAACATTTTCAAGCAGATCGAAACAATGCAACCAGAAGTGGTGATTATTGATTCGATTCAGACTTTGCATACCGATTATATCGAATCTACTGCCGGAAGTATCTCGCAAATTAGAGAAACAACAGCTGAGTTGATCAAATTTGCTAAAGAAAGTAATACGCCAGTAATCTTGATCGGACATATTACGAAAGACGGAAATATTGCCGGGCCGAAAATCTTAGAGCACATGGTTGATACCGTTCTTCAGTTTGAAGGCGACAGAAACCACGTTTACAGAATTCTCCGTTCGCTGAAAAATCGTTTTGGTTCAACAGCAGAACTTGGAATTTATGAAATGCTTGGAAGCGGTTTGAGAGAAGTCAATAATCCGTCTGAAATATTGATTTCTCATAAGGACGAAGAACTTTCCGGAACCGCAATTGCAACCACTCTTGAAGGTATGCGCCCGTTAATGATCGAAATTCAATCATTAGTTTCAACCGCAGTTTACGGGACTCCGCAACGAAGCACAACTGGATATAACGCAAAACGTTTAAACATGATTTTGGCTGTTTTAGAAAAAAGAGCCGGATTCCGTTTAGGCGCAAAAGATGTTTTCCTAAATGTTACAGGCGGGATTTCTGTTGATGATCCTGCTATTGATTTGGCAGTTGTAGCGGCGATTTTATCATCAAACGAAGATATTCCGGTTGGAAAAGGTTTTTGTTTTGCCGGCGAAGTTGGACTTTCTGGCGAAATTAGACCTGTTAATCGTGTAGATCAACGTATTCAGGAAGCTGAAAAATTAGGTTTTGACACTATTTTTGTTTCTAAATACAACAAAATTGCTTTAAAAAATACCGGAATCAAAATTGAATTGGTGGCAAAAATTGAAGATGTAGCAAGTATTCTTTTCGGATAATTTTATTAGCCACGAATTTTTCGCCACAGATTAAAAGGATTTCCGCAGATTAATCTTTTTAATCATTTTAATCTGTGGCAAAAGAAAAAAACAAATTCGTGAATTCGTGGCTAACCAAACATTATAAAAATATTGTAAATTCAACTTTATGAATTTTCCAAAACAAAAAATATTCAAAGCGCTAAAAATACTTGGAGTAATTATAATTTTACTCTGCATCGGACTATACTATTTCCGTGATTCGCTTTTAAAACAAGCTATCGCCAAAGTAGAGCACAAAATGGCTGTGCAATACAACAGTAATTTTTCTGTAAAATCGGCTTCTTTTGACGGTTTGTCGACTATAAAATTGACAGATATAGTTCTAGCTCCAATAAATGCTGACACTCTTTGTAAAATCAAAAATGTAGAAACGAGCATCAGTTTGAGCAGTTTACTAATTGGAGATGTTCAAGTTGGAACTTTAAAAATTGATAACGGCTATATTCAATTAGTCAAAAAAGGAAAAAAAAGAAATTTTGATGCTTTCTTGAAAAGAGAAAAAGACGAAACGGAGCCGAACGAAAAACGCAAGTATGCTTCGTTTGCTTATAATATTATTTCGAAGCTTTTAAATCTCGTTCCAACCGATATGGATTTGAAAAATTTTCAATTCAAAATCAATGATAACGGAAAAGAAACTTTTATCGATGTCAACAAATTAGTTTTAGCTAATAAACAATTAGAAACCAATCTTCATGTTCAGGCAAAAGATTTTGATCAGCGTTGGAACATTAAAGGTTTTGCAGACCCGAGAAATAAGAAAGCTGATATTCGATTTTTTAATCTCGATACTGGGGCCATTCGTGTGCCGTATTTAGACGAAAGATACAATCTTAAGGCTAGTTTCGATTCGATTCGATTAAACGTCCAAAATATTGATAAAAGCGGTAGCGAACTGCATATTGACGGTTATACTTCGATTGCTAATCTTACGATTAATCACCCAAAAATCGCCAGCAAAGATGTTGTAATTAAAAATGCCCGTTTTGATTACCGATTTTTACTCGGAGATAGCTTTATTTCCATCGACAGTTCTTCCACTATGCAATTGAACAAAATAAAAGTGCGTCCGTATATTTCTTATGATACCGAAAAAGACACGGTTTATACTTTGAAAGTCGATATTCCGAAAATGAAAGCGCAGGATTTTATTGTTTCGCTTCCCGACGGATTGTTTACGCATTTTCAAGGGATGCAGGCCACTGGAAATTTCGATTATAAATTGGATTTCAAATTCAATAAAAACAAACCGAATACTTTAGTTTTTGACAGTAAACTAAACAAAGAAGATTTACGCATAACCAAATATGGCGAAGCCGATTTGAATAAATTAAACGGCGAATTTGTTTATCGCGCCATTATTCAGAATGTTTTACAAAGACCCATTTTAGTTGGAAATGCGAATCCGAATTACACACCTTTGGATCAGATTTCTCCTTATTTGAGAAAATCTGTTTTAACGACTGAAGACCCATCATTCTTTTCGCATCGCGGATTTATAAACGAAGCTTTCAAGCAATCGATTCTGAAAAACATTCGAACAAAAAAATTCTCACGCGGCGCAAGTACCATCAGCATGCAGCTGATTAAAAATGTGTTTCTTACTCGTGAAAAAACGCTTTCGCGAAAGCTAGAAGAAATCCTTTTAGTTTACATTTTAGAAAACAACCGAATTGTAAGCAAAGAAAGAATGCTGGAAGTTTATTTCAATATTATTGAATGGGGGCCAAATGTTTACGGAATTGGAGAAGCGAGCCATTATTATTTCCAAAAAGGTCCATCGGCTTTAAATGTTGACGAATGCTTGTATTTGGCCACTATTATTCCGAAACCAAGAAAATTTATGTATCAGTTTAATGACGAAGGTAATTTGAAAGATTACGCCATTAAAAACCAGAAATTCTTGAAGAATCTGATGTTTAGAAGAGGGCTTTTGGTTCCTGAAGACACAATCGGATTATTGCCTGTTTATATTTCTGGAAATGCCCGTTCTTTAATTCGCATTAAAGCTCCAGATTCTACAGCAATCAAAGCCGATTCTTTAGCGGTTGATGATGAATTTGACTTATAAAGTTTAGGTTTGCCACGAAGGCACAAAGCCACAAAGTTTAATACAAAAAAACTTTGTGGCTTTGTTATTTTATTAAAAACTTTGCGCCTTCGCGTCTTTGCGAGATTAAAATTATCAAGCTTATAAAAGCTAAAGAGAAATTTGCTTGCAAAGACGCGAAGTAATTAAGAAGCTTTTTGCCTAAGCGCCTTTAGTGACTAAAAAAAAATTAAGGCGCAGGATCAGGAATTATAGCCTGAACAGCATCAATCTCTGCTAAGATTTGTTTCGAAAGTACAACATCAATTGTATCAATGTTTTCTTTTAGCTGTTCTAAAGTTGTAGCTCCGATAATCGCGCTTGTCAAAAACGGTTGTGCTAACACAAATCCCATTGCCAATTGCGTCAACGTTAAACCATGTTTTTTAGCGATTTCTAGATACAATTTCGTTGCTTCGGCACATTGATCGCTATTGTAACGTTTGTATTGTGGAAAAAGGTTAATTCTCGCTTTCGGATGACTTTCTCCAGTTAAAAACTTTCCAGTCAAAACCCCAAAGGCTAAAGGCGAATACCCTAATAAACCAACATTTTCATATTTTGAAACTTCAGCAGAATTCACTTCGAATAATCTATTCAACAAAGAATACGGATTTTGAACAGTTTTAATTCTTGGCAGATTGTTGTATTTGCTTTCTTCCAAAAGGCGCATCATTCCCCAAGCATTTTCATTAGAAACACCAATATGTTTAATTTTTCCTTCTTTGATTAATCCGTCGAAAGTTTCAAGGATTTCTCTAAAGTTGTCTTCCCAAACATCATCATGTCCGTGAAATGCACGCGTTCCGAAATTATTAGTTTTTCTTTCTGGCCAGTGCATTTGATATAAATCAATATAATCCGTCTGAAGTCTTGCTAAACTTTGCTCAACCGCAAACTTGATGCTTGCTGGGGAAAAATCCAGTTTCTCACGCATGTATCCAAAATTCGGATTCGGACCCGCAATTTTAGAAGCTAAAATAACTTTATCTCTATTTCCTGATTTCTTAAACCAGGTTCCAATGATTTTTTCTGTACTTCCGTAAGTCGCTTCACTCGCCGGAACGGAATACATTTCGGCTGTGTCAAAAAAGTTTACGCCTCTTTCAAGCCCATAATCCATTTGTTCGTGTCCTTCTGCTTCTGTATTCTGCTGCCCGAAAGTCATTGTTCCGAGACATATTTTTGAGACTTTTATATCGGTATTGGGTAATGTAGTGTATTTCATCTTTTTCTTTAAATAGGTTCAAAGTTGCAAAGTGCCAAAGGTACAAAGTGATTTTGCAATTGAAAATTTGACAAGAGTTAAATAAACCTAAAGGTTTTGTATTCTGGTAAGGTTTTGAAAACCTTGCAGGAGAAAAACAAAAAAGGCTCAAAATTAAAAAACCTTTGAGCCTTATGTTTATTTTAAACTTTTTTCTGGATTTTGAAAACTATTAAAAATGCGGATAATGTAAATCGAATCTTCTGTATTCTGATATAGAACTTTATATTTTCTAATAATAATTCTTCTACAATCTAATCGATATTCATCTGTTTGAAATTGCTCTGGAAAAACAATTTTATTTATTTCTTGAAGTACTTCTGTTCTAATTTTTAGAGCCGTTTCTTTTGAATACTTTTCTTTTAATTGAAAATAAATATCCTTTAAATCTGCTTTGACATTCGCACTCCAAAAAATTTTAAGCTTACTCATTATCCCAATCTTCCATCTCTTTTTCCAAATCTTCTTGTGAAATTATTCGATTGTATTTAATGTCAGCAAGACCTTCTTCCACTTTATTGTGATATTCAGATAATGTTAATGGATTACCTGATGCGTCATAAGAAACAACATCATTCAAATAACTATCAAAAACCGAAGAAACAATTCGCAAAACTCTTTCATCAGCCAAATCCATTTGATGTCTAATTTTATCTTTTAATTCAGGAAGTCCCATGATTTTAATTTTTGATCAATCAAAGTTACAAAAATTTAAAATTTCAATTACGTGGAAAATTTGGAATTTGGAATTTCATTATTGGAATTTAAAAAAAGGCTCAAAAGTAAAAACCTTTGAGCCTTTGTAACTTTGAACCTTTGTCACTTAATTAATGCTATTAAGCATCTCCGCAATTTCATCCAATCTTGGAGTTAAGATAATTTCAATTCTTCTATTTTTAGCTTTTCCTTCTGGAGTTGCGTTACTCGCAAGCGGAGAAAACTCACTTCTTCCGGCAGCAGTTAATTTTTGTTTATTGATTTTTGGGTTTTCGCTTAAAATCGCTACGATTGCCGTTGCTCTTTTAGTCGATAAATCCCAGTTGTTTGCAATTGGTCCAGAGCCAGCGTATGGATCGTCATCTGTATGTCCTTCGATTAAGACAGAAAGATCAGGATTGTCTCCTAAAACTTTCCCAAGTTCTGTAACCGCTTTTCTACCTTCTGTTCCAACTGCCCAGCTTCCAGAATTGAAAAGCAATTTGTTTTCCATAGAAACGTAAACTTTTCCGTTTTTCTGCTCTACTGTCAGACCTTTACCTTCGAAACCATTTAATGCTTTAGATAAAGTTTCTTTCAGTTTTCGCATTGCTTCTTCTTTAGCCGCAATCATATCTTCTAATTCTTTCAAACGGTTTGCTGTTTTGTCCAAACGAGCTTGTTCGTCTGCAAGAGCTTTACCTTTTGCTTCCAATTGTGCTAGCAATTCACGGTTTTTAGCCAAGTTTATCTCCAATGCATCGTTGCTGTTTTTCTCTAATGCATTATAAGAATCTTGCAATACTTTATATTTCTTCTGCTCTGCAGCTAAATTTGCTTTTTGTTTTGCCAAATCATCATTAGCAGTTGCCAAATCTTTCGTCAGTTTATCACGATCGATTTCCAACTGGTTCTTCGCTTTCTTCAAATTTTCATTTTCATCCGCAATAGAACGGTTCTCTTTCTTCAAGTCTGAATATTTTGTTTCTAAATCATTATAAATTTTCTTAGAAACACATGACGTTGTGGACAAAGCTAATGCTAGCAATCCGATAGAGGCTTTTTTAATCATCTTTAATTCGTTTTTTTGGCATTTAAAAATCTAAACTAGTCAAATCCCAAGTTTTAAATTCCAAATTCAAGAATCTGAATTCACACTTAAAATTTAAACTGCATTTTACTTAACAAGAACAATACCAAAGTTTAGTCAATTTCGACTAAAACTGGACAATGATCTGAATGCATAGCATCTGGAAGTATAACCGCTCTTTTTAATCTGTCTTCTAAAGCGTTGCTTACCAAATTATAATCGATACGCCAGCCTTTGTTATTTCCTCTTGCTCCCGCACGGTAACTCCACCAAGAGTAATGATGCGGATCTTTGTTGAAATGACGGAAACTATCAATAAAACCCGATTTCATAAAAGCATCCAACCAAGCGCGCTCTGCTGGCAAAAATCCTGAAACGGTTTTGTTACGAACAGGATCGTGAATATCAATCGCTTCGTGACAGATATTATAATCTCCGCAAATAATTAGATTCGGAATCGTCAATTTCAATTCGTTAATATATGTTTGAAAATCATCCATAAACATAAACTTATGATCGAGCCTTTCAATGTTGGTTCCAGATGGAAGATACAAGCTCATAACTGAAACATCGTCAAAGTCTGCACGAAGATTTCTGCCTTCAAAATCCATGTGATGAATTCCTGTTCCATAAGCAATATTATTCGGTTTGGTTTTAGACAGAATCGCTACTCCGCTATACCCTTTTTTGTTTGCTGGATAATAATATTGAAATGGATAACCTGCTGCAGTAATGTCATCTACGGGAATTTGATCCTGTGTTGCTTTTATTTCCTGAAGACATATTACATCAGGATTTGCTTGCTGCAGCCACTCGATAAACCCTTTGTTTATTGCCGCTCTAATTCCGTTTACATTATAAGAAATAATTTTCATCAGTGATTTTTTTAGGATTTCAAATGTAATAAAAAAGTGCAAAGTTTGTCTTGGAAACAACGAAAAGTAGACTTTTTTGTTATCTTTGTTCGCTGTTCTAATAAATTAAAAGTACTACATGGGTTTAGTTACCGCGAAAGAAGTTGCAAAAGCAATAAATGTTGAAAAGTACGGAGTTTTCGGTACCTTTTCTGGCTGGATTCTTATGAAGGTTCTTAAGATCTCTACCCTTAATAAAATTTACGATCGTAATAAACATTTGGAAGACCTTGCGTTTTTGAATGGAATTTTGGACGAAATGGAAATTAAGTTCGAAATCCCAGAAGAAGATTTAAAGCGTCTGCCCAAAGATGGTGCGTATATAACCATTTCTAATCATCCGCTTGGAGGAATTGACGGAATTTTGCTTTTGAAATTGATGCTTGAAAGAGAACCAAATTTCAAAATCATTGCAAACTTCCTGTTACACAGAATTGTTCCGATGAAAAAATACATTATGCCGGTTAATCCTTTTGAAAACCATAAGGATGCAAAATCGAGCGTGATCGGCATTAAAGAAACGCTACGCCATTTAAGCGACGGAAAACCATTGGGAATTTTTCCTGCTGGTGAAGTTTCGACTTACAAAGACGGAAAATTGGTAGTTGACAAACCTTGGGAAGAAGGTGCAATTAAGCTAATTAGAAAAGCAAAAGTACCAGTTGTTCCAATTTATTTTCATGCCAAAAACAGTAAATTATTCTACTGGCTTTCTAAAATTGATGACACTTTACGAACTGCAAAACTTCCGTCTGAGCTTTTAACGCAGAAAGACCGAGTAATAAAAGTTCGTATTGGAAAACCAATTTCTGTAAACGAGCAAAACGAAATCGAATCTTTTGAAGAATACTCAGAATTCTTAAGAAAGAAAACCTATATGCTTGCCAATCCGTTTGAAAAAGACACCAAACTGATTGACACCGCAAGTTTGAAAATCACAAAAGCGCCTAAAAAAATCGTTACTGCAGCCAACGAATCAAAATTGATCGATGAAGTTCAGGCTTTACGAGATAGCGACAGCAGATTTTTGCAAAGCAAAAACTATGAAGTTTTCTTTGCAAGCGCAAAACAAATTCCGAATATTTTACACGAAATTGGCCGTCTTCGCGAAATCACTTTCCGTGAAGTTGGTGAAGGAACCAATGAATCTATTGACTTAGACGAATACGATCAATATTATCACCACATGTTTTTATGGGATGATGAAACCAAAAAAATCGCGGGCGCGTATCGTATGGGATTAGGTTCTGAAATTTATCCAAAATACGGAATTGAAGGTTTTTATCTAACAGATCTTTTTAGATTTGAGCCAGAATTGCATGATATGATGCATAAATCGATCGAAATGGGACGTGCATTTATCGTAAAAGAATATCAGCAAAAACCAATGCCTTTATTCTTGTTATGGAAAGGTATTATCCATACTACTTTACGCCATCCTGAGCACAAATATTTGGTTGGTGGTGTAAGTATCAGCAATCAGTTCTCAGACTTCTCCAAATCGCTTATGATTGAGTTTATGAAGTCCAATTACTACGATCCGTATATTGCGCAGTACATTCACCCGAAAAAGGCTTATAAAGTAAAATTAAAAGACGCCGACAAAGATTTTATCTTCGATGAAGCAGAATCTGATTTGAATAAGTTTGATAAAATTATTGACGAATTAGAACCAGGAAACTTACGTCTGCCTGTTTTAATTAAGAAATACATCAAACAAAACGCAAGAGTTGTAGCTTTCAACGTCGATCCTTTATTCAACAATGCTATTGATGGTTTAATGTACATTCGAATCGCAGATATTCCAGAAAGCACTATGAAACCCGTTATAGAAGAGTTTCAAATTGAATTGGAAAAAAAATTATCTGAAAAAGAAGATTAAAACTCTTTCCTATAAAAATCAAAAGTCCCATTTACGAATTGTAAATGGGACTTTTTTTAATTAAGATCTTTTCCTAGTTCTATCAAATATTCCAATTCACTAATTGGATCGGGGCCATATTTATTTTCTCCTTCATCGCCTATAACAGTCCACAAATACACATTATAAAACGGCACTAAAACATACCACCATTCTTTATTGATGTCGTGCATTCTCCTTATGGCAACTGCAATTGAAGGAATAAAAATAGCGATCCAATAAATGGTCAGAAATAAATCTGATTCAGGAGAAATTAAACTTAGAAGAAAACTTATAGCCCAATTTACTAAGAAAAACATCCAAAATTCTTTTCTTCTAGATCTTCCTTTAAAATTGGCATAGTTTTCAAAAAAAACACTTTTGTAAATCTTCAACATATTCATTCTTTAAAATCCTTACTTCGATTATTTTCAGACATTATTTAGTATCCGAAATAACCTCCAATACTACGATCTTTAAATGAAGATAAGATGAAGAAATAAAATTCTTGAATATTATTGGACATAAAAAAATCCCATTCAAAAATTTGAATGGGATTTAGACAATATATGTTTTCTTTTAGAACCAGCCTTTTTTACCAACTTGGTAAGTTTGGTAAAAATCTTCATCTGATTTTGTCAAGTAGATAATTCCTTCGATGAAGCCAATTATACTTCCTACTCCGCAAGTCACGATTGTAATTACGATTTGGATAATTCCCTCTTGAGTGTATCCTAAGATAAATTTATGAACACCTAGATATCCAAAAATTATTCCCATAATTCCTGCTAATACTTTTTTGTTCTCTTGTCTTGGTTGAGATGGAGTATTCCAGCTTTCTGGTTTTGTAGTTTCCATTTTTTATAATATTTAGTTAATTATTAATTCCTATTTCATCAATTTCTTCAATGGTACTTTTTGGATCCAAACCGTAATAGTTTTCTCCATGCTCTCCTTCTGTTACTAACAAAACCAACATCCAGATAGGTCCAGCCAACGGAATAAAAGAAACTAAAATAGTCCATCCGCTTTTTCCTAAATCATGCATTCTTCTAACTGTAACAGCCAAAGATGGAATTATAGAAGCAATCAAATAAAGAAAAAATAATCCTACTGCAATTGGAAGACCAATTTCTGTACCTAAAACCGCAGATAATATTAGCCCTAAAAAAATAAATGCAAACATAAGAAGCGATGTAGCAAGACGAAAATACCAGTATTCACTTCTTCTAGCTCTTCCGTTAAAGTTTGCATAGTTCTGAAACATGGCTGTTTTATACCATTCAATCATAATTTTTAATCGTTTGTTTTTGGCCTACTCTTGGGATTTTCGGTTTTCTCCGAATTTCAAAAAACCGTCCTATTTAGACTCATTCTTTAAAATTCGGAAACAATATTATTAAAAATTAACAAATAAAACTAATCTTGCCAAATAAAATTCACAGGAAAAAACTCGTTATTAAAACCTAAAGGCTGTAGGCTATTATTTGCCGTAAACCGCTTTAATTTTATCTACAATTACTTGAGCCAGACGTTCATGACTTTCAAAAGTCCAACCTGCAATGTGAGGCGTCAGTAAAACATTTTTTGCTTCGAGAAGATATTGAAAAGCTTCTGGCGTGTTTTTATCTTGAAAAAGTGTTTCAAACGAAAGTTTTTCATACTCCAAAACATCTAGACCGGCACCTAAAACCTTTTTCGACTTCATAGCTTCAACCAAATCGGCTGTAACAATATTTTTACCTCGCGAAGTGTTTATAATCCAAAATGGCTTTTTAAATGCATTTATAAATACTGCATTTACCATTTTATCTGTTTCGGGTGTCCAAGGCAAGTGAAGACTCAAAACATCTGCTTTTTCTTGAAGTTCTGCCAAAGAAACTTGTTTGGCATTTTCGTCTCCAACATTGTCTAAGATATCATAACATAAAACTTCTGTCTCGAAACCTCTAAGTTTTTTAGCGAAAGCTTTACCCATGTTTCCGTAACCAATAATTCCGACTGTTTTTAAATCCAGCTCATGACCACGATTGCTTTCACGATTCCATTGTCCTGCTTTTACTTCGGCATCGGCTTGGTTTAAATTATTAAATAAAGATAAAATAACGCCCAAAGAATGTTCTGCAACAGCGTTGCGATTACCTTCTGGAGCCGCAATGAGATGAATTCCTTTTGCAGAAGCATACTCACAATCAATACTTTCCAGACCTGCACCAACTCTTGCGATAAATTGCAACTTTGCTGCTTTATCTAAAAAGGTCTTATCAATCTTGAAACGGCTTCGAATTACAATTCCGTTATAATCATGGATTTTGGCTTCGATTTCTTCTTTTGAAGATTTAAAATCGGCGTGATTTTCAAAGCCCGCTTCTTCCAATTGGTTCCAAAGAATTGGATTATTACTATCGATATGAAGAATTTTTACACTCATTTTTATTGATTTTATGATCTAACAAAAATACAGTAATTCTTCAAGATTATATTTTAAGTGAAAAGTTTTTGAACCATATAAGTGATGTAAGTTTATTTTAAGTTTTGCTTTGCTGTTTTCTTTTTTACCCGCAGTGTCTAGTCGATTTTTTTTAAACCATGCAAGTCATATAAGTTTTTTTAAGTATGCTAAAATGTACTTATAAGCCATATATGGTTTATTCCTTTTCCACTTCGTAGATTTTTTCTAACTTTGAAGATATTGGGATTTTTTCATATCCTATTCATTAATACTTCACAAAATTTTTATATGAAATTAACCAAGACTTTTAAAGCCTTTTTTGAGAACGAAAAATCAGGAGGAATTATCTTGCTCTTTGTCACGCTTTTATCCTTATTCCTTGCCAATTCATCTTTTCAAGTTCCGTATGTTGCATTTTGGGAAAAAGATATTGCAGGGCATTCGATCACACATTGGATCAACGATGGATTAATGACGATTTTCTTTCTTTTGATTGGTTTGGAGTTGGAAAGGGAAATCTACCACGGTGAATTATCAAATATTAAAAACGCATCGCTGCCTATAATGGCTGCTTTTGGAGGAATGCTGGTTCCTGCTGCAATATTTTTGGCTTTAAACTACGGAACAACAACTCAAAACGGTGCCGGAATTCCGATGGCTACCGATATTGCATTTGCCATTGGAATTTTATCTCTTTTAGGGAATAGAGTTCCAGCCTCATTAAAAGTTTTTCTAACAGCTCTTGCCGTTATTGACGATTTGGGCGCAATTATCGTTATTGCCATTTTTTACACCACGTCAATCTCTTTTTTAAATCTTGGAATCGCACTTGGAATTTGGTGTTTGCTTTTTGTTTTAAATCGAATGAAAATTCACAATCTAATTCCGTACTTAATTGGTGGTGCCATAATGTGGTATTTTATGCTTAATTCTGGCGTTCATGCTACCATAACAGGTGTGATTCTAGCCTTTGTTATTCCGTTTGGCGATGGAGGCGAAAAAACCTCTTCGTATAGACTTCAACATTTTCTGCATCAGCCAGTCGCTTTTTTTATCCTACCTCTTTTTGCAGTTGCCAATACCGCTTTACCAATTACCGAAAACTGGCATGAAGGCTTAAGCCATGTCAATACCTACGGAATTATTCTCGGTCTTGTAGTAGGAAAACCGCTTGGAATTTTACTTTTTTCTTCAGTGGGGGTTACTTCTGGTTTATGCATTTTACCGAAAAATCTAAAATGGGCGCATATTTTAGGCGCTGGAATGCTCGGTGGAATTGGTTTTACTATGTCCATTTTCATTACGGTTTTGGCATTCAAAAATCCTGAAATTATTGTCTTTTCTAAAATAGCAATTCTTATTGCTTCTTTCTTAGCTGGATTTATGGGATTTGTTTATTTGAAATACACATTGAGTAGAAAGTAAATTTCAATATTCTTTTAAATTCCAATTAAAAAATTCCAAATTCCAATTTAAAACCTTGTGGATCTACTTGTGGAAATTACTAATTCCTCGGAGTGGCAAACTATTATTTTATTCTCATTTTTGTCAAACATAGCCCAAGGTTTCAACCTTGGGTACACAACGTAAACGTAACGTGATTCGCAATCGCTTTCAATTTAAACGCAACGTGATTTGCAATGCGTACCCAAGGTTAAAACCTTGGGCTATGTTTGATACTCTTTGTCGAATTTCTAGTGTAATTTCCTCCGTCTCTTCGCTATCGTTCGTGACCTTGTTCCTCAGAACAAATTTTTCAATTTTGCAAAAACAAAAAAATTCCAAATCCCAACAATAAAAATTGGAATTTGGAATTTAAAATATTGGAATTTCTCTAAAACCTAACCTTTAATCTGTTTCAAAGAAGTCTTGATTCCTTTTATTAATGACGAACTAAAGCCATTGTGCTCCATTTCATTCAGACCGACAATTGTACAGCCTTGTGGCGTTGTTACACGGTCGATTAATTGTTCTGGGTGCACTCGTTCTTCTAGAAGCATTTTCGCAGCTCCTTTTACCGTTTGCGCAGCAATTGCTAAAGCAGTATTAGAATCAAATCCAATTTCGATTCCGGCTTGCATAGACGCACGAATATAACGTAAAGCATACGCAGTTCCACATGCGCCTAAAACTGTCGCTGCATCCATTAGTTTTTCATCAATTACTGGAGCTGTTCCTAAATCTTGGAACAAATCGACAATTGGCGAAGCATTTGCTGCATACTTTTCTGGGAAAGAAATACAAGTAGCCGATTCTCCAAACTGAGCCGCAATATTTGGCATAATGCGCACTACTGGATATTCGTAGTTGGTTTTAGTTTGAAGCACGTCCAAAGACAATCCGCTTACAGCCGAAGCAATAGTTTTGTTTTGAATAACGGGCAGAATTTCTGCCAAAACAGTATCTACCTGATACGGTTTTATGGTTAAAATAACAACATCAGCTTCCTTGATGTTGTGTTTATTATCGTTAGAAACAGTAATGCCATATTCTGATAAATATTGAATACTTGCAATGTTTCTTCTTGTAACAGTAACTTGGTTGTTTTTCGAGAATTTAGCAATTCCCAAGGCAATAGAAACCCCAAGGTTTCCTCCTCCAATAATGTGTACTTTCATTCTGGTTGGCTTTAATTTATTTCTGGCTGATTAACAGCTTTTTTTGCGCCTGTAAATTACGCAGATTTTAGAGATCTTAAATCACTGTAATCTACTAATTTGTGGCAAAAATCTAGAATCCAAGAATCAAATTAGCTACCCCAAAGTAGAGCATAATTCCAAAAACATCGTTGGTTGTTGTGATAAACGGACCTGTAGCAATTGCGGGGTCAATTTTATTTTTGTTAAGGAAAAGCGGGACTAAAGTTCCTAATGTTGCAGCAAAAAGAATCACGACAATCATAGAAATCGAAATTGCAAATCCGACCAAATACTGCTGGTACATGATAGAATGATAGCACAATAAAAGCAAAGAGATAATGCTTCCTGATATCATAGAAACGGTAATTTCTTTCGTAAAATAACCGCGGCTAAAATCTTTTAACGTTCCATTTGCCAGACCTTGCACAACAATTGCCGAAGCCTGAACACCTATATTTCCTGCAGTTGCAGATAATAACGGCACAAATATGATTAAAGTCGAATATTTTTGAAAAGTACTTTCGTTGCCTTTTAAGACAAAAGAAGCCACAATCTCGATCACCATTCCGATTAAAAGCCATGGCAAGCGCGCTTTTGTCAATTCGTAAACACTGTCATTCGATTCAACGTCTTGTGTAATACCCGCAGCTAACTGGTAATCTTTATCGGCTTCTTCTTTGATAACGTCTACAATGTCGTCAATAGTAATTCTTCCCACCAAACGGCCGAGTTCGTCAACAACAGGAATTGCCTCTAAGTCGTATTTCTGCATGATACGAGCCACCTCAACATCTTCTGTATCTACATTTACAAAATTCAATTTCCTGATATAAACCTCACCGATCTGCGTTTTAGTAGAAGAAGTCAGTAAATCTTTAAGTGATAATCTTCCTTTAAGTCGGTTTTCATCATCAACTACATAAATAGAATGTACTCTGGATACATTTTCTGCCTGAATTCGCATTTCTTTAACGCAGGTTAAGACATTCCAGTTTTCATTTACTTTTACAAGCTCTTTCCCCATCAAACCACCGGCTGTGTTCTCGTCGTAACGCAAAAGATCAACAATGTCTTTGGCGTGCTCCACATCGACCATTTCCGAGATTACTTCCGCTTTTATTTCCTGCGAAAGTTCCGCGATAATATCGGCAGCATCGTTGGTTTCAAGCTCGTCAAGCTCTTCTGCAATTTCCTTTGGCGAAAGTCGGCTTAAGATGTTTTCACGCAGATCTTCTTCTAGTTCAAGAAGAATTTCAGCTGTTTTATCACTATCTAAAACCTTAAAGATGTATGTTGCTTCGTCAAAATCTAATTCATCTAAGATTTCGGCAATATCAGCGTGGTGCAGATCATTCAGTAAAACTTCAAGTTCATTGTCGTTTTTACTAATAATCAGTTCTTCTAATTGAAGTATAAATTCTTTACTAACTTTGAACTCCATCGGCTTCTATTTTTTGAGTTAGTTCAATAAATTCTTCTGTACTTAGCTGTTCCGGACGTTTATCAAAGATAGTGTCTTCTCGCAGTTTATCAGATAAATTTAATGTTTTCAAACTGTTACGTAATGTTTTTCGTCTCTGCTGAAAAGCGGTTTTTACAACCGTAAAAAACAACTTTTCGCTACAAGGAAGACTGTAATCTTCCTTTCGGGTCATTCTCATCACACCCGATTTGACCTTGGGCGGAGGAATAAAAACATTTTCATCAACCGTAAACAGATACTCAGTATCATAGAAAGCCTGCGCTAAAACTGATAAAATTCCGTATGTTTTCGAACCTTTCTTTTCGCAGATGCGTTCGGCTACTTCTTTCTGAAACATTCCAGAAAACTCTGGAATCTGATGTTTTAGATCTAATGTTCTAAAAACAATCTGAGAAGAAATATTGTACGGAAAGTTACCAATAATGGCAAACTGTTTGTCCTTGTAAACTTCGTTTATATTGTATTTCAGGAAATCCTGAGAGATAATTTTATCTTTTAATTTTGGATAATTAGCATCCAGATACGCTACAGATTCGGTATCGATCTCAATAACGTGTGTAGTAATTGGCTTTTCAAGTAAGTATTTAGTAAGCACACCCATTCCTGGTCCTATTTCTAAAACCTCATCATATCCCTTAAAAGTCAAAGTATCTGCAATTGCTTTTGCAATACTTTCATCTTTAAGAAAGTGCTGTCCTAAATGTTTTTTGGCTTTTACTTTTTCCATTTTCTTACTTGTTTGCCAGAAGGCTGCAAAAGTATTCTTTTTTATCGAAAGGCTCTACATCTACTGAATTATTTTATTATAAAGGCTTAAAGACGAATTTTTTTGCCACGAAGACTCAAAGGCGCAAAGTTTTTATTTTTTTCTATCAATTAAAATCAAGAAATTTTCTTTGTTTCGAATTTTAACTGAACACTAAAAAAATCAATGCTCCGAAATAACCTCTAATTCTGTTCTAAAAGAAAGCATTTTGTCTGCAAATAAACCTAAAGCTTCTCTGTGAAATTCTGGTTCATCTTCGATATAAAACTTATCTAAAGTTTCTTTGCTGTCTGTAACATATTGTACCGAATAAGTAATTCCGCCCATTTCTTCTTCAACCAAAACTTTTACAATTCGCGCTGAAGAAAATTTCTGAGTTGCCAGAATTTCTGGTATATGTTTTTCCTGCATCCATTTTAACCATTGGTCATGAACGCTTTCGTGTATATTGGTGGTAACGTTGTATATAATCATTTTTTTCTAAGGTTCTGAGCTACTAAGCTTCTAAGGTTCTGAGTTTTTTCCTCTGAAACTTAAAATACAATCTCCTATTACTAAATTCTTTTATTTTGGAATTTGGGATTTAAAAAAATTGGAATTTATAAATTCTTATCCCCTCTTAATTCTCTATATTTCTTTCTCGCATCAACAAAGTAAATACTATCCTGATGATTGAAAATTACTTTTTCGTATAACGGTTTGGCCTTTTCTACATCTTTTAATTCGTCGTTGTAGATTTCGGCTGAAAAGAACAGCGCTTCGTCTACATAAATTCCGTCGCTGTGGTGATCAATGATTTGCTGATATTGGCTTAAAGCCGAAGCAAAATCTTTCTGGCTTTCATAAACTTTACCCAAACGCAATAAAGTTACCGCTTCTATTTCCTGACCTTTATAAGTCTTTAAAATATTCTGAAATTGCGTTATTGCTTCTTGTTTTTTATTCTGATAAATTAAAAAATCGCCTTTTGCAAATGCTTTCAGCGCCACCTGAGTCGAATCTGCAGCGGTATTGTCATTAATCAATAAAAAATATTCCAGAGCGTCGTTGGCAATTAATTGTGTGTTTGCGGCTTTTAATTCTTTAAACTGTTTGTTGGCCCATTCAAAATCGCCTTTGTAATAACTTGTTTTTGCCGCTTTCAAACTTGCTTCGTGCGCCATTACATCATTTTTCAAATCCAATTGAATTTGCGAATAGTAAATAAGCGCCTGATTGTATTTTTCTTCCAAAAGCAGAATATCGGCCAATTCCATTTTGGCATCGGCTTTTTGGTATTCGTTTAGATTTAATTCTAAAGCCTTTTTGATTACCGCTTTTCCTTCTTCCGTTTTTTTCAAATTGAAAGCCAGAAAATGGGCTTGAATGATTTGCAAAGATAAAGTAAACGGACTGATTTCGTAAGTTGCTAGCAATTGCTGTAATTCCTGGCTAATGGCTGGATAATCTTTTTCTTGTGCTTTATCGATTTTAATCTGCATTAAATACGCATTCGACTGAATCAATAAATCTAAATCTTTGGTGTTTTGAAGAATGAAGTTCAGAATTTCTTCTGCTGTGTCGTCATCTCCTTCATTCATTGCAAATTGACTCAAATTGACAATACTCATCAACGATTCTGGCTCGCGTTTGTAAATGGCTTTTTCCTGAATAAACGCTTTTCCGAATTCTTTCTGCTGCACATAAAACCAGCTCAGATAATGATTCCAAAAAACATCTTGATCTTTTTGGGTTTTTAAGATTAAGGCTTTACGCATCGCATCTTTAAAAGCCGTATTGTCGGTTTCGCCATTCATAAATCGAGACAGCTGTGTCTGAATCAAATTGGTGTTCTGCGGATTTGTGAAAGATTCTGTCAATAATAAATCGATCATCAGGTCGGTTTTGCCTAACTGGCCATACAGCATTCCGATTTGGAAATTGAAATTAAAGTTCGGCTGAACTTGCATTGCCGTCTGATAGGCTTTTAAAGCATATTCGAGCAATACTTTTTTCTCAAACGAACTTGCAATTCCGTAAACATCATTCGGATTTACCTTTATTTTTTCGATAGCCTGTTCGTAGTAATTTTTGGCTTTCGAATCATTTTTCTGCAATTGAAAATTATATCCCAATTCAACTAGAAAAACGCCTTGTTTATAACGGTTGTAACGATCTTGAATTGCTTTCTCGGCATTTGCAAATTGCTGCAATTGCTGGTAACAATCGACTGTTCTTAAAAAATACTGAGTGTTGGATGGTGCGGCTCTTAAAAGCTCTTCATAACTGATTTTTGCTTTTTCGAAATCGCCTTTGTCGTAATAATATTGCGCCAACTGCTCGTTTTGACCGAATGCAAAACCAGAACATAACAAAACGATACAAATCAATATGTTTTTCATATTGCAGTTTTTTAATTTACGATTAAAGCAATGAAAACTGTGATTGAGGCTATACTAAATTGCCAATTGCTTTTTAGATTTCCAAAAAATCAATCCCAAACCAATTAAAATAAACGGAATACTTAAAATCTGTCCCATATTAATCAGCATATCATTCTCGAAGGCTTCTTGATTTTCTTTGAAAAATTCTATTATAAAACGGGCTGTAAATAATAAAGTTAAGAAAGTTCCGAAGATTAATCCCTGTGCATTTCTTATTTTTTCTGATTTGTACATATAAAACAGAATTACAAAAATCAACACATAAGCAAATGCTTCGTATAATTGCGTTGGATGTCTCGGAATCAAATCGTCTCTTTGAAAAACAACTCCCCAATTTCCATTAGTTGGCTTTCCATAAATTTCAGAATTCATAAAATTCCCCATTCTAATAAAAGCGCCCGTTACAGGTACTGCAACAGCCATTTTATCTAAAAGCCCTAAAAATTGCACCTTGTATTTTCGGCAGTATAAAATCATTGCCGTAATAACTCCAATAGAACCTCCGTGACTTGCCAAACCTTGATAACCCACAAATTGGTAAGCTCCTTTTATTTTTTGAATTGGTAAAAGAATTTCTATCGGATGTTTGAAAAAATATTCCGGTTCGTAGAAGAAACAATGTCCTAACCTTGCTCCTAAAACAGTTCCGACAATGACATAAATCAATAAAGAATCAAGATTGTCTAACGAAAGATTTTCTTTTTTATAAATGTTTCTGACGATATAAAACCCGAGAAGAAGTCCGCAGGCAAAAAGAGCTCCGTAATATTTAAGAGGAAAAGTATCTGTGATCCAAAATATAACGGGATCAACGTTCCAGTTTAAGATACCGTTTTTCATTAGTCTAAGTTTTTTAATTTCTAAAAATTAAGAAAACCTGACAGTCCCGAAGTTTCGGGATAAAAACCTGTCAGGTTTATAAATATCTTAAAAACAGAAATTAGTTTATAATATCAAATCCGCAGTAAGGACGTAAAACCTCTGGAATTACAATTCCTTCTGGAGTTTGGTAGTTTTCGATAATTCCCGCCAATACACGAGGAAGTGCTAATGAACTTCCGTTAAGCGTATGCGCTAATTGATTTTTTCCGTCTTTATCTTTAAAACGCAATTTCAAGCGGTTTGCCTGGAAAGTTTCAAAGTTAGAAACAGAACTGATTTCTAACCAGCGGTCTTGTGCTGTAGAAAACACTTCAAAATCGTAAGTCAAAGCAGATGTGAATCCCATATCGCCACCGCAAAGACGTAAAATTCTATAAGGCAATTTCAATTCCTGAAGAATATTTTTTACATGTTCTACCATTCCGTCCAATGCAGCATAAGAATTGTCAGGGTGCTCGATACGAACGATTTCTACTTTATCGAATTGATGCAAACGGTTTAATCCGCGTACGTGTGCTCCGTAAGAACCTGCTTCGCGACGGAAACATGGCGTATAAGCCGTATGTAAAACTGGCAATTCGCTTTCGCTTAAAATAACATCGCGGAATAAATTCGTTACTGGAACCTCAGCCGTTGGAATCAAATATAAATCGTCAACTCCTGCGTGGTACATCTGCCCTTCTTTGTCTGGCAATTGTCCTGTTCCGTAACCTGAAGCTTCGTTTACCAAATGAGGAACCTGAACTTCATTATAACCTGCAGCCGTATTTTTGTCTAAAAAGTAATTGATTAAAGCACGCTGTAAACGAGCTCCTTTTCCTTTGTAAACAGGAAATCCTGCTCCAGTAATTTTTACTCCCAATTCAAAATCGATAATATCGTATTTCTTCACCAATTCCCAGTGAGGCTGTGCGCCTTCGTGCAAAACTGGAATATCTCCTTCTTGGAAAACATTCAAGTTATCATCTGGTGTTTTTCCTTCAGGAACAATATCTGCCGGAAGGTTTGGTAACGTATATAATTTATTGGTTAACTCAACAGCCAAAGCTTCTGCTTTTTCGCTCAGTTCTTTACTTTTTTCTTTTAGTGAAACTGTTTTTTCTTTTAAGATTGCTGCTTTAGCTTTCTCACCAGCTTTCATCAATTCACCAATATCTTTGGACAATTTATTAGATTCTGATAAAGTATTGTCTAATTCTACTTGTGCAGCACGACGATTTTCGTCCAATTGAACCACTTCTTCAACAACGCTTTTAGCATCGATATTTCGTTTTGCTAAAGCTTTGATTACCTTCTCTTGATTTTCTCTAATAAATGCGATTTGTAACATAGCTTGTTTTTTATAACTATTGTGTTTTTATAACGGAAGCAAATTTAAGGAAATGTTTGTTAACAAAAGGACAAACTTTTTCAGGAAAACCGAAATCTCCTATAAACAGCAAAAGCACCTTAAAAGTGCTCTTGCTATATTTTTAATTTTTGGACGTTTTATTCTAAAAAACGATGTCTGTCATCTCTATGAAAAGCATAATCTCTTCCGTTAAACTTTATCTTTTCGATTTCTTTTTTTGTTTTCAGGTCGCTTTTTTCTTCAATTCCATTTTCTAAATCATCTTCGACCGCTTCTTCGTAAGAAAACTTTTTGGTAATAATCAGATCAAAATATCCATTGGTTTTATGGTCAGAAAAACTCATTCCGGTTTCTAAAGTTTCGATTTGAAAAGTTCCGGTTCCGTTAGAATCGCCGTTAGTTAATTGAACTGGATATTCGTATAAAACTTTTCTAATTTCTTTATCACCTAAAGTAATCAGCGTAAATTTTTGTTCCGAATACAACACAATTCGGCTACTTGCGCGGGCCTCTGTATAAAAAGCAATGGCTGGTGTTTTTTCATTTAGAAAAAACAAATCTTTTAAAATATGCGATTTCGAAAACTGAATGGCTTCATTATCGTAATAACCCAGATTCTCATCAAATTCTTCAGCAATTATGCTTCCGTCTTCCCGATTTACAAATAGATACTTTCGCTGAAAATAATCTCCAAGTTCTTCATCGTCATCGTTTGTTCTAAAAGCTTTTTTATCGTGCGCAACGGTTGTGAGCACAAAAAAAGTAGTTTGATCGTCATAATTGATCGAACTTGATTCTTTAATTTTAATATCTGAATATTTGATTTTGAGGTTTGTTGCCACTTTGGAGAGCAGCTGCAAATTCATTTCTTTTGAATCTTCAATTTCATCGAGATTTTTAAAAATGAGTTTCTTTAGTGGTTTTTTATTAAAACCAATATCGGCTTGAGTTTGCGAAAGAAGTTCTTGATACTGAGCTTCTGCTTCATTTTGAACTTTTTCATTTTTCTCGCAGGAAAACAACAACATCAAAACACCGCTTAAAAGAATTGTTTTTTTCATAGGCTTTGGTTTGTTAGAAATTTAGGGCGTCTCAAATATATAATTTTCTTACAAACCAAAAGCAAAAAAATAAAAACTAATCTCTCTTAATTTCGTGACCTACAAACTCTTCCAGTGTTTTAAACATTTCTTCAACCGAAAGCACTTCTGTGTCAGGGTGAGATTTTAGAAAAGAAGCATTCAATTCAGCTAGATTTTCGTCTAACTCAAAGTACGCATTGTTATTTAGCAAATCTTTGAAAGCATTAGGAGTATCGAATTTTTCTTTTAGAAATTTCCCTAATTTGATATTGCTCTGCAAACGAAGTTTACGGCATTGTTCTTTAAACAATTCTAAATGTTTTTCTGCTCCGATTAAAGCTAATCCTTCTTCGATTAATTCATTCAATTCTTTATTCCATCCCGAATCATGTACAAACTTCGAAAAATTTCCTTCTGCATATTTAGAAGCATAAAAATCCAAATAATAACTCATCAAAGCATCTTCGTGAATCAAGTCGTCGTCTATTTTTTCTTCGCGCATTAAATTGATTACCGAAATATTCGAATTTACAATGTCTTGAGGATTTTCGCTCTTTGCCGCCGTTTCTGAAATGATGATTTTACCGAATTCCATTTGAGTTTTATTTAAAGATTGTTTTGCAAAGTTGGGGTAAATAATAATACGATTTAGAAGAAATTAAAGTTTTTGACAGATTTCCGCCGTTTATCACAATCTTTAATCAAAATTAGCGTTATCTTTATCTAATATAAAGATGCAGCTAAAACTGAATGCTTTTAACGCAACTATTTGGAGAGAAATGCATCTATTATATAGAAAACTTAATATGAAGTTTTCGCAACCAAAACCAAAACCATGAAACGGATTGTCCTAATATTTAGCATTCTGCTAGCTTTAACAAGTTGTGAAAACGATGATTTGCCAAATTCTGATGTGCAATATTCGTTAATTGCAAAGGGAGATTCTTTTCCTAATGATGAAAGTCTTGCACCAAGACATTTAATCATTAAAGATCAGAAAGCTTGGGATAATTTAATTACAGAAATGAATGTTTCTACTGATTTATCTAAAGATTTTAAAGAAATTAATATTGATTTTAGCCGATATCAAGTTATTGCCGTTATAGACAAAACTCAAAGTACAAGTGGCCATTCGATAGATATTGTCGAAATTTCAGAAAATCGAAATACCATAATTGTAAAAGTCGAAAAACTAAAAAATGGCAATAGCACTTTAAAATTATCAAGACCTTACGATATTATTAAAACAGACAGGACAGATAAAAAGGTCATTTTTGAACAATAGCCTGATCAAAATAAAAACCTACCACTTTTAAAATATTTTTAATTGCCTCCAGTTTTTTCAGCTGGAGGCAATTATTTTTTAATAGTCAGCAATAACATTTCTTTTTCTTCAAGTTCCATTTGATTCGAAAACAAATCTTTAATCAAAAAGTAATATTAAAATAACCCCCGAAAAATAAAAGCTGTCACCAATTACAAGAATAAACCGTAATTTTATTCCATCCAAAATGGATTTAGCAGCAAAATAGAAAAATATGGATGGAAGAAAAGCATTAGAATATTATGTTTTAGATGTATTCTCAAACGAAAGTTATAGAGGAAATCCGCTTTCGGTTGTTTTTACAGATGGTAATTTAAAACTAGAAACCTATCAGGACATTTCGAAAGAGTTTGGCTATTCTGAAACCTCTTTTGTCTATTATTCCACAAGAGAAAAAGCACTTGTAGTTCGTTCGTTTACTCCAACTGGAATCGAAATTGATGGCGCAGGACATAATCTATTAGGCGCGGTCTGCGGTGCTCTCCTAAAAGGAATTCCCATATTTGATGAACAAAATGAAAGTGAACCTTTTGTAATTATGAATCATTCGGCAATTCCTGTAACAACAAGTTTAGATCCCATTACTTTGTATCCCGTTGTTCAAATGCATCAAAAATCGGCGGTCATTAAACAAGAAATCCCAACATACAAAATTGCGGTTGCTCTTGGCTTAAAGATTGAAGATTTAGACGTCAATTCTTTTGTGCCAACAATAGTTAAAACAGAAGTTGCGCACACAATGGTTCCGATCAAAAACAGCCAAATTTTAAATAGCTTTGTTCCAGACAACCAGCTTTTGATTCAAATCTCAAAAGAATACAATTCCGAAGGTTTTTATTGTTTCGCTCCAGCAGATGAAGATCAGGATCATATCGTTGAAACGAGATTTTTCAACCCAATAATCGGAATAAATGAAGACCCTGCAACAGGAACTGCCGCTGGACCTTTAATTGGTTTTTTAACGCAGAAGAAATTTACTAAATCAGACAAAGAGTATAAAATTCTTCAAGGTGTGAAATTAAAACAGGCTTCCATTATTGAAGTGATGAATCGCGAAGAAGATATTTTGGTTGGAGGTTCTTCTATTATTACAATGAAAGGGGAATTATATATCTAGTTTTTATTCCACATTAAACAATCTCAAAATATACGAGAGTTCGTAAACGATAAAGAGTGTTACCAAAACGGTATGAAAAACTTTATTGTGAATTTTTATAGCAATCAGACACAAAACAATGTGACTGATGATGCGTACATAATATTCTTCTTGATTGTATAAAAAATAATTACCCCCCTTTATTGCCGTATCAATCAAATCGGCAGCAAAACTTATCGCCAAAATTGCGAAGAACCAGTTTTTTCTGGAATAAAAATAGTCTTCGTAACCATTATAATCACGTAAATCATCTGGATAAAGAATCGCACACAGCAAATAGAAAATGAGAATATAACAGATGATAAAAAAATAATCGGCAAAATACCATTCTTGAATTAATTTCAAGTTAAACTCCCACCACCAGAAATGGATAATTAATAAGAAAACATAAAATACCCACAGCGAATGAACAAAATAGATCTTTTTCCGCCCGGGATGCTGAATAAAAATAACCGATCCTTTTATAAGATGTGTTAAACTTAAGCCTAGAATAATTCCGATAATCGATTTGACGTGGGTTAATTCTTCCATAAATAAGTTGCTTTTATCGACTTAAAATTAAATTAATTAATTCGATAACAAACACTTACATTCTATTTTTTCTTAAAGTAAGAAACAAAAAAAAGCCACATTTGAAATGCAGCTTTTATATTTTAATTGAAAACAAAATCTTAATTCGTTTTCATTGGCGGTAAATCAAACGCTTTTGAATCGTGTTCGAAGTTATTTCTGTGTGCTCCATCGCAAAATGGTTTGTTAGCAGAATGTCCGCAACGGCAAAGTCCCAATGCAGATCTTCCTTGTAAACCGTAAAGTGCTCCTTCTGGATCCATGATTTCAAAATCTCCTTCAATTTTGATAGATCCGTTTTTATTGATGATTAATTTCGTCTTGCTCATAAATTTGTTTTTTTCGGCTGCAAAGGTTGCGAAATATATTGGCATTTATAAGCGGTGAACGTAGTTTAAACTGGTTCTATTTTAGTTGTATTTTTTTGCCACGAAGACGCTAAGGCACGAAGTTTTCTTAATCTCGCAAAGGCGCAGAGTCGCAAAGTTTTTTTTGTTTTGTCAGGCTGAGCGGAGTCGAAGCCCCACACAGTGATTCTACTATTTTGCCACGAAGGCACGAAGTTTTTTAATCTCGCAAAGTCGCGAAGGCGCAAAGTTGTTTTGTGTTTTGTCTGGCTGAGCGGAGTCGAAGCCCGCATAATGATTCCACGATTTTGTCACGAAGGCAAAAAAATTTTGTCTATACGCTTTGTGTATCAGACTCATCATCCTTTTTTTGCTGATTCATTTTTGTGATAATCTCTTTCAATCGTAAGGCTCTTTCTTTTTTCTCTTCTTGAACTTTAGCTTTTTTCCGTTTTAGCAATTTGGTATGCAAAGCCTTATTTTTTGAATCTTTTTGAGGTCCTTTTGCCATGACTATTAATTTTGAATAGTGCAAAGATAGGTGTTATAATGTTTTTGCCACGAAGACTCAAAGGCTCTAAGTCTTTTTCTACATTACAATTAAAATAATCTCGCAAAGGCACAGAGTCGCAAAGTTTTGTTTGCCACAGATTGAAAAGATTAAAAATGATTTTTCTAAGCAAATTTTGCCGCGAAGACGCTAAGACACGAAGTTTATTTTAACGCGCAATGTACATAATTCACAAAGATTGTAAGACTGAGGGGAGTCGAAGCCCAGCAAAGTGATTCAGCAAACGTGGCTTCGACTCCGCTCAGCCTGACAAAACAACAAAAACTCTGCGCCTTCGCGCCTTTGCGAGATTAAAAAACTTCGTGTCTTAGCGCCTTCGTGGCAAAACCTTATAGCGCTTTATAAACAAAATTCTTAAACTTCACGCTTCCTTTTCCGATCGAGCAAAGTCCAATTCTCAAACCAAGAAAACCGCTTAAAACATTATGATTGTAACCTGAAACTTCTACCGAATTTTCAATCTTTTTCCAGTCTTTTCCATCAAGACTATAAAACATATCTACAGTGTTTTTAATGTTTTTAAGTTTAAGAAAGACTTTTCGTTTATGCGTATCTTTTTCTGTTGGAAATTGCCATCCTCTCAAATTGGCTAAAATATTGTTTTGATCGGCCAAAATTCCTGAATAATATTGTTTGTCATAAAACAAAACCAATCCTCCTACAGCATCGCCTTCTATTTCCATTTCAACCTCAGCAGAATAAGAATGACCTCCCGGAACGACAACAAGCGGAGAACTGTTTCCAACACCATCGCCTTTTCCTTCAATTGTTAAAGAATTATTGGCAACTTTAAATCTTGAACTTTCTACTCCGTTATAAAATTTCCATTGCGGTTTTAGAGCCGAACCTTCAAAATTATCGCTCAAAGAAAATTCAGGAAGCGATTTTCCTTCTGGTTTTCCAATGGGTTTATCGGTTTCAATTCCATTTGGAGTTTTGTACCAGCCGTCTTTTGTCCATTCTACAGGCTGCAATAAAGTTTGGCGCCCTAAGTTGTAATATCCGTTTTCATAACCGTGAAAAATCATCCACCATTTTCCGTTTGCATCTTCAAAAACAGTGCTGTGCCCTTTTGACCACCAAGTTTCAGAACTGCTATTCGTTCGTACAACTGGATTATAAGGCGAATTTTCCCAAGGTCCAAGAGGCGATTTTGATCTCGCCGAAATCACCATGTGACTTGTCGCTGGTCCCGCAGTTCCACCTTCGGCAACGGTTAAATAATAATATTCTCCTCTTTTGAATAATTTTGGCCCTTCCATACAAAAACATTCAATGCTCCATTCACGCGGAATTTTCCAGCCATCGTAAACATGCTTTAATTCGCTCGTTACCGAAAGTCCGTCTCTTGAAAGTGCGACATAACCTCCGTTACTGAAATACAAAAATCGATTCCCTTTATCATCAGCAATATGCCCAGGATCAATATTTCCGATTTTCAAATCTACAGGTTCACTCCACGGACCGTTTATAGAATCTGCCGTTACGACAAAATTGGTGTTGTTTGCCGGAAAATAGATGTAGTATTTATTGTTGTACTTGATTAAGTCTGGCGCCCAAACGGCTCCAACATATTTGTGAAGCGCATTCGTAACAGGTTCCCAATTCATTAAATCGGTCGAATGCCAAATTAAAAGTCCAGGATAATAATCAAAAGAAGAATGTACAACGTAATAATCTTTTCCATCGCGCAGTAAACTCGGATCGGGATAATCGCCTGCAAAAATGGGATTATTGAATTTATTTTCTTTTAAAATCTTCTCGGGTTGCGATTGAGAATTGACTGAAAGTGTTAGTAATAGAACTAAAACGGAGAGGTATATTTTGTTCATTTAATATTGGTTTTGATATTTTTTTCAAATATAGTCAAAAAGACTATAAGATGGTTGTTTCACAAAGATGCACGAAGAATTTCTCAGAGATGCGCAAAGTTTATTTATTAAGATCGCTGAAATAATCTCGCAAAGACGCGAAGTCGCAAAGTTTTTTTGTTATGTTTTTGCCACAAAGGCTCTAAGGCACGAAGTTTTTAAATCTCGGAAAGTCGTAAAGGCACGAAGTTTTTCCTTATGTTTTGTTAGGCTAAGCGTCCCGAGAATTCGGGAGAAGCCACGTTTGCTGAATCACTGTGCGGGGCTTCGACTCCGCTCAGCCTGACAATGTTGATTCATTTTAAAACACTTCGTAAAAAAATCATTTTTTAATCTTTTTAATCTGTGGCAAATAGAACTTTGTGTCTTAGTGCCTTCGTGGCAAAACTCAAAAAATTTTCGTGAATCTCTGTGAAAATCTCAGCGAATCTCTGTGCAATATTAAAATCTCAATTCTATTGCTTATTTTTGCACTTCATAAAATTCATATAATGACACAGAATCCAAAAAGATATACGATCACGGCTGCCTTGCCTTACACCAATGGACCTATCCATATTGGACATTTGGCTGGAGTTTACGTGCCTGCAGATATATATTCTAGATATTTAAGATTGCAAGGAAAAGATGTAGCATTTATCTGCGGAAGCGATGAACACGGCGTTGCAATTTCTATGAAAGCCAAAAAAGAAGGTGTTACTCCGCAAGAAGTTATTGATAAATATGACGGAATCATCCGTAAATCGTTTGCTGATTTCGGAATTTCATTCAACAATTATTCAAGAACTTCGGCTAAAATTCATCATGAAACGGCTTCTGAATTCTTTAGAACATTATATGATAAAGGAGATTTTATAGAAGAAGTTACCGAACAATTGTATGACGCAAAAGCAAATCAGTTTTTAGCAGACCGTTTTGTTGTGGGAACTTGTCCGAAATGTGGTAATGACGGTGCCTACGGAGATCAGTGCGAAAGTTGCGGATCTACTTTGAACGCAACCGATTTGATCAACCCAAAATCGACAATTACTGGAGAAACTCCAATTCTTAAAGAAACAAAACACTGGTTTTTACCTTTAGACAGATATACTGATTTTTTAACCGAGTGGATTTTAGTCGGACATAAAAACGACTGGAAAACGAATGTTTACGGGCAAGTAAAATCTTGGATCGACGCTGGTTTAGAACCTCGTGCCGTAACTCGTGACCTTGATTGGGGAATTGATGTTCCTGTTGAAGGTGCGGAAGGCAAAAAATTATACGTTTGGTTTGATGCGCCTATTGGATACATTTCTTCTACAAAAGAATGGGCCGCGCGCGAAGGAAAAGACTGGGAACCGTATTGGAAAGATGAAGAAACGAAATTGGTTCACTTTATCGGAAAAGACAATATTGTTTTCCATTGTATCATTTTCCCTGCGATGTTAAAATCGGAAGGAAGCTACATTTTACCAGATAACGTTCCGGCAAATGAGTTTTTGAACTTAGAAGGAAATAAACTTTCAACTTCTAAAAACTGGGCGGTTTGGTTGCACGAATATTTAGAAGAATTCCCAGACAAGCAAGATGTTTTACGTTATGCCTTAACATCAAACGCGCCTGAGACAAAAGATAACGATTTTACTTGGAAAGATTTCCAAGCTAGAAATAACAACGAATTGGTTGCCGTTTTCGGAAACTTCATAAACCGTGTTGTGGTTTTAACCAACAAATATTATGACGGAATTATCCCGACGCCAAACGAATTTACAGAAGTTGACGAACAGACTTTAGCAGAATTAAAAGCGTATCCAGCTGTGATTTCAAGTTCGGTGGAGCGTTACAGATTCCGTGAAGCTTTGGGCGAATTAATGAATGTTGCTCGTTTAGGAAATAAATACTTGGCAGACGAAGAGCCTTGGAAAGTAATGAAAGACAATCCAGAGCGTGTAAAAACTCAAATGTATGTGGCGTTGCAAATTGCTGCTGCGTTGAGTGTTTTAGCTGAGCCATTTTTACCGTTTACAGCGGCTAAATTGTCAAAAATCTTAAACCTAAAGGATCTAAAAGAGCATTTTAAAGGATTCAGTAAATTTTTGAAAGAAAATCATCCTGGCGCTACAGATGTTGTTTTGGATAAAGTATTAGGTTGGAATGATATTTCTGAGCAATCAGATTTATTGCTAGCTGGACATAAAATTGGAGAAGCAGAATTGCTTTTCGCTAAAATTGAAGACGAAGAAATACAAAAACAAATAGATAAATTGGAAGCAACAAAAACAGCTAATTTGGCTGAAAGCAAACAAGCAGAACCGCAAAAAGACTTAATTCAGTTTGAGGATTTCGCGAAAATGGATATTCGTATCGGAACTATTCTAGAAGCTGAAAAAATGCCAAAAGCAAACAAACTTTTAGTTCTTAAAGTGGATACTGGAATTGATGTTCGTACAATTGTTTCAGGAATTGCTGAGAGTTTTTCTCCAGAAGAAATTATCGGAAAACGAGTTTCTGTATTAGCCAATTTAGCGCCAAGAGCTTTACGCGGAGTTGAAAGTCAAGGAATGATATTGATGACAACAAACGCAGAAGGAAAACTGGTTTTTGTAAATCCAGATGCTGATGCGCCGAATGGTGCGACAGTAAACTAAGATTCTTAGAAATTAAACATATCG
>NZ_JBSKGP010000006.1:0-401813 GCF_054075165.1 Flavobacterium erigeronis | reverse complement strand
TGATATTCGTTATGATGCTGCAATAGAATTAAATAAAGTAGTTCTCTTAATGCATCAGTATAACTCTGTAGTCATTAAAATAGAATCACATACCGACTCACGAGCCGACGATCAATACAACTTAGAACTCTCTGACCGAAGAGCCAAAGCAACGAGAGATTATCTAATTTCTCAAGGCGTAGCACCCGAACGAATCGAAAGCGCCATTGGTTACGGCGAAACCCAATTAATCAATAATTGCTCCAACGGAGTTCCCTGCACAGAAGCACAGCATCAAATCAATCGCCGAAGCGAATTCATCATCACCAAAATGTAAAAAAACTCTCTGCAGACTTTAACATAATATGATATGGAAAATGATACACTACTAGATACCGACGCTTGGGTTATTACCCTGCTTTTATTTGCATCAATGCTTTTGGCCAGTTTTCTGGGAAAAATTACAGGAAATTATTTTCGGCAAAAAGCCGGCGAAGGCAGATCCGGCGAAGCTTCTTCTCTTACCGCCCTGCTTTTTTTTCTGCTGGCCTTTACCTATGGGATGAGCAGCAGCCGTTATGATTCCAGAAGACAAATTGTGGTTGAAGAAGCCAATGATATTGGCACCGCAATATTGCGCAGTGACTTATATCCAGATACCATTAGAGCAGCTTTCCGTCGTGATTTCCAAGATTATGTCGAGACCCGAATAGACTATTACCAAGCCAGTGCCAATGTAAATGCAGTCTTAAAGTCTGATAGCCTCTCCCAAGTTATTGCCACAAAATTATGGAAACGTGCAGCGGGGCTTTCACAGCATCCTGCACATCTCGCTGCGACCCAGCAGATGATACCCGCCCTAAATGCAATGATTGATGTTGCTACTACTAGGCTTTCAGGTGAGAAAGCAAAAGTCCCTCAAAGTATTTTAATAATGCTTTTTTTTCTGGCAGCCATAACATCCTTCTACAGCGTTTACAACGAAGCCCGTAAAGGCGGAGTGGACTGGCTCATACAAATAGGATTCTGTCTTCTGGTATCCTTGGTGGTATTCTTTACACTGGATCTGGACAGACCGCGCCGAGGATTTGTTAATCTTAATGTGCCGAATCAAACGATAATTGATTTACGGCAGAACTTTAAATAAACTCAAGGATTGGCTGTCTAGCATATTGCCCGTTTTGGTCTTATAATTGAGATTTTCACCTCGGGAAGAACTCCCCGGGCTGTAAAACAAAAAAGAGCCCGAAAATTACAGGCTCTTTCAAGAATTAATAATCAACTAAGGCCTTGGAGTGCCTACACTGTCTTTGCTTCTTGAAGTGGAAGCTGACTTTTTGGTTGTTGTGGTTTTTGTGGTGCTATTTTTCTCAGCACTAGTTTTGGAAGGGGTCTATGCGCCCTTAAATCCTTTAGTGCTTTTTTTATGCACTACAGTATCGGTCTGGGTCTTAGTGGCGGTCAATTTCTTAGGTGTATCCTGTGAGGAGGCTGTTCCAAAAGCAAACATTGCTGCCAACGATAAAATTACATTTTTCATGATCTCCATGTTTTTAATTAATAACTTAAATGTTTTATTAAATATAAAACTTATCTTACAAGCATCCTGAAATATCTTCCCATGAATTTACAAAAAACAGACCCATAATTACATGTTTCCATAGAGATATGTTTATTAGAAAAATCATTATACTAATTTAATTATTACAAATAAAAGTGATTTCAGGAAAGATCTTTTAAGGCTCGAGCATTGTCCTTGGGAGCATCAAATATTGCAGGCTGATAAAATATAATACAGCGGTATAATCATTACATTGCCGAGGGGCTGTTGCGGCACTGCCAATAGCTGACAATTTTATTGATCACGTTCTGGTATGTTGTAAAGCTGCTCTCTTTTTTCTAGCGGTCCGCATGGTTATTATATAAAAAAGGCGTCTTTAATTTTAAGCCTTTTATCACTGAAAACAATCTTAGCGATATCCATAAAATAATAAAGCACCTGGTTAAAGGTGCTTTACAAGTTAACTGTGATAGTATGGCTATGCTACGACTACGTCTACTGCGTTTGGACCTTTGCGGCCTTCTTGGATATCATATCGAACTGCGTCGTCCTGGCGGATGTTTTCTGACAGGCCTGAAGCGTGAACAAAAATTTCAGCTCCTCCATTATTAGGGGTTATGAATCCGAATCCTTTTTCTTCATTGAAAAATTTTACTGTACCTTCTTGCATTTTAATGTATTTAATTGCTCAAGGATACCATTTTTAAAATAGAAACCTGCTAATATTCAGGATTTTATTCCTTATAAATTAAAATTTGCTCTGTTGTATAATTAAAATGCACGACCTGAAAAATACTTTTCAGCCCTCCAATGAATTTGCATCATTTTTTCCTCCTGCTGCTTACATTGCAAACTAGGAAAACATACAATCAAAACTGTGAATATCTGTTTTGCTTCCATAATATTTAAGGAGTATGATTTACCTACAAATGAGATCAATAATGAATTTACTTTTTAGTATTTATGCTTTTATATAAAAAAACTTAGAAATAGCTGTCGGTCCATCCTATTTTTTAACAAGCTGAGACAGTTTATAAGTTCCGTTAAGCGCTTCTTCTTTTGGCTGGTACATTGTCAACATTACATAAAATGCCCCATTTCGAGCCGGCAGCAGTTATCTGTGTTTTTCGGCATCGCATTTCTGTATAATAATTTCAAAGGAGCCGTCATTATTTCTTTTTAACCCATTTGAATCTCCTCCTAGCTTGTAGCGATTTAAGTCATTCTTCGCCAGTAATTTATTAAATGAAGCTTTATTGGAATACTTATTAATAGTGTCGGTAATTAGTAATTGAATTTATATTTCTAAAACAAAAAAATAGACAAAAGACTGGAAGAAGAATATGCAATTAATACAAATGGCAGCCGTTACAACTTTTAGCCCCGATAGCAGCGGGAATCCTTTTGCGCCGGTTTTCGGCGCAAAAGATTACTTCGTAAGTTCGCTATCGCTCGTGTGGAACGGATAGCGGGAACAGCTCCAAAAAAAAAAATAAAAAAAATAAAACTAAACCAATACTTATACCCTTTCCTCATACCCTATTCATCATACCTCATACCTCATACCTCATACCCCATCCCCATACCCCATTCTCTTACCCTATCGCCCAAACACCGCCACCCATACCTGCCAGCACATATTCTATCACCTGCATCCTGCCGCCCATACACAGCCGCCCCTGTCCGGCTGTCCCGTCCGCCTTGCCCATCTGATTGCCATTTTATAAATGAAAACCATTTTTCTGTAAGAAAAACTGCCCCCGCCTCCCTTACATTTGACATAAGGCAGAACATAAAGGGAAAGCAGAAAACCAAAATCCAAAACCCAGAGGCAGAACGCAGGGCGCAGAGCTGAAAGCCCGGAGCGCAGGCTCGCACCTGAAAGCCGATACAGCCGCTTTACGGGCAGGCCGCTAAAAAAAAACACCAGCAGTCAACCTTAAAAAACAATAAAATGAAAAATCAAGACACACCGCAGAATACGCCGCAGGACAAAGGCAATCCCCAGAACCAGGCCGCAGGCCCCAATAGCAGTAACCCAAACACCAACCCTTACGACTCGGAGGACCTGGACCAGGAATCAGACAGCCCCTCCAAGGACATAACCGAAAAGGACATCGAAAAAGACCTTATGGAGAACGACCCATCTGAGGGGTTGAAACAGATATTGATACCCAGAAGAGAGATGGGGAACAAAATGATTCCTTTGAAACGATCGATCCCGATGATGGCAATCCCGTAAACAGGGAATTCGAGATCAGCCAGCTCGGCAGTGAAGAGCTTCAGCAGGATGAACTTGCAAGGGACGAGTCAGAAGGCGGCCCTGCCCGCTTCCACAAGCCCTCGGAGCGGAAATTCTAACAGGCCCCTAACACACAGCAGGGCTTTTACAAAAATTACAAACCATTAAATTAAAACATTATGACACCACAGCAGAACCACGATACGCACTATCAGGATGATAATGCCTATCACATCGGGGAAGAACAACACCATTGGGAAGAAATGGAGCACTCAGAAGAGGCCGCTAGCCTTCATCTGAGCGAGGAGCGGTCTGCCGACCGCCAGCCCACCGAACTTGACCATGACGACGCCGACAGAAGGACCCTTGACGAGTCCCAGGCGGACGAGGACAAGGACGATGAGCATTAAGATTTCATCTTAACGATACAAAAAAGAAAAGCCTGCGCGATGAGAGCATTCCGCAGGCTTTTTTTATAATTTGCATTCCTGCTCCTAAAGCGGACCTGGGGGCTGAAAGAATCTGACAATGAAGCTTCACAAATCAAAACATAAATATATTTGCATATAATTTCCAAATAATGACGAATTTATGTTAATTTGCAGCGATTATGCCAGTGATTAAACAAACAAAATGAAAAAATCAAATCCAGCCCGCATAAAGATCGGTTTTGACCTCCTGCTTAATGCCTGCCTGCGGCACTGCATTGCTTTGGGCATAACCCTGATGGGTTTTTCATCCCACGCGCAGAGCATCGCCATCCCCATAGAGCAGACCAATCCAAACTTCACCCTCACGGCTGTCCGCAGCGGATTGGGAAGCGGATATGAAAGCTATCTGTTTTATGTCCAGAACAATACCGCACGGGAATATGAAATTGTTGTCCAGATCGATCTTGAGCTGGCCTGTGAAGGGACAAAATCATTCAAGCTTGGCGTAAACAGCATAGTGCATCTGCGGGCCAATGAAAAATTCACCCCTTCCAAGGATTATGTGCATAATTATTTCGGAAACAAAGACTGCGCAATTGCGGAAGGCAAATCATATACCCTTTTTAAGAGCCTGCGCTATTTCATCAGCAGCGTGGTGGACATAAGCAGGGAAAATGAAGATGCAGCGGCGAGAAAGAACGCACAGCAGCAGCAGAAAATGGAAGCGGAAAGAAAAAACCAGCAGATCCGCAAAGAGCAGCAAGACCAGCAAAGATCCGCCCAGCAGGAGAGGCAGGAAAAACTGCAGAACCCAGCAGCCCTTCAAGGGCAGGCCCAGCCCAATATCCAGCGCCAGCCTGTACAAAGCAGCCCTGCAGAGCAGCAGGCCCAGTACCGGCAGAAACTGGCTGCGGATCGGGCATACAATGCACAGCGTGAAGAGACTATAAATAAAGGCGTCAGCGATATGACAAACCTGATATCGGGATATATACAGCAGAACCGCGCCGACAAAGAAAGAAAAGAAGCCTTGGAAGAGCAGCGCGCTCTGGAAGAGCAGCAGCGCCAATATGAGCTGAGTTTGAAAATAAGCGGCCGAAAAAACGCCTTCCAGGCACTCCCCGGGAAAGATATTCCGCTGGCATCTCAGGAAAAAGCCCCAACCATTTATTATTTCATCTATTCCCATAACGGTTTGGAAAGCGAGTATGGCGCAAGCGCCTACGTTTCGAATGTTTTTGAAGTGGGAAGATACAATGACGGCACCCGGGCCTACACGGCCACAGTTAAAAATGAAATTGCCGGCCTTACCCCTTACCCTGAAACACTGCATGGCTATTATTACACCCTGGATCAGGCCGAACAAAAAAGATCGGAGCTGATCGGCAGCCTGCAGAATTACGGCGTTATGATAAACTATATTACTTATAAAGGAAAGCCCGGCGCTGCAGGGGCGGCTCAAACAATAGAAAACCAGGGGCCAAACTATGGCAGTTTAATTGAAAAACCGGCAAAAGCCGATTTGCGCCCCGCAGATGCGGCCGCGCCAAAAACCCAAGCTGCAAAATCCACACAAAAGAAGCCTGAAAAAAATTACGGCACAATTATCGAATAAGCGCTCTGCAGATGATAACAGCCAGAGTACACCAAACCCAAAAATGAACAATTTATGAAGCTGATACTTTACTTTTTCCTGCTTGCTGCTGCGCCAGCTTCTGCCCAGGCCATTGCTGAACTGAAATTTGAAGAGGCTGAGACCGCTTATAACCAGGGCAGATACGAACTCACAATCCAAAAAGTTAACGAATTTGAAAAAGCCGTCGGCGGGGTGAGCGATAAGTCGCTTTATCTAAGGGTAGTGTCCCAGGACAAACTGCTTGACCCTTCTACTTTTTACGATGACCAGAAACAATTTGACCTATACCTTTCCCTATCGGCTGATGCAGAGAAATATATCAAAGCAATGGAGAGCAAAGGGCTGGACGATAAATTCAAGGAGGTATACGCCATCAGCGAAAAATTAAAAAGCCTGAATCTGCCAAAAAGCAGAGCGGCATACCTGAAGGAAAGCACGCGCATAGCAAAAGAAAAACAGGAGATATCGGATAAATGCTCAAAAGGCTTTGATGCACTTTCAATCGACAGCCTGCCTTTTGACATCACCCTTGATGAATTCCTGTCCCAATACCCAAATGCCCTGGGAGAAAAGAAATACAAACTCACTAAAGGAACCAGGTTTGACCTGTATCAGCCTAAAAGCTCTTATGACTTTTACAGCACAGATCTGAAATTTGATTTTCTTCCCGTTAATATACTATACGGCACAGTAAAGACAGGGGATATATCAATACTTGTGAAAGACAATAAAATAATCGGCTACCAGAAGCAGATTTTATGGGATTCAGGAAAGGTTTTTAAAGAACAGGAATTTTCCAGCAGCTACAATGAATTATATTCTAAATACTCACAGCTCTATAATTGCGCCCCAATGAAGCAGAGCGAGGAAATTCTGCCTGAAGGGCTGAGACAGGTTTCCTATTGGAAGCTAAACGGCAAAACCCTGCTGATCAATAAATCCCACAGCAGGCAGGCAAAATATTACTATCATTCCTTGATTTGCCGTGTAACCAAAAGTGATCAGGCTGTTGAAGGTTTTTAAACAGTGACATGAAGATCTCCCCTGTGTTTGAATGCACTGTAAGGCTGTGGAAAATTTTGCTGCAAAAAGCCCATCTAATGTGTATTATTAAACTGGAAAAGCCTGCGCCAAGGGCGATGATCATTTCTTTATAATGCAATGCCGGCTTAATATAGCCAATCAGAATCCAGATTACTATTTCCAAAGGACTTTAAACAAGCGGATCTGACGCTTTTTTTTCACAATACAATCCGGCATCCTAGCCCCGATAGAAGCGGAAATCCTTCCGCGCCGGGGTTCGGCGCAGAAGATTTGAGCGGATAGCGGGATTAGCTCCAAAAAAATTATATGCACTCGGCGGCTCGCGCATACCCAACTGCATTACGCTAAAAACGTTCCAACAGGTCATTATTCAAGCCCTGCAGAATCCACTCCATCTGCAAGAAAAAAACAAAAGCTTTCTTTCTCCTATCAAAACAATACTGGCACTAAATATAACAGAAACACTTCACCAACCTTGACACGCGCGCGCTTATTGCCTACTTTTGCCCCATGAATTACGAAGAGATCAAACGCCATTTCGAGAACCATCCCCCGCCGAAAGAAGTGCAGCTGACCCCCTGGGCCAATATCACCGATACCCAGGTGTTCCTTAAGAGCTGCTACTCCACCATTAGAAATTTCAGCGGCCCCGTGGAGAGATGCCCTGCCTTCTGGCACCTGCGGGATTTTTACATCCTGATGAAAAAAAGCCAGCAGAATCCTGCGCCAGCAATTCCCGAAGAGGAAACCGCAGCTCAAGAGAATACAACTCAGATGACAGCATCAGAACATAACCCGGAGAAGTCCGAGGCCGACGCCTGACCTGTCCATAACACCGCATCACCTTACCTTACAATCATAAAAATACAGTCCGCATCTGAGCTGCGGTGCTGTCTTCTGTAAGGATCCCAGCCTTTTCAGGTAAGAATGAACCCTTTCTTATCTCTTGCAAATGCGCTCCAGTCGATCATAAAAATAGCCCACAGCAGCTTTTTAAGCTCCTGAAACGTGGCGGGCTTCACGGCATAGAGATCAGCCCCCAGCGCGTAGGAAAGCTCAATGTTCTCAGGATTCCTGCTTGTGGAGAGCATAATCACCTTAAGGCAGCCAAAAGGCCCCTCTGCGCCTTTTATCTCCCTTAGGCATTCAAACCCGTTTTTTCCGGGCATGTTGATATCTAAAAACAGCAGCTCTGGCATCTCTGCCCCGCTCCCCCAAAGGCACTGCAGAAGCTGCCCTCCGTCGGCGGCCTGCCCAACTCTAATATGCAGATCAAGCTCATCCATTGCGTCCAGAGCTTGGCCTGCTGGAAAATAACGGCAGTCCTTCGGTGCTTTTACAGCACACCGCAACAGAAAACATTAACGAACTCAGACAGCTTTCTGCGGACTGTTTAAGCAGGGCTGGTCTTAGCGAACTGAGTGAAAAACTTGCGGGATTGGCAGTAGGAAAGAGACAGTAAAAACAAAAAAGAGCCGTCGGTAAATCCTCCGGCAGCTTATTATTTTGACTACCCAATTTAAAGAAAAAATAGCTTAATTAATTTGCTTGTTCCCTGCAGCCTGCCAATGTCCTGTTTTGTTAATATATTTTACTAAAAATACTTAAGGCAGTAAGATTCATTTTACATAAATTTGACTCTTATCTTTAAATTTAAAGATTTTTACTAGCTTAAAACCTATTACCAATGGATTCATTCAGTGTCTGTTTAACGCTGGTTTCAGTTTTATTAGGATTGCCTATCCCGTTCTTATTCAAATCAACAGTAACGATAAATATTCATCTGAACAGATTTTAGATCTTTTTGAAAATCATTGGTGCTGCAAACTATTAATACCAAACTTAGTTGCTGTCCTTGAGTGTATCGCCATTATCTATTTAAATAATTGAGATGCAAACTCTTTCAAACATCTTCGCCAAGTAAGCCATTCATGAGCTGTTTCAGGCGATTCGTAATATTGATACTTAATTCCCTGTTGTTCTAGCATATTTCTAAACGCACCAACTGATTTAGGAAATGGTGCAGGTTCTTTTGTCCCTAATCCCAGCCAGAAAAGTTTAATTTGCTTGTTCAAAACATTTCCGTTTTTATATTTTCCATTTAAAAATGTCGAAGCATCAATCGCATCAGAGCTTGGATAATTTGCCGTACCGCTGAATCCTCCGTAATAAGAAAAAGTATCCAGATGATTCATCATAATTCTCATGGTCTGGTTGGCTCCCATGGAAAGACCCGCAATAGCCCTACTTTCCCGTTTGGCAATGGTACGGAATTTAGCATCAACCATTGGAATAAGTTCGGTAATAAGCACCTTTTCAAAAATAGACTCCTTGGGCTTGTTTTTATGCGAAGAATTACCATCTTGAGTTTTATAAGCGTAACCATTGTCCATTACAATAATCATCGGAACTGCGTCTCTCAAAGCAATCAGATTATCTAAAATCAGGTTTGCTTTACCTTGTGAAGACCATCCTGTTTCGTCTTCAAAACTTCCGTGTTGTAGATAAAGCACGGGATAACGCATTTTGGTGTTTTCGTTATAACCATCAGGAGTGTAAACAAAAAAGCGTCTAAAAGAATTGGTCAGTTTTGAGAAGTAAATATTTTCGCTTACCAGACCGTGAGGCACATCTTTTAGAGCAAAAAAATCTTGATCTGCCGATGGAATTTCTATACCGCTTCCTAATCTTGCCGCCCCATAAAAATAAAGGCTTCCCGGATCTGGAACAGAAGCTCCATCAATATTTAACTGATAATAATGAAACCCTTCATCCTGCGGATTTGATTCTCCCGTCCATACTCCATTGTTGTCTTTTCGCATATCATATTTTACACCGCCAATATCAAGCTGTACTTTGCTTGCATTTGTTGCCGAAATACTGGCGCGAACGCGCCTTTGGGAATTTACCTGAGGAAATATTTTTTCTGGCTGATTCAACGATGAAGGTTTAAAATCTTCAGTTATGGTCTGTTCTGACTGAGCATTTACTGACTGGAAACACAAATTCAAAATTACAATCACTGCGCTAATAGATAGTCTCATATTTTTTTATTTTTAGTTTATCGTTTTATGCCAATTCGATATTATTTAAATAAAAGAGGAGCCAATTCTTTGAAACTTCTGCGCCAAGTCAAAAATTCGTGAGCCGTATTTTCAGAGATATAAGCGACAGCATTAAATCCTGCATCTTTAAGTGTTTTTACGGCATTCTGCACAGATTCTGGTCTTTCGCGGCTGCCGCAGCTTATAAAAATCAGCTTTACATTTGATTTGTCTTTAATCTCTTCAGGTTTGTATGTGCCACCGCTTAAAAGGGCATAATGCGAGAAGGCATCCGGTTTATTTAACGTAATGGAATGGGTTTCCATTCCGCCCATCGATAGCCCTGCCATTGCACGATTTGCTCGATTGGAAATGGTGCGGAAATTTGTGTCGATGTAGGGAATCAGCTCATCTACCAGAACCGTTTGAAAAGGCTCTATTTTAAAGCTTGACAGACCGCCGAATTTTACTTCATTTGTCATTCCGTAAGCCATCACTACAATAAATGGCTTTATTTTGCCTTCTGCAATCAAATTGTCCATAATTAAGTTGACGCGACCTTGATTGCTCCATGCCGTTTCATCTTCCCCCCAACCGTGCTGCAGATACAAAACCGGATATTTTTTATTCTTATCTTTATAATAAGAAGGCGGAGTATATACAAAGGCTCTGCATGAGGCCTTAGTGCTTTTTGAAGGAAAAAGAATCTGCTGCACATTTCCGTGAGAGACCTCTTTCAAGGCATAGAAATCTTGATCGTGAGCCGGAATTTCTATACCGCTTTCCCAGCGAGCGGATCCGTAAAAATTAAGCGCGCCAGGATCATTAAAAACACCGCCATCAATTGTTACGTGATAATAGTGAAACCCTTCATCCATTGCGCCTGCTGTAGTACCCCTCCAGTAGCCATCCTGATCTTTTTCCAAAACAGTCCCTCCTTTTGCTCCCCCCAATCCTAGGCTTACTGCTACGGATCTGGCATCGGGAGCTAAAATTTGAAATCTTGCGTACCCTTGTGAATTAACTTTTGGATATTCCTGTCCTGGCTGATTGAGTGACGACGGCTTAAAATCTTCAATAATCGATGCCGCGGTTGGCTGTGCGGACCCAACAAATCCTAATAAAATTAATAATAAAGCAATTTTATACCGTTTCATAATTTTTTGTTTAAAAAGTTATTTTACTTCTGGAACTATAATTTGATATTTTCCACTAAGATGCATTAAGCTAAAAAGATACATCAGACCGTCATAGTATGGATCAAAATAACCGTCGCTGTAAGGCTCCAGCTTAGCATTCCATAAGGAATGAACAAAATCTATACTTTCTTTATCGTGATTCACCAGTGACGCTGTAGCCGAAGTTGCCACCAATCCGATGGAATGCCTTAATTTTTTCACTGGACCAGCCTGAAGAATAAAATCAGGAGTGGAACCATCCAGATTAAACTGATCTTCGAATTTGTCCAATCCCTTAGATCTCAGAAAATTTTGGAATCGTTTAGCGTATTCTTCCTGCCATTTTTTATCTTTTCCGTACCAAGCATAATCCATGGCTATATTCATAGGCACTCGCCAAGAGTCATAGCGAAATCCTGCAGGCATCCAAGGTGTTGGATGCGGCTCTCCAGAAAACTCAGTATAATCGGAATTAAGACCTGTTGCGGGGTGGCACGCTTTATGCAAAAAGTTACGAGAAACCTCTGCACATTCTTTATAAAATTGTTCATGCCCATCTTTTGCATACAATGCCCATATTTCATAAAATGCTGGAACATGATAAGAAGGATCTGTCCAGTTATAGCCACCTCCCTCAGGAACAAATGAAATCTGTTTATGCTCAGTATTTATAATATTGCGCACATTTCCCGTACCGTCTTTTTTCCACATTGCATCCAGTATTCTTCTGGCTTCTTTGTAGTAGTCTATTCCTGTATTATTTCCCCATTTATTAGAAGCAAAAAGTAGGCTGCTTACATAGTATAATTCCCCATCTGAAGCAGAGCCTGGAGAATTCTGTTTTTTAGTAAGCGGATTCACGCTCCATGCAAAATAACCTTCTCTTGGTCCATCCTGATGCTGCATGTATTTCACAGACCAGCGCCATAGACGATCGAAAACTTCTTTTTTGTTAAGCTGGACAGCAATCATCATTCCGTAGGACATTCCTTCAGTACGAGCATCCTTATTTTTGACATCTGAGACGTATCCAAGAGAATCTCCTTCAGTAAAATATACCTTATTTGGCCCTTCAAAAATATCATAATAGGCTTTATCTACTTTTTTTTCTATTTCATCTTGGCTATAGCCCGCTTCTTTAAAAAGATTTCGATAGTGGGGTCTTTCAGTTACTGTTTTTGCCATCTTCTTTTTATTTTGTCCAAAGAGTGAAAATGGAGAAGTCAGTGCAAAAGTTGTTATCAAAGCGGAAATTATAATCCAATATCGGTTTGATTTTTTTTTATATGTAGTCATATTTATCTGTTTAAATATCCACCAGAAAAAATAAAATGTGATTTTTATTTTATAGCGCCACCATCAGTGGTCTGTATTATTTTTTGGATAGTTCCATCTTTATTATAATGCATATAGTCTACACAAATTGAACGTCTGTAACTGCCTCCTGTTGGCAAACTCCCGTTATGATAAAAAAAGTACGATTTCCCTTTATAGTCTATAATGCCAGGATGAGTAGTAAAACTATTTTGGACATTCTCCTGAATAATTCCTTGATAAGTCCAAGGTCCAGTAATTTTTTTTGCAGTGCAGTATTCTATCATTTCTGGTTTTGTCCCAGCGCTAGCATATACTAAATAATAAAGCCCTTTTCTTTTGTATACCCACGGTCCTTCGATATAATTTTTAGGTGTGAAAGTGGTAATTTCACCATCCGTCTCTATCATGTTCTTCTTGAGTTTTACCCACTTGCAGCTTCCATTTCCCCAAAACATATAGGCTTGTCCATCATCATCTATAAATACTGTTGGGTCAATATCATCCCAACCATATTTCATATCTGTTGTCATTTCATTTGTAATAAGCGCTTTTCCAATGGCATCTTTAAAAGGTCCAATAGGACTGTCTGAAACCGCAACACCTATTGCAGCGCCATCTTGGCTTACTGTATCTTTTTTATGAAATGTAGAAACAAACCAGTAGAATTTTCCGTCTCTTTCTATGCACTGAGCAGCATATGCATCGCCTGTTGCCCACGAAAATGTACTGGGCGAAAGCAATGCTCCATGATCTTTCCAGTCTTTCATGTTGGTTGTAGAAAACACATGCCAGTCGGCCATTTTATAATTGGTGTCTTCCTGAGTGGCCACATCATGACCTGTGTATAAATACAAAGTGCCTTTATGCACCAGAGGAGCCGGATCAGCAGTAAAAATGCCTTTGATTATAGGGTTTTGTGCTTCTGTATTTGCGGTAAATAAATTACAAAGAAGCACAAATAAAATTTTACCTGTATTTTTCATTTTTGTTTTCATTTAATAAAATGGTTCTAGAATGCAATCTTTTTTCTTCAGTTGCATTTCTCTAAACAATAAACAGCGCATTTACTGCGCTGTTTATAAAAAAACTAACTTAACTTAACTTGACTTTATTTAACTTAAACTAACCAAAATTTAATTATCTTAATAGCCAGGATTATTATCACTTGGTTTTATTTTCGGATTAGAAGATGTTTCTCTGTTTGGTATTGGCCATAGCTCGCTTTTACCAGCAGTAAAACCTGTGCCCTGCAATACCGTCGCAGCTGTGCCCCATCTTATAAGATCATCAAAACGAGATTGTTCTCCAGCAAATTCAATTTGACGTTCGTGCACAATTGCAGCAAAAACCGCATCTTTTGTTGGTGCAATAGTAGTTGTCAGATTTGCTCTGTCGCGAACTTCTTTAATATATGCTATTGCTGCTGTCTGAGAACCGCCATCTCTCTGGTTTTCACATTCTGCTTTCATTAGCAATACATCTGCGTAACGCATTACTTTAAAGTTAATGCTTGATCGTGTCGCTTCATCCTCTCTGTTGTAATAGTTTTGGTATTTTTTCCAGCCTGCTCTTCTAATACCAGCAGAAGTAGTAAAGTTACTTGCTACCATTACCTTGGTTCCTTTTAAATAAGATGAACCAGGCACATAAAAAGTATCTCCAAAACGGTTATCACCTACTTCATAAGAATCTAAAAGTTCATCCGACGGATAGACATTATACCAGCTAAGATTACCATATTCCTGACCTCTAAGTGTTGACTCGTCAAAACCAGTTCCGCCGCTATCGCCGACAGCTCCCCATTGATCCCCAGTTCCATTTTTTTCATCAAATTCAATTTCAAAAATCGATTCTTTACCGTGTTCCGTCTCTTCCATGAAGTTGTTGTAAAAATTACCTTTGTCCTCAAGACTGTAACTTGTCACATTATTCAAGGCAGCTAAAGCTTCATTATACTTCTTTTCATACAACAATACTTTACCTAATTGCGCATAAGCGGCTTCTTTATTAGCTCTTCCAGATGATTCTGAAGCTTTTGGCAAAAGATTTTGAGATGCAAATACAAGATCTTCTTCAATCAAGGCATACACCTCTGCTTTAGGGCTTCTTGCGTTTCCTACAATAGTACCTGTTTTATAAATAGGCAGATCACCAAAACGTCTTACCAGCAAAAAGTAATAGTACGCTCTTAAAAAATGGGCTTCTCCTAAATATTTATTCTTTTTTTCTTCGGATAAAACAGAATTTGGAAGCGTTTTAATTTTTTGCTCATTATCCAGTACAAAATTGGCTCTCGATATTCCGATATAACAAGATTCCCAGTAATATTGAATGATATCATTTCCGCCGTTAAAAGAAAAATCCTGAAAAGGCTTTTTGTTGCCTTCTAATTGTGGATTTCCTAAAGCATCATGTCCCATAAGATCCATCGCAAAAAAAAGATTTCTTCCATAGAGTCCTCTTGTCTGAAGATTTGCATACGAAGCATTTACAGCAGACTGTACCTGCGCTTCCGTTTTAAAGAAAGTTTCAGGCGATAAAGTATTGGGATTAGTCAATTCCAATTCGCTACTGTCACAAGAAGTTAAGGTTAAAACTCCAGACAGTACTATAAGCATATATTTAATTTTTTTCATCGTCTTTAAATATTAAAATGTAACATCAATTCCAAAAATTACCGACTTTGGCTGCGGATATCTTCCTAAATCGATACCCGCTGAATTTGCATTACCATCTGCACGTGCAATTTCAGGATCTAAACCAGAGTAATTTGTAATTGTTATAAGGTTCTGTCCGCTTATGTAGAATCTTGCTTTTGAGAAATAACTCTTAAATGCATCTCCTGTCAATGTATATCCTAAAGCGATGTTTTTTAATCTTGTAAAAGAACCATCTTCTATATAGCGCTGGTTTGCAGAAGACCAGTTAATATCTGCTCCTTGAGCTCTTGGCAATGTAGCTGAAGGATTTGTTACAACACCATTTACAACATTTGCCCTGTCTAAAACATCTGTGCTGGCGTTAAACAAACGGTTCATTCCTTTTAGATCAAAAGTGTTTGCATTATAAATATCGTTGCCCGCAACTCCAGTAAGAAAACAGTTAAAATCAAAGTTTTTATACGCTGCACTTAAGTTTAATCCGTAAGTAAAATCAGGATATGGATTTCCGATGTTTGTCTTATCATCCGAATTGATCACTTTATTGCCATCTCGGTCTACAATTTTAATATCACCCGGTTTTACAGCAGTCTGACCCGGTCCAAAAACAGCATCTACTTCTGCCTGATTTTGATAAATGCCATTGGTCTGATATCCATAAAAATAGAATAATGGCTGCCCTACTTCTAATCTAGAGAAATTTTCCAAACCTGCTCTTGCCGAAGGGCCTCCTAATACGCTGGTTACTCCTGGTGCTAAGCTTAGTACTTCATTCTTACTTGTTCCTAAATTTGCTATTGCAGACCAAGTAAAATCTCCTTTTCTGTCATTGTAGCCAAGCGAAATTTCGAAACCGCTTACTCTTACATCTGCAATATTTTGAATTTGAGTTCCGCCACCTGCAGATCCGACAGAAGCAGCAAGAGGAACTGCAAAAAGAATATCACTACTTTTATTGTTAAAATATTCAAATGATCCGGTGAGTTTTTCGTCAAAAAGACCAAAATCAATACCTATATTTCTATCTAGTTTTGATTCCCATTTTAAGTCAGGATTTGCAGCAACACCTAAAGAAACACCTGGCGCATTTGCCCCTCCAATTGGATAATTATAATTGGCCAATAAAGTAGCGCTGTATTGATAATTGTCTATTCTGTCATTTCCTGTCGTTCCAGTACTCGCCCTTAGCTTTAATGTGCTGAAAATAGAGTTTTCCATAAAACTTTCTTTAGCTATATTCCAACCTACAGCAACAGAATAGAAATTTCCCCAACGGTTATTAGCTCCAAAACGAGAAGAGGCATCTCTACGTCCTGAAAGAGCTAAAATGTATTTATCTTCATAGTCGTAGTTAATACGGGCAATGTATCCAATATTTTTTTCTTCTGAATTTGCAGAGCCTAAACTACCCTCATTGTAGCGCAACTGATCAATTTCATTTGAAATGTAGTAGCGGCTTCCCGCTGCTAAGCTTTGAGCTTTTCCGTCAATTTTAGTGATAACCCCCAACACCTCGAGATTGTGCTTTTGGGCGATTGTCGTTTTATATGTTAAGCTGTTATCAAAAACGATGGTCTGTCCTTGAGAATTTGTTTCGTTGGTTGAAGAAAATGCTTGCTTGTGATAAGAACCATCCTGAAAGCTTGGAATAAAAGTATGGTCTTTACTTGTATAGTAATCTAAAGAAACTTGCGATCTGAATTTCAAACCTTTGTAAATTTCTAATTCTGCATAAATATTTCCAATAATAGATAAATTATTAATTTTCTGATATCCTAGATTAGCTACACGCACTGGGTTTTCAGCATCATTTCCATCAATAGCGCTAGGCCCTTGATATCCGCCTATGCTATCTTCATTATAAATTGGGAAATAAGGCGCCATCTTAATGGCGTGCTCTAATAATGTTCTTCCGCCTGAGCTTCGTTCTGGATTAATCGTGCTGAAAGAAACTCCCATGTTGCTTCCTATTTTTAGTTTACCAATATCCTGTGTGTTATTGGCTCTAAAAGAGTAACGTTCGAAACCTGTATTTATAATAGCTCCATCCTGCTTCATATATTCTGCAGAATACCGTCCTGTTGAAGTTTCTGTACCATTTGAAAAGCTTAGGTTATAATCCTGCATAACTCCTGTTTGAAAAATTTGGTCTTGCCAGTTGGTATTGATGTTTCCAAACTCTGCTGCTCTCGCCGTCAAGTCGCTTCCTAAATCTTTAGCATATTGCAAATATTGCTGTGTATTTAAAACACTATATCTTTTCGTTACTTCCTGTCCGCCCACATAAGTGCTAAAAGATAACTGCCCCGGGCCTTTTTTCCCTTTTTTAGTTGTTACCATAATAACCCCGTTAAAAGCTTTAGAACCATATAAGGCTGTAGTGGAAGCATCTTTTAAAACAGAAATGCTCTCAATGTCATTAGGGCTTAAACCAGAAAGATTCCCTGTTAAAACTCCGTCAATTACATATAAAGGAGCACTATTTCCCATTGTCGCCAATCCACGGATGCTAACGGTAGGATTAGAACCAGGAGCACTATTTACAACTGTAACCCCCGCTGCGCGTCCTTGCAAAGCAGATTCAGCATTGGTAATAGGCACCGCTGTAATATCTTTTGAACTTACCGTTGAAACCGCTCCAGTAACTTTAGTCCTCTTTTGAGTACCATACGCTACTACAACTTCATTCAAATTTTCTGTGGATTGAACGAGAGTAACATTAATTGAATTCCTTTCGCCCACAGTAATAGTTTGTGAGATTAAGCCAACATAAGAATACGTTACTTTATCGGTCGGATTAACTTCTTTTAAAGAGTATTTACCGTCAAAATCTGTTGATGCGCTATTCTGCGTACCTTCTACATTAATACTGGCACCTGGCAATGGAAACCCTGAAGGGTCGGTAATCACTCCAGTAATGGTCTTTGATTGTGCCATTATACGATGACTGCCAACTATCAGCAATCCGATTAGTGCAATTTTGAGTTTTAACTTCATATTAATTGTTTTTGTTTGGTTTAAATAGTTAATGTTTTTTTGCTTTTTAATTCTAGTAAAGTTTCATCTGTGATATTATTTATATTCAGTTTATTATTTTGAATCTCTTTTTGGTTTAAAAAGAAACTTCATTGCAGATCAATATGATTTACAATATGGCACTAACAAATATAAAAAAACAACATATAAAACAATCGGTTGCTTTGCAAAATTTTTAAAAAATATATAAAAAATAGTTAGAATAAAAACATAAAAAAAAATTTAAGTCTAAATAATTAACAATTTTTCATTTTAAAAATAAATTTAAAATAAAAAAATAGTAATTAAATAGTCAACTGACAAATTTTATACAAAAAATACAATATTGAAAAAATAAATAGAATGTCAAAAAAACATAAAAATTATAAGTAAAAATTTACTAAAATTAGTTAAAAAGAAGAAATTTACAATTTATCCTATAGCATAAAAACCAAAAAGATGCCTAAAGAAGAGCAAAAAACAATCGGTTGCTATAAAACAAAATATTTTTTAGGCACTACAACCATTTTTTTGAAAACAAAAAAAACAGTTCGATTCGGGAATAATCTGCACTGGGCGATAAAATTTAATTTAAATTCTGTCTATTCATTCCGTTTAATCCATCCGAAAAGCCTGTATACGCACTTTTTACGTGTAAACTGAACATTCCATAAAACTTGCTTTTCACCTGGAAGCCAAGAAGAATCTTTTGTGCTATCAGTAAAGCCCCATACTGTAATGCCATATCTTTGCTTGGCTGGAATATACTTAGAATACCTATCTACAACATATTTTTACATTTCAGCTTGCTTTTGAAGAATACTATCCGCTACATCTGTAGTTGCTACTGCCACATCTAATTGAGATACTTTAATAAGTTTTCCTGTTGCAGCCAATAACTGAAACACAATTTAGAAAAAATACTCAAAATGTTTTCCGTAAATCATTCAGAAATAATTCTTTAAAAGATAAATCCAACATAGCTGATTGTTATTCAGACATATACAGACGCAAAAAAGCCAGCTCTACTAAAGCTGGCTTTTATCAGAATGAATTAAAGCTCATATGATGATAAGCATGAAAATCATTTTAATTTGTTATGAGCATTCCTCCATTATGAGGTATCTTTATTTCGACTTCTTTGCTTTTATTTATTTTTAACAAACTTACTTTTCCTTTTAACTGATCATCATCGCCATAATAGTTTACCTCTGTGCCAGGAGCAAGCATTTCTAATTTTATTTTTGTTTTCAACACTTGATTTTGGGCATTAATTCCAGCTATATACCATTTTGTCCCTTTTCTTCTGCCCAATATCGCATACTTGCCAGGGTAGCCTTCTAAAAAGCGAACCTCATCCCAAACTGTTGGAACTTCTTTCATAAATTTTATAGCCCAATCGGGTGCATCATGTAAGTTATTTGGTGCTAAGGCAAAATGCTGCACGCCACTTTGAAATAGTACCGAAGTGGCCAAGGCAAAGACATCAGAGGTCTTTCTCTTTGAGCCTTTGTTTGGAATATTATCGCTGTTGTAGAATTGGTTTAAAGCGCTTCCCCCATAATCCATGCTCCCCACCGCATTTCTTATAAAAGTATGTGTTGCCGCATTTACAGCTTCGTTATCACAGCTCTGCTGTCCAAAATGGAGATTCTCACTTGCCAGAACCGCTTCGCTAGATGCATAATTAGGATACATTCGCTCCCAGCCTCGGGGTAAAGTGCAGCCATGAAAAATAACCATAATTCCAAAATCATTAGCATCTGTCAAAATATCTTCATATAGTTTCATGGTCACCTGCTTGTCTCCTCCAAAAAAATCAACTTTAATGCCTTTAATTCCAATGCTTTTCATCCACGCCATTTCTCTGCGTCTCATTGCTGTATTATCCATCAATCCTTTCGGCCCTTGAGGAGCATCATTCCAATAACCATTAGAATTATACCACAAATACAGTCCTACTCCTTTTTTTGAGCCATATTCTGCTAATTCTGCTATTTTATCACGGCCTATCTGCGTATCCCAAAGCGCATCAATTAAAATGGTTTCATATCCCATCGCAGCACTGAAATCAATGTATTGCTTTTGCACGGGAAAAGTAGTATTGTTATCCATCTTGATGATCCAGCTCCAAGTGCCTTTTGTATACTGATACTCTTTATAAGCTTCATATTTTGGCTTAACCAAATCAAATGGGATAGTCGTTTCGACTATAGGAGCGAGTGTTTCTCCAATAGTGATAGTACGCCATGGTGTTTCTCCTTCAAGAGGTATTCCTGGAGCAGCAGTTCCGTTTCCGTTGTTTTCGCCCGGCATTGGAAATCCAATAGTATATAATCCGTTTTCATTCCCAATCAATCTGCTCGCACAATAGCCGCTGTCAACTCCAGTTTCAGAAATTAAAACCCAACCGTTGTTATTTACTTTAAACAAGCACGGAAAAGTGTATCCATTTCCCCAGCCATTTTTTCCAACAGCATCATCTAACGTATACGAAGTTTCATAACTGGGACCTGTTCTCGCAAATCCAGTCATCGGGTTGCTTTGCGGACAAAGAAATGTAGTAGTTCCTTTTGGCAGTAAAAAACCCGAAGCTTCTTCCTGAACTACGCAAGAAAGCGTTTCTTTTTGTGGGTAAACTTTATATTTAAATGCAAAATTATTATTGCTTACTCTAAAAATTATATCCAGAGCTGATCTGCCATCTTTTGTGAATGGAAAAACAGTTTCGTTAGCCGTATAATGGACATTACTTTTTTTGATGTTGCGCAGCTGATAGGATTCATCAATTGTATTCTGATTGCCATTTTTTTCTAAAGTTAATCCAGTACTGAAATCTCCTGCATTGGTTTTTAGGCCTAATGGAGATTTTTCAATAAACATTTTATCATTGTACGTAGCACTATACTGGGGAACTCCATTGCTTACAGAAACCGAAACGATAAGTTTCCCGTCTGGGCTTTTTATTGTCGATTGGGCGTTTAGTTTACAGAAACTAACTAACCACAAGAATATTAAACTTTTAAAATTCATAAAATTTATAGATTTATTGCTGGCTAATATTTGAAACTCTTTTTATTCAAAAAAAATGAGTCTTATTTAAGAAAATTACTTTGAAAACATCCAATAATCAAAATACATGATTTTATCCGCAGCATTTCCTTTGTAAATAAAATAAAGATCATGCACTCCCGAAACTTTTTTGACATCTGTTGTAACTAGAGCCCATCTATCATCTCCTCCTGTCATGGGCACTTTTACTGTTCCTATCAATTCTCCATCCAGACTATCCAATCTTATTTCCATTGACACATTTCCATTATGCGTAGTACCTACTCGAGCCGTAAATTTTGAAGCTCCTGATTCGCGAAAATCAACATTCTTTACTTTTGTATAAGCATCGTTTTTCATCGCTGTTATAAAAACTCCCACTTCTTTGTTCTGCATTGCTTTCACATCTTTTGACCAAGCTATCGTTTCTGCTTCTGACTTCATGTAAGGATTTAAAGTACTGATTCCTTTTTTTATGCCTTCGGTCATATTCATCTCTTTAACTTTTCCATCAGAACTAAATTGCAGCTCTTCTACAGCTACAGATCTTGTGAAGCCACTCCCGCCTGGCAATGCGCCATTGTGATAAAAGAAATATGTTTTTCCTTTAAAATCTATTACTCCGGGATGATTTGTAAAACTCGTTCCCTGTGTAGGCATTACCACACCCTGATATTTCCATGGCCCAAGCGGACTTTTACCTGTTGAATAACCTATGTGCTCAGAAATTGGCCCTGCAGCAAAAAACAAATAATACAGCTTATTTCTCTTATAAAGCCAAGGTCCTTCTTCATAAGTGGTAGGCCTGCGAGCATCTTCTTTTCCTGTTCTTTTTCCAAATGCCTCTTCTGTATTTGGAAATATTTTAATCTCATCATTATAAGAAATCATGTCTTCGTTTAATTTCACATAGTGACAAACTGGATTGCCCCATAACAAATAAGCTTGTCCATCAGCATCTATAAATACCGTTGGATCTATATCGGCATTGCTATTTTGTATCAATGATTTTCCCAACGGATCTATAAATGGACCATAAGGACTGTCTGATACTGCCACTCCAATGCCATTTCTGCCTTGATTGTCTGTAATTGGAGCATACAAATAAAATTTGCCTTTTCTTTCTATACATTGAATTGCCCATGCATTCATTTTGGCCCAGCTAAAATCTTTATATGATAGTACAGCACCATGATCTGTCCAATTTACCATATCTTCTGTCGTATACAGCTTCCAGTCATTCATAGTAAACCACGTAGAGCCATCTTCATCATGCGATGTATACAGATATAGCTTATTATTGTAAACCATTGGAGCTGGATCGGCGGTATAACTTGTCTGTACAATAGGGTTTTGAGAAAAACCAAATACGGGAATAATAAAAGCTGCTAAAAATTTTATTTTTTTTAAATACATTTTAATATGACTTATTAACTATTTATAATTTAAAAATTTAGAGACAAAAATTATTTAAAAATCCACCAATCTAGATTAAACATAGATTTTTCTCCCTGAAATACAAAAAAGATATTGTGAAGACCTTTTATTTTATTAACCTTACAGGTAAAATCTTTCCAATTATCCAAGCTTCCAGTATTTTTTATCTCGCAGACTCCTAAAAGCGTCCCCTCTTTATCATCTAAATGAATTTCTATTTTGCCTCCCGAAACAGAAGATGCATTTACTAAAAAGGTTTTTGGTGATTTCTTAAAATTAACCGCTTTAACTTCAATGTAATCGTTGTTGTCTATTTGGGTTATAAAAACTCCCTTCTTAGCATTTTTATCCGATTTTACCCCTTCGCTCCAAGCAATTGTTTCGGCTTCAACACGATTAAAAGGATTTATATCCCCTACTGCTTCTGGACCGTTTACAGAAAAGTAAGATAGCGTCTTTATCGTTCCATCTGGATTATAAATGATTTCATCCAGATCTACCGAACGCCTTTCATAAAATGTAGAAGTTTGTCTTTTTATAACATCATAACTATGTCCAAAAACATACGATTTTCCTTTATAATCAATAATTCCGGGATGATTTCCTCTTGTTTTTTCGCTCGCTTCTATGACCATTCCCTTGTATTCCCAAGGTCCTGTTAGAGAATTGCCCATAGCATATCCAATTCCTTCCGGACAACAGGTTGAAGCATAAGACAGGTAATATTTTCCTTTTCTTTTGTAAATCCATGGTCCTTCCTGATAATTCTTTGGTTTTGTTGGTTCTTTTATCACATCTCCCGAATAAGAGATCATATCTTCATTTAATTTTACGTAATAAACATCCGGATTACCCCAGTACAAATAAGCTTGTCCATCATCGTCTATAAAAGGAGACGGATCAATATCATTCCATTTATGATCAGTATCTATTAATCGTTTACCCAATGGATCTTTAAAAGGGCCATATGGACTATCTGAAACTAAAACGCCTATTCCATTTCCATGCATTGGTGCATATAGATAAAATTTCCCATTACGCTCAATAGTCTGAATTGCCCAAGCCCCGTTGTCTTGTCTTGCCCAGCTAAAATCTTTTAAAGAGGCTACAGCTCCTCTATCGGTCCAGTTTACCATATCTGTGGAAGTATACAAAAGCCAGTCAAGCATTTTGAATCCTTCTGCATCATCTTCATCATGAGAAGTATATAAAAAAACAGTATCCTTATAAACCATTGGGGCTGGATCGGCGGTATATTTCGTCTGGATTATCGGTTTTTGCTTAATATCACTTTGAGCAATTCCATGAAAAGAAATCATTATAAAAGAGCAGAAAACTATAATTTTATGAGTGCTTTTATTCATAATATTTAATTTAAAAATTTTTGAATTATATAATTTGATACTTCATTATTCCTTACAACTTTACCGAAATTTGATTTCCGTTGTAACTAATTATTTTTTCCAATTCCTTTGCAGATGCATCTGATTCTAAGTGATCTGAAGATATTTTTATAATTTTAAATCTGCGTTGCTTTATCATTTCAGGAAACGATCCCTGTTGTTTATTGATGGTTATGCTGTCAATTCATCTGAAATCGTATAAGTTCCTTTTTTTTCTGGAAATTCATAACTAAATGCGATTCCGTCATTATAGACTCTCAGAATCACATTTAAAAGCGATTTTGGCTCATTTTCGAAATGCAAAACCATTTCATTTGCTGTATTGGATCGTTGCGCTTTCTTGCCATGCAATGCGGTATACTGTTCTTTAATCAGCACACACTTACTAATCTTTTTTAGTTTTAAGTCTTTTGAAAAGGTCTGGTCGTTTCGTACAATTCCCAAATCTATTTTTAGAATTATTTCATCATGTTTGTCTTTGTTGCCGTAATTCACCTGCAAATACCAATTTCCAGAATTAGCATTCTGACTGTCAAATAATGCAACCGCTATTTTTTGATTCGGAGAAGTCAAAACTACTTTCTGTCCATACGAATAAGCAATCGTAAGCAGAAACAAAACAAGACTGAATCTAGATTTTATATTCATTTTAATATGCATTTTATAAGGACTATTTCGTTTCTGAAATCTTTTCATCAATTCTGAAATAATCAAAATCGGCGAAACCTCCAGCAGTTTTAGTAGCGTAATTAAACAACCCGAATCTATAGCCCATAAAATGCGGAATGGTATATGGCATCTTAATAGATTTTCCAATGCTGATCCATTTTTTGCCGTCTAAACTGTAATAAAATCTTCCCTGATCTGCTTGATTTCTAAAATCGCATTCGGCTTTAAAATATATTTTGTTCTGATTTAATGGAATAATTTCTATTTCTTTTGGATTTCCTTTTTCAGCATCCATCATCATAATTCTTTTTTCCCAATTACCTATTTTTACTCCAACCAAGCCAAAATCTTTTTGCAGTAGCGAAAGTCCAGCAAAATCTCCTTCTTTCATCTTTGAAAGTTCAAGCATTGTGGATGCTGAACATACAGGACCAAAAGTTCTCTGCGTCAAAATATTTTTTACCTGCGTAAAACTGCTGTCTATTCTGGATGTTTTTAATCTTAAATAGCCTTTCCTTTCTTTGACAGACCAGTTTGCATTATCGGGATTATGATTCCATTGCCAAACCAAAGGCAGATCACTTTCTTCGCTTTTACGATTAAACTCGTCTGAGTTTACGATTCCGCGAATAAGGCTTTTATTGGCAGGAAGATCTAAATTTTGAGGGACTTTGCCATTTTCTCCCAATATTGGCCAGCCATTTTCCCATTTTACAGGAACCAGATACGGAATACGTCCCACACCTCCTGCATCTCTAAATAAATACGAAAACCATCTGCCGTCTGGAGTATCAATGAGTCCGCCTTGAGCAACGCCCAAATCCTGCAGTCCGATCTTTCCTTCCCAAGGTCCTTCAATAGCATCTGCTCTGTGTATAATTACGGTACGCATGCCATTTTTTGGCCAGCAGATATTAAACAGATAATATTTTCCTTTAATCTTAAAAAGCTGTGATCCTTCTGCCGGAAGCATAATCTCGCTTTGTGCAGGCGCATTGGCATTTTCTATTAAAACTTTCTTGGTTTCTTCTTTTACTCCTGATAAATCCTCTTTTAATTCGACTATTTGAAGTTTTCCTCCTCCCCAAATCAAGTACACTTTTCCATTATCATCAAAGAAAAGAGAATGGTCATGATAAGAATTATTTAAAACAGTTCTTTTCCATGGGCCTTTTTCAATATTTTTTGCAGAAAAAATATAGGTTTTACCCGTTGTTCCCGAAAAAGTACTCACATAATATACACCATTCTGATAACGCAGACTGCTCGCCCACGAACCTCTGCCATAATCATTTTTCCCATGATCTAAATTCAGCCGGTCATCATGATCTTCCAAGGTTTGATAGGCATAATTAACAAGATCCCAATTCACTAAATCCTTAGATTTCATAATAGGAACCCCAGGATTCATATGCATTGTGGTACTGCTCATATAATAAGCATCATTAAACCTGATTATAGATAAATCAGGGACATCTGCAAAAATAATGGGATTTTGGGCTTTTACTTTTTGAGAATGACTTGTTACAATGGTAAATGTAATCGCTAAAAAACCATAAATAAAATCTTTTGTTTTCATTGTTGTTGTTTATTTTCGGGATCTCTGAAAAATGTCTAAAAGAGATCTTATTCGTTAATTCGTAACAATACTAAGCTGGGAAAATTTTGGGCTGATCTTGCCATCTTTTGTTAGAATTTTAATGTTCAGCACTTCCTTATTATCTATTTTTATTTTGATTGTTTTTGTATTGGCTGAAGTTATTACCGCTGGCTTTTCATTGATTAAAATAGTAATATTGTCCAAGTTGAATTCATCTAAAACATCTATATTCAAAAACTGACCTTTGCTATTTTTGTTCAGCATTTGATAAGAGATATAGGCACGTGTATTTCGCCAGAACTTTCCGTCCTCGTAACCAGAATTGCTTTTTTCCCCTTTGTACAAATGATCGACTTCCGGCTGCTGTTCACCGCAGTTTATTTTATCTATTGTTTTGGCCTCAAGTGCCATAGCTTCAATTTCCTGCTTCTTCAGCAACTCCTGCTTTTCCTTATATTCTTCTTTGGAATACGTTTGAAAATACATTTGATAGCGGGCATCGTGCACTTCAAAAAAAGGCTCCAATTCTAATGAATCTAAGCGATATCTTAAACTGCCTGCTGCTTTAAGTTTCGATACATAATCTGCTTTGTCCCCAACCAATGCATACGCTTTATCAAGCGGAATAAATTTTCCTTTTGCAGCGTGTCCCATTCGGCTTTCATCTGCAACCAAGCCGTCTAATCCTTCTGTCGAAGTTTTGGCAGCCAATACGATTGGCCCATTGACAAATGCACTCCAATTGGAACCGTCCGGCAGATTTTCTAAATGTATTGACGTTTTAAATCTGACACTTATTTTATCTCCCGTTTTCCATTTTCTTGAAATCGTGACATATTCAGTGGGTTTAGACGCTATTTTCTGTTCTTTTCCATTCACTAATATTTCAAAACTTTCAGCCCATTTTGGATAACGGATATCCAAAGCGAAGTGTTTTGATTTTTTAAGTTTTAAAACTAACTCTGTCTGATTCTCATAAGGGAATTTTGTGGTTTGTTCCAACTCTATACCTTTTTCTTTCCACTTTAAAATCGACGGAATAAAAAGATTTACAAAAAGATCATTTTGTGTATGGCTGTAAATTAATTCTCCATATTTGGTGTGATTTTCAAGTCCCGTTCCCACACAGCACCACATGCTTGTCTGGGGCTGAGAATACACACGGTAATGGTTTGGACGAATAGGCGTGAAATACACAAAACCTCCTTTTTCTGGATGCTGGCTCGAAAGGATATGATTGTAAAGTGTTCTTTCGTAAAAATCCAGATAATGCACATCATTTTTATCTAGAAACAAAGCCTTTGCAAGACGTTCCATATTGTACGAATTGCAGGTTTCCGGTCCTTCATTAGATTTTACCATGCCGCTGAAATCGTTTACAGGATTAAAATGTTCTGCCACACTGTTTCCGCCAAATGCAACTGTTCTTTTTTGCGTTACATTATCCCAAAAAAACTGCACGCCATCTGACCATTCTTTATTATCAGATAGTGCGGCAATCTTTTCAAAACCAACCACTTTTGGTATTTGAGTATTAGCGTGAAGTCCTGTGAGTTTGTCTTCTTTCTGCAATAACGGATTCAGGAAAGCTTTTTGAGATAATTGTTCAGCCGTTTCAAGATATTTTTTGTTTTTTGTAATGATATACAGATCGGCAAAAGATTCATTTATGCCTCCGTGCTCAGTAGCTAAAACTTTCTGGATCTGCTCATCAGAAAGCGGATGGAGTAATTCTACAAACCAATCTCCTAATTTTATTACTATTTCTTTCGCTTTCTTGCTTCCAGTATACTGATAAGCATCAATTAGACCAGCAAAAAGTTTGTGAATGTTGTAAATAGGAACCCAGGTATTATTCAAACCAAAACTGCTTCCGTCTATGTCTCCTTTATGGATTCGATCCCAAAAAACTTTACCCTGCGGAATGCCTCCAACATAGCCATTGCCATTTTTAGTCTGACAGCGCGCCAATTCTGAAAGCATATAGTCTAACCTATCTTTAAGCTCTTTGTTTCCAGTAGATGCATACATCATAGCTAAAGCCGAAAGGTAATGTCCGCCGATATGCCCATCCAATCCTATACTTTCCCAATTGCCATAACGATCTGCTTTTGGCGGAAGTCCAGATTCTAATAAATAAGGCGCTAGAAGTTTGTCAGGATCTAAATCTAAAATATACTTTAGATCTACATCTTGAGCATTTTTAAACGGTCCATCTTTCAGTTGTACTTCGCTTAAATCAAATAACTTCATTTGGGCCGATGTATTGGCTCCTATCATTAAGGCGAATAGGCAAAATAAAATGTTGTTTATCATTATAGATTGAATTTGAATTTATTAAAAGTAAAAAGTATAGGTTTTCCCTTTTTCTGTCATGATATCATACAAGTAAGATGCTTTAATATTTAGCAATTGAATGTTTGAATCTTTAGAAATAATCGGTTTTTCGGTTTCCTCCACCGCATAAAATAGATTTGGGTTTGCACCTGATGCTACTTTTAAATTTTTGTTCTTTTTTAGTATAAGCTTATTAGGAGTTCTTAATCTTAGATTTCCGCCAAGATTAGAATAAACGGTTAAAGCGATTACTTTTCTATTTTTCCACTTTAAATCTTTTATTTCAAAACCTCCTCTCGCTTTTAAACCGCTTATCGATCCGTATTTTTTTAAAGCATCAGGTAAAGCAGGAAGCAGATGAATTGCTCCATCTGAACTTTGCATAAGCATCTCGGTAATGCCAGAAGTACAGCCAAAATTACCATCGATCTGAAATGGCGGATGCGCATCAAAAAGGTTATTATAGGTTCCGCCTCCTTCGTGATTTACGCCAAGCGGTGTCAATTGATTTTGAATTAAGCTGTAGGCATGATTGCCGTCCTGCATTTTTGCCCACCAGTTTGCTTTCCAGCCCATACTCCATCCTGTAGACACATCGCCTCTTTGCAGCAGTGTGTTTTTTGCAGCGGCAAAAAGCTCTGGAGTCCTATAGGCCGAAATCTGATTGGACGGATACAAGCCATATAAATGTGAAATATGTCGGTGATTATCTTTTGGATCATCTACGTCATCAAGCCATTCCTGAAGCTGATTGTATTTTCCTATTTGCATTGGAGGCAGTTTCTTTCTCAGTACTCTAAGACTGTCTGCAAATGCTGCGTCTTTCTGTAAAACTTCTGAAGCTTTTATAAGCGTGCTAAAAACATCAAACACAATTTGATTGTCCATAGTAGAACCTGCTGTCATTGCCGAATTTTGATGTGCCATCGGTGTATTTTCAGGCGAATTTCCAGGAGCCACCACCAGCCATCCGTTTCTGGGATCTTCAACAAGAAAATCAGCATAAAAAGCCGCCGCTCCTTTTAATATCTCGTAAGCAGACTTTAAATATACTATATCTCCTGTATACAAATAATGCTGCCAAACATGTTGGCTTAACCATCCTCCGCCGGCATTCCAAACTCCCCACGTTGCGCCGTCGACTGCTCCATTCACTCTCCAAATATCTGTATTATGATGCGCCATCCATCCTCTAGCACCGTACATTACTTTGGCCGTTTCCTGTCCTGTTTCCGAAAGTTCCTGAATCATTTTCAATAAAGGTTCATGCATTTCAGAAAGGTTTGTTTTTTCAGCTGGCCAGTAATTCATTTCTGTATTAATGTTGATGGTATACTTGCTATCCCATGCCGGTGTCATACTGCGATTCCAGATTCCCTGCAGATTTGCAGCCTGTCCGCCTAGCTGCGAAGAAGAAATTAGCAGATACCTGCCGTACTGATAATATAAGGTTACAAAAGAGGGATCTGACACATTTCTAAAATTAGATAATCTCTCATCTGTAGGCAATTTAGCTTGTTCTGTAGTTCCTAAATCAAGTTTTACTCTTTTGAAATACTTTTGATAAGCGGCAATATGAGCGGTTTTCATCTTATCATAATTCCTTACAAATGCATTATCTAGATAAGATTTAGCCAATTTATTTTCATCGCCGCTTAAATCATTATAATTTACAAAGTTTGAAGCTATAGAAACCATAATCACTACAGAATCAGTTTTATCGACTTTCAGCGTATTGCCAGCAGTGCTTATGATTCCGCCTTCTGCTTTTAATTGCGCTAATGCATTAAACTCAACTTTTCCTTCTATTCCTTCATGATCACTGGTTTTTCCCCAAAGTGAAATTTCATTATTATTAACTGTAATTTTTTGCTTCTTATGTTCTGATGTAAAACCAGCTCTAAATGATAGCTGCCCAGGTTTATCTGCAGAAAGTTTAATAACCAAAACTCTGTCTGCAAAAGAGGTAAAAGCTTCTCTGGTAAAAGTCACTCCATTTACTTTATACATTGTTTTTGCAACTGCATTTTCAATATCCAGTTCACGATAATAATCTGAATAATTCTGATCTGGGAAATTCAGTTCCAAATTCCCGACAGGCTGAAACATCTGCCCATGAGATTTTTTGGTAATGATAGTCTCATTGATCAGTTTTTCGGCTTTTTTATATTCTCCCTGAAAAAGAAATTGTCTTATCTGAGCCAAAGCTTCTTTTGCTAGCGGATTATCATTTCGGTTAGGACTTCCGCTCCAAACCGTGCTTTCATTTAGCTGCAAAATTTCTTTTCCGACATTTCCATACACCATGGCGCCTTGAAAACCATTTCCTATTGGCAATGCGTTTTCCCAAACATTCCCAGAAGGAGTTTTATACCAAAGCTTTAGATCTGATTTCTCTTGAGCGAATATGGATATCGAAAACAAAAACAGAAGATTAAACAAATGTTTTTTCATATTTAATTACTCATTTTAATATTCTTCTCAGCTGGCAAAAGAGCCTGCAAAATTATTGAGACACTCTTTCACTTTCAGGAGCTCCTAAATAAGAAGATTTTAAACCGCCAGTATCAATCAATATTTTTTGAAGTACAATTCCTGGGTCTAAAACTCTGAAACGAAGCTTGTGCGTTCCCGGTTTCAAGATGGTATGTTTAGTTACAGAATGAATCATGTGTTCTGCCTGCCATTTACCTAATTCTCCTTTATAATGCCCATTAAAATTGACAAGCTGCGGTTTTTCTTCATCAAAAGATATTTCGTATCGAAGGCCTTTGTTGCTGTTAAAATTCAGTGTTGGCGCCAATAAAAGTTCCACCTTAAATTCTCCCGTTGAAGCAAAATTGATTTCATACTCTACAAAGACATTATCTTCTGCTGTTGGGTAAATATTTTGCGGAAATGTTGTAATACCGCTCAGCGTTTTTCCAAAATCCGGAATCACATCCCAATGTGTTTTTTTTGAATTATTGGCCTTAGAAAAGTGTTCTGCATGAATCGAAACATAACCCTCTTTTTCTACAAAAACTTTCGGGACAATAATTTCGCTATCAGAAAGATATTTTACCTCAGGAAGGATATTTTTAGGTCCATCATGCCAGGCTTTATAACCTATTCGCATCTGATCCATCATATGAGGCCATTTGCCTCCCGCAATTTCATTGTTGTATTTGTTTTGAAGAATAGAATCGCGCTCAAATTTTACTTTAACCTCATCTGCATAATAATTGGCAAGACTATTTCTTTCGGATGCCAGTTTATTATTTTTTGCTTGTGCAAAATACATTTCATAAAGATTGCAGCAGGCATCTATAGGATATAAAACCAGCTGAAAATATGCATCTTTATATTCGTTTGGAAGCTCATTGTACACTCTGTAAGCGTCCAGCGCTAAATTTTTATAGTCAGCAACAACTGTTTCAAACTCATTATAATTTTCTAAGGAATAGCTTTTGCTGTCCAGCATTTCTGGTGTGACACGTCGATTAAATTTTGGATAAGTATTTAATAGTCTGGCAATTTCTTTAGAATACTTATTTCCAAACTGTTCTGCTGCCCAGCTTTCTGTATATTGGAATAGATTCTGAGAGTTGAAGTTTTTAGGATACCAAGCCATGTCTAAAAAGAAGCTGATCGGGAATTCCATTGGTTTTAAATCCCCAACATTCACAATCCAGACTTTATCGACTCCGTTCTCATAACTAAGGTTCATCTGTTCCCAAACTCTTTGTATTGGACTTATGTTTATCCATTTTGAGTTTCTTGGACCTCCAACATAATCGAAATGATAATACATTCCATAACCGCCTTTATGCAGCGGTTTGGAAAGATCAGGTAGCTTGCGGACATTTCCCCAATTGTCATCACAAAACAATAAAATCACATCATCAGGGACGCGCATTCCCTGATCATAATAGTCTTGAACTTCTTTATACAAAGCCCAAACTTGCGGTGTTTTCTCTGGTTTTTTGCCCGTTTCATTCTGAATAATTCTGCGCTGTTCTTTTACAATATTTTCCAGCAGACTTATATTAGTGCCTTCGCTCATTGCTTCATCTCCATCGCCACGCATCCCGATGGTTACCAGTTTTTCCCAATTTTTGCTTCTCTGTATACCGGTTTTCCAGAATTCATCCAGAATAGTCTTGTTTTTGGAATAATCCCAAATATTGGGCAAATTATTTTTCTTTATGTAGCGGCGCCAGTCTGTCTGTGCCAAAGCCATTGGTTCATGATGGGAAGTTCCCATTACAACACCCATTTCATTTGCCAAAGGCCCGCTGGCCGCATCATCGTCATAAAATGCATTTCCCCACATTGCGGGCCAGACATAATTGCCTTTCAGTCTAAGTATTAATTCAAAAACTTTTTCATAAAATTTACTGTTAAAACCACCAAAAGTAGCTTTTGCCCAACCGCTCAATGCTGGTGCTTCATCATTAAGGAAAATTCCCCTGTACTTTACAGCAGGTTCTCCTTCTGTATAAGTTCCCTTAATGAAATAAATATTTTCCTTCTTTTTTATTGGTAAATCTGCCCAGTAATACCATGGAGAAACACCGATCTGTTTAGATAATTCATAGATTCCGTAAATGGTACCGCGTTTGTCGCTTCCTGCTATTAAAAGTGCCTCATCTACGCCTTTGAAAGGATTTTTAACCTGTTGTATGATAAACTTCTCATTTTTGCCTTTGAGTTCTTTTACTTCTATCTTTTTTTGTTTAATTAAATCATCAATAATCGAATTAGATCCGATCATTCCAATAATAATGAGCGGTGCTGCTACGTTGGGGTTCTGATTTAAAATAATGGGACGCTGCCCCGTAACTTTTTCAAAATCTGACTGGAGATTATTTACAGCCCGCAAAACACCTGCATCTAAATTTGAATTTAACAAAAAAGATAGCGATAGAGACTTTTCTTTCAGCACCATAACATTCTGGTTTTTATCTTCAGTTATAAAAGGCTGAGACGCTTTTGATATAATACTTGCTAAAATAATAATTACAGTGCTTATAAATTTCAAATAGTTTTTCATCAGGTATTTTTTATCTATTCATTCCAGATTCTGTTTACTTTAAATCAAAAATCTTTTAATTCTGTTTTTTATTTGAACAATAACTGCGAGTACTGGAACAAATCATGTCTCCATACCGGCCATGTATGTCCGCCGGAGTATTCACTATAGTTATATTCTATTCCAAATTGATCGAATTTCTGCATCATAATTTTACAGTTGTCATAGGCGATATCTTCTTTTCCGCCCATCGAAATCCAAAAATCTTTTAGATTAGCATTAATAGACTGTGCATTATTTTTTATAAACTCATATTGAGGATCTGATAATTTCGGATTGTTTGCCCACCATCCTGAACTGAAAATGCCCAAACTTGAAAACATATTTGAGTTTTTAATTCCAGCGTAAAGTGTCTGTAATCCTCCCATTGACAAACCGGCTAAAGCTCTGTTTTTACTGTCTGTTGCCACCTTAAAATTACTTTCTACAAAAGGTATTGCTGCGTTTTTTAACTCATTCTCAAATGCTTTTAATGTTTCTTCTCCAAAACCTGCAATACCGCCTGTATTTCCCATATTTCCGTCAAGCATCACAATGATCATTTTCTTTGCTTTGTTTTCGGCTATTAAATTATCTAAAATCGCATTTGCTTTTCCCTGCATGCTCCATCCTCGTTGGTCTTCCCCACCGCCATGCAGGAGATATAAAACAGGAAATTTTTCAGCCGAAGCATCGTAACCTGGCGGCGTATACACATACATTTCGCGCCATGAATTGGTTCCTTTAGAAAAGTATTTCATTATCCTTACTTCGCCATGCGGAACGGTTTTCAATTCATAAAAATCGCTTTCTCTTCTCGGAATTTCTATTCCGCTGGCCATGCGTCCCATTCCGTAAAAAGTTTCGCTTGACGGATCCGCAACTGCCATACCGTCAATCAAAAGCGAGTAATAATTAAATCCGCCGTTTATCACATCGGTTGTAACATTCCAAACTCCCTGTCCGTCTTTCTGCATATCGTACTTACGGCCGAGATCTATCTGCACTTTCAATGCCTCAGGGGCGTTGACTTTAAAAATCACTCTGTTGTCAGGCAGAATTTGGGGATATTTAGCATTTCGTATGTTGGTTTGGGCTATGGTTCCCAGAACTGTATATTTTGAAAAGCTTGATTCGTCAACAGGTTTGAACAACAACTGCGAAAACATATACAAACTGTTTTTCCATACTTTAAAATCATGAACTCCAGGTTCCAGATAATAAATATGTGGCACATTATTTTTAAATAAGTAATCGTGAGTACGTTTACTGTTTTCTAGCAGCCAATCGTTATCGCCGCAGGAAATCCAAAGCAGTTTTAGTTTCTTTTTTCTTTCCTCCGGATTTGGCACCAACTCTTCTGTTTTCTTCGTATTTGGTGCGGAAGAAAAACCGCCTATCCAGGCAAATTTATCCAGATTTCCTAAACCGAAATTCAAAGACTGCCCTCCTCCCATAGAAAGTCCAGCAATCGCGCGATGCTCTCTGTCTTTATAAACGTTATATTTTTTTTCGATAAAAGGAATTAAGTCCTTCAATAAATCTTTTTCAAAATCTGCAAATGCCTGTACTTTGTCGGGCGCCATTATATTTCCAGTAGCACTGTCATCTTTCATGGCTCTTCCGTTTGGCATTACCACGATCATTGGTTCTAATCTTCCTTCTGCATACAGATTGTCCAATATAATCTGCGGACTTCCTCCGTTAAGCCATTCTTTTTCATCTCCGCCAATTCCGTGCAAAAGGTATAAAACTGGATATTTTTTACTTTTACTAAATCCAGGCGGCGTATAAATAGTTGCTTTTCTAACTGTCCCGACTGTCTTTGAATCATAACTTACCGTGTCAACTTTTCCTGCTGGAACTGCTGGATCTAACTCGTCAAAACCGACTGGCGCTTGAACTATAAAAGGCTCATTGCGGTTATCTGATTTATAACCCAGTAATGAAAGCATTTTTTCGGCATAACGCTTCCCCAAATCTCCATATCCTTCTGCGCTAAAATGCAGGAAATCTGGAGCTGCTGCAGAGCCTTTTGATGAAATGACATAAGAGGTTGGAATGGTCTTAGGCAGTGTTGCAATGATTTTATTCATGCTCGCGCATTTTCCTTTTTGTTCTTCATGAACTGTTTCACCGGAAAGCAATGGCACTTTTTTAGGATCAAGGTTCAGGTCTTTCATTAAGTTATCGTATACTATTTTGACCTTTTTGGGCCATAGCGTATCGCCTGTATTAGATTCTCCCTGATGCAGTAAAATACCTTTTATAACTCCTGTCTTTTGTGCAATTTTTGCCATTTCAACCAATCTTGCATATGGACTTCCGTTATATTCTTTGATCATACCCAGCATCCAGTCTGGCGCTGTTTTCATGTAATTCTCAAAGTTATCTTTATCAAAAAGTTCTATTTTACATCCTCCGACAGCTACATTTACTACTCCTACTTTTATGTTTTTAGGAAGATTTGCCACCATGGTTCTTCCAAAATTGTCTGTTAATGTCAATCCTGTTTTGCATCTGCATAATGGCGGTATTGCGGTGTACCATTTTCCCATTTCTCGATTCAAGTCCGGACAGTTTACGGCTTCCAGAACCTGAAATCGCGGGTCGACGTTTATTTTGTCTTCAGCTTCTATCGGGGCAGCACCTTCCATATTGGACTGTCCAAAACTTAAATAAACATGAAAATTTGGATCCTGAGAATATCCATTCTGTGCTGTTAAAAAAAGAACCCCTATTGCGAAAAATCTGATTATTGATTTCATGATATCTTGTTAAATTGTTTTTTGAACTAAATAGAATTTCACTTTAATAAATTCAAGTCTATTGCTTCTCCCATTCTCTGATATCCTAATTCATTAGGATGCAAAAAATCGCCATCATGCATATTAGATAAAATAGTTTTTGAATCCGTTTCCGAAGACATTTCCTTATCAAAATCTATTACTGCATCAAAATGGTTATTTCGAATCCATGCATTTACGATATCTCTTGCTTCTTGTTTAAAAGATGCATCATAAAATGATTTTTGAAAGGGCAGAATAGTACAACCATACACTTTTATTCCTTTAGCATGTGCTTTTTCTATCATGATCTTATAAGCATCTATAATTTCCTGTGCTTTTACAGGAGCATCTTCCGGACGTTTAATTCCTCCTATATCGTTTATTCCCTCTAAAATTACAACCCATTTTATACCTTTCTGCGAAAGTACATCACGATCAAAACGGTCCAATGCTGTTGGGCCTAATCCACCTTTCACAACACAATTTCCTCCTATTCCTAAATTTAAAACCCCAATATTTTGAGTTGCTTTATCCACTGCCAGTCTAGCTGCCAGAATATCTGTCCAGCGATTTTGTCTGTTTGTTCCGGAACCTCGGCCGTCTGTAATGGAGTTTCCTAAGCAAACAATATTAGAAGCATTTTTTGGCGCTATCACATCGAGTCCGGTAATGGAATACCAATGATCTGTTTTAACTGCACCTGAAAAAGCCGCATTATCCAGATTATCTCCTTGTAAAATATAAGATGTTGTTCTCGATCCAGGATGTCCAGTTGTTTTTTGTGATGAAGTTCCGTAATAAATAGTTATGGCGAGCAGCTGCCCTGGTTTTAACTGAAAATTCAATTTATCTGAAAATACTTCTTGTCCTGGATTTAGTGTTATTTCTTGATTTCCATTAAAACTGAGATTTTTCTGTGTGTTTTTATCAATTGCGGGAGCCTCAAGAACATTGGCTATACTAACTTTTTTTAAAACTGTAATCTGATCACTGAATACATTTGAAAAACGCAGTCGAATATGCTCTCCCCCAATCGAAACTTTTATAATCTGACGAAGAGTATTTTCAGCCAAACCTGGAACTGGAGGCATATTGTTTGGTTCTACAAGCATTGGCGCACAAGCCCATGATCCGACCCAATTTACAGTTGCTGTGTCAGATGAATTCGCTAGTGGCTGATTGGCCTTACATCCTATTATTAAAGTGAAAAGCTGTAAAAGCAATACATATTTTAAATATCTTTTTATCATTTCTACTAAAATTTGATGACTGCTGTAATTAAAAAGCAACTCCCATAAATCATTTTTTAAATTAAAATAAATGGGAGTTTTAAATTTTTATTTTGGATGTGAATTATTCGATGAAGTGGCATATAATCCTACCAAAGCACCTGTAAATCCGCCAGCGACATTTGTTGAAAGAATATCTCCTGAAACCGGATTTCCCAGATTTTCAAAATCGCCACCATTCAAAGCATAGCTAAATTGATAATTATCTCCCGCTGCTTTAACTTGCAGGCGTACAGAGCCTTTCATTTCTATTTTTGCACTTGACACAATTTCCGATTGCCCTTTTTCTGTTCTTTCCAACAATATATAGGTGTCTTTCCCTTTCTTAGTGATACCAAAAACGTAATTGTACCTTTCATTCTGCAGACATACTATTCCTGCCAAATCTTTTTCTGATTCTGGTTTATAATCTAATGTAGCCGTGAAAGAAAAAGTATTGTGCTGCTGCCTGTAAAATAAGGTAGAGGTTGGTTTTAATTCTTTAATGTTAACCGGAAATGGATTAATCTGCAATCCTTTTTTAACAATAGAACTAAAATGTTCCCTAGGTCCACGCAATCCTATCCATCTGTAATCTAATTTTTTTGAAGTAAAATTCTCTGTAAATGTAAAGTTGCCATTAGGGAAAAAACCATCTTTTCCGGTTTTGTTTACAACACCATTTGGCATTTTTAGTTTTGGTACCATTGGAACTAAACCGTTCTCAAAAACAGGGAAAGTACCTGACCAGTCTACCGGCAGCATAAAGGTTTCACGTCCTGCATTTACTCTGTCTTTTTCGTTTGGACGAATTCCTAAAAACACGCCGTAATATTTATTATCCGGGCCAAGCACTAAATCTGCATGTCCAGCCCAATCTATTTTGTCTGGTCTGTTTTGAGGGAAATATCTCTGTGTTAGAATTGGGTTATTAGATGCTGGCTTAAAAGGCCCTTTTGGACTATCGCTAATAAAGACAACTTCACTATGATTTCCTCCTGTACCTCCTTCAGCGCACATCAAATAGTAATGGTTGTCTTTTTTATACAAATGAGGAGCTTCTATCCAAATTGGTTTTTTAGAAAGGTCAACTCCGCCATCTACAATAATTTTATCAGTTCCCGGAATTACCTGATCTTTTTCCAAATCATATTCCCAAACTTTGATTACACGATGTCCATTGTACAGCTCTTTTCCTTTGTCAGGAGCATCATTGTGCACTACATAACCTTTTCCGTTGCCATCAAAAAAGATAGACGGATCTATTCCGTCAAAAGCTAATTTAATTGGACTTCCCCAACCTTTTTTAGGATCTTTAGTTTTTACAATGATATTTCCTAAGCCTCCTGTAAAAGCAGTAACAATCATGTAGAAAGTATCATTATGTGGATTATAAGTAATTCCAGGTGCATAAACTCCAGCACTAATTCCTGTATCATGAGGATTAAACTCTGAAACTTTATTTAATACCCCACCCAAATCAGTCCAGTTTACCAAATCTTTAGAATGAAAAATTGGCACTCCAGGAAACATGGCAAATGAAGAGCATACCATATAGTAGTCATCACCTTTTCGGGTAATGGCTGGATCGGGATAGCATCCCTGAAGAATTGGAGAATAAAACTCATCTTCTTTTAGCGGATTGTTTTTATAAATCCGGTCATCTCCATTGTATACAACATTTAAAAAAATGGGAGGCTTGCCATTTTTTATTTTTTTTGTGCTATTCTGCGCCTGCAAAAGCAGTGAGCACAGCAGTATGGCTGCAGTTAAAAAAAATACTCTTTTAATGTTCATGTTCATTATTATTGATAAATATTTTAAAGAATAGTAAAAAGCCGAGAGCATGGCTCCCGGCCCCAACCAAACTAACTTAGATCTTAATAGAAGCTGCTTGTAAGATTAACGCTATTATGAATGCTAGTTTAATAAATCAAATTAATATCCTGGATTCTGATAAGCTGCTTTTTCGTCAGCAGACATTTCCATACCGTCCAGCTGTCCTTGCGGAATAGGTCTCAGATAATGATGTGGATCAATAGTTCTGGTTATAACTTCAGGCGTATGCTGTCCGTAATTAGAACCTCCTATAGAATATTTGCCAGCTATTTCATTCCATTTCTGTGTTCTCACTAAGTCATACCAGCGGTATCCTTCGCCAAAAAATTCACGAGAACGTTCTGCCAATATATAGTTAATATCAATTACTGCTGGAGTTGCGCTTGTCATTGCTGCACTGTTATCCTGTATTTTAGCCGTATTTCCATTATTATCCCATTTCCATTTTCCTGCTCTGGCTCTCAATACATTTACAAGCGATCTGGCGCTCCAAGATCCTGTAGCTCCTTTTACCGCTGCTTCGGCTGCAACAAGGTACAATTCTGAGAATTTTGCTACCGGGAAAGGTCTTGTGCTTCCGGCATTTGGCTGCCCTAGTCCTCCAGCATTATCTGTTCTGTAAGGCCCTAATTTCCAGAAACCCGGATAAACAATTCTGCTGATACCTTTTGGAGAAATCACATAATCTGCTCTTCCCGGCAAAACTCCTGCTCCAACTCCACTGTCTCCTTGTCCTGAAGGATAAGTAATTGCCGTTAGCGGTTCATCATTTAGGAATGTTAAAACAGCATCTCCCGGTTTAATCGTTAAACCATTCGCATTGGTCAGCGTTGCTACTTCTGTAAGACCTGTTCCTTGAAGATTCCAATTCCCTCTAAAAACTGCGGCAAATGTTCCGTCGTATCTGGAATCATTTGTTTTATCTGCAAAAGTGTTGGTGAAAACTTCAATAGGAGGAGCCATTCTTGTCCATGGACGCCCTAAAAACTGATTTGCTTCTCTTTGTACCGAGGAAACAGCTGCCGTTCCGTTTTTGCTTCTGATAGCAGTATAATTCCAAGTTACCATCCATCCTGCAAAATTATCTGGGGCACCACCGCTGCCATAAGTAAGGCTGGCTCCATTATAATATTCACTCTCCTGTGTATGATCAGCAAAAAGCATTACTTCTTTATTTCTGTCATTTGCTCCCGCATTAACATCGTAATAAGAATCAAGCAATCCGTAAGATCCCGGATTATTTATTCCTTCTACGGCCAGATCATAAGCCTGTTGAAAATACCATTGCGCATTATGTCCATCAGGATCTGTTCTTGGACTATCCGGATAAGTTGGAATATTATTTGGGTTTTCGAGCCACCATCCATAGGTAAGATAAGCCTTTGCTAAAAATAATCTTGCTACGGTTTTGGTTACAGTACCGGTTAATCGAGGTGCATCAGGAAGATCCTTAACTGCCGTAATTAAATCTGGAAAAATAGCTTTGGTGTATACTTCAGGAACTGTGTTGCGTTTAGAAGATCTTGAAGGTTTACTGTTAAACTTTAATTCCCCTGCCCCTAAATCCATTGGCACTCCTCCAAATGTCTGTACCAATAGAAAGTAATCAAACCCTCTGAAAAATTTAGACTCGGCAATTAAACTGCTCGCCACTCCAACTGCTGCTCCATTTTCGATAATGCCACTTGCGGTATTGATATCATAATAAGAGTTATTCCATAAAACGTCTGAACGACTTGAATTGGGATTAATAATACCAACACCTGATAAATCATGGTCTTTAAAATTCCCGTCAGCACTTTGTGCATACGTAGCTTCATCTGTTCCAGTCTGGCAGGCATTATAAAAATAAGCCTGACCATAAATCCAACGTAAGTGTGCATAATGAGAGGTCAATCCCTGTTTAACTCCCTGCTCTGTTTTGAAATACCCTGGTTCATAAAAATCATGAGGTTTTTCCTCCAATATATCAGAACAACTGCTTGCTAAAAGTAAAATGGCAGATCCTATAATTACATTTTTAAAAATATATCGTTTCATAGCTATGTGATTAGAATGTTAAATTAAGTCCAAATAAATAATTTCTGGTGGTAGGTGTGTTAGTACCAATAACAGAGAATCTTCTCTGATAAGAGGCTACTGCCTGATTTTCATCACCTAATGAATTTGTCTCAGGATCCATTCCAGATTTGTCATGATAAGGAGAAAATAAAACAAATGGATTCTGGGCTGTAAAATATAGTCTTAGTTTATCAATCCCCAACCCTCTTGTAAAGTTCTGATCTATAGTGTAACCAAGAGTTAGTGCTCTAATTTTTACATAAGAAGCGTCAAAATATCCCATTGTTGACATGTATTTAGGGTTATCGCCACTTCTGATGCCTCGCGGATTAGGAAACTCTGCATCTCTGTTATCCGGAGTCCAATAATCAACATCCACATTGCTGCGACGTCCGTTTAATAAGTTCAAGTAACTTGCTCCTCCGTACAAAGTACTAATCAGCACTCCACCGCTTTTAAAAGCGCCTACTGCATTAAAATCAAATCCTTTGTATGTAAGATTCGTATTGAAGCCTCCCTGAAAATCAGGATCAGTTTCGATAATCTGGCGGTCGCTTGCATTAATGGCGCGAGCTGGCGAGCCATCAGCATTATACTCTCCCGTGTATTTAACCTTGATTGATCCTACTACTGTTCCCTGTTGGTTAATTCCGGTTGGTCCAGGTTCTAAAATTGACATATAAGGATCGCCTTCCTGCCAGATTCCAATATTTTCATAATCATAGATTGAATTTATATTATATCCGACAAACCAATTGTTTGCTTCGTCACGACTGGCACCTGATGCTAAAGCAACAAGTTTGTTCTCATTTCTGTAAAAATTAACTCCCACAGACCATGTTACCCCATTAGGATTATCAAGAATAACTCCATTCAAAGATATTTCATACCCTTTGTTCTGTGTTTCTCCTACGTTGGCTACATAACCGCTTACTCCAGAAGTTGCTGGCAATCCCACGCGTTGCAGCAGGTTTTTCGTATTTGTTTTATAATATTCAACTGTACCCGATAAACGGTTGTTAAAGAATCCAAAATCCAAACCATAGTTCCAGGTAGTTGAAAACTCCCATCCTAAATTAGGATTAGGCAATTCTGTTACGTAAACTCCTGTTGAATTAGTACTTCCAAAATTGTAAGGTCTTGTACTTAATGCCCCAAGGGTTGCATAAGGAGCAACTGCCTGATTTGACGTTTCTCCATATCCTGCTCTTAATTTCAATAAACTAATATTTTTAACATCTTTAAGGAATGATTCATTCGAAATTGTCCATCCTGCAGATACTGCTGGATAAGTCACCCATTTGTTTCCCGGAGATAATCTTGATGAACCGTCTGAACGCACCGTCCCCGATATAAAATAGCGGTTGTCATAAGAATACATTAACCTTGCCATATAAGATGTTAATCCCCACTGGGTGTAATCCTGATCTGTCGGATTAATTACAGCTTCCTCTTCACTCTGTCCTAAATTATAAAACTGAAAGGCATCAGAAGTAATTCCGTTTCGAGTCACTCGGGAACTCTGACCTGTATATTGTTCATTTGAATACAATCCGACAAAATTTATAGTGTGTTTCTGTGCAAAAGTCTTATCATACGTTATTAAGTTTTCCAAAAGCCACTGAGTAGACCATCCATTCGTGATTGCCGCATTTGACAATGTTGCAGGATTAACGTCAAAAACCCCTTGTCCCTCATAATATCCTGCATTAGAGGTGCGGAAATTTAACCCTGTATTAAGTCTGTATTTCAATCCGTCGATTCCTGGAATTTTAACCTCAGCAAAAATGTTGTTATAAGAACTAAAAGCCCTATTCAAATTAACGTATGAATCTCCAAGGTTTCTGATTGTTTGTCTAGTATAAACCCATTGATCATCTGCCGCCATACTTACTGTTCTTTTTAAGGAACCATCTGCATTGTATGGATTCGCCAATGGCGAAGTACCTAAAACTGTTCCTGTTCCAATATTATCCCCATTAGTTATACTGAAATTACTGTTGGTGTTAAATCCAAGACGTATCGATCTGTTAACCTGCTGATCCAATCCTGCTCTTAGGCTAAAACGCTCATATTTTTGTCCGGGCAATACTGATTCTTCTTTATAATAACCTAAACCAGCATTATAAGCTCCGCCTTCACTTCCTCCTGAAACACCTACATCATGACTGATCATTTCACCCGAACCGTACAATAAATCCTGCCAGTCTGTATTTACATTTCTTTTTTCGTCAACACCATCTACATACAAGCCTGTATAATCACGAAGTGCAGCGAACTTAGAGGCATCCATCATAGGATACCTTGAAAAAACCTGTTTTATTCCGCTAAAGCCGTTGTATGAAAATGTTGCTTTTTGATTTTTTTTCCCTTTTAAAGTAGTCACTAAAATTACACCATTTGCTCCACGAGAACCATAAATAGCAGTTGCAGAAGCATCTTTTAGAATATCAACCGACTTGATATCAGCAGGATTAATATCTCCTATGGAACCTGCAAACGGAACTCCATCCAGCACTACCAAAGGATCATTACTGCCTGTCAGGGATCTGGTTCCACGTATTCTAATCTGCATGGCTGCCCCAGGTTTAGAAGATGTCTGGGTCATTTCAACTCCAGGCAGTCTTCCTTGCAAGGCTTGAGTAATATTAGCCGCAGGCACTTCATTTAATTCCTTCCCTCCCAATGAAGCAACCGATCCCGTAACGGCTTCCTTAATTTGAGTACCATATCCAATAACGACTACCTCTTTTAAGTTATTTGAATCTTCCTCTAAAAGGACATTGATTTTAGTTTGCCCATTTACATTAATTTCTCTGCTTTTGAAGCCTATAAAACTGAAAACGAGTACACCATTTGAAGGAGCATTTATAAGATAGTTTCCGTCGAAACCGGTGCTTACCCCGTTTTTTGTTCCTTTTAAAGTAACATTCACTCCCGGAATTGGGCCACTTGCGTCCGAAACTGTTCCTGTAACTGTTGTTTGTGCCTTCATTTGAAATGACACCAAAAACAACAGAATCAAAAAACCGAAACTCCTTAGATGCTCCGATTTACTTGTAATAAAAAAACTATTCATAAAAAATGGATTTAATTATTAAAATTGGTTTTTGTTAGTTAGTATTCCTATACACTTTCATGCTATGTATTTTGGTATTTTTATAAGTGTATTTATTACAAATATAACAAAACATGCTTTAAAAACAATCGGTTGTGTAAATTATTTTTTATTAAGTATAAAAAAAATAGGCTCAAAAAAAATACTTATCTCATATATAATCAAAAAAAAATGAATATTTACTAAATTTAACTACAACGTTGTAGCTAAACTTGATAAAAAAATATCATTTGATAAAAATTGTTAAAGAAAACACAAAAAGAATCTGGTGTTTCTTTTATCACTTCAAAAGACTTAAAAAGCAGCTATCAAAACGTAGAAATACAAGTAATTACTAAGAAAAATACTAATACTTACAAATAAGTCATTAATCATATCATTATTCATATTTTATAAAAAATAAAAACAATCGATTGCTTTCCATAAAAAAACCTTCCAACATTGCGATGGAAGGTTTCATAAATTAAAAACAGATTTATTTTAAAAAATTAACTACACTTTCAAATCCGAAATAAAAAGATTCATTTTATATTGTGCGGGACATAGCTAATAACTTTTTACAGCTATCATATTCACAGCTGAAAGCAATTTAAAAAATTCAGGCAAATAGTATTCAAAAATTGAAGTTGAATTTTGTGCTCCACAGCATATCACTTTCCAATATATTTAGACAATAGAATTTTGCGGCTCGATAGGAGACTCCCTCTTCTTTTTCATCTAAGGCATTAACTAGTCCTCTCTGTAAAATCTTCCTTCTAAAATTGACTTTGTTAATTTCGATTCCTAATATCTCCTCATACAAATGAATTACCTGAAGCAAGGTAAACTTTTCAGGTAAAAGTTTAAAACCTACTGCACTGCAACGCATATTCTTTTTTAGTTCCCTTAGACTAAAGTCTAAAATCGGTAGATGTTTCTCTTCCAGACAATCCACATCATTTACAGCAATCCAATTCATGTCCGAACTCAGGTTTTCATTATCGGCATCCGTTTCCCCTCCTCTTACCAAGGCATAAAATCCAATCGAAACATTCTCTCCAAACAAAGAAGAATCGTATTCGAATGCTTTTAACTGTTCTAAAAAGAAATCATCTGAAAAAATAGATTCTCGTACTATTTTTTGTGCTGTCTTGAACATTGTCTCTCCTAAAGGTAATGAAGCACCTGGCAATTTCCATTTGTCTTCCGTAAAATCACTTTCATTTTTAATAACGAGCACCTTTAGCTTTCTCTCTTCAAGACAGAATATTGTGCACTTTATTTCTATATTATTTTTACCGCTTATGTCATTGCATCTACGTTTTCCCAATTCCTCCTTTTTCATAGAAACAAAATTAAATCACTATCAATCAAACGACCTTCTTATTCCATACGGATCAATTGTAACAATTGATCCGGCTTCTAAATAATCTATTTTAGTTACTTTTATGCTTCGTAAATGGGTTACTCCTTTAGACAGACTCGAATCGTGGTAAAACAAATACCACTCACCTTCCACTTCACAAATCGAATGATGTGATGTCCATCCTAGAACAGGATTTAAAACCCTTCCCTGATAAGTAAAAGGTCCATAAGGATTTTCACCTATCGCATAGCAGATAAAATGTGTATCTCCTGTTGAATAAGAGAAATAATATTTTCCGTTGTATTTGTGAACCCATGAAGCTTCGAAAAAACGACGATTATTATCACCTGCAAGAATCTCCTTTCCTTCTTCATCCAAAATTTTAATTTCTTTTGGTTCTTCCGCAAATTCAAGCATATCATCTCTTAACAAAGCCACAATTGGCCCTAAAGCTTTTTCTTCCGCCAAAGGTTCTTCGTTGTCTTCATCAAACTTATTATTACGGTATTTTTGAAGTTGTCCGCCCCAGATGCCACCAAAATAAATATAGTGTTTGCCATCTTCGTCTTCAAAAACAGCCGGATCAATACTGTAACTCCCCTTTATAGCATCAGATTGAGGTATAAAAGGACCTTCTGGCGAATCCCCTACGGCCACTCCAATCTGAAAAATCCCGTTGACACGTTTGGCTGGAAAATACAAATAGTACTTTCCATTTTTATGCGCCGCATCGGGTGCCCACATTTGTTTTTCGGCCCAAGCCACATCATCAACATGAAGTGCTACTCCGTTATCCACAGCTTCATAGGATATCGTATCCATCGAAAAAACGTAATAATCCTCCATCCTGAAATGGTCTCCGTTATCGTTAAACGGAATTCCGGCATCTATATCATGCGACGGATAAATGTAAATTTTTCCATTGAATACATGCGCCGAAGGATCGGCTGTGTAAATGTGGGATACTAAAGGCTTTGAAATCGCCAGATCATTAATTTGCTCGAAATTAATATGTTCAATGCTTTTTTCAGGCATAGTGGTGTTCTATTAAATAATTTAAACTCTTTTCTCTTAAAACCCTCTTATTATCTCACATTATTTGAGAAAGGACTTACTTAAGATGAGAACAAGGATTAATGAATGTAGCACATACACTTACTGCTATTCTTTTTAATGAAGCAATTATTCATTTAAAATAAATAAGCAATCGGTTGTGTAAAATTATACAAAAAATTCATATATTACAAGTATAGAGAGTGTAATTTAGGTTATTTTAGCTAAACAATCGATTGTTATATAATTTATCAAAGTGTAACCTATATTTAGTATTGCCACTTAATAATGATTTAATATTTTTAACTCATTATATAGGAGTAATGCTATATAAAATCTAATTTTATACCAAAAAAACTGCTATTACATAAAATGCAACAGCAGTTTCTTTCTTTGTCTCAAAAAATTCAGGCTCTTTTAGATGATTCCCGAATTAGCACTTCTGTATTTAAAAAAGTTATTTCTTTGGCTTCCTCTTCTCTACGAGATCCGATAGTATCTATCACAATATTTGCCGCAGCCTTACCCATTTTGTCTGCAGGATGCGTTATAGTCGAAATATTAGGTTCAATTATTTCTGATATAGGGTCATTATTAAAACCAATTACGGCAAAATCCTGAGGGACCTTGATTCCTCTTTTTTTTGCGGTTTGCACAGCACTGACAGCTAGAATATCTCCAGGCGCAAAGAGTCCATCCGGTTGTGTTTTTAAACCAAACAGCTTTTGACATGCTTTGACTCCGGCATCATAAGTCATTGTTTTAAGATTTATAATCCATTCTTCTTTAACTTGCAGGCCGTGATCTGTCAAGGCATCAAGATATCCCCTTTTACGTTCTTTGTAAAGATTACCAAATTCTGCTCCTGCAGTCATATGTGCAATTCTTGTGCAGCCTTGATCGATAAGATGTTTTGTTGCTTTATAACCAGCAGTATAATTATCAATTACTACTCTAAAAGTATTATACCCTTTAGGAACACGATCGACAAATACAAGTGGAATATTATTATTTGTAAATTGCTGAAAATGAGAAGTATCTTTTGTCTCCATGGCTAACGAACAAATAACGCCACTCACCCTGCTGCTATAAAGGGATTTAGCCATATTAACTTCGTCTTCATAGGAATCGTGCGACTGCATAATAATCACTGAGTAATCAGATTTTCTGGCAGTAACCTCAATTCCACTAATTAATGATGACAAAAACGGCTGTGTAATTGTAGGTATTAAAATACCAATCGTTTTGGCTTTATTGCCTCTTAATCCTGCAGCCAGAGTATTGGGAACAAACCCCATCTCCTCTGCTGTTCTTTTAACTTTTTTAATTGTTTTATCACTTATGCTATAATGATCCTTCAAAGCTCTTGAAATGGTAGATGTAGCCAGATTAAGTCGCTCTGCAATATCATAAATAGTTACAGGTCTATGTTCTTCCATTACTATATAATTAGTCGTAAATATAACTATAATTTCAAAAAAAAATGAATTGGAGCCTTGTATTATTTTTTCATTATTCAATACAAATCTATATTTAAATAGCAAATACATATAATTTATCACAAAAAATTATAGACTAAATAAAAAAGCACTCTTTTTCCTAAAAAAATATTTCATGTTTAATTTATTTTTCTTTCCTAAACGCAATCGGTTGTTTTTAGTTTTACTCAAATAAAAAACTTATTTATATCACGAGCCGTATTGGATACTGTGGAAAGCAGTGTGCAGTGGCTAGAAAATAACGAAATGAAATAAAGCTAAAGCAGAAAACCAAAATCCAAACCCAAAGGCAAAAGGCAGGGCGCAAAGCTGAAAGCCCGGAGCCCCGGCCCGGCCCGGAAAGCCGATACAGCCGCTTTACAGGCAGATTACTTAAAAAAAACAGCAGCAGTTAATTTTAAAAAAAAATAAAATGAAAAATCAAGACACAGCACAGAATACGTCACAAGACAAAGCGAATTACCAAAACGAAGCCGCAGGCCCAAAAAACAGCAGCGCTGACAGCAATCCTTATGGCGCGGAGAACCTGGACCAGGAATCAGATGCCCGCTCCAAAGACATCATCGGGAAGGACATCGAAAAAGACCTTATGGAGAATCGCCCTTCAAGAGGATTTGAAACAGACATCGACAAGCCTGAAAGCACACGGGATGAAGACGAGGCCTTTGAAACAATCCAGAAAGATGATGATAATCCCGTAAACAGGGAATTCGAGATCGGGCAGCTCGGCAGTGAAGAGCTTCAGTAAGATGAACTGGCACGAGACGAGTCAGACGGCGGCCCTTCCCGCTTCCATAAGCCTTCGGAGCGGAAATTTTAAAACCGGGATTAAATGCCCTGCGCGGATGTGATCTATAAGGGCAACAGATTAAAAGCTTACATAAAAATAAGTACAAGGGATAGATTTCCAGCCCCAGGCGGGGTCCTGGCCGCTCCATTCAGGAGATGACCCTGCCAGATGCGGCAGCATCTTTAATGGCAGTCAGCAGGATTCATCGATTTACAAAAAAGCCTCAAAGTATTTTACCTTCCATTAATCAGCAAAAAAAAAAACTTTCCCCGCTCAAGCTGGGAAAGGTTAAGAATACCTGCTTTCTTTTTTAAATTTTAAAATCCAAAATAAAGACAGATAAAAAAAATAAAATTTCAAAACTTTTACAGCTTCAATCTGAAGTTCTCAAGGCAGGCAGTGAGCCCCCGATCTCCAGCTGCGGCTTAATTTATTTTATAAACGTGAATCTTTTCTATAATATCAAAACCCAGACCCTAAAGTTTTTCTCATGTTAACTATCATCGGTAAATAAGGCGGACATAATACTATAAACAATATCATTATCGGCCTTAAACGTAATATTATCCGATAAGATAAGGGCAGAAGGAAAACCGGATGTGCACGGGGAAGCTAATCTGGTATCGAGCTATTACAAACAGGACGGGGCCTGGCAGAGCAAAACACGGCCCGCACCATGATCATCAAAAAGGCCATGGAAAACATTAAGCAGATAATGCCGTTTCAAAATGAGACGGCATTATTTTTTTTTTGCAAAAGAATCGCTCTTTAAAAATTTGCATACTCTTTATTATTGCTGAACCGTTACCCCCGTTGACGCAGATTTAGAATCTGAATTTTGAAGAAAAAAAACCGCCTTATCATGCAATAAGACGGCTGTCCATAAAAACATAATCTTCCAAATAAATGTTTCTATATAATCATAAGGCCTTAATATACATACTATACCCGCTGAATTAAATTCCTCATCCGCTGTTTTTTCAAACGCTCTGCCGCATTCCAGTAAAACGGACTAAATATTGCATTAAATTACGAGCCAGACTGACTGCTCATCGGCATCTAAAAATTAAGCACTGAAAATAAAGCAGCCCTGTCCGATTTATCGACAAACGAACACTGCTGAAAAACCATATCTGCCGGCAGATAGATTACCTCTAAAATCAGCTCTGACCAAAAAAACTTAAAGACAGCCAAATTTATCCTTGTAGGTTTTCAGCTCCCTGTCTGTGATATCGAGCAGTTTTTCCAATAATCTGATTTTATCCCTGTAGAGGTATTCAGCATTTAAAAGCCCTGAACCGGTTAAAGCATGCGGCGGAATCTGCAGGGCACTTTTAAAATTAAGGGTGCTGCCAAAATTGATGATGCTTTTCAGATCCATTTCAAATATGACTGCTATTTCCTCTAATTTCTCAAAGCTGATCCTGCTGCCGTTCCTTTCCATCTTACTGTAGCCTGCCTGGGTAATGCCCAGCCTGAAGGCCATATATTCCTGAGTATAGTTTTTGAGTTCTCTTATGCTTTTTATGTTTTCATTTATTTCTCCAGACATTCTATAGGTTGTATTAAGTTAAAATCGAACTGATAAATCTAAATGCCTCAGCCTGTTTCTCCAAATCCATACACCACAGATCCGAGCATTGATTGAACAGTTCTGTCCAATCAGCAGGGCTGTATGATTTCTTCTTGTAAATTAAAGAAACGATTTTTAAAACTAAACGTTTCTTAAAAAAAACATAAAAAAAAAGCTTGTTTATAAAATAATATTGCCCGCTGTTTTATTATGTAAGTAAAATTGCCGTCCGGAAAACAGCACTGGCCAATGGCATTGCTGCAATAAGATTCAAATCAGTTCCAGGCTGGCAGGAAGGCAGAAACTGAAAAAATTTGTTTAACAAATATAAATTAACATTAAACAAAATTGTATCTTTACTACTTCTATTCCCAATTTGACCTAAAAGACCGATAAAGCGCAAAATAGTAAATTCTTTAGGCTTATATCATTTTAGATAAAAGAGTAAACCACCCGATATGAAAAAAATTCTGATCATAGGAGCCAGCACAGGGATTGGAAGGGCCCTTTTGGAGAAAAAACTAAAAAACAGCTGCGTTTTTAACATAAGCCGCACACCCCCTGACACATCGCACGGCAATCTTATCCATCATTGCGCCGATATTCTCAAAGATCCGCTGCCTGATATACAGCAGATCGATTCTATTATATACTGCCCGGGGTCGATCAGCCTTAAGCCTTTCCAGAGTCTGCATGCTGATGATTTCAGAAATGATTTTGAAATAAATGTAATGGGGGCCGTGAGAGTAATCCAGAAATATCTCCCAATCCTAAAAAAGGGAGCTGACCCGTCGATAGTGCTGTTCAGCACTGTGGCCGTAAAACTCGGCATGCCCTTTCATGCCAGCATTGCAGCATCTAAAGCAGCCGTCGAAGGACTTGTGAGATCCCTTGGGGCAGAGCTTGCCGGCCAGGTCCGCATTAATGCCGTAGCGCCGACCATTACCCAGACACCGCTTTCTGCCTCTATTTTAAGAAACGACAAAATAAAAGAGTCCATCAAAGAGCGCCATCCCATGAAAAATTACCTTCAGGCCCGTGAAGTGGCCCAAATGGCTGATTATCTGATTTCAGACAGCGCTTCTTCTATTTCAGGACAGGTTTTTGTAATGGATTACGGGCTTGTCAGCTTTAAGATATAATAAAAACTGACCATGAAGATTCTTTTGACCGGAGCTACAGGATATATAGGGAAAAGGCTTTTGCCGCTTCTTCTAAAAAACGGACATCAGGTTATCTGCTGCGTAAGGGATAAAAGCAGGTTCAATTATCCCCATACAGCCCAGGGTAATGTAAAAGTTGTCCAAGGGGATTTTCTTGATGCCCAAAGTCTAGAAAATATTCCCGAGGATATAGACGCTGCTTATTACCTGATACATTCCATGTCTGACACATCAGGGAGTTACGATAAAATGGAAAGTGTCTCTGCTTATAATTTCATAAACAGGCTCAGCCGTACGCAGGCAAAACAGATTATCTATCTCAGCGGGATCGTAAATGACAAATCCTTATCCAAACATTTGTCTTCGCGAAAAGCCGTCGAGGATATTTTAAAAAGCACTGAAATACCTTCTACAACACTAAGGGCAGGTATAATAGTAGGCTCAGGCAGCGCTTCTTTTGAAATCATACGGGATTTGGTGGACAAACTCCCTGTTATGATCACACCAAAGTGGCTTAACACCAAATGCCAGCCTATAGCAGTTTCGGATGTTTTGGAATTTTTACCCCGCTCTCTTTTAAATCCCCAGACCTACAACCAGAGCTTTGATATAGGCGGGCCGGATATTTTGACCTATAAAGAAATGCTGCTGGAGTTTGCCAGGGCCAAAAAACTCACCCGATACATTTTTACTGTTCCGGTCATGACCCCGAAACTATCCTCCTACTGGCTTTATTTTGTTACATCAACATCTTACAAATTGGCATCAGCTCTGGTCAGCAGCATGAAAATAGAAGTGGTCTGCCGTGATAATCGTATAAATACCCTGCTTCATATAAGCCCCATGACATATCGGGAAGCACTGGAGAGGACCCTGAAGAAAATACAGCAGAATGATATTGTATCGAGCTGGAAAGATTCGCTCGCCAGCAGCAGGTTTACCGGCGGCATCAGCCGGTATTTAAAGGTCCCGAAAAAGGGCTGCTATATAGACAGAAGGAAAAAAGAAATTATAGACCGCGAATATACCATTGAAAAAATCTGGTCAATAGGCGGTGGGACCGGATGGTATTACGCCAACTGGCTGTGGGATCTGCGGGGATTTATTGACAAGGTTTTCGGAGGTGTGGGCACCAGACGCGGAAGAACCCATAAAAATGAATTATTTCCAGGGGATGCTTTAGATTTCTGGCGTGTGGTGTATGCCGACAAAAAACAGGGTAAACTGGTTTTATACGCTGAGATGAAACTGCCCGGGGAAGCCTGGCTTGAATTTAAGATCATTAATAATACCTTGTATCAGGCCGCAACTTTCAGGCCTAAAGGGCTTTCAGGCAGATTGTACTGGTATGCTGTGCTGCCTTTTCACGGTTTCATTTTTAACGGGATGCTTAATAAACTAATCAAATGAAAACCCTAAACTTCCTTGAGAAGAGTTAATCTGCAATATTAATACAGAATATTTATTGGATAGTAAGATATTTCGCCGCAGTGTTTTAAGCAGTTTAGACCTGCTGGATATAAGATTGTTCCAACTGGAAAAAACTGATTCAAAACTACTTTAAAAACTTATTGATTATCAAGAGAGATTAATTTTGTATTTCTCCTCTATGGGTGAATGCTTTTTCAGCGGTTCATATTCTCCCAGCTGAAATACTTTTTCAATAAACTTAATACTCTCATCAATTGAGCAGTCCTCATTTTTTAAATGGCCTGCAAAATGGCTGGTTATTTTATTAATGATTCTCGAACTTATCTCATCAGCCTGAGCCTGATCAAAGTTAATGGATTTCTTTTTCTGAAAAGCCAGTTCCCCTGCAGCAATATCATTCAATTTTGATTTTAATGCATGTATTGCCGGGGCATATTTTCTTGTCTGCACCCAGGTATTAAATTCCAGCTTCACCTCTTCAATTATAGCTTCGGCTGCTGGAATATGCTGTTTTCTCTTTTCCAGGGTCTCATCTTTCATCTGAGAAAGGTAATCCATATGAATAAGCCTTACACCAGGGAGCTTCTCCACATCCGGGTTTACATTTCTTGGAATGGATAAATCCAAGATCAATAAGGGTTTAATTAAATTCAGAAGTTCGCTGCAGACAGTTGGATGATCTGCCCCTGTTGCCACCACCACAACATCGGACTGCTGCAGTTCGTGCTGCAGGTCATTATAATCCCTAACTATAACATTGAGTTTTCCTGCCAGTGCCTGGGCCTTGCTTTTTGTTCTGTTTATAACGGTAACATGGCCGTTCTTGGTATGCTTTATTAAATTCTCGCAGGTATTTCTTCCTATATCGCCTGTTCCAAGCAGCAGAATTTTTTTGCTGCCTATCTGCTGGACATTTTCAATGATATACCGTACGGCTGAAAAGGAAACAGATGCAGCACCTGAGGAGATTCCTGTATCTGTTTTGATTTTTTTACTGGCCTGGATCACTGCATTGGCCAAACGGTCCAAAAACGTATTGACCAGCCCATGTGATTTACTGTTGCTAAGGGAAGTTTTAATCTGGCTGATGATTTCAAAATCACCCAGTATCTGGCTGTCCAAGCCTGCCCCAACTCGAAAAAAATGATTGACCGCATCTTTATTTTTATAAATGTAGCAGGCCTGCTGAAATTCCTCGACGCTGCCTTCGGTATTTGAGCAAAGCAGTTTTATCAGTTCATATGGATGAGAAGCCGATCCATAAATTTCAGTCCTGTTGCAGGTGGAAATTACAATTAATGAATCTATACCTTCAGCTTTAGCCTGTGCCAGCAGATCAGACTGCCCTTTAGGGTCTAAACTGAATTTCCCTCTAATCAGGGCATCTGCTTTTTTATAGCTTAATCCTAAAGCATAAAAAGTGGTATTTTTGGACAGGTTCAAATTTTCCATAGGATAACTTCACTTAAAGATTCAACAATTAGGGAGATCAGTTTTATAAAATAAATTCGGAATTGCATCCTGAAGTGCTGTGAACAATCGGATCAATTGCAATGCCGGGGATCATGCTGTAATTTTTCAAATCATAATACGCCCAATACCATAAGCCTAAATTTAGAATTACAAACGGCAGCCCTTAAGCATATGCATGATTGTATTGGAATGAAACAACGCTTCAAATAAAAACGCTGCCCGCATAAAAGGCAGCGTTTTTTTGGAAGATTATTATTTTTGAACGATAGGCGTTCTTAAGGATTCCAAAACCGCTACAATATCCGTGTAGAGTTCTGTGTTTGAGGCAACACCATTTGCATTGGCTGCCGCTCCTACATAGCCTTCAAACTTTGTGTAGTCAGCATTGCTTGATTTTGTTCCCATTCGAGGATTTGTCGCAGGGTTATGGGCTGCTGCCATGCTCAGGCCCGAATAAGTATTCACTGCATTTGTCCCTCCGGTGTTGAATGAAAAGAAATCAGTCAGATTATCTGATAATTTTGCAATGTTTGTAGCTTGGGTCGTTCCGGTTTCGGCCAGAAGGGGCGCGAAATGCGCCTGAAGGTTTCCTGATGCATTGGACTGGATATCGGCAACGATAAGTCCAATAGTTGAATTTACAACTTTACGGAAGCTTAGACGCCCCTGCTCGATCATCTGACCTGAATTATCAGGATCGGCAACCATTTTGGTGCCTCCCAATCGCTCATATATCGATGCTTTTACTGGAGCCGGAGTTTCATCATCATTACTGCAGGATGTAAAAACAGCTGCTGAAAGAAATAACGCGCTTAAGGCAATTTTAGAATAATTTTTCATAACAATAATATTAAAGGGTTAATTAAAAAAATGGTTTATTTTCTGAGACAATTTATAGCTCATACTGTTTTGGTCCATGGGACAGACTTCTTTAGATGCCAGATTTTCAGGCAGTATATAAGGCCTCGCATCGTAATGCCTTTTGGCCATCAGCTGGGCATAGACCTTTTTGGAATTGGTGATCCTGTTATTGTGGAAGTAAACCACCACGTTTCTCTTAATAATGATGGAATCGGAAGTCAGTCCTTTAATAGATCTCAAATCAGCGCAGATCTGTCTGGCTTGGGCAGAATCGATATCTGCCTTAAAATCAATACGGCTTACTTGCAGATTTGGAGTGTCATAAACCGCTGGTTTGGCAGTAATGATGTGAAAAAGAAGAATTGCCAAAAATAAGAACGTAATTCCCATTGCAATCCAAAGTGCTTTTTTGATGTGCTTGTCAATTTTCATATGTAGTTTTTAAAACGGTTAGATTTAAGATTATATACGGGTATTTTTTTAGGATGGTTTTAACAAGTAAAAAGAAAATATAAGTTTAGAATTATTTTAAATAATAATCAACCCCCATGCAGTGCTTAAGATACCCTGACACAGGATTTATCACTATGACTCCGTTCATCCCAGCGGATGTTATAAGACGCCAAATCGCACTCTTTTTCTTTATGCTTTTATGAAAGTTATCTCAAAGATCTCTCATAAAGCGTAAGTCAATAAAAAGTGTTCTTATTAAAATCTGAATTATAAATTTTAACGTAAATATCCAGGAAGCACTCTTTTCAGATGAAAATAATGCCACATGCCCGGGATGAGCTCGGAATCAATGAAATTACCCAGGCTAATCCACTAATGGCCGCTTTCGCATCAGCTGTATCCTTTATCATCGGAGGCTTGCTTCCCCTGCTGATGGCTATTTTCGCTCCCATAAAAGAAATGGTATTGTATCAGTACGGTTTTTCAATACTCTTTTTGGCATTATCGATAATGCTGGCCGCTAAGGCCGGGGGATCCCATACGCTGAAAGCTGTACTGCGTATCTGCATCTGGGGAACTTTTGCCATGGCAGCCTCAGCCTTGGTCGGTTATGTTTCGGGGTGCACATGGCTTAAAAAAAAACAGTCCTGAAGCGGAGTAAAAATTAATTGAATCTTAAGCAATTAAAAAAATAAGAATCGCAGCAATGCGTTATTTCGTACATAACTAAAACAGACTGCAAAATGAAACTAATTACATTATTGCTTTTAATGATCCTGCTTCCCATCAACTGGGAACCTGATTTTAATAATGCAAAAAAAAACGGCAAAAGAAAAACATGAATAAATCCTATTGAACTTCTCCGGTTCAGACTGGTGCGGACTCTGCATTGTGACACGCAGAGATTATCTTGAAAGCCAGGTATTCTCAGAGATGGCAAATGAAAATCTGGTACTTGTTAATGCTGATTTCCCAAGGAAAAAGAAAAATATCGGAACACCACAGCAGGTTAAACGAAATGAAGATTTAGCCGAAATATACAACAAGGAAGGAAGTTCTCCTCTAACGCTTCTTTTGGATGCCGATGGAAAAGTACTTAAAACCTGGCATGGAAAACCGGAAACTACTCCTGAACAGTGGACTGCCGAAATAAAAGCGATCTGTGAGAGCCGAAAATAACATGCTTAAAAACCAAAAATATTCCGAGTCCCTAAAACTCATGGGGAACAACTTTACCATAACAGTTGTCGCCGAAAATGAAAAAACAGGAAATGAGAATATTGCGCTTGCCGTTGAAGAAATCACAAGAATTGAAAGGCTTCTGACTGCCTATATAGAAGACAGTCAGACCAATCTGATCAATGACAATGCAGAGATAGCGCCCGTTGAAGTAGATCTGGAAGTTTTTAATCTCATTGAAAGATCTATCATGATTTCCAGAATTACACAAGGTGCATTTGATATCTCTTATGGAAGTATCGACAAAAGTCTTTGGAATTTTGACAAAACAATGACCAGACTGCCCGATGTAAAAACGGCACTCAAAATGGTGCATCTTATTGATTATAAAAATATTATACTGGACAAAGAAAAGACCAATGTATTTCTCAAAGAAAAAGGAATGCGGATTGGTTTTGGAGGTGCCGGAAAAGGATATGCTGCTGAAATGGCAAAACAAATTCTTATAAAACATAATGTGCAGAGCGGCATTATTAATGCCAGCGGAGATCTTTCGACTTGGGGATTACAGCCTAATGGCAAAAAATGGACCATTGGCGTGGCGGATCCCGATGCTCCAAATGCGGCATTTTCGTACATGGAAATCTCTAATAAAGCCGTGGCAACTTCTGGAAACTACGAAAAGTTCGTGACCATTAATGTGAAAAAATATTCGCATACGATTGACCCAAAAACAGGACTGCCAATAACCGGAATAAAAAGCGTGGCCATTATCGCATCAAATGCAGAATTTGCAGATGCAATGGCTACCCCAATAGCAGTTATGGGTATTAAAACCGGCTTGTTTTTAATAGATCAGATACCGGATCTGTATTGTATTATCATCGACGACAACAATAAAATTTACACTTCTAAAAATATTAACCTGAAATGAAAAGGCCAAAGCAAAAAATTAAACTCGAAGAGGTAAATTTGGTTTCCAGTTATTATAAACAGGATGGAAACAATTCTACCGTTACAGGAGGAGTTGGTTCTGAGCATCTTACTGATATCGCTAACACTATTGATGTTAAACTGGTAAAATATGGTGAAAACGGGATCAAACATACCTTTGATATTGAAGCCGGCAATGACCATTATACTTCTGCTTCATCAGATATGATTGATTTGAGTGCGAATTCATCTGCTTCATCTTCAGACAACCGCTTCTACCCTTCATTAACTTATCTGAGAGAAAATGAGGAGAAAGGAAGAACACTTGGGATTGGCGTTTCATCATCAACTGAGTTTGATTATCAGTCTTTTGGAGAAAACATCAGCTTCTCACAAAAAACAAAGGACAGAAACGGAGAATTTACCGCTAAATTTCAAACCTTTATAGATCAGCTGAAATTAATTGAACCCGTGGAACTTCGTATACCTGGAAGCGAAGGTTATGACAGCGCTAATAGAAATACTTTTGCAGGAACTTTAAGTTATTCTCAGGTTGTAAACAAAAACCTGCAGGTAATGCTTGTAGGTGATGTTATCAGACAAAATGGGTATTTAAGTCTTCCTTTTCACAGGGTTTATTTTGCAGACGGATCTGTTCATCAGGAAAAAATGCCGGAGACAAGACTTAAAATTCCACTTGGAATCAGGGCCAGTTATTTTTCTGGGGATAATATAATTATTCCTGCATATTACAGATATTATACTGATGACTGGAGTTTAAAAGCTCATACCGCTGATCTTGAAATTCCGGTGAAGTTAACACAGGCGTTTTCAGTGAGTCCGTTTTACAGGTATTATACTCAAACGGGAACGAAGTATTTTAAACCGTATGGTGAACATACAGCAGCGGATGAATATTATACCAGCAACTATGATTTGTCTAAGTTTGACAGCAGTTTCTTTGGGATGGGAATGAAATTCACGCCTCTTAATGGCATTTTTGGGCTCAAGCATTGGAATACGTTAGAGATTCGTTATGGGCATTATGCGAGAACTACTAATATGACTTCTGATATTATCAGCATTAACATAAAATATAAATAGACGTAATCAAATACTTAAAAACACATAAACTTTTCGGCACGTTTATTGTTTTTACCGAAATATATTCAATGACTTAAAAAGTAAAATCATGAAAACTTTAAAATATTTTTTGATCGGAATTTTATTCCTTTCATTTAGCTACACTCAGGCTCAGGTATCAGTAAATGTGAATATAGGAACACCTCCTGCATGGGGACCTGCCGGTTATTCAGATGTTCGTTATTATTATCTGCCCGATCTTGAAACTTATTATGACGTAAGTACGTCAAATTATGTTTATTTAAATAACGGACAATGGGTTAGAACCAGATCACTGCCTTCAGCCTATAGAAACTATGATCTTTATAATGAATACAAAGTAGTATTGACTGATTACAGAGGAGACAGACCTTACGACAGCTTTAAATCTCACAAAGTAAAATACGGAAAAGGGTATAAAGGAAAACCTCAAAAAACAATAGGACAAAAACCCGGAAAAGGAAATAATAAAGATAAAAGCCACCATGATAATGGAAACCATAATGGAAATGGGAAAGGCAAAGGAAATGGGAAACATTAATTTAAAAGAGGCTTTGGGGAGCCTCTTTTTTTTATATCAATTTTCTAAATTATATTGCTGGACAAAGTTATATAAAATTTAAAAAAAGACTATAAGCCACGAATTGTAAAATCGACGAAAATATTTTTTATCTTTTTTTACATCAATCCCCAACAGGACATCCAAACCAAATTTTTAAAGCCAATGAAAGACAGCACCTACTTGCAGTAAGACAATCTCTTCAAATCTCCATAAAATGGTGCGAAATATGTCCTTTACGGTCACTCAGCCAAATGGCGCCAATTGAAGACAATTGGCGCCATTTTATTTGCTTATACCATTAAACATAAGTAACTTTCAGTCACAGCTTCAAAATTAAAAATCTAAAGCCATCAAAAATCAAATAGCATTGCCTTTTAAGTTTATCTCAACTCCTTCTTTCCAAACATTTAATATAGAAAGGGTGTCAGAAATAGTTGTGGCAGGGTCCCCCTTGACTAAAAGCAAATCTGCTCTCAATCCTTCTAAGATCTGCCCCCTGTCTGACAGGCTGAATCTTTTCGCAATCACTGAGGTTGCAGATCGTAAAGCTTCAATGGGAATAAGACCCGCTTCGACCAGTAACTGCATCTCATGATGAACGCTAACCCCGTGGGCAAGACCTCCCAAATGCGCCATGGGAACTGATACGTCTGTGCCCACAAGTATATCTACCCCGGCATCATGGAGATCCTTTATATTGTGGTAACTGTCTTGCATATTGCCCGAAGGAAAAGTATTAAAACAAGAACACATTGTCATTTTCCAATCTTCATTGAGTTTGTAATTCACCCTTTCGTCATGAGCCACATGGCAGGCAGATTTGCCAATGATGGAGGAGTTTAGAACCAGACAAGGGGTTACAAATATTCCCTTAAAGGCAATGGATTCAATAAGTTCAGCAGTCCACTGCGGTCTGTCGATGAAAAGATGAGCCAATCCATCTACACCTGCTTCAACGGCGGTTTTTGCGGCTTCGGCAGTTAGTGCATGCGCTATGACGATTTTACCTAATTTATGGGCTTCATCCACTGCAGCTTTCAAAACACTGGGGTTTATCATGGGTAAACCTGGCGAATTCATTACAGTTCCTTCTTCAATCATTATTTTAAAATAATCGGCACCGTTATCCATCTGCTGGCGCACAAACTCAACAGCGCCTTCTATAGTGGTGCAATCGAGTTTTTCGCCGTTTTCGTTTACCCTTTCTTCAAAGGCTGCAATAAAATCTTTTTTTTCCTGATCTGTCATCTTCTCCATTTTTTTCAGAATAAAGCTCGGAATGCCTTCTTCCTTTGGAATCAATTCATCTGGATGTCCGCCGGGGGCTGTCAAAGCCATACCCGAAGAGCGGACATCGGCAATGTCAATGCAATCCTTTATTTGCAGTTCACGGCCTTTTTTTGTCATACCGCCCTGCATTTCCAATTCTGTGGTTACGCCAAATTGTATGGCATCTCGCAGCGAATCAACCGAAGTATGAACATGTGCATCAATCAGTCCCGGCAGAAGTGTCGCTCCTTCTCCGTTAACTATTTCATCAACTCCATCGGGCAGTTCATCGCAAATTGAAGCGATCTTTCCTTTGCTGATTATTACATTTTTTTTTCCTATTACGTTTTTGCCATCAAACACAATTGCATCAACAATAGCAGTGGTTTTTGTTGTATTCATTTGTTTAATTTTAATTAATGTTACAATTAGATTTTGACAAAGTTACATGCGCAATAAGAGTTAAAATATTTACATTTGACACATTAATAGCTCTAAAAGGTCTAATTTATTATGGAATTGAATATAAAAAAGGAATTCGGTTTCCTGGCAGGTTTTGCAGATTTGATTGGTTCAGAGGTCGTTAATGGAATGCTGACAATTCCGGAAGATAAAGGAAACGGCTATTTGAGAGGGTTTAGGCTGGATAATTCAATAAGCATGATTGTAAGTAATTATGAATTTAATGATGATCTGCTCACAAAACGTTTTGGAAGCGAAAACTCACTTAAGAGAATCTTGTTTTCTTTTAATTCCATTTTTCCAGATCCTAATTCTAAAATCAAAAACTCGAAAAATGATTTGCCTTCCATACGGGTTTTTAAGGGAAAACTGAACATTGAAACTTTTTATCCAAACAAAACTAAATTCAAATCTATTTTTATTGGAATTGATTCCGATATGCTGGTCAATCTTTTAGGTTCAAATGGAAACAATGCTATTTTAAAAAAAATTACCGGCAGTGAGCAGCCTATTCTTTTTGAAGAGTCTGTCTCACCAAAGATACAGGAAGTGGCACTAGAAATCATCGAATCTGATATTCCTGATACACTGTCTGATTTTTTCTTTAAAATAAAAGCTGAAGAACTAATATGTTTAACGTTAAAAGAACTTTTCAAAAGAGAAAAACCCACTTTGCACGTTCTGAATGAAATGGATGTCCAGAAAATTTATAAAGCCAGGGATGCGATCTTAAACGAAATTCATATACCTCCCGTCATTAAAAACCTGGCATTACAAATCGGAATGAGCGAATCAAAGTTTAAAAGGCTCTTCAAGCAAATTTTTGGAAGCAGTTTATTTAGCTATTATCAAAAGTTTAGAATGAAGGAAGCCTCCCGTTTATTAAAAGAAAATAAAATGTCGGTTTCCGAAGTGGGTTATGCATTGGGATTTTCAAATTTGAGCCATTTCAGCAAAGTTTTTGAGCAGCATAACGGAATGAAACCCAAAGCTTTTCAAAAAAATAGGTAAGTTTTATTTTTTCACCGCAATACATTCTATTTCAATGCTCGCGTTTTTGGGCAGTGAAACTATTTCAATTGTGCTTCGGGCAGGAAAGTGATGGTGGAAGTAGCTTCCATAAATTTTATTAACTGCTTCATACTGCTTGATGTCTGTAATGAAAATGGTGGTTTTTACAATGTGGTCCAAATCTGAACTGTTGTTTTGCAAAACGGCTTTCAGGTTTTCGAAAATCTGAATGGTTTGTTCTTCAATTCCATTTTTCAAAGTGTTTGTTTTTGGATCAACGCCAATCTGCCCCGAAACAAACACTAAATCTGTAAAACTGGTGGAATGGCTGTATGGGCCAATTGGCTTTGGCAGATTGGAATGGTTTACTGAAACAATGGATTTGGTATTAGTGCAGGAAGCGAAAACTAATAAGGCTAAAAATACTGCTGTTCTTTTCATCTCTAATTCTCTTTTAAGAAAAACAGAAGAGGTTAATTTTCTCCAAACTAACCTCTTTCTGAATTTTTATTTTTTTACAAATTTCAATAACTCTGAGTTGAATTTATCCAATTCTTCAATGAATAAGGCGTGACCGCTTTTTTCTAAAGGCACCAATGTAGAATTTTTTAATAGAGAATGCATTTGTTCAGCCAATTCATAAGAACATATTTTGTCCAATTTTCCGTGAAGAATAAGTGTGGGGATTGTGATGCTTTTCAATTCCTCTCTCAAGTCGCTGTCTCTTAGAGTTTTTAATCCTTCAGCCATTGCATAAGGTGAAGCTTGTGCCTGAATAGTTCCCAACCATGCGCCATAACCTGGAGCAACGCTTGTTTCGTTAGCTGGGAATATCTGACCAAAGTTTTCCAGTAATTTAGGTCTGTTGGTATTGTTCAATTTGATTAATCCGTCGACGTCTTCTTTAGTCCACAAACCGTAATTGAAATCGGCCCTTTTTGTCCATATTGGCGCCGCTGCTCCGAATAAAGCCAATTTGGAAACATGAGCCGCTTTATATTTGGCAACATAATGGATCACAGTTGCACCTCCCATTGAAAAACCGCCGATTGTTGCGTTTTGAATATTCAATTTGTCAAGGACTACTTTAATGTCATCTGCAAAAACATCGTAGTTGTATTTTCCTGCTGGTTTGTCTGATAATCCAAAACCTCTCAAAGTAATTCCGATAACCCTGTATCCCTGCTGTGTAAAATAAGCATACTGATACTCGTACATTGCATCGCTCAATGGCCATCCGTGGATCAAAACGATTGGCTGACCTTCGCCAAGATCCGTAACGTGAAGCTTTACATTTTTTTCAACTTCTATATACTCTTCCCTTCCATAAGATGCTGGAATTCTCTTTGTTTGTGCAAACGAAACACTGCTAAATAAGACTGCTGTAAATAAACCGATTGATAAAATTAAATTTTTCATGTTTTCTAAATTTTAAATTGTTATTTTTTAAATAATTTGGTTGTTGTTATTTGATGTTGCAAAGTTGGGATAAAGCGCAGGAAGGGACAATGGATCGTTTTCTCTTTGAACTGCACTTTTTTCCCTTTCTTGGATTTATGACTGGATAAATTCCAAAATGTCTCTATTGATCGTCTCCGCTTCAGTAGTCGGCATACCGTGTGAGAATCCAGGATAAATAATCAGTTTTCCTTTTTTCAAAAGTTCGGCCGCTTTTACAGCAGTTGTTTCATAAGGTACGATCTGGTCGTCATCACCATGCTGAACCAATACAGGAACATCAATACTTTTAAGATCTTCAGTAAAGTCAGTTTCAGAGAAAACTTCGATACAATCGTATTGCGCTTTAATGCCGCCCATCATTCCCTGTCTCCACCAGTTGTCTTGGATTCCTTTTTTTACATTGGCGCCTTCACGATTGTAGCCATAAAAAGGAACAGTCAGGTCTTGGTAAAATTGCTGTCTGTTATGTAAAGTATTGTATCGGATATCATCAAACACAGCCAATGGCACACCATTTGGGTTTCTATCGTCTGCAATCATATACGGAGTAATTGCACTGATCAGAACCACTTTTGATACACGGTCTTTTCCGTACTGGGCTGCGTAGCGCAAGGCTTCTCCGCCACCTGTTGAATGCCCAATGTGAATTGTATTATGAAGGTCTAAAAACTCAGTCAATTCAGCTACATCCTGTGCGTACGTGTCCATGTCGTTTCCTTTATATGTTTGAGTGGATCTTCCATGGCCTCTTCTGTCGTGGGCGATAACTCTGTATCCCTGGTTTAGGAAAAACATCATTTGAGCATCCCAGTCGTCAGATGACAACGGCCATCCGTGGTGAAAGAAAATTGGCTGTCCTGCTCCTAAATCTTTGAAATAAATTTCTGTTCCGTCTTTTACTGTAAATTTGTTCATCTTGTTTATATTTTAATGTTACTGTTATTTTGATAAGGCAAAGTTGAGATTAATCTGGGCGTCTATCAATGGATGGCTTTCTCTTTGAACTGCACTTTTTTCCCTTGCTTTAAATTTTTATTTTTTTTGAAGAATGCCATTTGTCTTTTAAGTCCACTGTCTGTTTCAATCAGATGTGAAGAATAACCGCAAGCAAGACTTTCAAATTCTACTGGGATTATTTATTTTTCATTACAAGAAGAGCCTTGTCTTTCTCCACAATGTAAGTAGCAAGCTCCGAAGCTTTAACATGACCTATATTTCTTGCTGAATGATTCTTTCCTGCGGGGACAAAAAGTACGTCACCAGCTTTAAGAATAATGGGTTTTTCTCCTTCAATCTGATATTCAAATGTGCCTTCCAGCACATAAATCAGTTCCTCACCCGGATGGTTATGCATCCCAAAAGCGGAATGTGCTTCGAAGTCTATCCGAGCCTGAATAGTTTCATATCCCAAAACCGAAATATCATGTCTTTGCAGATTGGTGCGGCTAATTCCTGACTGCTGTGCAAAAGCGGTTTCTGGAGTTAAAAATGCAGTCAGGCCTGCGAAAGCAACAGCTCCTCATAAAAATTTTTTGTGCGTTTTCATCTGTTTATTTTTTAATGTTAATTAATTTCTTTGTTATTATTTTTTTAAATGTGCTCTTAATATCCAAGCTGTTTTTTCGTGTTCCTGCATCAATCCAGTGATGAAATCGCTAGTTCCTAAATCCTCATAATCATTGTCAAAAAGATTGATGTCTGCTCTTAAATGGGTGATTATAGTTTCGTGTGCAGAAAGGAGTTCGCTTATTAAACTCTGGCTGTCATTTTCAGTCGGAACGTTTTCAGTCAGACGACTCAGTTCCAAAAATGCTTTTAAAGTTGCAGGCACCAAATGACCCAAAGTGCGGATACGTTCTGCAACAGTATCAATTGTTTCAGCTATTTGATTTGCCTGCTCATCAAATAGTTTGTGCTTGTCATAGAAATCATTTCCTTCGATGTTCCAATGTGCTTGTTTCGTTTTCGTGTGGAGTACAGATTCGTCGGCAAGTATTTTTGATAATTCCAAAGCCGCATTTTGGCGGTTGTTTTCCGATATTCCAATATTGGTTTTCATAATTAATTAGTGTTTTTTATTTGATGATGCAAAGGTTCTCCAAAACCCGAGACGCATCAATGGACGCATTTCTCTTTGGACTGCACTTTTTTCCTTTATTGTAAAGAATGTCCATTGCAATGTTTTTCAACCATTTTCATGATTGCTATAGCGTTTGGCAAACCTATAAGTTTAATAAGGGGCAAAATATCTTTATTAGGTAAATTAATATTTCTAAAAGGTCAGACTTCCCTATAAAGATTTGCTTAATTAAACAGCGCTTATCGTTTACTGCTGCGAAGATTATCACAAGTTCCGGAAATATAATGGGCACATTTTTCTTTTGGATACGCTTTCCTTTTATTTGATAAAATCGCCTGCTGGCGCCTTTTTAATGATTTGCATAAAAAAAGCACGGCTTGAATGCCGTGCTTTGTATAGTTAAAACTGTTTTCTAAATGAAATTGGGGACAGTCCCGTGTTTTTTGTAAAAAAACGAATGAAATAAGCATCGTCTTCATAATTCAGGCTATAGGCAATTTCTTTAACCGTCATCTGTGTATGTGCCAAGAGCCTTTTGCCTTCAAGAACGATTCTTTCTTTAATAATATCGTTGGGAGTCCTCTTGCTGACAAGTCCGATTTTCTTGCTGAGATTCTTGGGAGTCACAAATAGCAGATCGGCATAATCCGCAACCGTATGCAGAGTCCTGTAATGCTGTTCGACTAGTTTGCTGAATTTCCGTAAAAACTGCACATCAGCCTGCTGGCTTTCTTCAGCTAATCGGTGCTGGTGTTTCCAGATACGGGTCGATTTCAGTATGATGAGCTTTAACAGTATACGAAGCATTTCCTCAGTGTTTGCATCCTCATTTTTCATTTCAAATTGAATTTCCCTGATTATTTTCTGAATATCCTCAGATTGATTTTCGTTCAAAGCAATGAATGGAATTTCAAATACATTATTATACAAAATTCCGTCGCAGGCTACTTACTGATCGTGAATTTCTATGCAGTAGAAATCCCTATTGAAATGCAATAATTGGCCGTCTTTAGTTTCGCAAGGCTTTATCACCACTTTGGGATTAATAAACAGCAAGGAATCAGATTTCATCTCGATCTCCTGGAAATCAACTTGTATAATGGCATTTTTTGGCAAAAATAAAATTTTGATATGCTCTTCCACAGAATTAAATCGGCCGTCTTCAAAGGATTGTTTTGTGAATTGTAAATTGCCGAACTGTTTATACGAGAATTTTTTTAACATGTTTTAATTTTAACTATCAATTGTTTAACCTTTCTATACTTATGGATAACGCTGCTATCCGGCATATTTTATTATTGCTTAGCAGTATAATAAATAAGTAAAAGTATTGAAATTCCTATCCAAAAAAGCAAGCCAGCCAGATAAAATTTCACATAGTGCCCACTTACTTAATATTTGATATTCAATATAAAAATACAATAGACTTTCATCGCAATTGCCGCATAACTGATTCAGAGTTTGGTCCATTCTTTTTGCGATAGCTTAAATATTAGGATAATTTTCATTCTATATAAACTTATTATCGTAATATTGCAATATAAATATAAAGCAATGGGAGCAACAAAAACAGATCATTTTACCGAAAGCCAGAACGAGCTGGCTATTTTAGCAAAAGCGTTAGGGCATCCTGCCCGTATTGCTATTATGGAATATCTATTAAAAGTGGATGCCTGCATCTGCGGGGATATTGTAAATGAACTTCCACTTTCGCAGCCTACAGTTTCTCAGCATTTGAAAGAATTGAAAAATGCAGGGCTAATCAAAGGGAGCATCGAGGGGAATTCTATTTGCTACTGTATCAATGAACCTGGGCTTGAGAAGATAAAAGTTTTTTTTGAGCATATATCGGATCATTTGGCAAAAAAGCGAAACGAATGCTGTTAACTGTAAAAATATGGAAATAAGAAAACTTTCACCTCAAGACTGGGATCAGGTAAAATTAATCTATCAAAAAGGAATAGACACCGGCAATGCCACTTTCCAGAACAGCGCACCTTCATGGGAAGAATGGGACAATTTACATCTGGAATCCTGCAGAATTATATTACAGGATGATAATATTATAATCGGCTGGGCAGCTCTCTCTCCTGTTTCTTCCCGCTGTGTTTATGCAGGGGTTGCGGAAGTGAGCGTATATGTAGATTCTTCCCATTCAGGAAAAGGAATCGGGCTTACCCTTTTAAATGAGCTTGTCAGACAGAGTGAAGAAGAAGAAGGAATCTGGACACTTCAGGCAGGAATATTTCCTGAGAATAAGGCGAGTCTTCGCATTCATCAAAAAGCAGGTTTCAGGATACTTGGAATAAGGGAGAAAATCGGAAAACAAAACGGTATCTGGAGAAATACCGCGTTTCTTGAAAGAAGAAGTTCCGTTATTATTTAATAAAAAAATATAGTATAACTAAATATAAAAAATTATGAAACTTTCAGAAATTAAAGAAGTGCTTAAAACAGTGGAAGCTGTAAATTTTCAGCTGCCGGACGGCACATTTGTACCGGAATATTTTCATGTAACGGAAGTAGGCTTGGTTACCAAAAACTTCATCGACTGCGGCGGTACGGTAAGAAAGGAAACTGTTGTGAATTTCCAGCTTTGGGATGCCAATGACTATGAGCACAGGCTGAAACCTCAGAAACTGATCCACATCATTGAGCTCTCAGAAAAAGTATTGGGAATTGAAGATCATGAAATTGAAGTGGAGTACCAGAACACTACGATCGGTAAATACGATTTAGATTTTAACGGGCTGAACTTCATTTTGCTTAATAAACAGACAGCATGTCTTGCTCAGAAACAGTGCGGTATTCCATCTGATAAGCCTAAAGTGAAATTATCCCAGTTAAATAATGATAATGCCAATTCATGCACTCCTGGCGGCGGATGCTGCTAACTTTTAAATAGATAACTACTAAACCATTATATTAAAAAATTATGCTATATCCTCAAATTGAGAATACCGTTAAATCATTTGATTTTAAGCAGCTCTCTGAAGATCGCAAAGCAGTCCTGCAGCCATTAATCGACTTTATTCAGACTAAAGTGGACAGTAAGCTGGATACCAGACTAAACCTTATCTGCACACACAATTCAAGAAGAAGTCATCTGTCGCAAGTTTGGGCACAGACTGCGGCTGCCTATTACGGCATAAAAAATGTTTCCTGCTATTCAGGAGGGACTGAAGCTACTGCCCTGTTCCCTATGGCTGCCCAGACACTTCAGGATTCGGGATTTAAGATTAAGACTCTTTCAGAAGGATCAAACCCAGTTTATTCAATAAAATATTCAGCTGATGAACTTCCTGTCATCGGTTTTTCCAAAACCTATGATGATGACTTCAATCCTGAAAGCGGATTCGCTGCAATTATGACCTGCTCTCAGGCTGATGGCGGATGCCCGTTTATTGCAGGTGCCGAGAAAAGAATGCCGATTACCTTTGAAGATCCAAAAATTTCTGACGGAACGTCTCAGCAGAAAGAAACTTATCTGGAGCGTAGCCTGCAGATAGGAGCTGAAATGTTTTACGTATTCTCACAAATAAAAAAATAAAATGTCAGCAGATAACTGTACACCAGTCGTCGGACGCAAAAAATTAAGCTTCCTTGACCGATTTTTAACCCTTTGGATCTTCCTTGCTATGGCTATAGGCGTAGCAATAGGATACTTTATTCCTTCAAGCGGGGATTTTATCAATTCCTTCTCCAGCGGGACAACAAACATTCCATTGGCAATAGGACTCATCCTGATGATGTACCCGCCGCTGGCAAAGGTAAAATATGAGCAGATGGGGCAGGTTTTCAAAAATACAAAAGTCTTGGGAGCATCATTATTCCTAAATTGGATTGTAGGCCCTGTCTTAATGTTTTTATTGGCGCTGCTGTTTTTGAACGGATACCCAGAATACATGATTGGGGTAATCCTTATTGGTCTGGCACGCTGCATAGCAATGGTTGTGGTATGGAATGATCTGGCAGACGGTAATAGGGAATATGCTGCAGGACTTATTGCACTTAACAGTATATTTCAGGTGCTGTTTTACAGCGTCTATGCTTATATCTTTATAACCATCCTGCCTCCCTATTTTGGATGTGATGGATTTGAGGTAAACATCAGCATTGCACAGATTGCCGAGAGTGTGGGCATCTATTTAGGGATTCCTTTTGCGTTGGGGATCATAAGCCGTTATACTCTGACAGCCCTGAAAGGCTCTCAATGGTTCAAAAACAAGTATATGCCTTTAATCTCGCCAATTACTCTTATTTCTTTACTCTTTACAATCATTGTAATGTTCAGTCTAAAGGGAGAACTGATTGTTCAGATTCCTACGGACGTTGTGCGCATTGCCTTGCCGCTTGTGATTTACTTTACTTTGATGTTTATCATCAGTTTTTTTACAGGAAAATATTTTGGGGCTGATTATTCACAAGCTGCATCTATGGCTTTTACCGCTACGGGCAATAATTTTGAACTGGCAATTGCTGTGGCAATCGGTGTGTTTGGTATAAACAGCGGGCAGGCATTTGCTGGAGTAATAGGACCTCTTGTAGAAGTGCCGGCCTTAATTGCATTAGTAAACCTTGCATTCTGGTTTAGGTCAAAGTATTTTTACAAAACCGCTAAGAATTCGTAATTATTCTTACGCAGCCTTATGCAGAAAACAGACAACAAAATCCACAGATTTCGAAATAGTGTTTATACTTTTTTATATTGTAGCTGCTGTTCCTGAAAAAGTGTTTGTTATTTAATAAGACATTGGATAAAAACAGTATGTTTTTTTGAGTATAAATTAAAATAAGCAAAAATAAAAGGCATCATGATATACGAAAAAATAATTCAGACAGACGGGCCAGAAACTACACTGCTGATTCGTTTTATGGTTGGCATTGTCTTCCTTTCAGAAGGGATTCAAAAATATTTATTTTCTTTCCTTCTTGACGCAGAGCGCTTACAAAAAATAAGCTTGCCAGAATCTGAATTATTAGGAATCTTCGAGGGCTGGTTTGAAATATTCTGCGGCATTTCTTATTCTGATCGAATTCACTGCAAAATTAACAAGCATTCCTCTTGTAGCCACAATGATTACAGACATTTACGATTCCAAATGCAAAATATTTATTAATAAATAAAGGCTCTTGGAAAATGGTGCATGTAAGCCGTACCGATCGGGCGATGCTTGAAAATAGTTTCTGTTTATTAAACGTGCCGGGAGGTGGTCCATGGCAGAATTTGAGTAAAAAAAATGGAGCATAATGCAAATCTAAAAGAAATTTTTCAAGTATTCATAAAGCTGGGAACTATTGGCTTTGGAGGTCCTGCTGCACATATTGCGATGATGCACGAGGAAGTGGTTATAAAACGTAAATGGATGGCCGAGCAGCATTTTCTGGATCTGATTGGAGCAACTAGCCTTATTCCCGGCCCCAACAGCACCGAGATGGCAATCCATATCGGTTATATAAAAGGAGGCTGGAAAGGACTTCTTGTCGCCGGGTTCTGTTTTATCATGCCTGCGGTTCTTATCACAGGATTTTTTGCCTATTTGTACCGCAGCTATGGACAGCTCCCACAAGTGCAGCCTTTCATTTACGGAATCAAACCGGCAGTCATAGCCATAATTATTGGGGCAGTTTATCCCCTAGCCGTAAAATCGATAAAATCTTTACTTTTGGGTCTAATCGCAATAACTGTCCTTACTGCATCCATTTTAGGAATTAACGAAATTTGTCTGCTGTTTGGATCAGGCCTGCTTGCATCTGCTGTTTTTTACATTCAAAAAATGAGAACAGACAAACTGCAAAGTTTTACTCCATTTGCCTTGATGGCTATACCTCAAACTGCCTTTTGGTCAGGGGTAGATTCTAAACTTTTTTTAATCTTTCTTAAAATAGGTGCCATTCTTTACGGAAGCGGATATGTTCTTTTTGCCTTTTTAGATACAGAACTCGCTGCAAAGGGGCTGCTCACAAAACAGCAGCTTATAGATGCCATTGCAATTGGCCAGTTTACGCCCGGGCCGCTGTTCTCATCAGTAACTTTTATCGGCTATCAGATCAATGGTCTTTCGGGAGCGGCAATCTCAACCATTGCAATTTTTCTGCCGTCTTTTATTTTTGTTGCCCTGCTTCATCAGCTGATGAAAAAATTGCGCACTTCAAAAGGACTGGCCGTGTTTATGGATGCTGTTAATGTGGCTTCTATAGCGCTTATCGCTGCCGTATGCCTAGCCATGGCAAATGAAGCCATTACCGATTGGCGTACTATTGCAATTGCCGCTATCAGCTGCATTGCCATTTTTAAGCTAAAAAAAATAAACAGCGCCCTAGTGGTTATACTGGGCGCTGTTCTAGGCTATTTTTTGGCTTATCTGTAGCTGTGGCACAAAGGCATAAAAACTAAATATTGTGTGCAATAATGTCTTAATAAATGCCTTGCTTTTCAAGTATCTAATCTGCAGTGCCAAAAATATTCCTTTTTAAACGATGAACAATTGTCCTGCTAAAAAAGTTATAAACAAGCGTCCCTGCAGAGCAGCAAATAAAAACAAAATCACCAGGCTGCAAACTTAAATCCAATCCGTAATTTTAGCCCGCTCTATTTCTTTATTGCGAGCGGCTTTATAGGGCTTTGCCGGGAATCCCAGCTTCGAAATGAAGGGCTTAGACCATAGGCTTTTTGCAATGCCTATATGCCTGCTATAAATAAGTGCGGCTTCTAATTATTTTTCTGCTGTCCTGGAGCATAGGCTTTCGCGCTTTTATCCCCCGTCATTTTTTTTGCCTGCCCTGGAGGCACCTTGCCTGAGGAGGTATGGATATGCGCACTGCAGCCGCTAAGCAGTAAAGCAGCAAGCACAGACAGGACGCTCCCGAGTATTTTATTTTTTCGGTTTTGCATAAAAAGTTTTTTTTTTGATGGTTACAAGACAAATATACCCATTTTTGGAATACTATTAAAGAGAAATACTAAAGCTCTAAAAAACTTCAACCCACACATGCAAGATTAACTTCCAGCATTAGCGAGCCTCTTTTCCATTTCCAATTGCAGCGTCCAGTTATTAAAATATTTTGACATTCAGATGCTATGTTAATATCATTTTCCTTAATATTCCATTAAGACATCCTACACATGCATAATTAACATACTAAACCAATTTTGAAATGCGTTATTAATTAACTAACTTAAAAAAAGAAGAAACTAATGAAAAAAGCAAACACCAAATGTAGAATTTTCCTTTTGGCTTCATTATTTACCCTATTGCTTACAGGGTGCAGCAGTGATGGTAATAATGGGCCGCAGACATCAAAAGTAAGCGTGCGAATGACAGATGCACCGGGTGATTACGATCAGGTAAACGTTGAAGTATTGGACGTTAGAATTAAAAGCAGCTCTGAAACTGGCGAAGATGGCTGGGTTAGTATAGGAAATATTAAACCGGGAATATATAATTTATTGGATTTAACTGGCGGTGTAAATGTGCTTTTGGCAGAGAACGAAGTTCCATCTGGATATTTAGGCCAGATGCGATTAATTCTTGGAGATAAGAACACTGTTGTTAAAGACGGCGTGACTTATCCTTTAAAAACGCCAAGCGCGCAGGAGTCTGGCTTAAAATTAAAAGTAAACCAAACTTTGACAGCTGGCGTAACGTATGATTTTTTACTTGATTTTGATGTCGAGCATTCCGTTGTTGTAGAAGCAGGCGGTTCCGGCGGCTACAATCTGCATCCTGTAATCAGAGTGTCCACGGCTGCTGCATCTGGGATTATCAAAGGAATAATTACGCCTTTCAGCTTCCAGTCTGTAATATCGGTTCAGGTTGGGGACACAACTGTTTCTGCTTATACAGATGAATCAGGAGCGTTTCAGCTAAACGGTATCGCGGCTGGGAAGTATTCTGTAACCATTACGCCAGATGCTGCTTCGCAATTGCCAGCTTTGGTTGTTCCTAATGTAGTGGTCGTGAATGGCCAGATTACTAACATGAATACCTTAACACTAAAATAATAAAAGAGAAAAACAGCTAATACTGCTTGTTATTTTTTTAAGCAAAAATGCGTTAATTGAAATCAATTGGCGCATTTTTTACATTTGCCTCATCAAATTTGACACCTTCTCTGCTACAAAAGCTAATGCAAATTTTATAGATGTTTCGATTTTTAAATTTAGATGCAAATAGCACAATTTTCATCTCAAAAAGTTTTAGATTGTCTGTTACAAATAATAAAAATGTCTAAGAACAACTTGTTAAGATATGGGGTATTTTAATAGATTTTTGATCAATCCCGACAGGACATCTAAACCAATTAAGATATAATATTTGTAGTTCGATAACTTAACAGGATATGAACACCTTGAATGAGCTAAACAAAAATTAACATCTTTCAAAATAGTGCTAAAATAATTATCAGCGGTTAATTGTAGAATATAATTTAGAATTTTGCGAATAATTTCATTAACTGTTGTCCTATATAAATGTATTACTTGTCCAACTGCTACCAACAAGTGGTTATTCCTGGCATATAAAGGCATTATATCCAATCCAAATTTGGTGCAAATTCGTCAGCCCGTAAGGTGATTTTTTGTACTTTAGTACCAATATTGAAATGTATGGAACCAATCGATCCAAAATACAATAGCTATAGAATTCCCAGCACAAAAGAGTTTGAGGATGTTTTTACCCATTTTTATTTTGCTAAAAACAATACCCAAAAGGCGGTAGCAAAAACGCTGCTTCCAAACTTTCAAACCATTTTCGTGTTTAGTTTTGGCAAACCGGTTTATTTTAAAGCAAACCAAGGGGACGAAATAGAAGTTGGACGTTATCTATTTTTAGGCCCTGTCAAGCAGGCTCTCCCATACAGATTAGAGCCAGGTTCTGAAATCTTGGTTATTAATTTTAAGGACGACGCATTTTACAGATTTTTCGGAAAAGTAATCTTAAGCGGCCATGTACCATTCAATCCGGATGACTTGGGCATTGAAAACTGCTTTTCTGCCTTATGGGAGAAATTAAGGCAAATTGATGATCAAAATGACCGGATTAATTTCATCCTTGAATTCTGCCGGCCGTATTTGGCCGCAAAAAACAGTACATCAGAACTGCTGGTTAATTTTAAGGCCAGCATCTACAACCCCATTAAGTCTGTTGCGCAGCATACCCAGCAGAGCGAAAGAAGCATTCAATCGCATCATAAAAAAATTTTTGGATACAGTGCCAAGGAAGCAAACAGATACCATCGCTTCTTAAATGCAGTCAAACTTATTCAAAATACGGTAGCAGGCAGCAGCAGCGTTGAATGGTTTCAAGTCATTGAACAGTGCGGCTATTATGACCAAAGCCAGCTTATACACGATTTTAGACATTATCTGAATCTCACTCCAAACCAGTACTTGAAGCTCCAGCAGGACATCTGCAACCCGGTATCATAATCTGTGCTTCGTTTTCATACAATTTTACCTCCAATATCCCTTCTACTTTTGTCATGTTAAATCATATAAAAGTAAAGAAAATGAAACATTTGATTATTTATGCCCATCCCAACCCGGAAAGTTTAAGCGGCCATTTCAAGAACATATTGGCTAAACATCTTCAGGAAAATTCCCATGAAGTGGTAGTAAGGGACCTATACGAATTAAATTTTAGTCCCAGCCTTTCGCTCTCCGATATGTATGGGCAGCGAAAAGGGCAGGTAACAGATGACGTAAAGGAAGAGCAGCGCCTAATAGAATGGGCAGACTGCATATCATTTATACACCCAATCTGGTGGACTGGCCTGCCAGCGATTATGAAAGGTTACATTGACAGAGTTTTCAGCTATGGATTTGCGTACCGCTACGACCAAGGCGTCCAAAAAGGGCTTCTAAAAGGCAAGCAGGCCTTGATTATCAATACCCATGGAAAATCCCATGAAGAATACAATGCCATAGGCATGGACAAAGCGCTATCTCTCACCTCAGATACTGGCATATACGGCTATTGCGGATTTGAAATAAAAAACCACTTCTTTTTTGAAAAAGCCGACAGGCCCAGTCCTGAAAATATTGAAGGGTGGACCAGACAAATCTTATCGTCGATTTAAAAATAAGACTGTGATGAAAAACAGAACCAGAAAAAGGTTGTTTAAAGGGATGGCTTGAGTCTTGATGCATCAATTGAGAACTGACTCAAGTATCTGAAGATCGAATCTGAAAGATACCCGTCCAAAAAACTTAATGCATGCGATGAGGATGAAAGACAGCAATCAGCATTTAGGCAGCGAACTCCTCCAAAGAGACAGCGACAAAATGTTCAGCCCATAAATCCAAGTGTGATGTATGTCAATTTAATTTCGTGATGTAGGTCATCTGCTGTGAAGATTCAAAATCTGAATTTTACATCAAATTAAAAACAATAAAAAATGCAATCAAAACAACTTAGAATCGGTATAGTTGGTACCGGTATGATTTCAAATATAACAGCCCAGGCAATCAATGCGGCATCGAATGCTGCGATTTCTTCAATTTCTGGAAGGGACCCTGAAACACTGAACAATTTTGCCGACCAGCATCAAATAGCTTCCAGATACGATGACTGGAAAAAAATGATTGCCTCGAGTGATGTCGACGCCGTCTATATAGGTGTTCCGACTTCTGCCAAAGAAGAGATTGCAATTCAGGCCGCCAGAGAAGGAAAGCACATACTGGTGGAAAAGCCCTTTGCGGACTTTGAGTCCCTTAAGCGCATCTCGGCCTCTGCCAGGGAAAACAAAGTAGCATTCATGGATGCCACCCACTTCACCCATCATCCGAGAACCAAAAAAATTCAGGAAAATGCAGCCGTACAGATTGGAACTATACAAGGAATCCACACCTCTTTCTTCTTTCCGTTTCTTGACCGCACAAACATCAGATACAATACGCAACTGGAGCCTTTAGGCGCTATCGGTGATATGGGGTGGTATGTTGCACGCGCTATAGTAGAATATATGCCCAACGCAAGCGAAATATTGGATATCACGACTTTCATACAGCGTGATCCGCAAACCAATGCCATTTATCGCGGTTCTGGGATGATTAAATTCAAGGGCAATCCAATCTCAAACTGGGATATAGGCTACAATGCAGGGGTCTGCATTATGGATTTGGACCTTCTAGGTACTGAGGGCCTTATAACTATGGATGATTTTGTTCTGGACTGGTCAAAAGGATTTGCCTTTGATGATAAAAACCATATCGCGGGCTACACTCTTCGCAAAGGAATGGCAACCCCTAAAGAGTTTGAATATGTTGATTCCCCGACCGGCAAGGCCCAAACCGTTCACATGATAGAAAATTTCGCGGAGCTTATTTTTGAAGAAAACGGGCAAACCATCGAATCGGTGATAAAAAAAGCTGAAGATACCCAGTTTATATTGGATAGTATATCTAACAGCATTCAAGAGTAATAAACCATACTAAGCTTATCCCTTATATGCCCCATTTAATCTGAAATATAACTGAATGAGGATCAAGAAGTCATCCAGAATACGTATGTAGGAATCAGAATCTTATTGGCAGAGGGAAATTAGTTTAAAAAAAACAATAATGGAAAAAACTTCAGAGATAACAATCGTTGCAACAGCAATTGCCCTTCAGAATGAAGAACTAAATCTTCGCCGCGAACAAGAAAAGCTTGTCACTGAGACATTAAAGGAAAAAGGATGCATACGATATGAACTGCATCAGTCAAAAGATGATCCCAGAGTACTGGTTTTTGTTGAAACATGGGCCAGTGAAGAAGATTGGAGAGCCCACATGCAGGGCGAGGCAATAAAAAAATTCCAAGCCAGTGGCGCTGCCAGATGGATTGCAGATTTCACGCTGTACAGAATGACCAAAATAGCAGGGTAAAATTCAAAGATGCCTATAAATGAAAAGCTGGAGTGTACACTTCAGCTTTTTCATTATATTTGGCCAATTAATTTTTCAATCGCATCAAATACCATGGAAGAATACTATAGCCTGCTGAGAAAACACATCGAGGAGGTTAACCCCTTAACCGATCTGGAATGGGAAACAATAGCTGCATGCTTTGTATATAAAAAACTTCGAAAACATCAATTTCTCGTGCAGAAGGATGAATTGGTGCATTACAAAGCCTGGATAATTAAGGGGCTGTCAAAAACCTATGCCATTGACAGCGAAGGCAAAGAGCATATACTGCAGTTTGCAATGGAACAATATTGGACCAGCGATTTCAAGGCCTATCAAAACAAAACGCCGGCCACTATGTTTATCGACTGCATCGAAGACTCCGAATTTTTCTGCATCCGACTTGAGGACAGGGAAAAGCTTTGCCATGAAATACCTGAAATGTCAAATTTCTTCAGAGTGAAATCACACTACGGATACATTGCCTTAGAACAGCGCATCATGTCGCTGCTGAACGAAACAGCCGAGACCCGTTATAATAATCTTGTAAAAAAATTTCCTCATCTGGTTCACCGAGTACCTAAAAAACTTCTGGCTTCTTACTTAGGGATGACAAGGGAGACACTGAGTAGGCTTAAAGGATAGCAGGTGTGATTTAGGTCACTTTAAAATATTGATATGCCTCATCTTTCAGCATTCTTAATTGTTTAAAATTTGTAAAGTTAATTTTAAACAATACAAATATGAATACAATCAAGTATTTTCTGCTATCTGCGTCAGTTTTATTATCCGCGCATGTTTTTGCACAAAGCAAATTGGAAGTTGTTGCTGAATTCCCTAGCGAAAGGCCTGGGAATATTGCCGTATCCCCTGAAGGGCGCATTTTTATCACTATGTCTGCTTTGGTCAGTTCAAAGCATATGGTCAGGGAAATACTATCGGACGGATCTACAGTTCCGTTTCCCGAGGAAGAATGGGTAATGCAGCCCAATTCCAGCAATAAGGGCGTCAGCGGCACTATAGGGATCCAGGTAAGCAGCGATAATATGCTTTGGGTATTGGATATGGGAAACCCGGGCGCAGCGCTAAAACAAAATCCAAAGCTGATCGGCTGGAATATTGCCACGAGAAAGCTGTTTAAAGTTTTCATAATTCCAGATACGGTCCTCACTGCAACTTCCTTTCTTCAGGACTTTATCATCGACATGAAAAATGGCACCGCAGTAATTGCCGATATGACCAGTTCAATCGGCGGCCAAATTAACCCGGCTCTGATTATTGTAAACCTGAATACAGGTTTTGCCAAACGCGTTTTACAGGACCACCCTTCCTTTTTGCCAATTAGCGACCCGATTATTGTCGATGGCATAAAAGTGATCCATAAAAAGGCAGACGGCACAGCCATGCAGCCACGAAACGGTCTGAATCCAATTTCAATAGACAAGGAAAATAATTTTATATATTTTGGAGCCATGGGCGCAAAGAAAATTTATAAAATCCCCTCCTCAGTGCTGGCTGACGAAAGCCTCTCCAATGAATCGCTCGCAAAATACATTTCCTTTTATGCCGACAAGCCAATTTCAGACGGATTTAAAGTCGGTGAAAATGGCAATATATATGTAACTGACGTTCAGGAAAATGCTGTAGGAGTAAGCAGTCCGCAAGGATATAAAAAATTATTAGCAGACAAAAGGCTTTCGTGGCCTGACGGTGTGGCCCTATATAAAGGATACTTGTATATCGTAGCCAATCAGCTGCACCATCTGCCATTGCTTAATAATGGAGTAGATGCAAGCAGACCGCCGTACTACGTTTTCAGAATGAAGATAGATTAAAAATGTATTTTTTGCATTCGCTTTTGGCAACCCTGCATTCCGGTCATTGAAAGCTGGACTTCATATCTTATTACACAAAAAGCTAAGGCGAATTTTACATATTCCCTTCACTTTAATGATGAGATTATATAAAATAAAGTGGCTAAAATGGACTCTTAACTTTATCTATATTTTACGTTAGCAAATCAATTAAAACTCAAACTGAAATTTATAGAGCTAAAGAAAGACAATTCTGCTTTACACAGTACAATCATTTCATATCCTCTGAAATATTTGTAGAATTGAATATTGCTTTACCACCCCATCAAGCATTTTCTTAATAATCCCAAAAACTATCATCACGCACCCCGCCCCCAAGATGATAATTACATAAACTCCGCGCTTTTTCCTGTAAGCTTAAATCGAGCTAACCTGCTAATTTTAACCCTGCTAATTATTAAAATCAAAAACCATGGAAAACACGCATAATTTCAGCCCCGAAGAGCTCCAAAACTGCCCATACCACCAGATGCTGGCCGCTCAGGATAATAAAAATAAAGATGCCAGGCGCGAGAACACCGGAGACTGGGGCGATATCGATGAGACAGATGAGGCAGGCACTGACCCGGACCGCAATGAAAAAAGCGGCAGCGATGACCCGACAGATGCCCGCTCGGGCAGAAGTACAAACACCTAACCTTTTGCAAAAAGAATTATTAATTCAAAATCAAGTATCATGAGCGACGACTTAAAAAACAAAGGACAGCAGGACCGCTCCCGCATCAATATGAACGAGGACCACGAGGTCGCGTATTGGACAGAGAAATTCAATGTCAGCCGCGAAGAGCTCCAAAGGGCAGTAGATGAGGCAGGCAACTCAGCCGACGCCGTAGCACGCGTGCTGCGCGCAAAATAGCACTAGCCAATAAAAAGAACCTGATCCCCGGCATGCCAACAGATGTTTCGGGGATTTTTTGCCTGAATGATACAGTACATCTAAGAGTAAAACAGCCCGAGGCGTCAGGGCTTTATTTACCACTCATTTAAAGACAGCACACATGGGAAAGAAAAAAGATAATAAGACAGCGCAAATCAACACGCTTTTAAAAGCAGGTACGCCAGGAAGCATGCCAGAGGGCATCAGACCCATGCTGGCAGTTTTGGTAAACGCGCCCTTTGATGACACGCAGTGGAGCTTTGAGGTCAAATGGGACGGCTACCGCTCCCTGGCCTATATAAACAAAGGCGAAGTATCTTTGGCCTCCAGAAACAACAAGCCTTTTACGGGCAAATATTACCCTATCACCCAGGCCCTGCAAAAGTGGAAAAGCAATGCAGTGCTTGACGGGGAGATACTGGTTTTAAAAGAAGACGGAAAGGCGGATTTCAGCGCGCTGCAGAACTGGCGCAGCGAAGCGGACGGGCATCTGGTCTATTATGCCTTTGACATTCTCTGGTACAATGGGATAAACCTCATGGAGCTGCCCCTTACAGAGCGCCAGGCCATTTTAAAAGAAATACTGCCTAAAGATGACGACCGCATACGCCTGAGCCAAAGCTTTGAGGGCGGCATTGATTTTTTTCAGACCGCCAGCGCAATCGGACTTGAAGGGATCATGGCCAAAAGAAAGGATTCCCTCTACATCCCAGAGAGCCGAAACAGGCAGTGGCTGAAGATAAAAGCGCAGAGGCGCCAGGAAGTGGTTATCGCGGGCTATACCCGAAACGAGGACTCCTCCAAACTCTTCAGCTCGCTGCTGCTGGGCTTTTACCAGAACGGAACCCTTCAGTATGCCGGCAAGGTCGGCACAGGCTTTACCGATAAGATGCAGAAAGAAATGATGCAGGAGTTCGCGCCCCTTATCACCAAGACCATCCCCTTTGCCTCGGAGCCCGATATCAACAAGCCCTCACGATTCCGCCCCAACCCGCCGCATGCAAAGGCGGTCTGGCTCAGACCCGAACTGGTCTGCGAGGTCAGCTACGCCGAGATCACATCCGACGGGGTTTTCCGCCACCCATCCTTTGAAGGGATGCGAAGCGATAAAAAAGCGGCCGATGTAACCTTGGAGAAAGAAGCGGAATCGGGGGCGGTTTTAAAGGACAATGACCCAGAAACGAAGGCACCCGTTACCTCTCCCCTTACCGCCCCAAAAGCAGGCGGTCCAAAGACACTGTTAAACCCGACTGAAGAGACCCAGACCAAAAAGATCAAAGGACAGAACATGACCTTCTCGCACCTGAGCAAAGTATACTGGCCCCAAAGCGGTTACACCAAACGCGATATGTTCAACTATTACTACAAGGCGGCCGAATTCATCCTTCCATACCTTAAAGACCGGCCATTGTCGCTTAACCGTTTCCCCGGGGGCATAAACGGCAAGAGCTTCTACCAGAAAGACGTGAAGGGAAAAGCCCCTGAGTGGGCAGAGACTTTCCCCTACACGACCAGTGACGGTGAGGGAAAAGAATTCCTTGTAGGCGGGGATGAGAAAACCCTGCTTTACATGGCATCCCTCGGCTGCATTGAGATGAACCCGTGGTTCAGCCGCGTGCAGCATCCCGACAATCCCGATTACTGCGTGATTGACCTTGACCCGGACCAGAATACTTTCGGGCAGGTCATAGAGGCCGCCTGCGAGGTTAAAAACATCCTTGACGCGCTGGACATCACAGGATACGTGAAAACCTCAGGCTCCACCGGCATCCATATCTACATTCCCCTTGGCGCCAAATACAGCTATGACCAGTCCCAGATGTTCGCAAAAATGATCGTTTCGATCGTGCACGGACAGCTATCGGAATTCACAAGCCTGGAGCGCCAGATCAAAAACCGCGGCGGGAAGATGTATCTGGACTTCCTTCAGAACCGTCCCGGCGCCACAATCGCCTGCCCTTATTCGCTGCGGCCAAAACCGGGCGCCACGGTCTCCATGCCCCTGCACTGGGAGGAGGTCAGAAAAGGGCTGGAGATTAAGGATTTCACCATTGAGAACTCCATAGCGCGCATGAGGGCTCAAGGGGATATTTTTAAAGGGGCGCTGCAAAAGGGAATTGACATGAGAAAAGCAGTCGCCAAAGCACAGAGCCTCTTTTTTTAAAGAACTGTCCCTGCAGCTATAAGTTAGAACATTTATAAACCAAAACACCCGTTATGACCACAAGCTATTTCCTTACCGGCTCTTTTAATGATCAGGACAACGATTTTGAAATTGCCATCACCATCCCAGACCAGCATTCCCAAGCTTCATCGGAAATGTACACTCTAGTGCTGAAGGATATTTCCGGCGAACGAAGAACGCTCTGGCAGACATCGCAGCCGGATTTAATGGAGTGCCTGGATGCGCTGGACGTGTTCCTGTCTGAAAATTTTATTGTTCTTTACAGTAAGATACTTACCTCTGCCCAGCGGGATGCCGCTGCTGACAAGGAGCTGGAAGGGTTTATTTTAAACAGGCTTGGATGGTTGGAATAAACTCTCATGGCCGCAGATAATGTGTTTTGGGCATCGGATATGGGAAATCCGGGCGCAGCGCCAAAACAAAACCCAAAGCTGATCGGCTGGAATATAGCCGCGGGAAAGCTGTTTAACATTTTCATAATTCAAGATACAGTGCTCACTGCAATCTTCAGGACTTTATCATCGACATGAAAAATAGCAATGCGGTAATTGCCGATATGACCAGTTCGATGGGCGGCCAAATTAATCCCGCTATGGTTATTGTGAACCTGCAGACAGGTTTTGCAGGACAACCCGTCTTTTTTGCCAATAAGCTGCCCTATTATTGTCGATGGCGTAAAAGTGATCATAAAAGTCAGACGGCACAAAGCGGGCTCCCTAGCCCCGATAGAAGCGGAAATCCTTCTGCGCCGGAATCCGGCGCAGAATATTACTTCGTCAGTTCGTTATCGCTCATGTGCGGCGGATAGCTTGGACAGCTCAAAAAAATATAAAAAAACAAAACAACTGCCCCATCCAAAGCCTTGACCGGTTTTTGTTTTTTTCCTAATTTTATCCTATGGCCCCAAGAGAGATAAAACGTTATTTTGAAGCCTTCCCGTCTCCAAAGGAGGCGCTGTGGAAGCCGTGGGCCAGAATAACCGATTCGGAGCTTTTTCTCAAGAGCTGCTACTCGGCCATAAACAATTACAAAGGCCCAATTGATAGTTGCCCGGCATTCTGGAACCAGAAGGATTTTATATGAATATAAGGGAAAAACTACAGGGAGCGCAAAATCAAAACCAGAATCCGCGACCGGAGACAGTAAGGCAGGAACCCTAAAACGGAAAAAGCCGGCGGCTTTGTGAGATCCAGCCGAAGACGCAGATCATTAAACGCCTGAACCTGATTTGGAATAACGGGGCTTCACGTAGTGGCTAGAAAAATAAAAAATTGAGATGCATAGAGAAAAAAGCCAGACAGCCCTTGATATGGGCCGCACCATGAAGAATCTTATCGAAGAATATTACAGCTGCGAAAAAACTGCGCCTCAGGGCATCCCCTCGGCAAGCTATTTTGCAGAAAAGCTTGGCATGGATTATGAATATTTTGAAGACCTGATCTTTAAGCAGAACGGCTTATCCGCAGAAGGCTTCATATCTTTAGAGCTTGCCCGCAGGGCCAGATTAAAACTTTTTGACACTTCAAGATCCATTGCTTTTACCGCCTCCGAACTGGGCTTTAAAAGCACAAGCGGGTTTGAGCGTTTCTTCAAGAGACAGACCGGATTCACGCCCTTTAAGTACAGGGAAATAATAAAAAAGAATTTTACAGGAAGGCGCTGAAAAATCAGCCCTGCATTTCAGTCAATAAATCCCAGTCCTGCTCTTTAATTTCACTATAATCATGGCTGCCGGCTTTAAATAGCATACCCTGACCGGGAAAACAGGGCTAAAGAGCTGCGGGCAAAGGCTTCTTCCTGCTGCTGCAGAAAGCATTAATTCAGTAAAAAAGATCCATCTAATTGCGTAAATTTGCACATCTTGTAAAAAAACCAGACGGATTGTTTTTTTCCACAGACCCGATGCCAGACCCGTATAATGGAGACCATGCTGCTGCTTTGTTATCTGGATCTTGTCTCTTTAAATGAGCTTACAGACTAGAGCAGCCTTAATAAACCAGACAGAAATTATTCCTAGGCATCGGGCAGGTTTCTATATATTCTGGGGCGCTTTTATAAATTAACTTTCAAATAAGGAAAGATTTTTACAGGTCTTTTTTATTCCACTCCCGGGTCAGGACATCATAAAGCAGTTCTTTTAGCCTCTGGAACGAGCTGGGCTTCACAGCATAAATATCAGCTCCCAAAGCATAGCAGATCTTGATGTTTTCTGGCGTGCTGCTGGTGGAGAGCATGACCACTCTCCATCCTTGGAGAACCCCACCTGCATTTCTTAACTGGAATTCCATGCTAAGTTAGCACATGCGGCTGCCGGAAAGAACAAAATGAAGAAGTCTGAATAAAAAAAGCAGCAGACAGCAACTGGCTGGCATCCCACAGCGGGCACCCGAAACGCGCCTGCCTTTTCGAGGATAAAAAATTTTACCGGAAAAGGACGATCACAGGGCTGTAAAAACCCCCTCGGGACCTTCATGAGATTCTTCTTGTGCAGAAAATGGAAAAATGGCCCGCGCAGCACCGCAGGGATAAAATAAACGGACAGCGTCCCGAACCCGGCACCATTTACATACAATTAAACAGCCCGCATCTGAACTGCGGTGCTGTCTTCTGTAAGGATCCCAGCCTTTTCAGGTAAGAATGAACCCTTTCTTATCTCTTGCAAATGCGCTCCAGTCGATCATAAAAACAGCCCACAGCAGCTTTTTAAGCTCCTGAAACGTGGCGGGCTTCACGGCATAGAGATCCGCCCCCAGCGCGTAGGAAAGCTCAATGTTTTCAGGATTCCTGCTTGTGGAGAGCATAATTACCTTAAGGCAGCCAAAAGGCCCCTCTGCGCCTTTTATCTGCCTTAGGCATTCAAACCCGTTTTTTCCGGGCATGTTGATATCTAAAAACAGCAGCTCGGGCATCTGCGCCCCGCTCCCCGAAAGGCACTGCAGAAGCTGCCCTCCGTCGGCGGCCTGTCCAACGGTAATATTCAGATCAAGCTCATCCACTGCATCGAGAAAGAGCAGCCTGTCATCCTCGTCGTCATCGGCATGGAAAATAAACTTATGGAAATTCTGGGGCTCAGACATCGTTTTCAAATTTAGGGCAGTTCAATTAAGGGCAAATGAATCTGCAAAAGTTATACTAAAAAATTAATACAATCCTTGTAATGGGTAAACGATAGAAATATGTCCGCATGCGGCTGGTGAACTGCAAATATAGGGCTAATTTTTCAGAAAATCGCTGCAAATGATGCAAATCTGCAGAGCCTGCCAAAATCCAGCGTATGGCGCCTTTGAATGCAGGAACAGTTAACCTGCGGGTCCAGCGGCAGTAAAAATTACATTTTTCCCCTGCCATAGTATGCCGCTATTGCCGCAAAACTTTCTTCCAAAATTTTAGCCCCGATTGCTTCGCCAGTTCGCTTCGCTCGTGTGCAGTGGAAATACTATGCGCCGGGCGTTCCGGCGCATAGATTGCAACGGATAGCGGGAAAAAGCTCCTAAAAACACACAGTCAAATCCCAAACCCCGGCCTAGTCCCCTTGAAGAGAGACCGCATCTTCAATATGCTCCGCACTAATAAAGGCGGCAATATGCTGCCGGGCATCATTTCTCTTTTCTGCACCAGTCTCAAATGCATTGATGTCAAACTTGGACCATTAAAAGTTTGCCATGGCCATATCAGAAATAGTAGAACAAGCCTCTCACAGGTATTTGCCCCTTCCTGAAAGAAAATGGAAATATTTCCAGCAGTGGGACGATACCTTTTTTTTGCATTGGAGCGTTAAGCCAGAACTCATATCGGAACTGCTTCCGACAGGTTTGGTGCTGGACACTTTTCAAGACAAAGCTTGGATATCACTGGTGGCTTTTGATGTTCATAAAATGAGAATGCATTATATCCCTCGTATTCCCTACATATCCAATTTTAAGGAAATAAATGTTCGGACCTATGTGCTGAATAATGGAATCAAAGGTATTTACATGCTTTCCATAGAAACTAACAAAATTATTGAAGTTTTACTCACCCGAACATTTTTAGAATTGCCCTATAGGAAGTCCTACATCAAAAAATCCATAAATACTTTATTTTCTTCGAATGGCGTGAAGAATTACAAGCTTTTATTCAGCTATAAAAAAATAGGAATTCCAATTATAAAAACGCCGCTGGATTACTGGTTAAACAGAACGACATTGCTTGTACAATGCCACCGGAAATAAACTTTTCCGCCATGACATACATCATAAAGAATGGAATCTAGAAGAAATTGACATTCCTATTACTGAAATAAATTATAATTTCAACAGCATTTCTTTAAATAAACATCCAGAAAAGCTTCATTATTGCCAATCTATCGATGTTCTTTTATGGAGCAGGAAAAGAATTTTATAAATTAGAAATTACGGATTGTAGAGAGCTCTTCCTTGTTTCGTCTATCTGATTGCATTTTAAGGAATCTGAATTCTGTAATGAATAGCGGGCAATGTATAAAGACGGAATTTAATGAACTGCAATACTGTTATGTAAAATACTCTGCCAAAAGAAAATTCCCCGTAAATACGGCTTTGCGTAAAGGCTACTGCAGATCATGGGTAATAATTTTGAATATTTCCTGCTGCTGCCCTTCCATTGATTTTAGCTTGTTGGAGCTCCAGCTCTCTCCGATGTTCGGGATCAATAAGTCGTCTGGTTTAGGAATTTTTGAATCAATTCAATTGCCCCTTGCGGATGGCTCATATGCGGGCAGTGTTCAGTAGCATTCATTTTCTCAAATGTGCTTCCCTTTATTTTTCCGTGGATGTAATGCCCGACTTCTTCCGGGGCAATGCGCGGGCACTGCAGCCGCGACATTGTTAAATTGGAAAGGTCTTCCCTGCTGCCAATAAAAAACGCATTTTTACAGTCTTCTCTCTGCCTGTTATTTTCGCCGGCATATCCAGCGCATAAATAGCGCTTTCAGGCCGCAAGAATTGGCAGATAGATCCAAAAAACTGTTCCTTTTCCCGGCATGCTTGTAAAATTGATAGTCCCGTTATGATTCTCGACAATGCGCTTGCATAAGGCCAGCCCTATGCCATTGCCGCTGTACTGGCCCTTTTGGTGCAGACGCTGGAACATATCAAAGATTCGGGCAGAATACTCGCTGTCCATTCCAATTCCATTATCTTCAATTGAAATTAGATAAAAATCACCGCAAGGGGCTGCAGGATCAAAGGCAGTGTCGCTTTTATCTGAAATTATACGGCTGGAAATGTTCACTTCGGGCTTGAGCGCATTAAATTTCAGCGCATTATTTATCAGATTGTAAAACAGCTGGCGCAGCTGGGTTTCAATCCCGGTAACAACCGGAAGCCCATTTAAGTTTACAACGGCTTTTTTTTCTTCAATAATCAGACTCAGGTCCTCTAGAGCTTGAGCTGCAACATCATTAAGATCGGCCTCTTTAATAAATTTATCATGATTGTTTACACGGGAATAATTAAGAACATCTGAAATCAAATTTGATAGCCTGCCGGCCGCCAGCGTAATTTTATCAAAATAATAAAGCGTTTTCTGCCCTTCGGTTAAATGTTCTGCCGCCCTTGAGATCATGATCATGATTTTTCGAAGCGGCTCCTGCAGATCGTGGCTTGTTATAAAAGCGAACTGTTCCAGCTCCTTATTTTTAAATTTAAGTTTTGAGTTTGCGCTTTGCAGTTCAAGCTGCATCTTTCGAAGCTCCGAATTATCCTTTAAAGCTTCAACAATCATTTTCTGGGCATTGTTATTTATAAAATAGATAAGCCAGCTCTTAAAAGAGCCGTCTTCCGACTTATTCGGCATAATGGAAACATTATGCCAGATATAAATGCCATCTTTTTTAATTCGGATTTCAGCAGAAAAATCTCTTCTGTTTTTTTTAACATTCTTCCATCCTTCCAATATCGGATGCACATCATCATGATGTATAAATGCCCCAAGGTTTTTTTTGTCAAAAATGGCTAGGGGGGTTTTCAGATAAGCTTTGAATGCATGGTTTGATAACAGAACAGTGCTTCTGTCGTTGACAATGCAGATCAAAACGGGAATTGTATCCACGAGATTTCTGTATTGGTTTTCACTTTCGCCCAGCTTTTCTGAAAGTGCTGCAAGCTCGATATTTTTTTTTCTGATTTCATCATAAGCCGAAATCGGCGGCTCATATTTAAAGTAATCTGCCAGAGCATTTATTTTTGCATCTGAAAGAAGCCCCGGCGAAGAAACCTGATGGCTTAATATGGTTTTTGACTGGCCGCCGGCATAACTGTATCCTATGCTGCCTGATAATTTATCAGCATATTTGTAAGCTTCTGGATTGCATCCCCTGAGATCAACCTGATCGGTAAGCACCGCCTGTATTTCTTTGCGGCCTGCTTTGATGGTATTGATTCCCAAAACAAGCACAGAATTTTTTCCGCTGGCAATTGAGCATCTTGCCACTTCTGAAACTGCAGTGGAAAACCGGGTCTGCGACGCTATGGGCAGGCCGCACATTTCAGCAATTTTCATTGAACGCTTATGAGCCAGTATGAGGTCCATTTCATTGTCAAGACTAATTTTTACAATTTCCTCCATAAAGCTTTAAATTATTTTTCCAACCAATATTGCGGCATCATCGGTTCCTCTCACATTATCCTTATACAAGGCCGAAGCTATAATTCCCGGACTCTGTTTAATTATGGAAGCCAGATCATTAAGATGCAGTCCCGTACGCAGTCCGTCACTGTGCATTATAATAATCTGATGTTTTTGATAAGGGTCGATGGTGCCCTTTATAGTCCGTGGAATATTATGGCCTATAATGCCATTATATGGCGTATAGGTTTTGCTGTCGAGCCCGTTATAGATCCGCGTATTGATATTGCCTATGCCGCAGATATTCCAAGTTTGCGCCTCATAATCGGCAATGGCAACAGTAGCTACAAGCCCCCTGCCTTTTTTAACGTGCTGATGAACATGGCGCAGCACTGCCGCAGGATCAGTTTCTGCGCATTGCTTAAAAGCTTTGACTGCCTGTTCAACTGCTTCGCGGGCCTTTACCCCATGGCCTAATCCGTCTCCAAAAAAAATCTGAAAGCCTTTTCTGGAATATTTGATATGGTATCCGTCTCCGCATACCCGTTCGCCCGGATAAGTTACACTGAGCCCTGCTATATCCAATCCTGCATTTGAGTTGGGGAATGCAGCATCGGCTTTATCGCAAATCTTAATGTATTGGACGGTTCCCCAGCCGCGTAAGGAATAGATCTGAAAATCATTGCTTAATCTTTTAATGGCGCCCATGCCCTGTCCCAATGTGCTGGAGGTGTAATAGCCGTCTTTCATTATTTTGGCAAGATTATCAATGCCACTTCCTTTATCAAGACAGTATATTTCTATCACATTGCAGCTTCCATTGTGATGCGCCCTGTAAAGCAGATCGCCCCCGCCAGCATATTTGATAAGATTAGAAGCGAGTTCTGCGATAATAATGTCAGTTTCCGCCGCCCTGTGCGGCTTGAAGCCTAACTGAAGCGCTAAGTTGTGTATCTCCCTTTTAATTAAAGCGATAAGACTCCTATCGTCAATTTTATAAACGCAAAAAGCACTATCCATTTTTCCATTTTATTATAGTTACGGTTGTGCCGTTTCCCAATTCTGTCTGAATATCAAATTCATTCACCAGCCTTTTTGTGCCAGGAAGGCCAAGCCCCAAACTTTTTCCGGTGCTGTAGCCGTCCTGCATGGCCAGATTTATATCTTTTATCCCTGGCCCTTTATCAATAAAAACCACACGGACACCGAAATCCCGTCCATTGGTTACAGATTCTATGATAACCCTTCCTCCTCCCCCATATTGAAGAAGATTGCGGACAAGCTCGCTTGTGGCAGTGATCAGTTTGGTCTGGTTTAAAATACCCATTCCAATTTTTACGCCGTATTCCTTCACGAGGTTGCGCAACGGAACTACATCCTGCTCTTTTGCTATAAACAGTTCTTCTTTATCGGCTGCTGTCGTCATATGCCTGCTCCTCCTTATCGCCATTGTACATTTTCGCGCGAAGCAAATCCATGCCTTTTTCAACATTTAGGGCGCTTATAACACCATTTAAAGACAGTCCAAGTTCAACAAGCGTAATAGCGACAGCGGGCTGCATGCCGACCACAACAGTCTGTGCGTCCATAATTTTTGACATTACGGCAATGTTTCCTAAAATTCTTCCCATAAAGGAATCGATAATGGAAACCGCCGATATATCAATCAAAACGCCTTTTGAATTATTCTTTTTGATAGCATTTATTAAATCAGATTCAAGATTTTCAGCCAATTGGTCATACAGATCGACCTGTATGGTAACCAGCAGAAAATCTCCCATCTTGAGTATTGGAATTCTTTCCATTTCAGTGATCTTAATTCGTAATTTTTCTTTTCACAACTGTGAGCTGAAGCATATCAAAGGCTGTTTGAAGTGCGCTTGCCAATGAAGCCTTAGTAATAATGCCCGTAAGATCAATTCCTAAATGAACCACCGTCTGAGCAATTTCAGGGCGTATGCCGCTTATAATGCATTCTGCACCCATTAGCCGTGTTGCACTTACAGTTTTTATAAGATGCTGCGCTACCAGGGAATCTACTGCCGGCACGCCTGAAATGTCAAGTATGGCGATCGAACTTCCCGTATCCACAATCTGCTGCAATAAATTTTCCATTACCACCTGGGTTCTGGAACTGTCCAGCGTGCCAATGATAGGAAGCGCCACAATACCATCCCAGACGCGGATTACAGGAGTCGAAATCTCGCTGATCTCATCAATCTGCCTTGAAATGACTTCTTCCCGCCCTTTCATACAGGATTCAAAAGTCAGTATTGCCATATTATCAAGAAGTTTGCTCAACTCTAAATTAGCGCTGTACAATTTTGAAGGATCAGACTCCATTTCTGAAAGAATTTTAGAAGCCGCTTCCTTAAAAGCAATGAGGTATTGGGCATTTTCACGAGGCGAAAAACCGCGTCTGCCCCTCGAACTTGAAATTCCGACCAGCAGATCGTAAACATTTTCGAATTCGTCTGAATCCGCATTTCCATTTGAATGCTTTAAAGCATCCAGCAGAAGGGAAACGAACTCCTTTGATTCTTCTTCTTCCGTTGAACCGTCAGTAGAACCGCTAGCTTGTAAAAGCTGGGACCATTCGGCCAATAATTTGTTTTGGTGCTCTTTCAAGCTTGCCAGGAGACTGTTCTGCATTTGCTGTGATATTTGGATTCCCGTAAATGTAGACAATTAAATCCATCAAATTACCGAATTCAGAAAATACGTGCAAAATTATCCACCTTTAATCAATTTGCATGTGATAAATGGCAACCCGCAAAAGGAGAAAAATGCCCCAAACGCGAGAATGCCCGAAAATTGGCTGCGGAACACCCCCCTTTAAAAAGAACGGCAGTAAAAAATTAATTTTTAAAAATAATAAGGTGAATGCAGATACACCTGAAAACTACCCTTGGATGAGGAGAATTTCCAGAACGAAAACTCGGTCAATAAAGGACAGCAGAAAGGTTCTTCCCGTATGATTCCCGATGAGGCGACCTGCTTTAGATTATTAATTCTGACAGAAATTACAAGGATAACAAATCAATATCTTAGGGCTGCTTCAAAATTTACCCGGAACTATCGGACATCAGAGGCCGCTGCAGACAGATATCCGGATGCCAACTGTACGCCCAGCTTGTGGCTTTCCAATATCTGCTTTAAATTGCATGTTGTTTCAATTCTCTATAGTATAATTTAAACTGCCCGTTGGAAGAATAAGCTTGAACCATTCCGTCATCAAAATCTCTGGTGAGATAATCCTTAAAGTATCTGTCGAAATCTTCGAGCACCTGCGGCACTATGAAAATTCTCATTGTGCCACCCCTCAAAGTGGTAAAGTCTGGATAGTTAGCTTTATTCTTTTTCGCAATTTCATACGTCATGCTTCATAAATTATGTGCAGACAATATGCTGGAATACTCCCGCAATGTTTTCTATAGAATTAATATTGTGCTGCAGTGCTTAATAAATTATTGCAGGTGCAAATATGCCGCTTACCGATTTAGCGGCAATAAATTTAAAAATTAGTTTTATATCAGCCTAAATTTATCCGTAATTTTTTGCAGCTTCCGGTGCACTGCACGACATCTTCTAAAATGCTTTCAAACGCACTGGCTTTCAATGTCATACTTATTGGCTTGCAAATAGGGGGCCGGACCACCGAGTGGCCAATATGGATCTGGCCGCCGCCCCTTTTATGCTGATGCTTGACTCTTACTTTTTCTTGCTGACTTTATATTTACAGAAAGGATTACAGCTGCCGCCTCTGCAGACCGGATATTTTGCAGCAGCCCAGGGACTGGGTTTTGGGAGCTAAAGGTTCAATTAACATTTTTTTTTAGGCTGGTTTGCCTTACAAATAACCCAGCCCCCACTTTTAAAAAAGATATCTTTCTGCTGTTGGAGGCAGTGAGGAATTAATTTCCAAGGGCAGGTAAATGCTGAAAACAGCGCCCTTTAGCGAACTGCCCTGCGCGCTTATAGCCCCATGGTGGTTATCGACAATTTTTTTGCATATGGAAAGGCCGATACCCGTGCCTTCAAACTGTGATTTGGAATGAAGCCTTTGAAAAACCCCGAAAATCTTATCCGCTTCTTCAGGAAGAAAACCGATCCCGTTATCGGAGACCGTAATTTTGACATAATCAGCTTCAGCGATAAGGTGATTGCTTAGTTTTTCCGCTTTATCGGCCTTGGCAGCGGTAATTTTAATGACCGGAGTGCATCCTTCCCGCTGGAATTTTAGTGCGTTGCCGATAAGATTGCCCAGCAGCTGGCTTAACTGCAGCGGCTGTCCGGGAATTTCCGGAATATCTGAAATCTCCAAAACGGCCCCCTTTTCTTCTATCAGCAGTTCGAAGTCTGCCAGAATTTCCACGATGATCTGATTGAGATCCACCATTGAAAAGGAACCTGCAGCTTTATTAAGCTGAGAGAATGCAAGGACATCCTGCACCAGCGACTGCATCCGGGCAGCGGATTGCCCGATCTTTCTCAGGTGTTCCTGGGACCTGCTGTCCAGCATAGGGCCTGCCTTGTCCTGGAGCATCTGAGAGAAAATACTGATTTTCCGAAGCGGCTCCTGCAGGTCATGAGAGGCTATGTAGGCGAACTGCGCCAGATCCGCGTTAGAGCGTGCCAGGTTTTCATTTGCCTCTACCAGCATTTCAGTTCTGACTTTTATCAGTTCTTCAACCCTCTGGCGTGCCAAGACCTGTTCGGTAACATTATTGGAAATGGCAATAACGCCCAGCACCTCGCCGCTGCCGTCCCTGTAAGGTTCATAAATAAAGTTCTGGTACACAACCTCTGGAGTTCCGAAACGTATAAGATGCACAGGCATTTCACTGGCCGTGAAGGTTTCGCCGGTTTTAAACACCTGGTCCAGAAGGCCCTCCAGCCCCTGCTCCCTTGCATCGGGCAGTCCTTCAAAGATTGGCCTCTGCATTACCTCTTGCCTGTCTTTTCCCCAGAGATTGACCATATGCTCGTTGGCTATCTCCACTGTATGGGAAGGCCCAAGCATCAGGCACATGGAGACAGGCGCCTGCATGATCAGGCTGCGGAAATTCTCCTGGCTCTGTGCCATCTTAAGCTTGGCGATATTAAGGTCAGTAACATCTGCAGCGGTATTCATCACCCCGTATACCCTGCCCTTATCGTCAAAAAGCGGCGTAAAGCTGTAATTGAAATAAAAGGTCTGCAGTTTTCCGTCCCTCTGCAGGTCAACCCGCTGGTTTTTGGCATGATAAGGCTCCCCGGAATTATAAACCTGCTGCAGAAGCGGGTAGATTTCCTGGCTTTCCAGTTCGGGAAGCACCTCAAAATAGGTTTTTCCAACCAGGTCCCCCCCTTTTCCCCAGGCATCAATAATGGACTGGTTTAGCATCCTGATGCGCATCTGTGGCCCTTCATAGACTCCGATTGGAAACGGAGCGGCATCAATGAGCGAACGCAGCTCATGGGCATGGTCTTCATGCTCAGAGCATACCGCGGCCACGCCTTCGACCACAGGGCCGTTGCCAAACACCGGAGTGTAATTAAATACGCATAATCTGCCGTTAAGGAAAATCTTTTCCTGCATCGGAAACTGGCCTTCTTGGATAGACTGCAGCGCGGTGTGCATTATCTTTGTAACGGAAGGCCCAAAAAGGCTCCACAGACCGGCGCTCTGCGGCCCTGGCTGCCCTTGACTGGGACGGTCGCTGGGAAAATTCTCAAGGCCGGAGTCATTGCAGAACTGCAGGTGATCCTTTCCCCACCATACAAACATAGGCAGTTTAGAGCACAGCAGCATACACAGGATGCTGCGCAGAGCGGCAGGCCACTGCCCCGGAGGCCCTAATCTGCTCTGGCTCCAGTCGGCCTTTCTCAGGGCGTCCCCCATCGCAGTTTTGGGCACAAAATAGAATTCGTCGTTTAATGGGGATTGGTCTTGAATCATAAAGATCATTTAATTAAATGTAATACAGCAGGCCGGCATCTCAAAGATAAGGAACTTTTTTACTTTCAGGCAGATTTTCAGCGGCCGCTGAAAACCGTATTTTATTTGGAAGCAAGCAGTGCGGTTTTAAGCGCTTCAAAAGCATCTTCGAGAGTTATTTTAAGCGTATGGTCCGGGTTTTCAATTTTTGCAATTACATCAGAAAGTATCTGCTGGACGCAGCTGCCGTACACCTCGCCTTTTGTCTGCGGGATTTCAAAAGATCCCGATACGATGTGATCAGCGTCATACAAAATTCCAGATATCAGCGTGGATTCTTTCTCAGCCGCAACTCCGGATTCTGATGCGCCCCATCCTTCCGGGCGTGATACGTCTCCGGCTTTTGCAAACTCCTGCGCCTGAGTTTCAGACCACCTTGGGAGTCTGGACAGCTCTTCGCGGCTCTGCGCATTTACAAGCGCTTTCAGGTTTCCTTTCATCGGCATCCAGCCCTCTATGGTAATCCTGGCAAGATCATAGACCAGATTGATTGTGGTCTGCTCAAAAAAGCCGGGCCCGGAGAAGGCATGGTAATAATTTGCTATAAGGCCCTCATCGTATAAAACCATGGCAGCCACACGGTCGCGCTGATGCTCATTTCTTTTATGGGACACGCCGTAAACCTGAGAATATTTCTGTCCCCCCACAGCATTGATGATATCAAAAAAATGCACCCCGTGTTCCACCATAATCCCGCCTGACACATCCTCATTCCAGAACCAGTGGCTTTCGGGCAGGGATTCATCCTGCGCGTAGTTGTTTACCACAGCGTGGCGCAGCCTCCCCAGTGCGCCGTCCTGTCCTAGCTGGATGACCGCGTTTATAATGGGGTTATAACGGATCATATGGTTAACGGTAATAATCCTGCCGGTCTTCTGCTGCACTCTGAAAATCTCCTCTGCCTGCCGCTCTGTTATGGACAGCGGCTTTTCCAGCAGCACGTGCTTTCCGGCCTGCATTGCGGCGCAGGCCATTTCGCTGTGCAGCCCCGGAGGCGTCACAATGCTTACAATTTCAATTTCCGGGTCATTTACCAGATCTTTCCAATCACTGTACACCCTGCAGTTCTCTGCTTCTTTTATGTGGGATCCATGGTCTGCAACTGCGGCCACCTGCACATTTTCAAGTTTTGACCACCAGTGGTGCAGGAATTTTCCAAATCCCCCGTATCCTATTATTCCAACTTTATATCTTTTCATAAGAATTCTTTTTTTGTTTACCAATTAATCGGGCAGCTCCACAATGCTTTTAGGTTCTAGCCTTGCCTGCGCATTCATATGATGCCTGTATCTGCTGGATGTTTCATACGCAAGTTTTCTCACGCGCATGATATTCCCCAGCGGACGATGCTCGGGCAGGCAGTGGAACGGATTAAAACTCAGCACATCATCGGCATAAACCCTCCGCTGGGGGCTGAAGGTTTCCTGTGGCGGAAAAGCCAGCTTTGCCACCGGCTGATAAGGGCTTTCATCTTCCGGCCACTGCACCGAACCGTCCTCTACCGGCATTTTTTCCAGATCTGTGCAAAGCTGTGCGCTTAATTCATATTCTGCCGTATTGGATCTGAAAAAATCAGCTATAATTTTGGTCAGAAAAGCATTTTCGTCCTCATCAATTATCTCGCTTTCAATTTTTTTGCCAGACAGTCCCTTTACATTTTCAGACAATGGTTTTACGTTAATCTTTGCCACATAATCCCCGTAACGAAGTGCTGCCATACTAAAATAGGCATCGCCTAAAATGTGCGGTCCCGGTGCGCTTAATTTGTTTGTATTATCTGCCAGACCTACAGCGGCCATAACATTCTGCACCCCTACAGCGGCTTTCTGCGCAATCTGCTGGAACAGTTCGCCGCTTTGGGCCTGGCTCTCCAGACCTTCCTGCATTTTTAAATATTCATTTATTGTTCCTGTTGGAATTATTGGATAATTCACCAGCAGAAAATCCTGCGTCAGGGCATCTGACAGTTCAGGTAAAAATTTCTCTCCTTCTACTCCTATTATTTTGATTGCCATTCCTCTGAAGGCTGACAATTTATCTGGTACTATAGAACCTTGAGCCGTAGAAAAACGCACAATAACGGGATAGGTTTTAGGCTCTGCAAATAGTCCCTGAGCTAAATGTTCCGGCAGATTTTCATAAATGGTAATTTCGCCTTTTAAAACGGCATGGCTTTTGGCATGGGCATCTCTTATCGCATGACGGTATTTCTCGTACATCAGACGGTTTACTCTCGCCATGGAATCTACAATTTTCCGACTGATTTCCTGTTCATCCGGCTGCTGCACTTCTACCGAATCGCTGTAACGGATATAATGGGTGGATAAAGTCATAAAGTTTTTTTTAGTCTGATTTTATTTTTTTGCCGGACTGAACACCGCCTGCTGCAGGGAGAATTTTTTTGAAGGAACATTATTGCCTTCGGTCAGTTCGCTGAAATTGGCATTCATAATCCATGTTTCCGAACCAGTTGTTGCAGCCGTTGACGGAAAAGCAAACCGGTCTTCGACAGAGGTCGATTCTGCAACCTGTGCGGTTGTCCAGTTATCGGCCGTTATTAATTTGAAAATTTTATTTACCCCGCCGTTCTGCACCAGTGTCAGGGTATTATTATCGTCTAGAAGAAGTCCGTCTGCACTTGGAAAAAACTGATCTATTTTAACTTTAGTGCCTTTTTCGGGATTATTAAGTTCTATTTTTACCAGTGCACCGGTGCCGTTATTGGCAACAATTAAAAATCCCTGCGGATGAAAAACAATTCCGTTTGGTCCTACTCCGGCCGATTTTAACAGTTCGCTTCTGCTGAAAACAGCTGCCTTTCCATTGGTGTCCGCTTTATAAATTACATCGGCATAACTGTCCGTAACATACACGCTGCCCTGCTTGTCAAAAGCCAGGTCATTTGGGAAATGCTCTCCCGCAGCAAGGCCTGACAAATCAGTATCAGACAATTTTTTTCCGGATTTTATATCAATAGAAACCAGTCTTGCCATCTTCTTTTTAGTTTCGGGCGTGCTGAATTTGCTGTAATTGGCATCTGCTGCACAGAAAAAAAGCCGTTTTCCGTCCGGATGCACTTTTATCCCATAAGTCGACTTTAAAGATTTATCTGCATACAATTCGGTATATTTTCCCTCCCTGGTTACTTTTCCAACGGTTCCCAATCGCGCGGAAGTAACATAAAATGCATTCGAAGCTTTATCAAAAGCAACCCCTTCCGGATATGATTCCGGCGCTTCAAATTCAATTCGTTTTGTAGGCTGCTGTGCCCAGATTGCCTGAACAGACAGCATGAGTATGATAAACTTTTTCATAATTTATTTGTGTTTAAGGGCATAAATAATTCCATTTGCATCATCAGAAACATACACTACATCATTGCCAATGGCAAGACCGGCAGGTCTTCCAAAACGCTCATTTCCAATTAAAAATCCACTTAAAAAATCATCAGAGCTTACTGGATTTCCTTTTTTGTCAAATTTGATTCTTTCTACTTTGTATCCGCTCGGGTTTTGTCTGTTCCACGATCCGTGCCAGCATACCAGTGCATCGCCTTTGTTATTTCCCTGCTGAAAAAAGGCAAACGCAATCGGTGCGCTGTGAGCGGGAAATTCCATTACAGAAGGCTGTGTGGCTTTTACCCATCCTTCCTTTGTATTTCCCACAGGATCTTCCCTGCTCTGGTCAACGACACGTTTTCCATAAGCAAAAGGAAATCCGTAATTGCCACCCAGTACAATATGATTTAATTCTTCCGGCGGCCAGTCGTCGCCCTTTGTATCTCCGCCATTGTCCGCGCCCCACATTTCTTTTGTCTGGGGATGCCAGTCAAAACCTATCATATTGCGAAGTCCCGATGCATATAAAGTCCTTTTCCAGGTCTGCGGATCCACCTGAAGCAGTGAAGCGGTTTCTTTGTCGCTTTCTTTGCAGTCATTGCAGACGCTTCCCACAGAAATATACAATTTGCCGTCTGGCCCAAAATCCATAGTCCGGTTAGCGTGCTGTCCGCCGCTGGGCAGATCGTTAATTAACGTATCAGCAACTTTTCCAAAAGTACCATCTGTGTTTAAAGCATATCGAAGCACTTTGCTGTTATTGCACAAATACATAAAATTGTCTTTTGAGGTGATTCCGTGAACACCCGGAAAATCAGCAACACGCATCAAATCATCAAACCTGCCGTCTTTATCAGTGTCTTTGAGCATCAGCACATCGCCGGCATCGCGGCGGGTTACATACAATTGTCCGCTTTTGCCAACATACAGCATTCGAGGTTTTCCTAAACCTTTAGCCACCGGAGTTACCTGCCAGCCCTGGGCAGTTTTTAGTCCCGAGGCCAATTCGGTGCTGTATTCTAAATGTGTTGGGAAATTGGTGATTGTCGTTTTTTTTGTGTCTTCCTTGGGCGGAATCCCTTTTTGGGCATAAGACATGCAGCTTAAACCCAAAAGCAGTATAAAAGTGATTTTTGTTTTCATAAGGATTGTTAAGTGTTGATATTGCGGTTCAATTACTTTGAAAGATATTCATTTTGTGAAGCTTGTTAAATTTATTAAACACTGAAAGTCAAAACCTTACATTATATTAAAAATAATATTATATGATTTACAGTCTTTTATCCTTAAACGGCCGATGGAGACTCTAAAAGGAAGTCACAGAACCGGCAAGCAGCTTCACATCCTTTGTTAAAAAAGTGACAAATCTTTTTTACGTCTTCAAATAATTTAATTTCAGCATAATCGGGCCTAAAAACAAGCAATAAAAATAGTAGAACCGATTTGCCTTATGCTGTGGCCTGTGCAATCGTAAAATATAAATATTATTCTTTTATAAGATCTTCAAAATGAATTGGCAGGTTATTGATCCTTTTACCCGTTGCGTGGAAAATTGCGTTAGCGATCGCCGCAGGAATTGCAGTCATGCCAATTTCACCGACACCTTTAATTCCCAATTCGTTAATCAGCGTATCGTTTTCTTCAGCAAAAATAACTTCCATTTCTGGAATGTCTGCATGGACAGGAATATGGTATTCGCCCAGATTGGCATTCATATATTTTCCAAGATTTGGATCAATCAGCGTTTCCTCGTGCAGTGCCTTGCTGATTCCCCAGATCATGGAGCCCAATATTTGGCTTTTTGCCGTCTTCGGATTGATTATTTTTCCTGCTGCAACCGCCGTAACAGCTCTAGTAACAGTTATACTTCCTAAATCTTTATCTATTTCAACCTCAACAAATGAAGCGCTATGAGTCGCTTTGCTATATTTTCTGAGTTTCAGCAGATCTGGTCCTCCCAATTTGGTAACTTTAAACTCTTTACCATTATTAATTTTAATAAGCTGCTGAAATGAAATGAAAATATCCGGCTGATTTACTACACTAACGGCACGGTTTCGAAAAACAATCTGATGTTCTGGAATTTTTTCAAAAGGAGAATTATCCATATCTTTTATTTTCTTTATGATTTTCTTCTTTAGTTCCCTGATGGCAGCGACAATTGCCGTACCAGTAGAAGACGTAATGGCTGAACCTCCCTGAAACATGGAAAAAGGCTTTTTGCTGTCGCCATAAAAAAACAATACTTCATTGGCAGAAATCCCAAATTCATCGGCAGCTATCTGCGTCATAGCGGTCAGGGTTCCTGTGCCAATGTCGGTTGTGGCATTATGCACTTCCAGCCGGCCTTCTTTAGTTAATGCAGCTCCAGCCCTGGCGGGAAATTGGTATGCATCCCAAATGCCGGTTGCCATACCCCAGCCTACCAGCCTATTTCCTTTTTTTGTGCTTGCGGGTTTTGGATTTCGCATATGCCAGCCAAATTTTTCGGCACCTTTTTCGTAACATTGCTTTAATTCTTTGCTGGTAAAAGGTTTTTGCGTGGAAGGATCAATTTGCGAATAATTGTTAAGACGAAAATCCAAAGGATCCAAATTCAATTTATAGGCCAGTTCGTCCATAATGCATTCAATTGCATGCATACCGCTCACTCCTCCCGGCGCTCTCATATCGATAGGTGTGGCAAGGTCTAGCGGAGCCAGCTTATATTCAAATAAGGTATTCGCAGCCGGATACAGTTTATGGCTCCAGGGAACCAGAATTTCATTATAATCTTCATAAGCAGAAGTCTCGCCAACCGCGCTGTGATTCATAGCTGTTACTTTTCCGCTATTGTCGGCTCCGAACCGTAGTGACTGGACTACCTGAGGTCTGTGCCCAAACGAGAACATTTGTTTTCTTTCGAGTGTAACACGAACATTTCTTTTAAGTTCCAACGATGCCAGCACGCACAAAAACAATTGATACTGCGGACGAAGGCCTGACCCAAAAGCGCCTCCGACATACGGCGCCAGCACTCTGACATTTTTATATTTCAAGCCAAAAACATTGGCTACATAAAGCTGATTGTTTATTGTTCCCTGCGTTTTATCATAAATGGTCAATTTTCCATCGCCTTCATAAATAGTGGTTGTTGCAAAGAGCTCCATCGGATTGTGATGTTCGGTTCCGTGACGGTACTGGGCTGCAGCTGTAAATTCTGCACTTGCGTAGGCCTCTTCAAAGTTACCCGTTGGCTTTGGCGGAGGCGGTTTCAGCGGTGTCGCCATTCCTTTTTTCGGTTCTCGCGCCTTATCCTGATTTTGAGATAATACCGTATTAAACGTTTCTTCCTCATAAACAAACTTAATCAAAGTTGAAGCATAACGCGCCGTCTCAAAATCTTCTGCCACAATGAGAGCGATCGGCTGGCCATTATATCTGATACTATTATCGCTCAATGGCTTAAAAACCGTTCCTGGAGGCGCATCCATATCTGCATATTGTATATCGAACCAGGCAAGGCTTGGACGGTTTTCGTGCGTAAATATCTTTACAACTCCCTGAAGTGCGAGTACATCCGAGACATCAATACTTAAGATTTTTCCTTTTGTAATTGTACTGTTGACTACATAACCGTATAGGAGATCCGGAACATTATGCTCTGCTGCATATTGGGCACTTCCGGTAACTTTTTCAAAACCTTCCAGCCGGCTGAGGGGCTGTCCAACTAAGGGTCTATTTTCCATTCTTTTTATTTTTAGATTAAAGTGAAGGGCCAGCCCCCGGAATTTGCGATTCTGGATCTAAAGCCATTTCGCAGGCCCTGATAATTGCCCGCTTGGCAAGAGGTATCTTAAAATCATTATCTCCCCTTCCAACTGCTCCCGCTAAGATACGCTCAGCCGCCAAGGCAAAATTTTCTGCCGCTGCTTTTTTTCCTTTCAGCAGTTCTTCTGCTTCAGGTACGCGCCATGGTTTATGGGCAACTCCGCCTAAAGCGATCCTGGCTTTAGATATCGCATTTCCATCCATTTCAAAAGCGGCTGCAACAGACACCAATGCAAAAGCATACGAATGGCGATCCCGCAATTTTAAATAAGCATAATGCTTTGAAAACTGATTTGGCGGAAGATCAATTGAGGTAATCATTTCGCCTTGCTGTAAATTATTATCAAGATGCGGGGTGTCGCCGGGTAGTCTATGGAAATCAGCAAAAGGAATATGTCGCTCTCCATTTGGTCCCATTACATTTACCACCGCTTCCAGTGCGGCAAGGGCCACGCACATATCAGAGGGAAAAACTGCAATGCAATGCTCGCTTGTCCCTAAAATTGCATGCATACGGTTACAGCCCCCAATAGCGGGACAGCCTGATCCAGGCATGCGTTTGTTGCAGGGAACATCCGGATCGTAAAAATAATAACAGCGGGTGCGCTGCAAAAGATTGCCGCCGTTTGTTGCCATATTTCGTATTTGTGCCGAAGCGCCCGCAAGAATCGCTTTAGATAATAAAGGATAGCGTTTTTCTATAATGGATGATATGCCGTCGCCGCATTTTTGACCAACGCCCCTAATCGGACACCATTATTGTCAAGTTCTTCAATAGTATTGAGTGCTGCTATATCATTTACATCAATAAGTTTTTCGGGATTTGTCAGATTGTATTTCCAAAGGTCAATAATATTGGTTCCTCCGGCTAAAAACGTCGCTTTATTATCAGTGGATACAGCTTTAATGGCTCCATTGACTGTAATTTCTTTTTTATAATCAAAACTATTCATGACCGCTCCCTTCTTTTACCTGCATGATCGCATCTATTATTCCTTTATTAGCCCCGCAGCGGCAAAGATTACCGCTCATGAGCTCTTTTACCTGCTCACGGGACTGGGCTTTTCCCTCCTGCAGCATGCCAATAGCACTGCAGATCTGTCCAGGCGTACAATAGCCGCATTGAAAAGCATCGTGCTTGATAAAAGCTTTCTGAAGCGGATGAAGTTCCAAACCGTCTGCTATGCCTTCTATTGTTATAATTTCACTGCCGTTTTTTGCCACCGCCAGCGTCAGGCAGCTTAAAATTCTCTGGCCGTTGCACAAAACGGTGCACGCACCGCATTGTCCGTGGTCACATCCTTTTTTTGTACCGGTTAAATTAAGCCGTTCGCGAAGCGCATCTAATAATGAAACCCAGGGAAGAAGCTCCAGCTTATAATCTTTATTATTGATCGTGAGAGAAGTGAGAATCGAAAAATTATTTTTCATAATGAATTGTTTACAAAAGTGTAAAATACATCGATTAACAAAGCTCGTTAAGTAATTTCAGATTTACTTATACTTTAGACTTTCATCGTTACATAATTCTTACAACAATATTGGCGAGACATTTAATCTTGCGCAAAAAAAGGCAGAGCTTATGACTCTGCCTTTGCTATATAAATATTCTGAAAGTTTAAAATCAGAATAATCTCTGAAAAATGCTGTTTTGCGTTTTTGTAGCTAATGCTAAAAAAACAGCAATGCTGCCAAATAGTAAATGAGGCAGAAATACCTTCCCTGCAAAACCGAATATCCATGGCGAAAGCGCAAAAAATAAACCGGATAGTATTTCAATAACAATGTGAGCTTCCATTGGAAGCAGCTTATATATCCCAGCTTCGTAATCTGTCTGCAGGCTTAGAAAGATGGTGAAGATCCCGAATATATAAAAAATGAGACTCTGTGCGGTATGTGCTTCCAAACGAAATAAAGATGGCATAAATAGAAGCAGCAGCCCTATTGAGTAGTCCAGATAACCGTGGAGTTTTGTTTCTAAAAATTTCATAACTTTAATAATTTATTAAGCAAAGTTACCCCCGCAGGCCTTTTGAAAATTTACATTTTTTACTTTGCTGTTTATATAATTTAAGGAGCTTAGAAGGTTTTAAAATTACTGTGAGATGATATTATTGTTTTAAAATTTCACAAATCCAATAGGTTAATTCCAAGATACTTTAATGGCGCTTCCTCCGGCAACGGTATATTCCAGCAGCATTTTCGATTTTACTTTCGGTTCAATTATTTGATTTTGCTCAAAAACCTGCATTTTTATATTGTTATTATCATTAAGAACAATCTTAAAATTGCACTGAAATTCTACAGATCCCAGAACGGTAAAGCGCAAAGTCTGTTTTGATTTCCTGTAGTTTATAAGCGGATAATCCAGAAATAGTAAAAAGTCTTCATTTTTAACCTGATGATATTGTCGTACCATGGCGCCAAAACCAACACCTGCACCATAAACTTCCTGTCCCACCTGCCCGCTTTTTTCCCAGCCGCTGTAAAGGTCTTCGAGGGGAATCCAAAGCTCCTTTTGTATTTCTCCGGTTTTTACTTCTTCGGAAATCATTTCCGCAGGCAATTTTGTTGGATAGTAGAACGGCAGTCTTCCTACCGCATATTTTATAAATTCCGCAATAAGGATTTTTAGAGAAGGCAGCAGATCAATTTCCGCCGCCTGTATGAGATATTCTGAAAGCGCCGCATATACTTCCATTTCCTCATAAGCGGCGGTGTAAGGCGCATTGTTGAGAGGAAAAACAGAAAAGTAATTGGGGTAATTTTTACCGTATCCGTACTGGCAGTCCCATATTTGCATGTTCTTAAACAGGCATGCCAAACAGGCATAACTCAAATCCAGATACTCTTTTTTGCCTGTGATTTTAAACAATTCCAATAGTACCCCTGCCGAAAAGGCTGTATTGTTGGCCTGATAAAAAATATCAAATCCACGGCCCTCAAGCTTTTTAACCGATTTTTCTGCTTCGTTCAGATAGCGTTTATCGTTCGTCAGTCGGTACACCAATAGCATTAAATGTGCATACGAGCCCGGTACATCTTTTTCGCCTCCTTTCCCGGGTTCGGTTTCCCTGCGTATCACTTCCAAAGTATCCATTTTATAGAACACGGGCCATTCATAATTAAAATGATGCGCGACCTTTATGGCATATTCAATTGATTTCAAAACGAGTTCTTCCGCTTTTTTTTCTCCTTTCAGTGCAAGCCTGGTGAGGTTCATCAGCGGATGATACAGATACCAGGAATCCATGACCATTTCTTTTTTCTGGATCTCCGAATTATCAAGCTGGCCATTAAGCGCAGGGAGCCATCGGTTAATCGTTTTTACCTTTTGGTCATAGAAGGCCTCCAGACCGTTAAATAGTTCATTATAAACCGGATGCGTTCCTCCATACCAATGTTTCAGTTCATTTAAAGGCATCAATACGGCAAGCTGCACCATAACTTCGGCAGGCGTATCATAATCGCAGAGGTACGCATTGAGATAAGGGGAACCATTGGTCTGGGTCCAGCAGCCTTTGTTAGTGTAAATATCGTTAAGGCAGTTTTGCGTGATTTCCGGCCAGTTATGGTAAATAATTTCCGGGTGCGGCAGCAAACGGTAGACTCCTGCGAGATTATTTAAAAATTGGTGCGTTACTGCTATTTCATCATCAATAATTCCCTCAGAAAATAATACATAGGCATCGGAAATGATATAAGGCTTGCCGGCAGGCAGCGGCTTATCTTCTGCAGACGGAAGTCTGAATCCAATTTCGGGCCAGCTCCCGCAGACAGTGTCATCAACTGTAGTCTGCGTGGCTTCGCAGTAATCGCTTAAGGAACCCAGATCCTGAAAGTAAAAAAAAGATCCCGTCTTTGGCTTGGTCATGCTGGCGAACAAAATGCCAGAGCGCGACCCCATCTGGTTCATGTGTATTTTTCCATTGGTATTTTCCACACTTCCTTTTTGTGTTAAAGGAATAATATCTCTGGGCCAAAATGGAATCAGTAAGGGCTGGTTTGCTTTAAAAGTAGTTGTATAATGGAGCACTGCCGAGTTTTCGGACGGAAATGCTATAATAATTTCATACTGGCCTAATCTTGTTTCCAAGTTGACAACAAGAGTCTGGCCGTCATCAAACATATTGGTTATTTCAAAACAGCTGTTCATTCCAAAAGCAGGACGAAAAGCCATTTTTCCGCTCTCAGGCCAGGTAACCGCAATCCATAAGGAATCTCCCGTATTATAAGCTTGGAAATTGTATTTATGGCATTCTTTTTCCCAAATTACAGCACTGTTTTCTAAATCGGCATGCACTGTGGCAGCCCAGGGTGAAATGGTATTCATATTATTTATGTTTAAAAAGAATTAATTTTCGAGTAATAAAGCTTATAGCAGTAAAAGTTAAAAACTACCCACCTGTTTCCATATGCGGTGCATCTACGGGTTTTGACTGGGAGGAACCAATCTGGCGTAAAAATATAGAAAGTACAATTATTGCAAAGACAGAAAGGAATTCACTCTGCCAGTTCTGAAAGGATTCGAACCAGAACCTTGAATCGGCAATATAGTTTGAAGCTGTTTCCAGAGGCATTCCTTTTAAAGAAAGCTGCCGGTTCTCATCCTTTAAGCTTCCATAGAAATGAGCCCCGAAGGAAAGCAGGAAAAGTAAAAATAAAACAATTGAAAGAGAATGTTTGTAGATTTCTAAAATCAAGCCACCTTTCTTAACTGGCCATGGAGCACCTTTTCTTTTAGAAGAAGGCTCTCTGTCAACCTCCTCTTCTTTATCAAAATCTTTGGATTCTGAAGACCCCTTTTGCTGCAGAAAAATAGTTAACACTACAAGAAGCGCCATTTGCAGAAATTCACTTTCCCAATTCTCAAAAGTGGACTCTATAAAATGCCCTGTTGAAAAATAGGCCAGCAGCGAAACTGTAGAAGCGCCATTTTCAAGAAGTTCTTTATTATATTCTTTAAGACCGAAAATAATTTGTCCTGCAAAAGAAAAAACAAATAATAATAGAATGCAGATCGATAGACCGTTGTTGCGTATAAAAGTTTTCATAAGCCAATTACAGTAAAACATTAAAAATTTAAAATTCATTCATTTACTTCTCAAATTGCATTGATACTAAGCAGCATTCACTTTCGGATATAATTTTATAATCAGTCCTTTTAAACGGTTCTGGTAATCTTCCATGAGCCACTGCTTATAATTTTTGCTGGCATTTTCAAGGCATTTTACATACTGTTTCACACGCCATTCAATTTCAGGCTGTAAAGCCTCCGCTAATGCAATAGCCTGAGAAAGCGTTTCTGCATTATCGAGGCACATTCTGGCGTGCTGCCTGATAGATTCCTGGATAACCGTTTTAGGTTTCTTATCCATATCAACAGCTTCCTGGTAATGTTCTTCAATATCAAAAGTCATTTCAAGGGTGTTGGGAAACTGCGCCCTGAGTTCTGCTGAAAATCGATGCGGCTGAACTGACGGACTGCCACTGGACTGATATTGCAGCTGTCTGGCAAAAGTATCGGGATGTTCAAAAACAAATTTCCAGTCAACAGGTTCTTCCCATGCGCCAAAACGCTGAATATTATTGCCAAGATCGGTAATAGAGAAAGTTTTTTTATTTGGCAGTCTTCGGGATCCCCTGCCTATCATCTGGTGGTAGAGTGTTATCGACGTAGTGGCGCGGTTCAGTATTATACTCTGCACTGCAGGCTCATCAAATCCTGTAGTTAGAATTGAAACCGAAGTAAGAACGGCATCTTTTGTTTTCTTAAACCATTTCAGGATTTCTTTTCTTTCCTCACCGGAAGTTTTGCTGTCGAGATGTCTTATGGAAATTCCGGCATTCTTAAAAGTTTCATACACTTTTTGAGAGGCTGCAATTCCATTATTAAAAATCAGCGTTTTTTTTCCTTTGGAATGTTCGGTATAAGCCTTTAATAATAACTGCTGCATTACCTCGGAACCATAAAGTTCATTAGAGGAACTTACTGTATAATCGCCGTGCAGTCCTGTTTTCAGCGAATTTAATTCTACTTCATAAACGTACGATTCCGGCTTGGCAAGATACTCCTGAGCAATAAGTTCTGCAATATTTTCGCCTGTGACCAATGAGTTGTACTGTTTGTTCATAGGCTTAGAAATATCTGAACTGAAAGGTGTCGCAGTAACGCCAATAACAAATGCTTTTTTAAAGCTGCCCATTAATTTTCGGAACGAATTATGATGGGCTTCATCAATTATAACAAGCCCTACATCTTCTGTTTTAATTTTTTTTGATTTGATTCTGTTGCGCAGCGTCTCTACCATGGCAACATAACAGTCAAAACCCTTTTTAAAATTACCGCTTCCACTGTTTATAATGTGGTTTTTGACACCAATTTTTTTTAGTGTATTGGATGTCTGCGTGCATAGCTCTTTTCGGTGCGTCAGGATAATTGCTTTTTTACCAAACTGAGCCGTATATTTCCTCGCAATTTCACAGAAAACCACCGTTTTTCCCCCTCCTGTCGGCAATTGATACAAAAGCTTCTTTTTTGCACTGCTTTCCATCTCATCAAAAATAATCTGGATATCCTTTTCCTGATATGCGTAGAATATATTTTTAGGGTGCGTATCTGTTTTCATTGCTTTGATTTTTTTTAATAATTCATTCTTCCACAGGAAAGCTGGCATTCTATAAATTTTCCAGTTGCAATTGTTCTTTTTTCATCTTCCCGTTGGTTATCAGCTTTTGAATCACCTCAGGCTCAAAACCTATTACTTCCATAACCTGAGCTACGGATTCCTTCTTCCACATTCTGTCCTTTTCTAAACATAGCGGAAAGATTAAATAATTAAGTTCAGGTCTCCTCCAATTAACAAATCAAGTTTTGCAATAAGGAATTTGAGTAAATTTAAATTAGACGTTTCAATCTTACTTACATGATTTTGAGGGTTTATTATAATATTATCCCTTTAATTGATTTTGAATATTACAATTATAAATGCTGATTTTTATACGATCACTCTATTCTATTTGCCGATGGAGCAGCGTATTCTGCTGCCAAAGCTTTTTAAACAACAGAACTGAAATTTATAGGACCTCAATAAAGAAAATCTAATGCTCATATTACAACTACAAACTGTAATTATATAATTGTCAACGAAATGATTTTTTTAAATTGAATTCTTAATTTAAATTTAAAGTTATGGAAAATAATCATCAATATGCACTTATCACAGGTGCCACGCAGGGAATCGGCTACGAACTTGCAAAGCTTTTTGCCAAGGACGGCTATAATCTTGTTATTGTTGCCAGAAGCCAGAATGAACTAGATACAGTCGCTCAAGAACTCAGACTGTATGGAATTAAGGCCATTACTTCTGCGAGGGATCTTTTTATAACCGAAGAAGTTTTTGGTTTATGCGACGAATTGGAACAAAGCAATATTGAAGTCAATATTCTGGTCAACAATGCCGGGCAGGGTGTTTACGGCCTTTTTAAGGACACTGATCTTAATCGGGAATTGGATATAGTGCATCTCAATATTAATGCACCAATAATACTCGCCAAACATTTCCTTTCTAAAATGCTGCTCCGAAATGAAGGCAGAATTCTTAACGTGGCTTCGATAGCCAGTAAAGCTCCCGGTCCTTGGCAGTCGGTATACCATGGTACCAAGGCTTTTATTCTTTCCTTTTCCGAAGCGCTTCGATCTGAGCTGGAAGGCACCAACATTACAGTTACTGCTTTACTTCCAGGCCCTACAGATACAGACTTTTTCAACAAAGCTGGCATGAATGAAAGTAAAGCTGTCCAGGATAAGGACTCGTTAGCCGATCCTGCAGATGTGGCTAAAGACGGCTACAATGCTTTAATGAACAATAAGGATAGAATAATATCAGGATTTAGCAATAAATTAAAGGTGGGAATGAGCAACGTACTTTCGGACAGCTTAAGCGCAGAAGTGATGAAAGAACAGCAAAAACCAGTTAATGGAGAATAGCTAAATGAATTCTTTTCGGCATATAAAAAGCCTGCTGCTAACTGCAGCAGGCTTATTCATTATATGGCCATACAATAAAAATTTATCCTGAATACAAATACCAGTCCTGCTGCCAATAAAGCTTCTGATTCTATATTAAATACCTTACATGTAACCACGTCCGTCAGAATCACTAAGTCTTCTGAAAGTAACACTTGAAAGAATAGTTATAATTGCCAACACAATAAATGTATAATGAAAAGATTGCGCAATACTGAATCCCAAATGTTCTGATCCGAAGAAAGAAAGCACAAGACTTGCTGCAGAAACACCAAAACTAATAGAAAGCTGCTGCATGATAACGAGCATGGTATTACCGCCGCTTTTGGTATTCTCATCCAAATCCACAAGCGTAATGGTATTCATTGCCGACATTTGGATGGAAGTAAAAAAGCCATAAAAAACCATTAAAATGATATAATAACCTAATGGCGTGTCTCTTTCGACAAAACCTAAGACAATCAAAACAATTCCAAGAAGCACTGTATTGCTGACCAGTACATTTCGGTACCCTAAAACTTTTATAATACGAACCATAAAAGGCTTAATAGCCACATTAGCAAGAGCCGACGGCAGCAACAATAACCCTGAAACTGAAGCCGAATATCCAAATCCTGTCTGCAGCATAAGAGGCAGCAGTAAAGGCAGCCCTCCGATCCCCAGTCGGGTTATAAGGCTTCCAGCAAGTCCTACCCTAAGTGTTTTAATATTTAACAGTCTGAGATCAATAATGGGTTTTTCTGTTCTTTTATAATGGTAATAATACAATGCTGCAAGAGCATTAAAAAGAAACAGCCCTCCCAAAATAATAAACCAATTCGTCAGACCGCTGCTTAGGAGTTCTAAAATCATTGTAATCACGATTAATGCAAAGCTGAAATACATCAGACCACGGAAATCAAACTTACCGACGGCTTTTTTAAAATTGGGCATAATCCTTTTGGCCATCGAGATCCCAATAAGTCCAATTGGAACATTCACTAAAAAAATCCAATGCCAGGATAGATTATCGGAAAGAAAACCGCCCAGACTTGGTCCGACCACCATTCCCAAAAGACCAAAAATGGTTATAAAATTCATGGTTTTTAAAAGTTTGCTTTTGGGATATTGATATAATATGGCCAATCGCGCAATCGGCACCATCATTGAAGCGCCAATAGCTTGAAGCACGCGGGATAAATTGAACGTTAATAAGCTTCCGGAAAGTGCGCAGCATAACGAACCTGCGACAAATAAAGCAACAGCAATCATAAACATGGTCCTTGTGCCAAACTTATCTGCCAGCCAGCCCGAAAGCGGAATAAATAAAGCAAGAGTCAATGCATAAGTTACAATTACAGAATGCATTTGAGTAGGCGAATATTGCATATCCTTGGCAATGGAGGGTAGCGAAGTATTGAGAATCGTCCCGTCCAGCGATTGTATAAACATAGCCACAGCAGTAACCCATGGAAGTAAATGTACTGCCGTTCTTTTCTTCTTTTCTTTAGCGATGTTCTTTTCTTCTTTTGTAATCATGCGGAGCAATTAAAGAAACAACAGCATTATTGTCCTTTTATAAAATTCCAAAAATACAATCCCTTAAAATTACAGTTTTTTAATAAATCCCTTATATAATTAGCATCGATAAGTTTTCATCATTGTAACTGCAAAGCTTTGGACGCTTAAAGATTTTACAAATAAATAAGCTGCATTTATACGGCAGCTTTATTTATTATAACAGTTTTAATTTTTAGAAATCATTATTAGCATTGTCTTGAGAATCATGACCTCCCTGCTTTACAAGCTTATTATAAATCCCTAAAAGTAAAAATGGCGCTGCCCATTGTCCTACAGATAGTACGCTGTGATTTTTACCAAACATTTTAAGGCAAGCGATGTTCCCATCGATGCTAGGGACCATACAAATAGATATCTGAATGTATTTTTTGACCTCTGTTCCTCGATTGCTTTGGCAGTTTTTCCTTCGGTTTTTTCGTTTTCTAATATTATGACAGGAAAATTTATGGGTTCTGTTTTAATACGTGCCTGATATAAAAATGAATGTTGCTTATAAATTAAAATGCGAATTTCACGAACTAGCACAGATTTTTGCAAATAATTCACAAGTAATAGTGTCTATTCGTGAAATTCGTGTTTTAATTTTTTAAGTCTCTATTTTTATTAACTGTTGGTAGATGCGCTTCCTGAACTTCCTGCCCCGCCGCTATTGTCGTTGCCTCGGTTTTCGTCTCTTTCAGTTTCTTCAAACTCATCCTCATTTTCCCAGTCTCCAGTATTTGGTTTTTGAGCGGGATCTCTTTGGTTTTCTCCTTTTTCGTTTTCTTCCTTGTCAGAAAAAAACAATTCTTCTCCCGGAATTGGATTCCATTTGGGCATTTGATTTTCCCTATCAGATTGTGATTCTTTATTATTGTTGAAAATTTCCATAATGCATCTTTTAAATGATATCAAATTAAATCACTCGTTATTGTCAAAAAACCTGTAAATAGGATGGCACTTATTTAAAGGTTTTTATCTAAATCTACAGTCCATTATTCTTCACTTTGCTGATCTTCCTCAGTAGCATCGAAATTGATTGTATTGTAAGCCGCTTCTGTCAGGATAGTGTCGGCTTCTTTCTCTTCTTCTAAAGTCTGCTGCAATAAAGCCGCGGCATCTTCTTCGTTTAAAGTCAAAGCAAAAGCTGCAAGTGTTCCGTATGAAGCAATTTCGTAATGCTCAATTTTTTGAGAAGCACTGATAATTCCCGCATCACGTACAGGCCCTTGCTGAGTTTCCTCCATAATGCTTTCTCCTTCTTTGATTAAGCCTTCCATAGCATCGCATTTTTTTGCAGCCGCTTTTTCTCCCAGAATTTTAAAAACTTGTTCCAGTCTTTCCACTTGTCCTTGTGTAACCGTTAAATGTTCGTTGATCGCACTAATTAGATTTTCTGAGGTGGCATTTTTAGCCATTTTCGGAAGCGCTTTTGTCAAAGCTTTTTCTGCCCAGTAAATATCTTTTAAAGAATCTACAAATAATTCTCTCAAACCTTCAGCAGCATCCGACTTTGCTTTTACTGTTCTTCCTTTAGATGCTGTTTTTGCGCCGCTTTGTTTTGCAGGAGCTTTTTTAGTGCTCGCTTTTTTAGTTTCTGTAGTTTTCATAATAATACTTTTTTTTAATAATTAACTTTTTCAAAATTAGGATTTAAAAAAGGTTCATTTTTATGGAATTCATTTTATGTCTTATAAAATAACAACCATAAAGCATTGTTTATGAAATAGATATTCTATAAATCCGAAAAATTATTCTATAAATACCGTATTGAAACTGTTGCTACATTTAGCTGAACTTTAAAATCTACTTATTATGATACAGATTATCGATGGGCCTGAAAATACAGCCGCCTTCAGAGCAGTAGGCGTAATAACAGCAGAAGATTATAAAAACGTGCTCGTCCCTGAAGTAACCAGATTGGTAAAAAAAATAAATGAAATCAACTTTCTACTTCTAATAGATACTGAAATCAAAAATTTCACAGCCTCTGCTTGGATGGAAGATGCTTTGTTTGGCCTCAAAAATTTAGGAAAATGGAATAGAGCTGCTATTGTAACCGATTATGAAAAAGCAATTACCTTTACAAAAGGTTTCGGCTATTTGGTACCGGGCGAATTTAAAGGCTTTAAAAGAGATGCCATCAGCCAAGCTTTAAAATGGGTAGAAACGGGAGAAAAATAAAAACTTCTTTACAATTCATCAGCAATGGCTTCAATAAAAGAAATACTAGACAGCACTGGAAACAGGCAGCATCCTTTACCGGAACAAAAATGGAAATACTATCAGGAATGGCACCATACGGTATTTTTCCATTGGGAACTTCCCGTTTACTTTTTGGAACAATACATTCCGAAAGGACTAAAACTCGACACTTACATTAATATGGCGTGGGTTTCGCTGGCTTCATTTCAGGTAAAAAATATGAGACATCGCAACTTACCCTCACTTCCCTACCTTTCTAATTTCGAAGAAATCAATATTAGAACATATGTGACGCGAAATGGAATTCCAGGCATTTATTTATTTTCCATTGAAACCAATAAATTAATAGAAGTTTTACTTACCAGACTTTTTATAGGTCTTCCTTATGAACATGCAACAATCAAGCGATATCACAATCAACTTTATTCAGAAAACAAAAAGCAAAATCATCTTCTTGATATAAAAATTGTAAAAAGTAAGATGCTTAAAAACAAAACAGAGCTGGATTTATGGCTGACGGAAAGGCACTCTTTATATGAAATTTGTGCCGATAAAATCTGCAGGTTTGACATCCATCATCAGGAATGGAAATTAAGAAATTTGGAAGTAAAAATACACGATATAAGATATGAGGCTGGAAAATATACCATTAATATCTATCCGGATAAAATTCATTACGCCGTTAAAACCCAAGTCTTGCTGTGGGCTAAAAGAGAAAGCTCATAATCCATAAAATTGCACAATTGCTGATTATAAATTTTTAATAGGGCCACTCTACTTTTACTTTCGTAACAATTTTAAAATTATACATTCTGAAAAGTTCAAACACTAAAACCACAAAGAAAACTGCCGGTTCAGAGAAAAAAACAGATAAAAAGCAAACCGCGGACAAAAGCGGGCAAACTTCAGAATCTAACAAAAAATAACTTTAAAAATTGTAATTATGAATCTAGACGAAAGAGAAAATTACCGTCAGGATGACGCGTATTTTCAAGATGATGAAACGGGATATGAGAATGACCGCCAATATGATGATATTGATGCGCCAGGCGCAGTCCATTCGATAAGTGATAACGCAGAACAAGATTATGGAAATGATTTTGCAGCCGAAGAAATAAACGGACAAAGTTTAAATCCTGACGGAGATAAATTTGATCAGGAAGATGACGATGAATTAGATGACGATGATGTCGAATTGGATGAAGAAGATGATGTCGAATTGGATGAAGAAGATGAAACCGACACTAATCCTAACCGAAATTTATAAAAGACAAACCCGTATGAAATTTCAAACGGGTTTTAATTGCTATTTTGACTTTTACGCTTTGTAATTTTTAATCTAAAATCCAACTTCAGTAACTATTACACACTATACATATCGGTACTTCTGGATGGTCTTACAAACATTGGCGTGGCACATTTTATGCTGAAAATTTAAAAGTGAAAGATCAGTTTTTGTATTATCAAAAAATCTTTAATACAGTGCAAATTAACAGCACATTTTATAAAATGCCTGCCGATGCCACCTTACAGGATTGGGAAAATCAAGTTTCTGAAGATTTTGTTTACGCCATAAAAGCCAACCGATTTATTACACATGAAAAAGCTGCATGATCCAGAAGACAGTCTGCTGATTTTTATGGAAAAGCTTAAATATCTAGAAAAAAACTTGGTGCTGTTTTATTTCAGCTTCCTCCCCATCTCGAATTGGATTTACAGCTGCTCGAAGATTTCTTGATGGCACTTTCTAATAAAAACCGCTATGTAGTTGAGTTTCGCATGCAAGTATGTACCCGAACTTTATCAGTTATTAGAAAAATACAGTTGTGCTTTTTGCATTTATGAGCTTGCAGGTCACATTTCGTCCATAAAGATTGCCACCGATTCTTGTATATCCGGCTGCATGGCCCTACTGCCGCGAAATATCAAAGCAGTTATTCTGCTACCGTTTTAAAAGAATGGGCTGATAAATGCATCCAGTGGTTAAAAACAAAAGATATATTTGTTTTTTTTGATAATGATGAAAAAGGAGATGCGGCTTTTAATGCTTTGTCACTTAAAAATCTTGTTGAAAACAGCCTTCCTATAAATCAAAATACTCTTTAAGTGTGATTTGCAGTGTAAAGATTATATAAGGCATATCCAAAATACTGTAATTATCATATCCTCATCAAAACTAAATTTAAGCCATTAATTATTGAAGAAAAAATTATGGAGAATATATCAGACTATTTTGGAAAAAACATAAAAGATAAAAGAATTTTAATTACGGGAGGAACAACAGGAATCGGAAAAGCAATAGCCGATTCATTAGTTTCCCTAGAAGCACGCGTTTTTATCTTTGGGCGCGATGTAGAAGATTTCACAAAAACATTTGATGAAATAAAATCCAAATACCCTAACAGCAATCTGTATGGTTTTACAGCAGACGTTACCCGCAAAGAGGACTTGCAGAAAATTTTTGAGGCTGTTGATAAAGAACTGGGAGGTTTGGACATTTTGATAAATAATGCTGCGCTCCCTGCCTCTGGACTTACCGAAGTTAAACTAGAAGACTGGCAATATATTTTAGACACAAACATTTCTGGTTATCTAGCATTTGCGCAGGAAGCCGCAACAAGAATGTCGGCAGAAAAATCGGGTCATATCATTAATATTGGATCTATGAGCGCCGAAACAAATGAACCCACCAGTACAGTTTATGTAGCCACAAAGGCAGCAATAAGGGGTTTTAGCGCCGCATTACGAAAAGAACTAAATCCGCTCGGAATCAAAGTCTCACTTATCGAACCAGGTGCTGTAACCAGCGATATGCAGCCAGGAACAAAGGCACAACATCAGCAAAAAATCGATAAAATGGAAATGCTCGAGGCTGAAGATATCGCAATGAGCGTTCTTTTTACACTCTCTCAGCCAAAACGCTGCGATATAGTAACCATGCAAATTAGACCTCTATTACAGCTAATTTAAGTTTTTAAGAACTGCTTATTTTTTGTTAATTATTAAAGTGATTATTTATGAATGCTAATAACAACTTAAACAGCGCGCTGTAACGTTAGAAGAAAATGTTTCTTTTTGGATTGATTCGACATCAATTTTAGGATTTGAGAAACCCAATCAAAACGTACAAACTGAAGTTTCATTCATTGGCGCGGGAATTGCAGGTTTGACCACAGCTTATAATCTCTTTTAAAAAAGGGAAAAAAAGTTTAGATCAAGAACCGCTACAGGTTTTGCTTGATGCAGGGTTTTTATTTAATTTTACCGCATGAATTACGAAGACATAAAACGCCATTTTGAACACAATCCTGCTCCAAAAGAAGTGGAATGGACACCGTGGGCAAAGATTACCGATACGCAGGTTTTCTTACTGAGCTGCTATGCCACAATCAGAAACTCTACAGGGCCTTTGGACCGATGTCCTGCATGGTGGCATCTCAGGGATTTTTATATCCTGATGAAAAAGACAGTCCAGCAGACTGCCCAACAGAACACAGAAAAGCCTGCTGGCGAAGAGCCTGCTGGCGCGTCCTCTACAGATGCTGAAGCCGCCCTATAGGACTTGTGAAAAAAAGCCCTGCATAATAGTATGCAGGGCTTTTTTGAATCTAAATCTATTTATTTTTCAAATAGGAGAAATTCTTTCCTATCCCTTTTTGAAATATTCCAGTCCAAGCTCATTATAGATGCGAGCAGTCTTTTGAACCCCTCAAAGGTGCTGGGCTTGACGGCATAAAAATCAGCTCCCAATTCATAGGACAGCTCAATATTTTCAATATTGCTGCTGGTGGAAAGCATTATTACCTTTAACTTATTCTGCCAGCCTGATGCTCTTCTTATTTCCTTGAGGCAGTCAAATCCATTTTTACCGGGCATATTAATATCCAGAAATACCATTTCCGGCATTTCTGAAGCAGTGCGCCAAAGAATATCCAAAAGCCGCTGCCCATCTTGGGCCTGCTCCACTTTAAGCTGCAAATTGAGTTCAGCAACGGCGTCCAAAAACAGCATTCTGTCATCTTCGTCATCATCTGCATGAAAAATAATCTGTCGGGGACCCTGCTGTTGCGGCATGGCTTGGAAATTTGTGCAGTTACGGAAGACAAGAATCTAAAAATCTGCAAAAGCCTTTGTGCCGGCCGTTGAAAATCGATAAATAATCGAATTATATCCGTGGGAGCGGTTAATAGCATGCAAAGATAAGTCTTTTTCCTATAAAATATTGTCAAAATCTATATTTTGCTTGAATGTTATGAAAAGAAAAGCGCATTGCACTGAACAGTTTTCACATCTAAACTCCTTTTAGCTGAAAGCCTTCCCGAAAAAGATTCCTTTAAACCATGCTGCGTAAATTCTGAATAAACATCTATCACCATAAAAAAACTGATTTTTAAACTCCCTGAAAAATAAGGCCTCTAGAATATTGTTATGATTTAGAACATTTATTTTAAAAAAAATGTTACTATCTGTGCTAATTTTGATCTGTATAAAATGATTAAGATTATGAACCGGGCAATTGTACACATAGACATGAATACGTTTTTCGTCTCCTGCGAAAGGCTTGCCAATTCCCAGCTTAACGGAATTCCATTGATTATCGGCGGAGGCGAAAGAGGTGTGGTGGCTTCCTGCTCTTATGAAGCCCGAAAATTCGGCGTGCGCTCGGCCATGCCTATCCAGATGGCGCTCAGGCTGTGCCCTCAGGCAAAAGTGATGAAAGGCGATATGGAACTCTATTCAAGGCTCTCGCACGACGTGACCGAAATAATCCAGGAGAAAGCTCCCGTGGTGGAAAAAGCCAGCATCGACGAGTTTTATCTGGACATTACCGGAATGGATAAATTCTACGGGAGCTATAAGTGGACCGACGAGCTGGCGCAGCGCATCACAAAAGAAACCGGACTGCCCCTAACCTTTGCCCTTTCAGTCAATAAAACCGTATCGAAAATCGGCACGGGCGAAGGAAAGCAGAAGCAGAACCTTGAAATCCCCGAACATCTGGTACAGGCTTTTTTAAATCCCCTTTCGGTCCGCAAAATACCGATGGTGGGCGATAAGACTTTCCAGCTGCTCTCGCGCATCGGGATCCGCACCATAAAGACCCTTTCAGAAATGCCGGCCGAATCGCTGCAGCGCATGATCGGACAGAACGGCATCGAGCTATGGAAAAAGGCTAACGGCATCGACAATAATCCGGTAGAGCCTTACACGGAAAGAAAGTCGATTTCCACAGAACATACCTTTTCTCAGGATACCATTGACATTGCGAAATTAAACCGTGTGCTGCTGGGCATGGTGGAGAAACTCTCTTACCAGCTGCGTTCCGAGGCGTGGCTGGCTTCCGCTGTAAAAGTGAAGATACGTTACGCAAATTTTGACACAGAAACAAAACAATGCCGTGTGCAGCACACTTCGGCTGATCACATACTTGCCAAAATTGTGCTGGATCTTTTTGATAAATTATACCAGCGCCGTATGAGGCTGCGGCTGATCGGAGTTACGTTCAGCGGACTGGTGCGCGGGACCTATCAGATCGACATTTTCAATGACACCGAAGAAATGCTGGCGCTCTATCAGGCCATGGACCGCATGAAGAACCGCTACGGTTTTGATGCGGTAATGCGGTGCGCAGGCGCTTCTTTCAAACCCAATGCCAAAAATGAAATTTTAAAACGCAAATCAGAGTAAATGTATCTCAACTGCCATTCCTTCCATTCCCTGCGCTATGGCACCATACCGCTTGAGGACCTGATATCCAAAGCTTCGGACTTGGGCATCACGGCTATGGCACTGACTGATATCAATACCGCCACTGGGATTTACGACTTTATAAAAGGATGCCAGGCTGCGGGCATCAAGCCCATCGTAGGGATCGAATTTCGCTCCGGAAATGCGCTGCGTTATATCGGACTGGCGAAAAATGCGGCAGGTCTTGCAGAAATGAACCGTTTTCTGACCCGGCATAATTTTGACAATACAGAACTTCCCTTAATCGCTCCAGCCTTTGAAAATGTTTTTGTCATCTATCCCTTGGAGAATGTGCCCTCTGTATTAAGAGAGCATGAGTTTATCGGCCTGCGCCCCGAACAGCGCCCTTCACTGGTTATGGGCAATTGGAAGACCAAAGCAGACAGCATGGTGGTGCTGCAGCCTGTCACCTTCCGCACCAAAACCGAATACAAACTCCATAAGATACTGCGGGCTATAGACCTGAATGTAGTTTTTTCACGCCTCTCCCAAACAGACTGCTGCAGGCAGACAGAAGTCATGGTGGGTCTGGACAGGATCCTTAAATGCTATGACGGCTACCCCCAGATCATCTCCAATACAAAAGAAATAATTGAACAGTGCCATTTTGAATTTGATTTCAAAACGCCGAAAAATAAGAAATTCTATACCAACAGCAGAAAAGACGACTTGCAGCTTCTCACCACCCTGGCCCAGCAGGGACTGGAATGGCGCTATGGAAACAATAATGCAGAGGCAAAATCAAGGATGCTGCGGGAACTCAAAGTAATTGACCAGCTGGAATTCAGCGGCTATTTTTTAATCACATGGGATATTATACGCTTTAGCAATTCTCAGGGATTCCTGCATATAGGACGCGGCAGCGGGGCCAACAGCATTATTGCCTACTGCCTTGGGATTACCGATATCTGCCCTTTGGAGCTGGATCTCTACTTTGAGCGTTTCCTGAACCTGAACCGCAAGAGCCCTCCGGATTTTGATATTGACTGGAGCTGGAAGGAACGGGATGTTATCCTGGAATATATCTTCTCCCGCTACGGCTATGATCATGTGGCTTTCTGCGGCACCAATGTGGAATTCAAATACCGCTCCATATTCCGTGAGGTCGGCAAGGTCTTCGGGCTTCCAAAAGAAGAGCTCGACGCGCTGGCCAAAAACCCTATGGCGCTGCATCCCACCAATGAAGTGGTCCGCGAGGTGCAGCAGTATGGAATGATGCTCGAGGGATATCCCAACCAGAGAAGCATGCATTCCTGCGGCATACTCATCTCCGAGGAGCCCATTACTAATTATTCAGTTCTGGAGATGCCCCCAAAGGGCTTCCCTATAGTGCTTTTTGACATGCATACGGCCGAAGATATCGGACTTGAAAAGTTTGACATCCTGAGCCAGCGCGGGATCGGGCATATTGACGACAGCGTAAAGCTTATTGAGAAGAACCGCGGCATACGCATCAACATCCGTGACACCAGGATGTCAAAAGATGAAAAGAGCTGCAACAGGTTTCTTTCCATAGGCAGAACCATAGGCTGTTTCTACATCGAAAGCCCGGCCATGAGGGGCCTTCTGCGGCGACTGAAATGCGACAATTACAAAACCCTTGTGGCCGCCTCATCCATCATACGTCCCGGAGTGGCACAGTCTGGAATGATGAAAGAGTATATCTTCAGGCACAACCATCCCGACAGGTTTGAATATTTCCATCCCGTATTCCAGCAGCAGCTCGGGGAAACCTACGGCATTATGGTATATCAGGAAGATGTGATCAAGATTGCCCAGCACTATGGAGGCCTTACTGCTGCTGACGGGGATATCCTCCGGCGTGCCATGTCAGGAAAAGGGCGTTCCAAAGCCGCACTGCAGAAGGTAAAGGATAACTTCTTTGAATCCTGCAGGGCCCAAGGGCATCCCATCGCGCTGAGCGCTGAAATATACCGCCAGATCGAGTCCTTTGGAGGCTATTCCTTCTGTAAGGCGCACTCGGCTTCCTATGCCGTGGAAAGCTATCAGAGCCTGTATCTGAAGGTGCATTATCCAATAGAGTTTATGGTGGCGGTGATCAACAATCAGGGCGGTTTCTACCGCACCGAAGTATATGTGCATGAAGCTAGGATGTCTGGGGCCACCGTGCACAATCCCTGTGTGAATAAAAGTGAAATCCAAACCACTCTGTATGGCTCTGATGTATATCTGGGTTTTATGCATCTGCAGGGCCTGGAATCCAAAACAGCGCTTCTCATTCAGCAGGAACGCGAAAAAAACGGGCTGTACAAGTCCCTTGAGGATTTTATCAACCGCATAGCAATCGGAATCGAAGCCATACAGATCCTGATTTTCATCGGCGCGTTCCGGTTCACCGGCAAGACAAAAAACCAGCTGCTGGTGATTACCCGCCTAATTCTGGTAAACTTTAAACCCCGTACCCCGCTGCTGCTTGAGCAGCCTGTGAAGGAATTTATACTGCCGCAGCTGGAGCGCTCCGCTTTTGAAGATGCTTTTGATGAGATCGAACTGCTGGGTTTCCCTGTCTCGTGTTCCCCTTTTGATCTGCTTCAGACCCCTTTCAGGGGCAATGTGATGGCGCAAGACCTTTTGGCCCATCATAAAAAACAGGTGCGGATGCTCGCCTATCTGATCTCGCGCAAGCATGTGCCCACAAAGATGGGCGCTATGTATTTCGGCACCTGGATAGATGCCAGAGGGGATATGTTTGATACGGCGCATTTCACAGACAGCCTCTCGGCATACCCTTTTCAGGGAGGGGGATGCTACCTGCTGCTGGGCAATGTCGAGGTGGATTACCATTTCCCAACCATAACGGTCATAAAGATGGCTAAAATGCCTTTTATACCCGATCCGCGTTATGAGCATGAGAACGATTGGAAATACAGGGCCCAGCAGAAAATACGCGAGGATGTGAGCATGACCCATCGCGCACCCTATCCGCAGGAACATGAAATCAATATCCCGCGGCTTAAAATGAGCAGTGGACAGGCCTCCGGCATGCCGGCAGTCTGAATGTGAACTGAAAAACTAAACAAAATGATGCTTTTTGATGACACTGAAATTTTTTCATCAGGCAATGGCGGCAGAAGGATATTTGACGCCCCTGATGCCGAGCTGCTGCTGATTGATAATTTTTTCAATAAACAGGAATCCGACCATTATTACAATGTTTTATACCATGGCACGCAGTGGAGGGAATATGAAATGCCTATGTATGACAAGGTCGTTACCGCACCGCGCATGATCTGCTGGTATGGCGATTCTGGCAGGCCTGAGCGCAAATCCAATCCCCACTGGCCCTTGGAGCTGCTCCAGATCAGGGAGCGCGTGCAGGATGAGACCCGCATAAACTTTAATGCCGTGCTGCTGAACCTTTACAGGGACGGCACAGACGGTGTGGGATGGCACAGCGACAAAACTTCTTCCAGCAACAAGAACATGAACATTGCCTCTGTGACTTTTGGGGAAACCCGCCTATTCCGCCTGCGACATAAGACCCTCAAGCACATCGAGCCGATAGAAATTCCACTGCACCACGGCAGCTTCCTGCTGATGGCGGGAAGCACCAATACCTATTGGGAGCATCAGGTGCCTAAAACAGCCCGCCAAGTCCTGCCCAGGATCAACCTCACTTTTCGGCAGGTGCGCGGGATATAAAAAATGCGGCTCCTTATTTTAAAAAGCTGATAATCATAGAAATGCTATAATATTCCTTTCTTATCATATAACAGGATTATGCGGCTTGATGCTAACTTTGGATAAATCATTAAATTTAGAAATCATGGAAAATAGAAACAATATGCCACAAAGCGATGATATGCATATCGATATCTCCCAGCAGGCAGAAATCCAGCAGTGGGCAGAAAAGCTCAATGTCCCTGAAGAAATATTGAAAGATGCCGTAAGGGCTGCAGGAACAACGGTTGAAGAAGTAGTGGATCATCTTAATGGAAATTCCCCTTCCAGGGAAAGCGCCTCAGAAACCGTGCGCCTGAAAGACGGCCCATGGCATCAGGGGGAATGAAAATGGGCAGCAGTTATTAAGCTGTTTTATAAAAAAAAGCAGAAGCGGTTCGCAAAAAATCCTGAAGGGCATTTATTTCCAGATCTTCTTCAGGATTTTTTATTTGAATCGGCTCTTTATACTGGCAATGCATTATCTTATTGCAATGGCAATCCAAAGCCAATCGGGCTCAATGCCGCTGCGCTTTTCAATTAATTGCATAAATTTGCATGCCTATTTCATTTTACCTGACATCAGCTAAAATAGGGTTCAAAAAAAAATCATCCTTTTAAAATGAACGATCCGATTCTTGAAAACCTTAATCCGAGCCAGCTTCAGGCCGTAAAAACCACAGAAGGCTACGTGCGCGTTATTGCCGGCGCCGGGTCGGGGAAAACAAAAGCGCTTACCTCCCGCTTTGCCTACATTGTGGACAGGCTGGGCATCAACTCTTCCAACATCCTCTGTGTGACCTTCACCAATAAGGCCGCACAGGAAATGAAAAAAAGGGTCAAGGCGCTCATCGGGGATCTCTACGATGTGAGTTTCATCACCACCTACCACGGCTTCTGCGTGCGCTTTCTGCGTGAGGAAATCAATAAGCTGCACTATCCAAAGAATTTCATCATACTGGATGCAGAAGACCAGAAAACCATCCTAAGGGAAGTCTTCACAGAACTGGACATCAACTCCAAAAACCTAACCTTCAAACAGGTGCTGCGCTTCATCTCCAAACAGAAAAGCACCTCGGACTATCTGGGGTATATGATTGAAAACAAAAGCTTCACTTCCGATGAGAAGGATTCGCTTTCCAGCCAGGTCTATCAGAAATATCTGGACAAGCAGAAACGCAACTATGCGCTGGATTTTGACGATCTGATCCATTTCACGGCTTTTATCCTGGACAGCAATCCCGATGTGCTCTCCAAGTGGCAGCAAATGCTGCATTACATACAGGTGGATGAGGCGCAGGACAGCTCCGACAGCCAGTTCCATCTGGTGGAAATGCTTTCGCGCGTGCACCAGAACCTGTTCCTTGTGGGCGATCCCGACCAGACCATCTACGAATGGCGCGGGGCAAAGCCCGAGTATCTGGTGGAATTCGACCAGATGTTCCCTGATACCCAAACCATCTTCATGAACCAGAACTACCGTTCGACCCCCAACATCCTGAAAGTCGGCAACCATATCATCAAAAACAACACGGTTAGGGTGGATAAGGATATGGTCACCGACAATCCAGAAGGCGTTGAAGTGGTGCATTTCCACGGCAAAAATGATTTTGAGGAAACCTTTTGGGTGGCCTCGGAAATCAAGGAAATCATGAAGACAGAAAATGCCTCGTATTCCGATATTACCATACTCTACCGCTCCAACCATCTTTCAAGAAATATCGAGCAGGCGCTCATCAAGGAAAATATCCCGTATGCCATATTTGGGGGCATCCGTTTTTTTGAGCGCAGGGAAATCAAAGATGTGCTCTCTTTTCTAAGGCTTATCGTGCAGGGGGATAATTTCTCCTTTCTGCGCATGTTCAACCACCCGACAAGGGGACTCGGCAAAAAGTTCCTCGAAAGGCTGAGCCTGCTGGCAGGCGAACAGAACCTCCCGCTGCTTCACACGCTGGAGAATAATCTCCAGGATAAGGAACTCAATAAAAAAGGGGCTTCCGATTTTCTGGCACTGGTATCAGAATTGAAGAAAGATGCGCAGTCCAACTCTATTTCAGACCTTGTAAAAATCATACTCGATAAAAGCGGGCTTTCCGAACTCTACCGCAAGGACGGAGACCAGGACAGGCTCGAGAATATCAAAGAGCTCGTAAGCTCGATGATGCTCTTGGAAAAAGAAAACAACGGTCCTGTAGATATCGTCGAGTACCTGCAGGAGATAGCCCTGTATACGGATCTGGACAAAGACACCGAAAATCAGGACAAGGTGCGCCTGATGACCATCCATATCTCTAAAGGCCTCGAATTCCCCTATGTCTTCCTTTGCGGCTTCACCGAAGGGGTGCTCCCGAGCGCCTTATCGATCAAAGAAAGGAGAAAGCGCGCCATAGAGGAAGAAAGAAGGCTGATGTATGTGGCGGTAACGCGCGCCGAGAAGCGGTTTTACATGACCGACTCCGAAGGGTTTAATTTCACTACCGGACTTAATAAATACCCGTCACGGTTTCTCTTTGAAATCAAGGAGGAGTTTTATGTGCGCAAGGGAAAGCTTTCCCCGGAGATCCTTCAGGCCTCGCAGGCTACCGCAGCATCCTTGCAGAACACCCAAGAGACCGCTTTCAAAGAAGGGGATATGGTGGTGCATCCCGTATGGGACAAAGGGGAAGTTCTGGCAGTGGATATCGAAAAAAAACAGTATCTGGTGCATTTTTTTGAGATGGGGAAAGAAAAGCCGATTGATTTCGCTTTCCGATTCCTGGCCTTAGCTGCTTCCGAGCAGCAAAACGCTTCGCCCGATGCCCTATTGGATCTTCAGGAAAGCCTGAAGAATGCTCCCGATCCATTTGCAGATGATAATGGGCCTGAAAATTAAAAATAGGAGAAGCCATGTCAGCAAAAATGGAAATTAAATAACCTCCAGCTCTCTGCCTGTAAATAAATACCATCCGCTAGCCGTATTTTTATAATTAACTTTAAATTGATCAGTCATGGAAAATACAGCAGAAAATTACGATGATATCCAGAAATGTCCATATCATAGTGCCTTAAAGGCACAGGGATATCAGAATCCGCCTGAAAAGAGCAGCAATAAGGATGCAGATGCCAATACAGGGGACTGGGATGATCAGCGCGATGGGTCGGCAGCGGATGATTCCATCTACGATACGGGGCGAAATGATAATTCAGGAGGGGCTGGAAGCACTTGAAGCGCATCTTCTAACAGCTAGAAGATGCTTAAAACAAAAAAGAGCCTGAGGCTCTTTTTTGTTTTACAGTTCCAGCATGTATAGTGTTGCTGGATATTCAAGTCCTATTATTCTTTTTCCATGCCGTCTATTATTCTGCCCACTTCAGTCTCTGCGGCCTTAAGCCTGCCCTGGCAGAAGGCGATAAGCTCCGATGCCCTTTTCACCTTTTCGGCAAGCTGGTCCACCGAAATGGTCTCGTTCTCTATTTCTTTTGAAATGGCGGCAAGCTCTTCCCAAGCCTGCTCATAAGTCAGTTTCTCTTCCATCGTATTGTATTTTTTCTTGAACGGTGCTTTTAAGTATGGTATCGTGCAGGATGACTTCTATATCGTCCCCTTGTTTTATATCCCCGGTGTATGCGGCAATCTTCCCATTGGCTTTCACAATCGCGTAGCCTTTCCTCAGGATATTCTGCGGGGACATCAGTGCAATGCTCTTCTGCATATGCAACAGATGAAGATTGCTGCTTTTCAGATAGCCTGCGGCAAACAGCTTTAAATTCCCTGTGAGATATTCCATATCGCTCCTTTTGCGGCGAAGCAGGTTCTGTGAAAGCTGCCCTGCCATCTGGGCTTTCAGTGAAAGCCGTTTCTGCTGCCCCTGCAGTATGTCTTTCACGTCCGCCGCGATTCTCTGGTTGGCAAGGGCCAGCTGCTTCTTGTGTCCCAAGAGCGCCTCCCTTGAATTTTTGGATATATTTCTCTTGAGCTCTTCCAGCCCTTTGGAATGCTGCAGCAGAAGCTGCTGGGATCTGATCACGATAAGCTGCTGCAGGGAAAGCAGCCCCATTTCAAAACTGCGGTTATGGGCAATAATGAACTCTGCCGCTTTGGTCGGGGTTTTGGTATGGGTATGCGCCATAAGGTCAGTGATGGTGACATTCTTCTGGTGCCCGATCCCTGTTATGATCGGGATGGGGAATTTAGCCACAGCACGCCCGATCTGGTAATTGTCAAAGATCAGGAAATCCGACTGTGCGCCGCCTCCCCTTGTAATGACAATGGCATCATAAGGGATTTTTGTATTATAGACTTCAATGAGTTTGTTTAGGAAAAGCTTGGCATTGTTGTCCCCCTGCACTATGGTGTAATAATCGTCAATCTGGAAGGCATACCCAAAATCATTGTGCTGCAGGGTATGGCGGAAATCTTCATTTCCTGCCGAGTTGCTCGCTGAGATAACGGCAACCCTCTGAATGGCAAGGGGAAGTTTCAGACGGCTGTTAAGCGTGGAATAGCCATCGGCTGTTTTGGTGATAAAATCATTCTCTGCAGCAAGCCTTTTAAGGGTCGCATTGCGCTGCTGCTCCAAGACCCCAAGGGTAAAATTCACATCTATATCCAGCACATTTACAGAAAGCCCATACAGCGGATGATAATCCACGCTGACCTTTACCAGCACATGAAGGTTGTTGGTGAATCTCTGGCCGGTCTTCTTCTCAAAATCCGACAGCTGCACTGCCCCCTCTCCCCACGCCTTTCCCATGATTTTGGCTATAATGGCGCTGTTCTTCTCGCCTTTTTCCACCAGCTCAAAGTAATGGATCTTCTTATCGGCCTTAAAGGAATGGTTGGTGATATCAGCCACCACCCAGTGCGTCTGTCCCCTAAAGCGGGAATTGATCGTGTCCTGGATCTGGTCGTTCAGCTGTGAGAGTCTGATATACTGGTCTGGTCCCATAGTTTTTAAGGCCTGCGGTCTGTTTTTTTCTTACTAACCGCTAAGGTAGCTATTCTGTGGCGGAATCTCAAATGCGCAAAAAGCTGAGTGGTAAATTTTCAATTCAAAACGGGTTAAAAGGGCAGCCAAAGTAGTGCCCGCCCTCTCCTGCATGCGCATAACCGCTTTACGCGGCCCTTCGGGACTTATAGCACTCCGGCTCGTTTCGCACACTGTTCTTCCGCTTTCTTTTTTCCCGTTTTTTCTTTTGAAATTTTTCTTGCGGGGCATGGGAAAGAAAACTCGAACAAGTATTCATTTAAAATTAGAAATCATGGAAATCACAGGACGAATTGTAAAAGATGCCTCAGTGGCGAAAGTAAAAGAAAACCGTGAGGTGGTAAACTTCTCCATAGCTGTCAACGACAGCTACAAGCCCAAAGGAAGCACCGAGGTGAAAAAGATTGTAACCTATATCGACTGCTCCTATTGGCTCAGCGCAGGACTGGCGCAGTGGCTTCGTAAAGGCACCCTTGTGCAGCTCTTCGGGCGCATCGGGCTGAAGGTCTATATCGGAAATGATGCGCAGGCTCACGGGACATTGACCTTTCACACCTCGGATGTCAAGATACTGGTATTCGCGCAGTCGGATAACAGCAAGCCAGCGCCCGCCCTCAAACAGCAGAAAACCACGGACGACCCCGACGACCTGCCTTTCTAAACCTTACGCCTTTTAAAAATTATGCACGCCTAAAATATTTTTTTATGAAAGCCTTACAAAAATCAAATTACAGCGATTATCGCGTAAGTGCTGCCTTTAATGAAATTATCCTTAGAAGCATCACTTCGTATGACGGCAAACGCAGCGTACAGCTGAAATCCTTTTTCCTTGACCTGCAGACTGGCGGTTGCGTAAGCGGGATGGTTTCAGAGTTTATCTACAATGCGGACTGCAAAGAATTTTACATCGAACATATCGATGAGCTTGAAGATATGCGAACCCAGCTCGAAGAAGCGATTGGAGAACCTATCGAGAACCGATTTAGCGCGCCGCACTACACTTTTGTATGCTGGCTCTGTTTTGAAGAGTACTGCTACGACCTTTATTCAAGGCTCTTTGAGTGAAAATTTCAATCTTAAATCCACTCTTATGAAAGCTTCTGAAAATTTTAGAAAAGCCATAGAAAATTATCTGAACAGTCTGGCGCAGGGCGACAGCGCCTTTGCGCCCCATTACGCCAAAGCTTCCAAGAACTTCGAATCCTGTCTGCACTACATAGGCGGGCAGGTCAAAAAAACAGGCTTGTGCTACTTTGACAATCAGGAAATCTTTGACATGGCAGTAAAGTACTACACCGATGATTCCATCCCAACGCCTGCCCCTGTAGCCTATAAAGCCGTGGTGCAGACACCCGCCGCTGCCGACCTTTTCTCGCAGCCTGAAATTCCTGCCGCGAAAATCCAAACCCAGACTGTTATCCCCGTAAAGAAAGATGTAAAACCTGCGGCGCAGACCGCCCTGACACTCTTTGACCTATGACACCCAAAACACAAATAGAAAAACAGCTTGCCGCCTTAAGCGCAACGCTTTCGCCCATAAATCCTGAGGTTTTTGTTTGGGCAGAAAAAAATATCTTCCTGAAATGGGGCGTGCTATCACGTTCCAAATTCTACTGCTTGGACTGCACCCATGTATGGAAACCCTCCTGCCAAAGCTCCTGCGCCAAATTTACCGCCTGTCCTGCCTGCAAAGGCAGGCTTAAAATGATGCCCTGCAATCAGGTGCATTTCAAGGAAACCGAATACTTTGCCGTGGTGCAGCGCTTTGCAGGGTTTCAGGTGGTGCGCATGGCCATAGCCTATAAGCGCATGAAAAAGAATTTCGCACCGACCCATTTCCACCATGAGGTCATGCAGCATTGGATAAGCCCCGCAGGGGAAGTGCGCACGCTCTCGCGCAGCACCAATGCGTTTTCACAGGCCTGCGATGCGTGGAAATTTTATTCCCCCCTTGAAATAAGGCCAAAGGATTTTGTCCGCAATGCCAAGTGCTTCATCAATCCCTACAAGGTCTTTCCGCAGATCAAAGTGCTGCCCATTTTGAAACGCAACGGCTTTAAATCTTCGGTGCATGATATAGCGCCCCACCTGCTCTTTGCATCGCTTTTATCCGACCCCATTGCCGAAACCCTTTTAAAAGCACGTCAGATAAAGCTTCTGCAGCATTATCTGCGTGTTTCAGGACAGGGCATCCGACGAAACTGGCAGGCAGTCAAGACCGCCATCAGGAACAGCTACAAAATCGCTGATGTGCAGATTTGGGAGGATTATCTCGAATTGCTTCGGCATTTCAAAAAAGACCTCTGCAGTCCCCTTTACGTATGCCCTGAAAACCTCAGCGGAGCGCATGACCGATTGGTGCATAAAAAGCGCGGGCTTTTACGAAAGAAAAAACTCCAAGACCTGCGCCTTGAAATCGAAAAAGCGCAGAGCAGGTACGCAAGCGATAAAAAACGCTTTTTCGGACTGTCATTTCAGGACAGGGAACTGAACATTTCGGTGATTGAAAACGTCAAGGATTTTATGCGCGAGGGCGATGACTTGGGGCACTGCGTATTCACCAATGAATATTATGGCAAAAAAGATTCGCTTATCCTATCGGCAAAAATTGCCGATAAATCAGTGGAAACCATCGAACTATCCCTGAGCCGCATGGAAGTGCTGCAATGCAGGGGCTTGAAGAACAGGCCTTCAAATCACCACAAGCAGATACTGCGCCTGCTTTCCCAAAACCTGTATCAGATAAAACAGCGCATGAAAAAAAGAAACGTAAAAGCAGAAGCCGATAATTGAATCGGCTTTTTTTTATGGCCGCATTTTAAGGCTCGAAAGCCCGCCAGCCTGACGGCTGGCGGGCTGTGGATTTAAAAGGGCTGATTAATTATTTGATGCTGATTGCCCCCGAAAGGTTTTCCTGCTCGATGAACGCGGCAATATACTCCAGGGCTTCACCGCTTTTATCTCCATCTGTTTCAAAAGTATTGATATGGAACTGCTCGTCCTGGTCCAGGATATGGATAATCTCCGTATAGCCTTTTGAGATCAGGCTGCCTTTGAGTTTGAGGATAGTATGCTGCTCTCGGGCATCCAGATCTTTTCTCACCTTTAGCTGTATCTCTTTTTCCATTGTGAAATATTTGATATTGAACATCCGTAAATAGAGCATCAAATTTATAATTTTAAACCCTATCTGGAATAGGTGCCCCTGTTAAAATTGAAAAGCGGCAAATGAGAATTTAACAATTCCCCGCAAAAATTATATAAAAGGCACCCAACCCAAAAGCTTTACATTTACCCTGCCGCGGCCTGTAAAAAAGGAAGCGGCGCTTAATCAATCCAATATCAGCTTATGACTCCAGAAAACTGCTATCACAGCGTCCCCCAAGACGGTGCCGCCGCATGCTATGAAGAGCAGCTCCTGCTGCAGTACCACCACTGCCTGGGTACAGGCATATCGGCACTGGCAAAAGCAAAAAGCCGTTTTAATACCCTGCTGGTGGGCGCCCGTTTACAAACCGGTGAAGGCAGCCCTGATGAACAAGAAGAGCAAAGCGAGCAGCAGCAGCAGGAAGAAACCGCCTCGGATCCCGGCACATTTCTGATGTGAGAAAAAAATGCCCGCAGCATTACCAAGCCTAAAAACGGGCTCTTTACATTTAATTGGCTATATTTACCTAAATATGCCGCGCCAATATATGCGGCTGGCAACCTGAAAACAAACCTTTGAAACCAGACCTTTACAATTCCGACTATTATTTCCTTCACAATGGAGGTGAAGCTGCCAGAATCATCCAGAGTATCGACTGGGGCGCGCACATTCTCGGCACTCCTGAGAAGTGGCCCGAGAATCTGAAAAATACGCTATCCACCCTTCTCTCTTGCAAGTTCCCGATGTTTTTGTGGTGGGGGGAAGAGCTCACCCAGTTTTATAACGACTCCTATTTCGGCATAATGGGAACTGCCAAGCACCCCCATGCAATGGGAGGAAAAGCGGCCGATTACTGGCACGAATGCTGGGACTTTATACAGCCACTGATAGCAAGGGTTCTAGACCAAGGGGAAAGCGTATGGTACGATGACCTTTTGATGCCCATTGAAAGGGACGGAATCCTTAAAGACTGCTACTGGACTTTCAGCTATTCCCCTGTGCGCGATGACAGCAGGCAGATCAAAGGCGTACTGGTCATTGCCACTGAGACTACAGACAAAGTGCTTCACAGGCAGAAAATAAACCAGAGTAAGGAAGAGCTTGAATTTGCGATCAATGCCGCAGAGTTCGGCACTTTCGACCTGGACCCAAAGACCCAGAGATTCTCTGCAAACCCAAGGCTTAAGGACTGGTTTGGCCTGCAGGCGCAGGATGAAGTGCTCTTGGTCCATGCGCTGGAATCCATAGCGGCCTATGACAGGGAGCGTGTGGCGGATTCCATAAACAGGACACTGGATTACAGTTCTGGCGGGCGCTACGACATTGAGTACGATATCATAGATTCTAAATCTAAAGATATCCGAACGGTTCATGCCTTGGGAAAGGCGTGGTTTGACAAGGACAATATCGCGTATCGCTTTAACGGCACGGTGCAGGACATCACAGCCCAGAAAAAAGCGGCCGAAGAACTCTACAAATCACGCCAGCTTACCGATATTGCCATCAAAAGCATGGGGCTGGGAATTTTCAACGTGGACTACTCCCAGGGCACCATCGACTACACTGCTGAGCTAACCAGGCTCATGACCGGAAAAGTCCAGGCAGAGCTCACCATAGAACAGCTCTCAAAATACATCCATCCCGAAGACCTGGAGCTCAGGGTTCAGGCTCTTAAAGAAGGTATCAAAAGCGGCACTTTCCATTATACGCCCCGCGTGATCTGGGAGGACGGAAGCATCCATAGGATTGCAATATCTGCCTCAAGGATGTTTGATTCGCATCGAAACGGTTCTGCATTCTCGGGAACCGTTGCCGACATCACCGAGCAGGACAACAGCCGTCTGGCACTGCTGCAGGCCGAAGAGCAGCTTCAAATCAGCAAGCGCGAGGCAGATGCGCTGTTCCGCAATGTGACCGACAGCTCCCCTACAGGCTTATGGCTCTCAGATAAGGATGGTCGGATGACCTATTTCAATAAGACGCTGATCGAATTTACCGGAATGCCCTACCAGGAGCTGCTAAAAGGGAACTGGACCTATGCCATCGCGCCCGAAGACTACCACAGGGCTAAAGATGCCTATCTGGATGCCATTGCCTCAAAAAGGCACTTTGACACGCTTTTCAGGGCAAGAAAGCATACGGGGGAAACCATGTGGTGCAGGGCCGCGGGCGATCCCTTCTACGATGCCGAAGGCCGATATGCAGGCTATGCAGGGTTCTGCATGGACATGGATGAAATCATCTCAGGCAGGCAGGCGGTCACCGAAAGCCAGCATAAGGTAACCTCAATGGTAGAGCAGTCCCCGGTCGGGATCTGCCTTTTCACCGGTGACGATCTGAAAATTGAAATTGCCAATGACATCATGATCGGCTATTGGGGAAAAGACCGCAACGTAATTGGAAAACCGTTCATCGATGCAGTTCCCGAACTCGAAGGCCAGCCGTTTATCGGCATACTGGAAAACATCTACCGCACCGGGGAAACCTACTATGGGCGCGCTATGCCGGCAGATTTGCAGGTCGATGGAAAACTAAGCACCTATTACTTTGAATTCACCTATACGCCCATCCGCAATTCCAAAGGCGAGATCTACGGCATCATGGACATAGCCGTTGATGTGACACAGCAGGTCACCGCCTCCAAAAAACTCGAAGAGACCAGACAGGCGCTCGCCGGGGCAATCGAACTGGCCGAACTGGCCACTTGGGGCCTGAGTGCGGCCGACGGCAGCATTACCTGTTCGGACCGTTTCAAAGAGTGGCTTGGACTGGCCGATAACCACGGCAGCAGCGGCATATTTATGGAGCGTATCGAAGACCCTTACAGGGAAAAAGTAATGGAAGCATTTAAAGAGGCCTTCACTTCTGACGCCCAAGATTCCTATGATTACGAATTTCCCATTACCAACAAGGTTACAGGCCAAAAGCGCATCATACATGCCAATGCGCAGGTGCTGTACTCCAAGGACGGAACCCCTGAGGGAATCAGCGGAACAGCCCAGGATGTGACCAAAGAGCGCGAACTCCAGCACGAGCTCCAGTTCAAGGTCTCCGAAAGGACTTCAGAGCTCAATGCGGCAAATGCCGAACTGGAAGCGCGCAACCGCGAGCTTTCCCAGTTTGCCTATATCGCATCGCATGACCTGCAGGAGCCGGTACGGAAAATCAGCGTGTTTGCCGACATGCTGCAAAACAACCTGCATAAAAATCCTGAAAAAGCCGACCTCTACCTTGGCAAGATAACCGGCTCGGCCAAGAGAATGGAAAACCTGATAAAAGACGTGCTGCAGTTCTCCAGACTCTCCCAGGCGGAAAAGAATTTTGAGCCTGTGGACCTGAACACCGTCATCCTGGAGACCCTGGCGGATTTTGACTTGGTCATCGAGCAGAAAAATGCTGTGATCCAGAGCGATGTGCTCCCTGAAATAGAAGCCATTCCCCTGCAGATGGCACAGCTCTTCGGCAACCTGATGTCCAATGCACTGAAATACAGCAGGCCAGATATCCCCCCACTGATCTCCATCAGGCTAAAGCCCCTTTCCGAATCTGACAAGAACAATCTGTCTGAGGGGCCGGATCAAGATTATCTTAAAATAGAAATCAGCGACAACGGCATCGGGTTCTCCCAACAGCATTCCGAACAGATATTCAATATCTTCCAGCGCCTGCATGGAAATGGCCAGTTTGCAGGCACGGGGATCGGGCTTGCCATGTGCCGGAAAATACTCCAGAACCACGGCGGGACCATCAGCGCCGTCTCAGAAGAAGGCATAGGGAGCACTTTTGCAATGATACTGCCAAAATCACAGGCAAAAAAAGGGGAAGATTAAAATTATCGCGAAAAATTGTATATTTACATTCGCTTTACCCCATTTTATGAAGACCGTTTTTTTAATTGATGATGATCCTGATGACCGCGAAATTTTCGAAGAATCTTTAGCGGCAGAACATCCTTCTGTTTTGTATCAGCAGGCCGAGAACGGCGCCGCCGCTTTTGAGAAATTGAGATCCGGCTCCTTTGCAAAACCTGACCTTATCTTTCTGGATCTTAACATGCCCATCATGGACGGCAGGGCATTCCTTCAGCAGATTAAAGCGGATCCCAACTTTAAGGATATCCCGGTTATCATCTATTCCACTTCCTCGAGTGAAGCGGATAAAAAGTTTGCTCAAGAAAACCACGCTGCAGCCTTCCTCACCAAACAATATTCGCTCAGTTTAATACGTCAGGACATACAAACGGCAGTGCAAAACTTTCTTGAGCTTTAAATATTTATTGAGCTGCTATACGGCTATACCCAGAAAATAAGATATTGAATTTAATTAGGACACCACAAGTATCCTTCCGCATTAAAACCAGCACATTACGATACCTCCGTAAAGTCAGAATTAGTATGGCAAAATCGTGGCACATTGCTTTTTAAGAAAGTAAAACCTCACCAAAATCAAGTTTTTCCGAATTTAGGTTAGAATAGTTATGTGTCCGCACAGTGCACACAATTTAATTTCTTTGTAGTTTTAGATTGTGTCGACATTGTCGACACAATTTCTTTTATAAAGTCCAATTTGCACAATTGATCTCTAAAAAGGCTATTGCATAGTATTTATAGAAACAAATTGTCCGGTATATTTATCGGCAAAAAAAATCAAGAAAAAAGTTAAAAAATAACATTATATTTGCCGATAACGGAACTTGTTTAAAATGAAATATATTTCAACAGCTGAATTTGCGAAAAAAGTGGAGCTTTCCGAAAGAACAATCCGCAACTATTGCGCATCGGGCAGATTAAAAGGCGCTTTCCTAACTGGCAAGACATGGAATATTCCTAGTGATGCCGTTATTGCCCAAAAAGAAAATAACAAAAAATTAAATAAACACTTCCTGCTGGACATTCTAAAGGAACAGAAGGAAATGAAACTAAAAGGGGGGATCTATCATCGAACCCAGATCGATTTGACTTATAACTCCAACAAAATTGAAGGAAGCAGACTGACCCATGATCAGACTCGCTATATTTTCGAGACCAATACAGTCGGCATATCTGAAGAAAGCATTAATGTGGACGATATAATTGAAACGGCTAATCACTTTAGATGCATTGATTTTATAATCGATAAGGCAAATGCAAAACTCACTGAATCCATTATTAAAGAACTCCATTTTTTACTAAAGTCCGGAACTTCTGATAGCGGGAAAAGCTGGTTTAATGTAGGAGAATACAAAAAGCTTCCAAATGAAGTCGGAGGAAACGGAACCTGTCCTCCGAAACTTGTTTCATCCAAGATGAAAGAAATGCTTAAAGATTACCACAGTATTAAAAATAAAACGATAGAGGACATTATCGATTTTCATTATAATTTCGAAATACTTCATCCCTTTCAGGACGGTAATGGCCGTGTGGGCCGACTGATTATCTTTAAAGAATGTCTTGCAAACAATATTGTCCCTTTTATAATTGATGAACAGCTGAAGCTGTTTTATTATAGAGGTTTACAGGAATGGAACAGCATAAAAGAATATTTAATGGACACCTGCCTGACTGCACAGGATAATTATAAATCGGTGCTCAATTATTTTGAAATAGAATTTTAAAGAAAAGAAATGTATAAATAATGAATTGCACAGTGGTTCTTATCATCTAAATTGTCATGACAGAGTCACGACAATTCAGATATTCCAAATTTAATCTGTAATTTGCAGTACTTTAATGGACTTCATTTTTTAAAAAAATCTAAGGCGAATTTAACCGCATATCATGCATTTTATTTTTGTGGCAGAATCGTGGCACACAGTTGAAGACAAAAGTAAAATTCCTGCATTGACAGCACCAGACAAAAGCAGGTTCGAATGGCGGAGCGATCATAAAGATTTTTTCAAAAACGTACAAATACATGGTTCGAGTCCCGTTCCCGCTACTACAGACTTAATGGTCCAAAATTGGTAAAAAATCCATTTCAGCGCTCAATAGAAAATTATAACCAAAAGCTCAATAAAATTTTAACTCATTCAGCTTTTAGTTTGTACATATATAAAGTCAAAAATTTCTTAATATTTATACAATTGTAAGTTTCAAAACTGATCCTATCATAGCTTCAGCAATTTTAAACAAAGGAGAATCTTCATTAAGCTCATCAATATCTAATAAAATTAATTTTTCATCTTCCTTAAACAAATTCTGAACTTTTTGTTTCATTTCGATAGAAGTTGCTACTATAAATCCGTCAACATACAAAAGTTTATAAAAGTCTATCAATTCGGCCATTTTATCATCTTTATTGCTATTGCAACAAAAAATAACTTTATATCCATTCTGATAGGCAAGATCCTCAAAAATTGCAGCAAATTTAGAAAAGAATGCATCTGAAAAGTCTTTGACTATAAATACTAAAATCTGTGACTTTCCTGTACGAAGACATCGTGCAATCTCATTTGCTCTATAGTTAATCCTTTTTGCGTAATCAGTAACTTTTTGTGCAGTTTCTCTGGAAATATGTTTTTCAATTGCTTTTCCATTTAAGACAAACGAAACTGTAGTAACTGATATATTTAATTCTGCCGCTATATCTTTTATTGAATAGTTTTTTTTCATAGCGAATGTATGTCGAAAATGAATTGAAAGAATCTAATAATAGACCCTACAGATTTCCTTTGTTTAGTTTTAAGGCAAATTCACTTATTATATCTTGCGTTTCTTTATCAGTATCATAAACCGAATACCATCCTTGAAATTCATGAGGAGGATCGCCAATTAAATCGTCTCCGGTTTTCCAGACTGACATCGGTTGTGAAGGTCTGCCCTCGCCTCCCCAAGCCCAGAAATTTACACCGGAAACTTGTGGAGTTGTTTTGCTTAATTTATAGATCATATCGAAAATAAATGCATAATAATCATCTCTGATTTTTATTGATGAATTAGCTTCGTAACTGTTCTCGTCTCTCGAAATCCCGAATTCTTCAAGAACGATTGGTTTATTGAGTTTCTGAGCAATCTTTACATGTTCATCAATATAATTTGTTGCTTTCTCTAATGCTTCTGGATACGTTTCTTTCGCTTTAAGCGGATCAAACCAGCCCCAGTTTTGAACCCAAAGATGAAAAGTACAATAGTCAATATATTTACTCTGATGATCGATTTCAAAATTGGTTCCGTTCGATGGTGATGGTGTATTCCCTTCTGAACCAATGGAAACCAGATGATTTGAATCTAAGCTTTTAATAAACTTAGCCGTTTCATGAATCCAATTTCTATAATGTTCGACATTGTTACTTCCTTCAGGTTCATTGGCCAATTGCCACGCCATAATCGTCGGATCATTTTTATATGATATTTTATTGATTGAGTTTTCGCGGCTAATTACTTTTTTGATATGATTTAAAAACCATTTCTTAGCCTTTTCATTACTATAAAATTGCGCTGAATAGTGCTGATAAGTTCTCCAGTTACCATTTTCTGCTGGCGGCGGATACGGAATAGATTCATTTTTCTTTGTCCAGGAAATATATTGCGCAAAACCACCAGACCATGGCCAGAAATTATTAAGACAAACTACAGCCCTCATATTCCTCTTTTTCATTTCATTTAAAAGAAAATCAAGTCCGAGCCAAAGTTCTTCATTATAAATTCCGGGTTCTTTCTGCATGGTTGGCTGCACGGTCCACGGTATTTTGGAATTTCCTTCAGAACCGGCAATAATTCTAAGATTAATTACGCCCAGATTTTCTAAGCGATCTAATTCACGAATTAATCTTTCTTTGTTGGAAACAGCCAGATTCATTCCGTACCAAAAGTTGGTACCTAAATATTTATATGGTTTTCCGGCTTTTAGAAAATGTCCGTTTTCTACTTTAATAAAATCCTGCGACTGCACTGTACACTGAAATAATACAATTAGCAGATATAATAGCTTTTTCATAATTTATTGTACTTCAAATGAAACTTTTTCTCCTTTAGAACTGCATCCGCCAATCCACAAATCAAACTTTCCTGGCTCTACTTTTTTCTTCATATCTATTCCGTAAAAAGCAAGGTCTTCCATTTTTAATTCGAATGTTATCTTTTTACTTTCTCCCGATTCTAATTCAATTCTTTTAAAACCTTTTAATTCTTTAACTGGTAAAGCAATCGAAGCCGAAATATCTCTCACATACAACTGCACAACTTCGGTTCCTTTGTATTTTCCATTGTTTTTTAAAGTAAACGAAATTTCAAGTGTTTCTTTTGGATTGAGAAGAGTTTTCGAAAGCGAAATTTTCCCATATTCAAATTGCGTATAAGAAAGCCCAAAACCAAAAGGAAACAAAGGTTCTGTTCCGTTGTCTAAATAATAGGATTTATTTCCTAACGAAGTCTGAGAAGCTTCAACAGGAATATTATCCAAATTGATTTCGTTTCCATTTGCCGGACGTCCTGTATTTAAATGATTGTAATACATCGGGATTTGTCCCACATTTTTAGGAAAAGTAATCGGTAATTTCCCAGACGGATTTGCCTTTCCAAATAATAAATTAACCATTGCCGGACCGCCCATCGTTCCCGGATGCCAAGCGTATAAAACTGCATTAGATTCTTTGACTTCTTTTTCAATTGTTAAAGGTCTTCCTGCAACGAAAACTGTTACAATCGGCTTTTTAGTTTCATTTAAAATTTCTAAAAGCTTCGATTGATTGCCTTGAAGATTCAGGTTCGAAAGACTATGCGCTTCTCCGGAAAGAATCGATTCTTCTCCCAGAAATAATAAAACAACATCTGCCTGTTTTGCCATTTCTCTGGCTTTTCCAAATTGAGTAGAATCGATATCTCTGGAATATTTTAAAATTGGCTCGTAAAGAATTTTAATCTCTTCTCCATATTTTTCTTTTAAAGCCTTAAGCGGTGTGATTGTGTGGCTTTTATCTCCGTCAAAAACCCAAGTTCCTAATTGATCATGTGGCGCATCGGCTAAAGGACCAAAAACGGCAATTGTTTTCGGCTTTTTTAAAGGCAGAATATTATTTTCATTTTTTAATAAAACTATAGATTCTTCAGCGGCTTTTTCAGCAATTTCTAAATGTTCTTTTTTATAAAAAACTTCATTGAGATTTCCTTTAACATATGGATTTTCAAACAAGCCTAATTTGAATTTTATTCTCAATATATTTCGAACAGAATTATTGATACTTTCCATACTTATTTTCTTTTCCTTCAAAAGAGATTCCGCATAAGCCACATAAGTACCGCTGACCATTTCCATATCAACTCCAGCGTTTATAGCTTTTTGAGCAGCTTCTTTTGTATCAGAACAAAATCCGTGATCGACCATTTCAGTAATCGAAGCCCAGTCCGAAACTACAAAACCTTTAAAATTCCATTGGTTTCGAAGAACTTGCTTTAGCAGAAATTCATTTCCAGAAGAAGGAATTCCGTCATTAGCATTAAAAGCCGTCATAATTGTCGCTAGATCTGCTTTTTTAACCGCTTCTTCAAAAGATTTTAAATAGAGGTTTCTAAACTGTCTTTCAGTAATATTCGTTGTATTGTAATCTCTTCCTCCTTCCGCAGCACCGTAACCTGCAAAATGTTTAGCGCAAGCAGCAATAGAAGTCGGATCTGATAAATCTTTTCCCTGAAAACCTCTTACCATTGCAGCTCCCATAACTGAAGTTAAATAAGGATCTTCTCCACAGCTTTCGGCAATTCTCCCCCAACGCGGATCGCGGGCAATATCGATCATTGGTGCAAATGTCCAGCGAATTCCGGTTTCTGATGCTTCAATCGCAGCAATACGAGCCGCTTTTTCAGCTAAATCAGGATTAAAACTTGCTGCTTGCGCCAGCGGAATCGGAAATATGGTTTTAAAACCATGAATAACGTCACGCCCAATAATAAGCGGAATTCCTAATCTGGTTTGTTCTAGAGCAATTTTCTGTGCTTTATTGGCAATTTCAGGATTTGTAATACTCAAAACCGAACCTGCCATTCCCTTCTTAATGACTTTATAATTGGTTTCCATATCATCTGCAGAAAGCTGATTCATCTGACCGATTTTTTCTTTTAAAGTCATTTTCTTCAAAAGTGTTTCTATCTTCTTTTCGATTACAGCATCAGTCGTTTGAGCGCTTGCTCCTAATCCGGAAATGATTAGAAGAAGCGCTAAAATTTGAAGTTTTTTCATAAATATCTTTTTGTTGGCTGTGTTTTTAAACACATAGAAACATAGACTTTTTTAATGCAGAAAAAGAGTATGAAAAGAAACTAGTTTCCAACACATAAATAGTATGTGAATTTTAGAACTGTGAAATGCCATTTCCAGTTCTGTAAATCTATGTCCCTATGTGTTTAAAAAAACACAGCAATTAGAAAAATACAGCATACATCACGAAACATGCAATAACCAAAAGAAGTGCCTGAACACGAAAGTTTTTATACCAGACCACATCTTTTAAAGCAATTGTTTCTTCCGTCCAAAGTGCTTTTGTCCAAGTGTTCTCTTTCACTTTTTCCGTTGAAGGAGGTCTTGTAGAAAGACTTACAGTAACATTAACCAGAATACTTAAAACCAGAATAATTGGAGCTAATAATAAAAAGTGCAACCCGATTTGAATACCTAAAATATACTTCGCACTCATAATAATCACTGCAATAAATAATCCCGACATTAAACCGCTGAAAGCTCCGATGGCATTAGAACGTTTCCAGAATAATCCGAGGAAAAATGTTCCTACAACCGGCGGTGCCAAATAAGATAATATCTCTTGATAATAAGCAATCAACGAATCAAATTTACCAATATACGGCGCCCATAAAATGGCAATTATCAAAGTGACAACCGCAGTAATTTTTCCGACTCTTACCTTTTTTTCGCTTGACGCATTTTTATCAAATTTGCTGTAAAAATCCATTGTAAACAAAGTAGAAACTGAATTTAAAGTTGCGCTTAATGCGGATGTTAAAGCCGAAATCATAGCCGATAAAATAATCCCGATTAAGCCAATTGGAAGAACTCTGCTAATTAATCTCGGATAAACCTGATCGGTATTAATACCGTATTTTGATTTTAATTCGCTTCCGCTGATGATTTCATGCGGTAGATTTTCAACTCCAAACAAATTAATTCCACGCGCAATTACTCCGGGAAAAATAAAAATGAAAAGCGTAAACAAATACAGAAAACCAACCAGTAAGACGCCCTTTCGACCATGATCGATTGATTTTGCAGATAAAACCCTTTGTACCATAACCTGATTGTTTCCCCAGAAATAAAATCCAAGAATAGGAATACCGACCCACATTCCTAACCATGGAACCGTCGGATCGTCCATTGGTCTTGTAAGTTTTAACCAAATTCCGTCATGAAATTGTGTATAAAATGCATCCCAACCGCCAATGCTGTCCATTGCAAAAAAGGCCAATAAAGTCGAACCAATTATCAGGATAAACGCCTGAATAACTTCGGTATTAATAACAGATGAAAGTCCGCCAATAATCGTGTAACTTCCGGCAACAACAGCCATTCCGATAATAATCAGCATCATATCGGCGCCTGGAAAAATCATATTGATAATTAAAGCTCCGGCGTATAAAGTTGCGGCCGCATCGAGGAAAATATTTCCGATAATAGTTATAAACGAAAAGTACGTTCTTGATCTAACATCAAAACGTCTTTCCAGAAATTCAGGCATTGTGAAAATTCCTGATTTAATATAAAACGGAAGAAAAAAGATCGCAAAGAAAACCATTACCAAAATCGAAATCCAGTTGTAATTAAAAACGGCAATTCCGTTTATAAATCCTTCGCCTGAATTTCCCATCAAAGTTGAACTTGAAATACTCGCTGCAAAAAGTGACAAACCAACCATTGGCCATTTTAAATCTCTTCCTGCCAGAAAATAAGCATCTGAATCGCTTGATTTACTATTTTTTAAACCCCACCAAACAATAAAGATGATGTATAAAACGATGACAACTAAGTCAATTATATTTAAATTTAACATGTTTATTTTTGGTATGAAGTGTAAAGAATAACGCTTTGGACTGGTATAGAAACTTTGATAGAATTGTCTTTTACATCAATTTTCTCTGAAGGAACAGGAAATCCGTTTTGGTCTACAGTACGTTTGTTTTCGCTGTACAAATATTTATTCAGCTTTGATTTTACTTTTAGTTTTTTAGTATCAATAATAAAATCAACTTCTTTATCACTGTTGTTCGCAATTGCGATTGTAATTTCTCCAGAATTAGTAATTCCGGCAACAGAACGAACTTTATCTATTTTTGAATCTAGTTTTAGGAGTTTCATATCTCCGGTAAAATAACGCGTCATAATCGACCAGGTATAAAACCAAGGGCGCAAATTTTCATCTGACGGATCTTCTGTAAGTTCTTTTCCTAAACTATTAAACATTCCCCAGCGCTTCAATTGATATTTATCGCCTTTATCATCTTTGGTATGCATGGCATCATCTAAATCCCAAGCGATTACAGCATCAAAACCGGCATTCATAGCCTGAATCAAAGCATCGGCCATATCAACTCCGTAATCATAATCGTAAACCGAAAGCTGACTATCAACACTTGTATATTTATCTCCAAGATGTTTTTGAGATGAAGGATCGCCTTTGATTCCTAGCTCGCCCAAAATAAAAGGCTTTTTATGAACTGAATCGGTAAAACGAACCAAATCACCAAATGTCTTTTGAAATTCTCCTGAACGAATACTTTCTTTAGAAGGATAATCGTGCGCATCATAAGCCGAAACCAAATCCGGAATCTGAAGAGCAGTTTGTTTTACCCAATCTAAACCCTTGTATTGTGATTTACTGTTATTGAATGAAGTTGCATCGGGACCAATAATCGAAATCTTTTTATCTAATCCCGCTTTTTGAATGGATTTATGAAGCAGTTCGATTCCTTGTTTCCATTGCTCGAAATCGCCGTCTGTAGTTGCCCAGTCGCCGTTTGGTTCATTTACTAAATTGTAATATTTAATACAGCTGTATTTTTTTACATTCAGTAAATGAGTCAGATTTTTAACGATCAGGTCAATCCATTTTGGGTCGTTTGCTCCCGTAAAACTATTTTGAAGATTCAGATGCGTATCGTGAAATTTGTACGGCTGTCCCCATTCACCCAAAATAACTTTTATATCATTCTTTTGACAATAATCCAGAAGTTTATAAAGCGCCTGCATCTGATCACTTTCAAAATCAACAATCGGATTTCTTGCAGCATCAAAACCTTTCAGATATCTCCAATTGGCCTGATCCATAACGCGGGCGATCTTAGGTTTAATGAATGAAACACGGTCAAAAACCATTTGCCATTTTTCATCGGTCATTAAATTCCCCCATTCAGAACTTTCGGTATCGGCGTGCGGATAAGCAGAAAATTCAATTCCGTTTCCTATAAATTCACTCGAAATTATCTCATTTGGATTGATAGTAACAACTGGAATTTTGCTTTGGCTTTGAACCGAAAAACTGACTAAAGCGCAAAGCATCAGGATATTATTTTGAATTTTCATTTTTTGGAATCTTTTAAAGTTTGTAATAATTCGTTGATATCACAAGTTGCCAGACCAACGTATTTATCGGCAGCGCCGTAATAAACATATAAAATATTATCGAGAATCATATTTCCTGTAGGAAAAACGCATCCTTTGTAGAAACCTTCAATTTCGTAATCGTGTTCCGGTTCCATAATCCAGTCTTCAAGCCTTGCCGTTACTTTTGACGGATCTTCTAAATCTAATAAAGCTACCCCGACTCTGTAATAGCCATTTCCGCCATTTTCAACTCCGTGGTAAATTAATAACCAACCGTCTTTTGTACGTAAAGGCGGTGTGCTTCCTCCGATTTTTTCTTCCCAAGTTCCGTTTCTTCCACTTAATAAAAGAATACTTTTTTCTTCCCAAACCATTAAATCATCCGAATAACGAAGCCAGATTGATGGATAATCACAGCCATATTCTACTCCTATCCATTGTTTTGGACGGTGTAACATCGCATATTTTCCGTTGATTTTTTCAGGGAATAAAATCACATCTCTGTCATCTAAATTAGAAGTCGTAATTCGACCTAATCTTCTGAAATTCTTAAAATCTGAAGTTACCGCCAAACCAGAATTTGCAATGTTATGTTTGAAAACCGCAGGTGCATCTTCGCCCGTTTCAGGAAGATTAATTACGTCGTGTGGAAAGGTCCAGTAACGTCCGGGAGGATAAGGTCTGTAAGCATACGTAACATAATATTCACTTCCGAATTTAATGATTCTCGGATCTTCAACCCCGCCCATATCCGGACCGTTGCTGCTTGGCCCAAAAACTGGTTCGTCTGATTCTCTTTTAAAGTTAATTCCGTCCGTACTTGTTGCCAGTCCGACACGAATAAAATGATCAACATCGTCTCCCGCCGCTCGGTAAAGCATATAAAAAGTTCCGTTTTCGTACCAAACTCCCGGATTACAAACAACAAGATTTTCCCAATAATTATTAGGGTTTGGGCTTAAAACTGGATTCTGAGTGCACTTAATTAATTTCATTTTTAGAATTTTGTATTTTGGTTTTTATTTTACAATTGTGTTGACTGCCAACGTGTACATATCCGGCAGTTTTTTGCTAAAGATCATATTCGGACTTGCATAAAGCAGTTTGAAGTTTGCAGCAGAACTATGACCGTCAAACGGAGCATAAAAATGGTTTCCTTCGTGAGACGGATCGTATTTGTTTCTCCACAGTACAACCATCGAAACTTTTTTTCCCGTTAATGGAACACTAATTTCGTTTGTCCAATACGTATCGTACGGAGCCCCGTTTTTTACAATTCCTTCTACTCCTGTTTCTGTAACACCGCATGGTTTTAGTTTTTGCTGCGAAAGTGTCGCCAGATTTCTAAGATTGGTGCTAAAAGCTGTGGTATTGGTTCCGTGATAACTGTCCCAGCCAATAAAATCCACATAATCGTCACCAGGCCATCTAAACAAAAAGCTCTCAACAGTTCCCTGTGAATCTAATTGCGGAGAAATCGCATAAATAAAGCTATGAACTCCTTTTTTATTCTTCAAATAATCGATAGTGTATTTCCATAAACTGATAAATTCCTGCTGTGTTGTTGCTCCAGAACCCCACCAAGACCAGGTTTGTGTATGTTCGTGAAAAGGGCGAAAAATAACCGGAATCAGTTTTCCGTCTTTGTCTTTTAAATTATTGGCAAAATCGGCCAGTTTATCCAGCCAGGAATTAAATTTTATATTAGTTGCGCTTCCGTCTGTGAGGATTTCTTTTGCCACCGTATTTTTAGAATTATCCCAACTGTCTCCTCCTGTTAAAGGATTGTTTAAATGACAACAAGCTGTAATCACTTCGCCTCTTTCTCTGGCTTCTTTAATAACTCTTGCTCGATCATTATTTAAGGTTGAAGTCGAACTTCTGTCGTCCATAATTTCGGCAAAATCTACGCTAAAAACAGCAGGATAATCTCCGCAAACATCTTTAATATCAGAATGTCCGGCTTCTGTCATCCAGTTTCTTCCGTATAATAAATCGTCGTGATGTCCGAACATAGTTCCTTTTTCCTGAATTCTCCATAAATTAGAATACAAGGCTTTGGTTTCTGCGGTGGCGTTTGGATCAGATAATTGAAGCGTAACCGGAATCGGATTTTCAGGCTCGTTTCCTCCAGGATCTTTTTTGTCATCAGAAGAGGAGCATCCGAAACACAAAAAGCCCGACAGCAATAAAATTGTATATAATGATTTCATAATCGCATTTTTAAGATTAATATTCAAAATTGGTTAAAACCAAAAGTCCTTCTGCCGGAATGGTTTGCGTTGTATTGTCTTTTAAATGTAAAGTGAAGTTGGTCTTGTTCGGAAGCATTGTATGATCGCCTTCGAGTTTCAGCTGATTTTTCGCGTAAGCAAAACTTTTTACTTTTTCTAAAACAGGTAAATTCTTCGAAGTCAGATTTACTTTAAGATTTTGATTCGAAACATTGACAATCGCGATCATATTTTTTCCGTCTTTAGAAACTGAAACCGCTTTTAGGTTTGGATTTCCGTTTACCGAAACCTGATGCACTTTACAACCCGTCGGCATGTATTTTGTCAATAAAGACCAGGCATAAAACCATGGGCGGACTTCTTCTTCTTTACTTCCAAAATATTCGTCTCCTAAAATGTTCCAAAAACCCCAGACTTTTAGTTTGTTTTTTTGTTCTTTGGCATGCATGGCATCATCAAGCATCCAGGCAACCGATCCCGAATAACCGGCATTTACGGTTTGAATTAAAGCATCGGCCATATCTGAACCATAGACATAATTGTAAACAAACATTTGAGAATCTTCAACCGAAGCGTAAGGTTTTGCTTTGGCTCTTTCTATATTTTCGTTCATTAACGCTTCATCATGTTTTTCAACAAATTTGAATCCGATTTCTCCCATAACGATTGGTTTTCCTTTTGGAACAGCATCTTTATACGCTTTTAATATCGAAGTATATTCTCCTGAATTGACCGTGATTTTTGACGGATACGTATGGATGTCGTATACGCCGATCGCACTATCTAAATCTTTAACAGAATTCGTAATCCAATCTACTTTATCGGCTTTCCAAATCGCAATATCCGGTCCCATTAAAGACACTTTTTTATCAAGATTTACAGCTTGAAGATTTGTCCAGAAAAATTGAGCTGCATTTTTCCATAGCCCATAATTTTCATCCGTAGCCGACCAGAATCCATTCGGTTCGTTGATCATGTTATAATATTTGATACATGAAAAACCCTTTTTATTCACAAGAAAATCAAGATATTGAGCAGCCAGTTTTAAATTATTTTCTGAAATCGTATTGGCTTTACTATTAACCATTCGGTCGCCCCAGTCTCCTAAAACAACCTTCACATTTCGGGACTGGCAATATTCCAGAATTGGGGCAATATTTTGGTAATTTTTAGTTTCATTTAAGACTCCATTTTCAATTACCGAAGTTGTATTGATCATCACTCTTATGAATTGGGGTTTCATAAAATCAAGACGCGCATACAATTTCTGCCAGTCTGCCGCCGAAATGTTGAGCTGTTTTTCTCCGTAATCCAATTGATACGGATCCCATTGGACACCGTTGCCAATGTAATTTTCATTTATAATGGTATTGCTATCAACAGCAATAGTTGCATCGGCCGAAGCCGAGCAACTGATTACCGAGTTCACTAACCAAAATGATACTAGAATTTTAATAAATATGTTTCGCATACATTTGATTTACAACCTCTTTACTTAATCTTTTTTGGTAACATCTATCCAAAAACGTCTTGGTTTCTTCACGAATTTGTCATAGTCCGAATAAATATTCGTCCAGTCGTCTGTACCGTTTAGATTAAAGGCAAAAGCGTTATTGGTAATGGTTTTCTTTTGTCCATTTCCTAAATCTTCTGTTCCGGCATTTTCAAAAGTTCCAACTTTTATAGTTCCGTCTGCGAAAGTGAATGTGATAGTTCCCGCTGCATAATTTCTCAACCATTTTCCTTCTCCGGTCGGAATTTGTCTGTAGAAATTTTTAACATCGGTTTGAGGACTTCCTACGTAAATAAAATCGGCGTATTGGCCATCTGCTCCAGCAGTATTAGTCACTTTTCCGTACGTATTTCCATCTTCTGTAATTCCTTCCATTTCAAAAATTAACTGATTGTCCAATTCTTTGTCCGGACCATTTGTTGTTGACCATATCCAAGGTTTATCGGTCATGGCTAAAACTGCTCCACCACCATATTCCGGGCCTGTTCCTCCGTAAACAATCAAGTTATCTATATCGTAAATTCCGATTAGAGATTCTCTAAATGAGCTTGCTACAACTGTATAATTTCTTGATTTTCCTGTTGGAGAAGTAACCGTTAAACTGGCGCTGTTCTCAGCATTTTCAAAGTTTAAAGCTTCGCCTTCAGCAACCGATGAATTTGCTCCATAAGATAAGACCAATTCTTTAATTACAATATTGCTTAAGTTAGGAACGGCATCAACGTTAATTGCTAAATTGATAGTTCCTGTTTGCTCGTCTACGCGAACGATTTGTGCATTACCAACCTGATTTTCGAATTTTATATCCAAAACATTGCGTTCGTTATTCCAGTCTCCTTTTTCGATATCTTCCAAAGGATCGCTTTGACAGCTTGTCTGCGCTAAGGCAGTAATGAAAAACAAAACGTATATTATTTTTTTCATAATCGTATATTTTTAAAATTATAACCCTGTGTTCAAATCGATTTCTGTTTGTGGAATCGGATAAAACGCTGCTTCTTCTGCTGTAATTCCGGCAGCTTCCGGTACAACCTGAGAAACTTTGTTGAAACGACGCAGGTCATAAAGACGGTTTCCTTCAAAAGCCAACTCTAAAGCACGTTCATTCCAAACTGCCTGTCTAAAACTTTCCAAACTCAATCCCGGTGCAAGATTCCCTAAACCGGCTCTGTTTCTAATTTGGTTTACCAGAGCATAAGCCTCAGTTGTTGGACCTGCAGCTTCAGCATAAGTCAAAGCCACTTCGCTAAAGCGAATTAAAAAAGGCTTTGTGCTTGTTTTATCTCCAATAAAATTCGGGTCAATATACTTTCGTGTAAACGGATAAATAATTTTTCCCGGATATTGAGCCGAAACAACTCCAGATGCATTATAAGTTGTGGTTACAAACAAGTCTGTTTTTCTTTTATCTGAGTTATCAAAACTGTTATAAAAGCCTGTCAGAGTTTGAAATACACTCCATCCGTCATGCGATTTGGAATAGGTATTATCAGGGTTTTTCAAATAAATAGTTGCACCGTCGATATACGGAATAAACAGTTTCGAAATTTTAGAATAATCTCCTTCCGTTGCTCCGGTTCTGTCCATTGAAAGCAAAAAGATGTTTTCTCTTCCTAATGGTTTTTCAACATCGTATATACTAATTAAATTATTCTCAAAACCATACACACTTTGGCCTGTAATTACATCTCCGGAATATTTTGCAGCCTGCTGATACATAGTCGCTACCTCTTTACTCATTTCTGCATATTGCGGAACGTTATGTTCTTTTGAAGAAGCGATATACAAATACACTTTTGCCAATAAAGCCTGCGCCGCAACTTTATCTGCGCGCCCTAAAGCCTGATTTACTTTTAATAATTCGATTGCTTTTTCAGCATCAGCAATAATAAAATCATATACTTCATCTAAGTTTTTTGCCATCGGAGCAGCAGTCTGACTTACAGTTTCTACAACAGAAGTATGCATTGGTACGCGACCGAAGTTTTTAACGAGATTGAAGTAATTCCAAGCTCTAAGGAAATAAGCTTCTCCCAGAAATTTATCTTTTAAATCCTGTTCAAATTTTCCGTCCGGTACATTTTTAATAACAGCATTCGCTCTATTTATGGCGATGTAAGCATATTTAAAATAATTGCCCAACATTCTATTGGTATTAAACGTTCCCGTTTGCCATTTATCTAAATTCTGATTATCAACGGTTTCATCACCCTTTGGGCCACATTCTTCTGTTGGAAGATCTCCCACATAAAAAATGGCTCTTGAATACTCAAGGAAAGTCAAAGCATCGTAAGCGTAATCAACCGCAGATTCGGCATCAGAAGCACTTTTATAGAAATTATCTTCCGAATAAAATCCGTATGGTTCTTCGTTTAAGTCGCAGGCAAAAGCACTAATGATAAGCGCCATTGCTGCTATTTTATATCTTGTTTTCATAGTAGTTTTTTAAAAAGTTAAGTCCAGTCCGAATGTCCATTTGCTCAATCTAGGATAACCACCCCAGTAAATTCCGTCTGTTCCCACTTCCGGATCGTAACCGTCAAATTTGGTAAAAGTGTATACGTTGTTGGCATTTAGATATAAGCGTACGCTTTGGAATGCACTTTTTACTGGTTTTAAAGTATACCCCAGAGTGATGTTTTGAATTCTAACGAATGATCCGTCTTTTACCCACCAGTCTGAGAATTTCAAAGTTCTTCCGTCTCTTAAACTTGGATAATCGTTTGTCGGATTGTCCAAAGTCCAGCGTAAAGGCGCATTACTTGGCTGATTAAATGCCTGAGTATCTAATACATCCTGACCAAAAACGCCGTTTAAAAAGAAACTGAAATCAAATTGTTTGTATTTAAGACTCATATTAAAACTCGCCATAAAATCCGGGTTTGGATTTCCGATAATGGTCTGATCTTTAGTATCTACAACTCCGTCGCCATTGATATCTACATATTTAAATTCTCCCGGCTGCGCCAATTGTCCGTCCAGACCAGCGTTGATTCCTTCCTGAAGATTTTGTACAATTCCGTTAGTTTTATATCCGTAGAAAACATTTACCGGCTGACCGATTGCTAACAGATTTGGAAATTGTCTGAACTGCTCTAAACTGTTTCCAGAATATTCGTACTGCATTCCTGTGTTCGGATCTACATTTAAACCTGATTGCGCAACAGAACCAAGGCTTACAATTTCATTTTTATTCTTTGAATACACTAAAGAAGCATTAACCTGCCAGTCTTCATTTTTGAAGATTTCACCGTCAACAGTAATCTCATAACCTTTATTCGTTAATTCTCCGTCGTTAACCCAAATTCTATCGTAACCAGATGACGGAGTTAGAATTCTTTCTCTCAAAAGGTCTTTTGTCTGTTTGTTGTAATAATCGAATATGATGTTTAAACGGCTTTTTAAGATCGAAATATCAACTCCAAAGTCACTTTGAGCAGTAGTTTCCCATTTTAAATCTGGATTCGGGATTCCGCCCCAAAGTTTTTCAATTCCGTCCTGACCTGTAGTTCCGACGACATAACCTGGCCCAATTGCAGAAACCCAGCTTCCATTATCATAGTACTGACTTACTCCATAACGACTTAAAGTCTGGTACGGATTGATTCCCTGATTTCCAGAAATACCATAACTAGCACGGAATTTTAATTCATCAAAAACATTTAAACTTTTAATAAAAGTCTCATTATGTGCTTTCCAGCTTACTGCACCAGACGGGAAATACGCCCATTGATTGTTTTTACCAAATTTTGAGGATCCGTCTGCACGGCCTGTAACAGTCAATAAATATTTATCATCATAACCGTAATTCATTCTAAAAATTCCTGAAACCAATCTAGTTTCTACTTTTCCGTTAGAAACGGTATTTCTTTCGGGATTTCCAGCGCCCATATTTTCGTTTCCTAAAGTTTCATTCACAAAATCAAATGCACCAAGTCCTGAACTTCTTGATAAATAACTTTCGAATGTATAACCTCCAGTTACACCAAAATCGTGTTTATTGAATGTTTTATTGAAATTGGCAAAAGTTTCAGACACAAAATTCTGCCCTTCCCAATTGTTGATATAACCCGCACCGTTATTAAAATCTCCGGTTTCGGTATATTTACTTGGATAATACTGATCATTTACAGAAGATCCGTATTTGTAATTTAATCTTGAAGTCAATTTCAAAGACGGAATAATCTGCCATTCTAACGCCGCAGAACTGATAACATCTATAGTTTTAGTTTCGTTCTGACGAAGATTGGTAATCGCAACAGGATGTGTATAATCGTTCTGACCAATCATATAATAATCGCCATTATCATCGTAAATTGGGAAAATAGGATTTCTCCAATACGCCAGACCTCCGTTTGAAGTTCTTTTTCCTTTACTTACGATATTTGAAAAGCGAACGGTGAAATTATCAAAGACATCATGCTTAATACGTAAGTTGTAACCGCCTTTGCTGTAACCATCTTTTACGAAAACACCTTCTTCGCTGTAATAATTTCCGCTTAAATTAAAACTCGTTTTATCGGTTCCGCTGTTAATGCTCACAATAGTATTATTTCCTAAAGGCATGTTTCTAAAAGTCACATCGCCCCATCTTGTAAAATACGGCCACGAACCCGATTGCAATTCCTGAATGGATGGATAATAAACTCCGTTTGAGTTATTCGCACCTACATATAAAGGCGTCTGTCCTCCGTTAATTCTTCCCTCATTACTTAATTGCGCCATTAAAACTGGATCTCTCCAAAGATTTAGTTCTGAATTAAACTCGGAAAACGTAGATTGTTGCTGCACCTGAATCTGGGTTTTTCCTTTTTTAGCTGACTTTGTAGTAATAATGATAACTCCGTTAGCACCTCTTGAACCGTAGATTGCAGAAGCCGAAGCATCTTTCAGAACATCTACTTTATCAATATCGGCAACATTTACCTGCTTTAAATCGCCGGCATCTCCCAATGGAAATCCGTCCAATACCACTAAAGGTGCATTTGAACCTCTAAGCGAACTTCCTCCTCTGATTCTTACTGTAGACGTAGAACTAGGATCCTGGGAAGTCGTAACTTGTAATCCTGCAACTCTTCCTTGTAAAACCTGCTCAACAGAATTGGTTGGAATGTCTTCTAAAGTTTTGGTTTTGATTGTCGCTACCGAACCCGTTAAATCCGCTTTTTTAACAGAGCCGTATCCGATTACAACAACTTCTTTTAAGTTTTGGGAAGAAGCTCTTAAAACAACATTCAAAGTATTTTTTCCTGCGGTTTGAATTTTCTGAGTGTCAAAACCCATAAAAGAGAAAGATAAAATTGCATTTACTGGAGCACTGATTTCAAATTTCCCGTCAAAATCTGTAGAAGCACTTTTAGAAGAACCTTCTACGGTAATATTTACTCCAGGTACTGTAAGACCGCTTTCGTCGGCAACTGTACCTTTAATTATATTCTGACTGTAAGCTGCAAAACTGCTAACAAACAGAATACAAAAAAGTATACTTTTTGTCCATTTTTTTTTCATTTGTTTGATTGGTTAAAGATTAGTTAATAGTTTCGAGACAAATTAACTACTTCGTTTTCGTAAGCATTTTGTAAATTACATCAAATAGTAATACTTTAATGAATTACGAATAATACTTTTATCAATAAAAGTAATTTTTATTTGAACATATAATTTTTATTTGAGCCTAAAATTGTTTAAAACAGAAATTTATTACTTATTTTTGACCAACTTTATTATTCAGTAAGTGAATTAAAATAATACTATTATGAACGAAAAGCGCAATATTTTAAGAGAATTAGTACCAATTTCAGATGACGACTTCTTTATAGTATTAAATCATATGAATGCAAAATTTGACTTTCCTCTTCATTTTCATCCAGAAATTGAATTGAATTTAGTTTTGAATTCTTCAGGAAAAAGAATTATTGGAGATTCTGTAGGAGAATATTCTGATTGTGATCTGGCGCTGATTGGTCCTAACACGCCACATTTATGGACAGGAATTAAAGAAAACAATGATGCTCATGTGGTCACCATTCAGTTTCATGAAGATTTATTTTCAGAAAAGACTTTAAGGAGAAAACTTGCTATTCCAATTCGAGAGTTATTGGAAAGATCAAAACGCGGTATTGCTTTTTCGAAAGAAACAATTGAAAATTTAAAACCAAAAATTTTACAATTATCCGACTCTCAGGATTTTAATTCGTTGTTGGATTTTCTATCTATATTACACGATTTAGCAATAGCAAAAAACTCAAAAACCCTTGCCTCTCATTCTTACGTAGATTATTACAGTTTTTCTGAAAGCCAGAAAATCGAAAAAGTAAATGAATTTATAAAGAATAATCTTCAGAATAAAATTCAATTGAAGGAAGTTGCAGATTTAGTTAACATGTCGGAATCTGCGTTTAGTCATTACTTTAAAAAATGCACAAATAGCTCATTTTCGGATTATGTAACCGATTTAAGATTAGGTATGGCCGCAAGATTATTATTTGAATCTGAACAATCAATAAAAGAAATATGCTACGACAGCGGTTTTAATAATATTTCAAATTTTAACAGAACTTTTAAGCGCAAAATGGGATACACCCCAAGTGATTTCAGAGATCAGAGTAAATTGATCACAAAACATTAAGTGAACTTCATCCTCTTTCTCGCAAAAAAAGTTAAGGACAATTTCACTGATGCTTCTCCTGTTTTAGTTTTGTGGCAGAATCGTGGCGCATGGTGTTTTGGAAAACAGCAAATCCAGTAAAATCAAGATATGAAAAGCTAAGGTTCGAAACTTATACAACATCAAAAACTGTTATAATTTAGCAATCAGAGATTTGTGGCAAAACCGTGGCACACGGTGTTTATGAAAACTAGAAAACCAACAAAATAAGGTACTGACGCTTTTAGGTTTGAATAGATGTATATACGAGAAAAAATGTAAAGCCTGAGAAGTCCATGTTTCTCAGGCTTTTTTTGTGATTTCCAAAATGTCCCTTTTCTTACTTAAATTTAAAATCTTAATGTTTTCGGCAAAAATTGGTTCATGTCCCGTTAGGTCAACCTGAAAGGACAAAAGCTAAAATTGCTACTTCGCTTATTATTCCATCTATTTATACTCAGCGTGGCATAATAACAAAAATAATGTTGCATAATCAATTAACTGGTTGCAAATTATAAAATGAAACAATCTTTTCCAATAAGAATTTACTTTCTTCTTATTTAAAATTTAATTTTAGATACCCATCAAAATATAGAAATCAGCATTCTATTATTTTTTAACAACTTAAAGAGGTATCACCATGAAAAAATTTTCAGAAACAGCAGTCGGGTTTTTATTATTTATAACCTTGTTTACAACAGTAAGTACCTATTCTCAAAAAATCAAAACAGATAAAAATCAGAAAGAGGCATCAAGCTTTACGCAAAAAGCAAATAATGATCTCTTATCTTATCTTCCTTTTGCAGACAAAACCGATTATGAAAATGCAAAAAGGGGACTGATAGCTACTATTCCAGCAGGAAATATAAAGGATTCAAAAGGGAATATTATCTACGACATGAAGCAGTATGACTTTATAAAAGGCACTGCACCCGCAACTACAAATCCGAGCTTATGGCGTCAAAGCGAACTCAACAGTATCAATGGGCTGTTTGAAGTAAAGAAGGGCTCAATATATCAGATCAGAGGGTTCGACTTGGCAAACATGACTTTGATAGCAGGGAAAACAGGATGGATTATTATTGATCCTCTACTATCTCCTGAAACAGCCAAAGCAGGTTTGGAATTGGCAAACGAAAAAATAGGAAAAAAACCTGTAGCCGCTGTAATAATTACCCACAGCCACATAGACCACTTTGGAGGAATAAGAGGCGTTGTTGACGAAAAAGATGTAAAAAGCGGTAAAGTGCCTATTTATGTGCCTGAAGGATTTTTTGACCATTCTATCAGCGAAAATGTAATGGGAGGAAATACCATGGGAAGAAGAGCTTCCTATATGTACGGAAATCTTCTTCCAAAAGATGCAAAGGGAACATTAGGAACTGGTTTAGGGCAGACAACGTCAACAGGACTGGCAGGGATTTTAGACGGCACCGTAAAAATCAACAAGCTTTCGGGCGAGGAAAAAATTGTCGATGGCCTTAAAGTTGAATTTATCTATACTCCAGAGTCGGAAGCGCCTGCCGAAATGATGTTTTATTTTCCAGAACTTAAAGCATTCTGCCAGTCTGAGGATATAACACATACACTTCACAACCTTTACACATTAAGAGGCGCGCAGGTTCGTAATGGGCAGAAATGGAGCGCCTATATTGATTTGGCGCTTGCAAAATGGGGAGACGATGTAGAATTTTCTTTTGCTTCGCATCACTGGCCTACTTGGGACAACAAAAATATCAAACCGTATTGGGAGAAGCAGCGTGATTTATACCGTTTCATCCATGACCAGACGCTAAGACTTGCAAACGAGGGCTATACTCCTATAGAGATTGCTGAAATGCTGAAGCTTCCCGAATCGCTGGATAAAGAATTTTACAGCAGAGGATACTATGGAACTTTAAGCCATGATGTACGCGCACAATATCAATTATACTTTGGATGGTTTGACGGCAACCCTTCCAATTTAAATAAACTGACACCAGTTGATGCGGGCAAGAAGTATGTTGAATTTATGGGAGGTGCGGATAATTTATTATCAAATGCTAAAAAATCGTATGACAAAGGAGAATACCGATGGGTGGCTGAAGTTGCAAGCCATCTGGTCTTTGCAGATCCGAAAAATCAGGATGGAAGAAACCTTTTGGCAGATGCTTACGAACAGCTGGGCTATGTAGCCGAATCTGGTCCATGGAGAAATTTTTATTTGTCAGGAGCAGCAGAATTAAGAAATGGAGTTAAGGTGCTGCCATCACCTGATACAGCTGGCCCCGACATGGTTCGCGGAATGAGTACTGACTTATTCTTTAATTTTCTTGCCATGAAATTCAAAGGAACAGAGGCTGATGCTGCTGCTATGAAATATAATTTTAACATTGTTCTTCCAGATGTAAAAGAGAAGGTAGCATTAATTGTGGCAAATGGAGTTGTAACACCTCGAATTGGAGGAAGCGTTAAAAACGATGTTACAGCAACAATAACAATCAACAGAAGCGATCTCAATAAAGTGAGCTTAAAAGAAGCTTCTTTTGCTGATCTTTTGAAATCCAAAGCGATAAAGATCGATGGGGATCAAAATGCCTTTACTTCATTTTTAGGAAAAATAGACAGTTTTAATTTCTGGTTTAATATCGTTGAGCCTTAAATGGAATACTATTGATTTGGAGAGGCTAAAATAATTTAGCCTCTTTTGTTTGCAGTCACCGCATTGAACTTATGCAGCATATTTTAACTTTTTCTGTTTTCTACACCTCTAATTATGATCCAATTTAAAAGAGTTATCATTTCTTTATCCGCACTTTTAGCATCGCAAATTTCAAATGCACAGCTTGATCCGCCTTACACAGTTGGATTTATTCCAGCTTCTATAACGGAAGGTGATATTGCTTTTCCCCTATATGAAAAATGGCACTTAAGCGGTCAGGCTGATATGCAATTGGTAACGCAGGGATCCTACGATACAAAAAATCCTTTTGAATACACTCAGAGAGTCGTTTTAAGACCATGGCTTGTCTATTCTTGCTTCAAAAATATCAAATTGTGGCTGGGATATGCGCACAATCAGAAATATTCAGTTGAAGAAATGGGAAATTATGAAACGCTTGAGAACCGCTTAATCATAATGGGCACATTCTCACAAGATATGCCGAGAGGAAATATATTTGAGTAGATCCGTTTTGAAACTAAATTTTTTGATGACGGAAACGGAATCCATCAGACCGTCCCAAGAATTCGTATGAGATTTGGAGTAAATCATTTTCTCCCTCAAAGCAAGAGCAAACCGTTGTTCTTGGCTCCCAATATAGGCTACTATGCGGAGCTGATGCTTAAGTTCGCGTCAAAAGATTATGCAAAAGAGAATTTTGATATTTTTAGATTGTCAGTATATTATACTGCAGGAATTACTCCTAATATTCATTTTTTAGCTGGCGTAATCGGACAAATACAGCTTCGTACAAATGGAACTCGGTTCGATATCTACTATGGTCCGATGGTATCTGTCAAATACAGCATCAAACCTAAGGAAAGAGAAACTTTTGACAGTGTCGATGGGGGAGCAGATTGATAATGCGCTAAAAATAAAATTGCATGGAAACTAGATCTTAAGTAATATTTATTTTTTTCAAATCATCTTGAAAATGGTTCGAGAATTGTCCCGTTAAGGCTAGTATAAAAAAGATTTTTATAATTAAAAAAAAAATATAAATTGATGCTCTAAGTTATATGTCAAAATGGTGGCACCTCAATTTTGGATTTGATACATTTTTTGTACATAAAAGTTAAGGCGCTTTTCGGAATACAAGTTTTTGACAGAATCTTTTTCTATCTTATTTTTTTGGTGTAAATTTACACCAATTCAAAAGCTTTTATTATTATGACACGACAAAGTATATCATTGACAGCTCCAAATGAAGAATGGTTAAAAAATCAAGTTAACTCAGAAGAGTTCAGCAGCAAAAGTGAAGCTATTAATTTTTTAATCAAAAAAGCACGTTCGCAAGAAGAGTTTTATGACTTCGTTAGAGCTAAAATAGATAAAGGAGAAAAAAGTGGTTTCGCAAAAAAACAAACTAGAGAGGAAATGTTAACCGAGTTTAAAAAGGGTTTGGGAGATGTATAGCTATTATTTGAGTAGCGAAGCCAAAGAAGATTTAAAAAGAATTTATTACTATGGAGTCGGCAAGTTTGGACTAGATCAGGCTGACAACTATTTCAATATGTTTTACGATTGTTTTGACAAAATAGAACAAAATCCATTTTTATTTCCATCTGCCAACCATATCAAAAAAGGATATCGTTATTGTGTTTGTGGCGTTGATACTATTTACTACCGAATAAATGGAGATGAACGTATAGAAATTATTACCATTATTGGGAGGCAGGACTTTTAGAGAAGTAAAAGTTGCCATTATCTTTAAAACAAGGTCTAGACTGTTAGCAAACTAAAATAAAAAAATAGGACAAATCAATCATTTTTTTTAATTTTATCGTAAAATTTAAAACATAAAATAAATCACACAAATAAATAGAAGTAACATACTAAATATCAACACATTAGCATGTAAATTTAAATATAAAAAGTTTTATGGCAAAATCGTGGCACTCCAACTTTTACAAAACAAAAAATGCAGCATAGGCGGGCGTTCCCGAGCTTAGGTTCGAATCCTGCTCTCCCCACCAAAAGGGTAAAAGAAGCGAAAACGAAAGTTTTTCAATCTTTTCAAAAGCCCGAAAAAAACGTGGTAAGACCTGCAAATCCAATGGATTAGCAGGTTTTTTGCTTTTACTGCACTTTTCATATTTTTTAAAACTGCACAAAATCTTTGTGGCAAAATCGTGGCAAAAAAACCACATCAGAAATTTTGCCACAAATTTTAAAGCAATCCCTTATAAATAAAGCGGTTAAAGAGGTTAACGACTTGTTTTTTTACAGCTATAATTCTACTGGATATGCAAACAAAAACTGGAGAAAAAGTTAAGCTACATTTTTGTAATTAGTTAGTTTATTAAATTCTTCAATTGTTTTATAGTTCAAAGCCGAATGCCTTCTTTTTTTATTGTACCAAATTTCGATGTATTCAAAAATTTCAAGTTCCATCTGTTCTCTAGAAATTAATTTACTTCCATAAACCAATTCAGTTTTTAAAGATTTGAAAAAACTTTCAGCAACCGCATTATCCCAGCAGTCTCCTTTACGGCTCATACTTCTTGTGATATTTTTATAAGAGTCCAATACATCAGTAAATTTTTTATTGGCATATTTGGATTCCTCGGTCAGAATGGAATATTAATTCATCTGCAATTGTTCTGTTCTTAACTGCCATTTTCCAAGCCTTCATTGTAGTTTGTTTTGTACTTAGTCCATTGCTTAAACTCCAGCCGACTATCTTTCTGTCAAACAAATCTAAAATGATGGTTAGGTATAAAAATCCATCCTTTGTCTGTATATAGGTGATATCTGAAACCCAAGCCTTTGCTGGTTCTGTTACTGTAAATTCTCTTTTTAGAATATTTGGAACAACAAAATGATTGTGTTTTGAATTGGTTGTTACTTTGAATTTTTTACTCAATTTGCTATACAGTCCTAACTGCTTCATATATTTAGCCACAGTTATTCTGGATATCTGATATCCCTGGCTTTGCAGTTCAAGGGTAATTCTTGGACTTCCATACCGCTGTTTGGCATTAAAGTATATTGAAGTAATTTTTTCTTTTATCAGGGCAGTTCTCCTCTGTCTTTCTGATAGAATCTGCCGCTTCCAATTATAGTAGCTGCTTGGACTTATTTTTAAAACTCTGCACATCTTTTCAATCGAATATGTTTTTTCATGGTCTTTTATGAAAAGATAAATCATCGACCTCCCTTGGAAAAGATGCTTATAGCCTTTTTTAGAATATCACGTTCTAATTCTGTTTCTTTTAATTTTTTTTCAAGCTCATGGATTTTTTCCTGTTCAGGACTAAGCTTCAATTTTCCTTTTCCAGGAAAACTTCCTGTACCAAATTCTCGGTAATCCTGACGCCATTTGTATAGCAAAGGAGCTGTTATTCCAAGTTCCTTGGCCAATTGTGAGATATTATCTCTTTCATAACTTAATTGGACGGCTTTCTCTTTAAAATTGCGGTCATAAGTTTTACGATTCTCTTTCATACTCTAAAGTTAAGATTTAGTTCTTAACTTGAACTCCATGCTAAGTTAGCACATCCACGTTTAAGCTATATATATTTTTAAAAGCGCATATAAAAAACAATAAGCCTGATGAACTCAGGCTTTATTTTTTATGTATTTTGTAAATAATATGTTTATACTCTCTCAATTAAAAATAACAGAGTGATCTTTTTCATATGCTAAATTTGATGCAGTGTTTTTGGCAGTTGAAACAAATGTTTTTCCTTCGGATTTCTTCACATCTCCAAAGTACTGCATACTAAAACTAACATCATTTTGAGTTGAAGCAATTACGCCGTCCTTGAACACAGTTGCCGTGCCTTTTCCCGTAAAACTCACTTTATACTTAGTTCCGTTTTCGGTAACTTTAAAAGTGCCGCCAGTAGGCCGAATGCTAACTCCGTTTGCAACCGACAAAGCTCCTTTTGCGATATTGATATTTGTGCCCAATAAAGATTGTCCCCATTTGGTAAAAGTATAGGCCGCGGCATCAGAAAAACCTCCATAACCATAATCTCCTTTTGCCAAATTATTTTGAAGAGAAGAGAATAATTCAAAATAAACAACTGCTCCATCTTCTGTTGCAGAAATAGATTTGGACCTTAGCGAGAAATCAATGTTATAGGCATTGCCTCGGATGCCATAATTCTCTAGATAACCTTGCGATAATTCTACAGACTGGCTGCCAATTTTTAAGAATCCTTTATTTGCAGAAGCATCTTGATCATTTTCGCCATCATTTGAACAAGAAGACAGTATTGTAATGAAAACCAAGACCAATAATTTTATATTATTATTATTCATATCTATGATGATTTAATTTTTAAAACAAAATTTTATAAGTTCGGGATGAGCAATAAAATCTCATCCCGAATCTTAAACTTATTTAACGATAATTCTAGCTGTCTGCCCTGTTTTAAGACTTTTAATGAAATAAGCTCCAGCGGCTAAATCTGAGACCGGAATATCCGATTCGGAACCAATGACATCAACTTGTTTAACTAAAAGCCCACTCATACTAAAGATTTCCAAATGGTCAAATTCTGCACTTGATATCAAGGTTACTTTTCCTGTAGCAACAGTTGGAAAGACCAAAAACTCTCCCAGCTTTTTCCAGCGCCCGTAAAGCATGAAATTATCTTTCTGAGAAGCGTCAAAACCAGTTACTTCTTTTCCGTACAAGGCATCTGCGTACCATCCTAAAAAGCGATATCCCGAACATTGCGCCTCTTCCAGGGTAAAAGCAATCCCCGTTTGTGCGCTGGTTTTATTTGGGTTAACTGCTCCTGTTGGCAAATTCAAATAAGAAATGCTATAAAAAGTTGGCGCTTCATTTGGCTTATTATTTCCTGCAACTCCCCAAAAGGCATAGAAAGTCTGATTTCCTGTCGCTGTCGTAACAATTTCTTTTATTGAATTTGGTGTCGTTGCCGAAGCTGACCAGCCAAAAAATGTATAATCTTTTAAGGTTGGAACTGGCAATGTTAATGCTGTACCTTCTGTATATTCTATCGGAGTCAAACCGGAAATAGCTTTACCATCAATTGAATTTAGGTATGAAACACCAGATTTCACAATTGGTTTTGGATCCGGTTTATTATTTCCTCCTTCTCCCCAAAAAGCGTAAAATATCTGATCTCCTGTAGCTGTTGCAGGAATTGTTTTCAATAACCCCGGTGAAGTTGCCGAAGCCGACCATCCGAAGAAAGTATATCCTTCTAATTTTGGCGTTTTTAAGTTCGTTTGCGTTCCTTCCATATATTCGGCTGGATCGAGTGTAATTGTTTTTCCGTCAATAGAATTGATGTAATTAATGGATGAAAACTTGGCATCTCCCTTTAACCATCTCGGATCTCCCAAAGCGTTTCCTTCTAAAGATGCTTTCGCTAAAGGAGAGTTTTTAGAGAAGCTGAAATTGCCTTGGGCTGGATTAGGATATACTAAAGCATTCATTCCTAAAACTTTCAATGTCTTAACATTAGTTTCTGTAACCGTAACTGTTCCTTTAATCACTTGTGAAGAAACGCCCACTAGTAAATTATTGTCTAAAACTACTTTTCCAGCACCGTTAACATTATTAGAAGTAAAAAGATAAATCGGTTTTGGATTCTCTCGTTCGTCCTGCATAATGTTATTTTTGAAAGTATAAGCAGATGCTGCATTATACTGATTGTCTACAAAAACAAAACCGTTTCCGACTGCATTACCCGCATTATAAATCGTATTGCTTTCAAAAGTTATATCTACAGTTTCTGTTGCGGCATTTTTATTTTGAAGCAGCAAGAAGTTATTTCCTTTTTCATAATTGAAAATAGTGGAGTTTTTAACGGAAACCGTATTTACAAGATGCGAATCCAGTTGAAGGAAACTTCCTCCTGCTGAAGCGCTTCCGTCTACGATGCAATTGTCTAAAACAATTTTTGAAATAGGGTTGTCAGTGGCACCTTCCGCTACCAATAAACTTTGTTTGATTCCTTTTATAAAAGCATTTCTAATTTCAAAACTTGATACGCTTGCTCCTTTTTTCAATTGAAGCACGTTGGCACCAGCATTTGTCAAATCAAAATCAACACCAGTAAAAGTAAAGCTTCCTGAAACCATCTCCGGATTATCCGAAGAGAACGATCCAGCAAAGACAGGCTTTGCATTTTCATCAGGGATAAAAATATATTTATGGTTCTTAACAGCAAGATCTGTAGGTGAGGAATAAGTGCCGCTTGCCATTATAAATCTTGTTCCGTTTTCTGCAGCATTGTATTTTTCAACAAAATTTTGCGGATTTACGTACACGTCTAAACTCCCGTTTTGGTTTTCTGTAATATGGTTTACCAAGCTGTTGATGTATACCTCAATGTTGGTATATTTTCCGTCTAATGTTTTTAAATTGCCATCAATTGGATTTTGAGGATTTAATTTTTTTTCTATTTCCCAAGCGTCTGGCATACCGTCATTATCGGAATCTAAAGGTGCGTCGGCAGTAGGCAGTTCTGGCCAGCCGCCGGCCGCTGAAGGTGTATCAATGAAACCATTTGTACTCCCGTTGCCACCATTCATAATTGAAGCTGCTCCTGTTCTTGTATCGATAACTGCTCTTTGATCCACAGCATCTCGGTAAAGACTTGCTCCAGCAAAGTTTAAAACTAATTCGTAAGCTTTAGTTGCACTATGTGTTGTAATTTCACCAGGATTATGCTGCTGGGTGATTTTCATAGCTTTTTTATCATTTTCACTTACTGGTAGCTGGCTGCCATGAAACTGGTTGTAAACACCATAGGTCCAGTTGTCTTCTGTAGTTCTTGGAGAGCCATTGACGTAGTTTCCATCTACGAAAAACTGTCCCCAGATATTGTAAAGCGGAGATGTCGGATCAAGATTTCTCCCTGTTGATAAAATACGTTCTTTAGTAGAATTAGAAGTTCCAGGTCCTGGTTTCCAGTAATTGTTTACCAGATTCACATTCATGGCATCTCCTCCGTAGCAGCTGTTTCCTCCCCAATTGTAGATAACGTTATTTCGAATATCTAATAATCCTTCTAAGGGTACTGTTCGGGTTGCGTATTCTCCAAGTCTAGGGTTCCTGCTGTCATGATGCGCTAAAAGATTGTGATGGAAAGAAGCTTTTAAACCTCCCCAAATTCCACCATATCCGTGAGCGCCTTTGCCGTGAACTGAATTTCTAAGACTTTCAGATATAACGCACCATTGCATTGTGAAATTTTTATTTTCGTAAAATGAAGCGCATTCATCTGTTGACCAGCTGATTGAACAGTGATCAACAATAATATTGTTCTGAAAACGTCCTCCAAGTGCGTCATTTTCGACATTTTGAGTATCTCCCATTCTAAAGCGCAAATAACGTAGGATAACATTATTCCCTCTTACTTTTACATTGTAATCTCTAACCGTGATTCCTCCGCCTGGCGCAGTCTGGCCCGCAATGGTAATATTATCTGTCACACTCAATTCGCTTTGAAGTTTAATTGTTCCAGAAACCTTAAAAACAACTATTCTAGGGCCACTTTGGTTAATAGCTTCACGAAGAGACCCCGCACCTGAATCATTGAGATTGGTTACATAGATTAGTTTTCCGCCACGTCCTCCTGTGACATATTTGCCATGTCCTTCCGCTCCAGGGAAAGCAGGAGTATCATCAGTTCCCCCTCCTGTATATTCTCCGGTAACTTCGATCTTACCGCTTCCGTCAAAAAATAAAGGATGTGTTGTTTTATCATAAGAACCTGCACTTAAAACCTCGCCATTGAGAGTCAGCTTTTGTACGTTCAATACTGTATTTAGAACTGCTTTTCCATTCTCAGTAAAATTCATTTTCAACTCCGACCCTGCGGCTCTTTCATGACTAAAAACAACAGTATTATTCTGTCCAACATTTATAGAAGCCGAACCAAATGCATTTGCAGATGCGCCTTCGATTACCGTCGGATAGCCTAGAGCCGGAAATTTTGTGCTTTTTTTAGTTAAATCCCATGTTCCGATAAATTCCGTATTGTCTCCTTTTAAAAGTAAAACTCCAGTATTATCCACTGTTCCCTGGCCAATATTCATTGGCTGGATAGCACCGCTTCCTGAAATTGCACCGCTTAAGGTCATAGTGGTCTGATTGGCAATACCTGAAACCATTTCGAACTTCACATTGCCCGAAATAAGCAATGGCGCCTCTAATGACATTCCTGCTCCGCTTGTATTATAATACACACGCGTTCCATCTTTAAATATTAAATTTCCTGTTGCTTTATGAGCGCCCCTCAATCGAAGTGTTCCTGCACTAGAAAATATAAGATCCGCTGGAAAAGCATTAGCCGTAGTTTCTATTTCTTTGGTAACGGAAACCGTTTTACCGGCAATAGGCAATACAGCAGGATTAAAGTTTCCAGCATTATCCCAGCTTTTGTTTACAGCCGCTGTAAATTCGTAATCGAAATTGGATGGAGGGGTTACCTCATCTGGCTGGTTATTTCCTCCAGCTCCCCAGAAAGCATATAAAGTCTGATTTCCAGTTGTCGTTGCACTAATCTCATTTAATGTATTTGGCGTTGATGCAGAAACCGACCATCCGTAAAATTTATAACCTGATAAAGTTGGAACGGGCAGTTTCTGCACTGTGCCTTCAGTGTATTCTATCGGAGTTAATCCTGCTAATGCGGCGCCTCCAATCGAATTGAAATAGGCGATTGAAGGCTTTACCGCTCCCCCGTTAATTGCCATGGAAATAGTACTTACGGCGCTTAATCCTCCGTATTCATTTGCCGCTTGAATGGTATAACTGTACGTTCCCGCAACGGTAGAAGCATCTACAAAAGTGGGTTCTGTTGTAATCGTTAAAATTTTACCTTCTTTGCTAATTACATAACACATCGCATACTTATTCTCATCCCATTTTAAAGTATTTTTTTCTGAAACAACAAGGTTTGCTGGTTTTGCCACTTGCTCTACTACCACACGTGGATCCCATCTGTCTGTCCCGCTTAGAACATTTTCTATGGTATATTGATCTGCTTGCGCTTTTGTCAAAACTGGATTATAATTTCCTGTTTGCGCCACACCGTTTACAGTAAATATATTAGTTCGGTTATCTGTATTAACAGCAATTCCGTTTCCATTTACACTATTGTATTCTGCAAAAAGTGCTGGTAATGTTCCCATACTTGCCCAACCAGCTGTATTTGGCTCATTGATCATTTTAGTATTAAGATAAACTGCTCTTGGTGCATTTTGCCAAGGGCGTCCCAAATAATAGCTTGTTGCTGCAGTAATGGTATTGTTATTAAAAATATAACCATACTGCGTAGCCGTATCATGATTTGGCGCCACGATATATCCGGAAGCAACCGAAACCAATTTACACTCTTCAAACCAGTGTGTTCCGCCTCCACAGATAAAATCAACATCACCTTCTATTGTCGATTTATAATAAAAACTTCTTTTTCCTCCTGTAACCTGTGTATCTTGTTTACTTCTAAGACGAACTCCGTTATAGACATTTCGATCTCCTGCAGGATTCAAAGCTGGTCTTTGTCCAGAAGTTGTGATTCCGTCTTTATGTTCGATCGTTACATTTTCCATGTACAAATCATTGGCTTCAATAGAAAGAACGGCATTTTTAATTCCCCAACCTGGATTTCCCTGCAGAATTACTTTGTCTTTAGATTGAGCAACAAGCGAAACGTTATTTTTACCTGCCGGAAGTTTCAAAACAATATCCTGCGGATTTGTTCCATCTCCACCCAAATTATACGTTCCATTAGTAATTAATACCAAAAATCTGGATGCCGAATTATTAGGAGCGGCACTAAAAGCTTCTGCTATTGTTTTAACATATTTTCCAGAAGCAATTTGATCGGCAGTTGCATCGGCATCTACAATTAAATCAAATTTACGTTTTGTTGGAACTGGCTTTTCCATTGTTTTAAAAGACAAAGAAAGCGCTGGTCCATCATTTCCTGAAAGATCTTTTACAAATCCTGCGGGAAGCGTAAAAGTATATTGCTTGTTATATTCTAATCCGAAATAACTGAATTTTACTGTTTTGTTTACAAATTCAGCACTTAGATTTTTACCATTCAAAACGGCATTTCCTGTTCCAAATTGAACCTGTTCGTTATAATTTAAAATAATGCTTCCGTTAGCTGCAACAGAACTCGCCGCTTCAGATGGAAATGAAGATTCTAAAACTGGCGGTAATGCATCTGTAACCAAAACCTCATCGGCTTTAATCATCACATTGGATAAAATAGTTGCCGTAACATCAGTTGCAGATCCGTGTTTTGATCCGTTAATATTAGGATACCATCTAAGGTAGATTTTCTCTTTTCCTTCTGCTTCAACTGGAAGAATACCACCTATATTGGTAATTGTATTGGTATTAATTGTCGTTAATGAAGAAAGGTTTACAAAGTTTACTCCGTCCAATGAATATTGAAATGTCCATTCATCACATCCATAATAATAGCCTAACAATCCTGAAGCAACATTGATATTTTTATATCCCACTGTAGAAAGTGTCGTCATAAAATAATAGAAATTGCCTCTTTCGGTGTTCCAGACACAGAATCCATTTTTTCCGTCTCTGTTCTGAAGTCTTACATTTGGCGCAAAAACATTGTCTGCTACATTATAAGCAAACAATTGCGGTTTGTTTTCTACTTTAGAATACAATTCGGCAACTCTGGGATTTGCGTACTGATCATTTTTAAATGTCCAACCTGCAATAAAAGTCTGATTGGCATATGTTCCTGTAACCGTTTTGTTTTCATTCATCACCACAGAAGTGCTAAGTGAAGTTGAACCATCAGACCAATTACTGAACTTTACAATATCATTTTCAACAGCGGTAATCATAACATTCGTTCCGTTCTCGTAAACCGAAAATGCGCCGTCTTTTCCTGCTGGAGAAATAGTATAATCTCCCAAACCAAAAACTCCATTTGTAGTAACGTTTAAGGTATAAGCTGCAATGGCATCATATTGCGCAATTAATGTAGCGTCTGCATTAATGGTATAAGTTAGCGGGTTTGCTGTTGAAACCACAGCGACTTTATCATCTACCCATTGCTTAAAATTGTAACCAAAATTTTTATTGGCTGTTAGTTTTATTTCTGTTCCTTTTGCAAATGTTGTTCCCGCTGGATTAAGGGTAACAGTTCCAGATGAAGCCGGATTGACATCTACAGTCAATTTGTGTGTAACGGCATTTGGGTTATCAGTTACTTTTTCGAAATAATCTACATTAAATAAATAGCCTGTTCCAGGGCCAAGAAAAACAAGATACAAATCGTACGAACCTGTTGTTGGTGCAATAGCTGCAGAGAATTTCTTGTAATCGGTAAAACTGGTACTACCTGATACGGTTGTAGAACCAATTAAAGTTCCAGTTGCAGACCCTAACCTAAATTCAATCGTTCCCCCAGTTGCTCCTGCCGCGGCTATATCAAAACGAGTTACAAATTCGGTAAAATTAACTGCATTAAATTTGATCCACGTATTGTTTTTAATGTACCCTACGTTTCCTCCACCCGAGCGGGCGGCATTCGTTTCTGCTCTTGCTCCCGAAGCCTGATTAAAAATTTCCGCTTCGATTTTCTCAATGGTTTGAGAGTACCCCATGACTGTAAACAGTATGAGAAATAAGTGAATAAAAAAGTGTTTCTTCATTTGGTTTTGGTTTTAGTTAGTAATGTTTAAATTTTCTATTTCATTGTAAATGCATTAATTAATTGTAGGTTTTAAAATTATTTGAGGTTGAATATTTTAATTAAAAAAGAATCGATGTATTGAATGGTCGGTTCAAACCAAGGATTGAAAAGACAAAAGACATGTGGTGAATTCTCAAACTCATGTACTTCAGAATAGATTCCGTTTTCTGTCAAAACCTTTCTAAAATCGTCTCTGCCAGCATGCATTCTAGGGATTGAACTATTAATAAATAATGTCGGAGGACTTGAAGCGTTAACATAAAACAAAGGAGAAGCAGTTTCCCATAGTTTCAGATTGTCTTTCATGGAATAGCCAATCCACTGCGCGCTTGCACCAAAATTTTTAGTATCTTTTGTTTCACTGCTTTCGGGATGCACAAACGATAACGTTCCGTCGATATCAACTATGGCATTTATCTGAGATTTAGATTTTGAAATGGTTATTCCTCCTTCAAACAAAGGCATGTTTCCTGTTACGCCCATAAAGGCCGCCAATTCTCCACCAGCAGAAAATCCAAGGGAAACAATCTGATTTGGATTTACACTATATTTCACAGCATTTTCTCTTACCCAGCGAATAGAAGCTTTTAAATCATAAATCGCTGCAGGAAAAAGTGCTTCTGTAGAAAGTCGGTATTCTGGCGTAAAACAAACATAACCCAGACTTGCTAATTTCTGCGCCATTTGATGGTGCTGATCCCTACTTCCAGATCGCCATCCTCCACCATGAATTAGGATAATGGCTGTCTGTTTTTGTTTTTGTTTTTTATTTTTATTGTAAAAAACATCCAGTTTCATTTTACGTTTGCCATAACTACAATACACAATATCGTTCTTCTGTACAACAGCATCAAAATTCGTTTCTGGCACCAAAGTCGCGTTTGGGAAATACTTTACTGTTTTCTTAAAGGCACTTTTATTATTGAAAGAAGTATCTCGAGCCTGAGTTAATCCTTCCAAATATTGCGCATTCATCTTTTGAAGAAATAAGATGCAAACCCAAATAAATACTGCTTCTAATTTTCTATTTTGAAACTTCATATTACTAATTCTTTGACGTACTAATTTAAATTTAAACACAAAAAAACATAGTTTGTAGGATCGCTTAAAGGCGTTTCACTTATTTAAATGCACATAGTAACCATGTGTTAGAAACTGGTTTCTTTCCTAAGTCTTTTGAAAAAAAATCTATGATTCTATGTGTTTGCTTTAACTTCTAAAAGATGAATTTAAAAAAAACTTAATTCGGTTTCCAATCTTTAAAAATCGCTTTCAACGAATATTCTTTTTTTACTTGTTCTACAGAAAGCTGATGCGACCAATTGGCTCTCGATGTACTATTTGAACCTGCTCCAGTAGATTGATATTCGGCATAAAAAGCTGTTTTTTCTGCTTCTGGTTTTCCCCAATTGTGCCATCCTAATGGTTTTATGTGAGAACCCATTTCGCATTTTATAAAAACTGTTTTAGCATAATTTCTCCAAGGTCTTCCTAAGAAATAAGAGTTATCTCCAGAATTTGATGTCAGTTTACAGTTTAGAAATACAAACCCGTACGAATTAGATTCTGGTGTATTGGCTGCTGTAATATAAGCCCCCCCTTTTTTAGAGAAGATTTCACAATCTTCAAAAAGCACGGTTGAACCACCAAAAATAAAATCGGTTGTTCCTTCTATATAACAGTTTTTATAATATTGTCTGCTAGCGCTTTCTCTTGGATATAAAGTATCCTGAAAACCTAAAAAATTACAATTCTCAAAGATGATTTTATCTCCATCAATTCGTACTGCTACCGCTTGTCCAACTGGGCCAGATGAATTTTCGAATGTTATATTCTGTGCTTTGAAACCATTTCCGGCAACAATCAGACTTGCAGATCCAGAAGTTCCAATCGTTCCACCGGCACCATTTGATTTTGAAGCATAATCATCATATGTTAAAATGACTTTTTCTTTACTTTCTCCAATTAGCGTCACATTATTTTTGTTTAATGCTAATTCTAGTTTTTCTTTGTAAATACCATTCTTTACAAAAATTTTAGTCTCTGAGTTTTTAAGCAATGGCACAGCATTAAACGCTTCCTGAACTGTTTTGAAATCTTCTTTTCCATTTGCATCTACAACAATATCATAAGATTTGGTTTCATTTGCAGAATCATTAGAAAATGAAACATTCAAAAACAAAATCGAAGCAGCTAAAAAATTGAATAGTATCATTTTTGTTAGGTTTTAATCCACAATCTTTACCTCATTTTTAATCGATTCTAGCACTTTCAGGTCTTTATTTAAAACCATCTTCTTTCCGTTGGTTTTTAACGAAATATCCTTTGTTTCTAGCCCTCCAACCCAAAACATTTGGTTTTCTCCAGTAGATTTCAAACCGTCCAAACTCACATTTTTGCTATTTGAAAAACTTACGGCAATTCCGGGTTTGTCTAATCTTAAATCAAGATTTTTAAAAGCGATTTTACATGCATAATTTAACTGAACGCCAACATCTGAACGGATAATCATATTTTCAAATTCTATATTCGTAACTGGCATTTCTGGGATTCCCATAATTTTTAATGCCTGAGCCGCACCGTTTACAGAAATGTTTTTGAAATACATATTTTGAAATGCAGGTGTTTCTTCTGTAATAGGTTCTTTGGCAACCGTTACTTCTCCCGTTTCTTTATCTTCAGACAATGATTTTCCGAAATAATACAAATTGAAATTGATAGCATCTGTTGGAATGTTATTCATACGAATGTCTTCCATCCAGATATTTTCTACCACTCCACCACGGCCACGAACAGATTTAAAGCGAAGTCCACAGTCTGTTCCGTTAAATGTTAGGTTTTTAGCGTATATATTTTTAACACCACCTGACATTTCGCTTCCAATGGTAAAACCTCCATGTGCGTGATACACCACACAATCTGTAATTACAAATAATTCTGTTGGTTTTGCTCGGTCTCTTCCTTCTTTATCTTTTCCAGATTTAATGCAAATGGCATCGTCTCCAACATCAAAACGACAATTGGTTACGGTTCCAATTCTGCAAGATTCTAAATCTAAACCATCTCCATTTTGAGAATACCACGGATTACGAATCGTTAAGTTGCGTAAAGTAAGATGTTCACACATTAACGGATTTACATTCCATGCAGGAGAGTTTTGAAATGTCACGCCATCTAAAAGCAGTTTTTTACAATTGACCAAACTTACCATAACAGGACGAAGTGCTTCTTTATAAGGTTCCATATTTTCTACAGTTTCCTTTTTCGGCAATTTGTTCTTTTCCTCATTCCCTTCATAAGCGCCTTTTGAAGGATACCAGATTTTGCCGTCTTTAGACAAAACACCTCCAGAACTAACCAATTCGTTCCATTGTCCAGCCGTCATCTTTCCAATTTTAACGGGTCTCCATATAGCACCATTTCCGTCAAAAATTCCTTGACCTGTAATGGCAATGTTTTCTAAATCGATTCCCATAATAGGCGATTCGCAACGGATAACTTTATTTCCCTCAAAATAAGATTCTATCAGTTTGTACTGTTTTAAATCGCTTGTAAAAGAAACAAAAGCGCCGTTTTGAGTATGAAGATTTACATTGCTTTTCAGCTTTATTGGTCCTGTTGTCCAAAGTCCCGCAGGAATTACTACAACTCCTCCGCCCGATTTAGAGCATTTTTCAATTGCCGAATTAATAGCATTTGTACAAAGCTGTTCGGTATTTGGCACTGCTCCAAAATCGACAATATTTAAAGTATCGCTTTTAAACTTCGGAATTTGAACTTCCGGCATTTTGAAAGGAATTTTCAAAGATGTATCAGTCTTATTTAAACTTCCTTTCTTTTGACTAAAGACAGATAAACTCGTAAGAAGGAATGCTGTTATCAGAAGAGTACTTTTAATTTTTATCATAATCCATTATAATTTTGCAACATTATTTTTTGTCTAGAAATTTTTGTAATTCGATACCAGCTAGAATATAAGGACCAACTGCTTTTGCATCATTTTCCCTGATAGGTTCTGAAATGTAATATTCGAATGAGCCGTTTCTATCTTCGGGATTTTTCCCTCCTAATCCGGCAACAGCGCAACATTTTGTAATCGAAATGGTTCCGTCTGTGTTTTCTTTTATAAATTCTTTCTGAATTCCTTGAAAGCCCTTTTGTGCTGATTTAAGAAACTTTTTGCCAACATAACCATTGTTGTAAGCTTTTGTAAATGAATAAACAAACATTGTAGAACAAGTTGATTCCAAATAATTCCCTTTTCTTCCAGGCTGATCCATTACTTGCCACCAAACTCCTGTTTTAGAATCCTGCGCTTTTAAAACAGCATCAAAAACCTTTTGAACGATTTGGATGAGCTCTTTTCGTTTGGGATGATTTTCTGGAACAAAATCCAAAATATCAACCAAAGCCATGCAATACCAACCTTGCGCACGTCCCCAAATATGTGATGAAGTTCCAGTAGTTTTATTGGCCCAGAATTGCGTACGTTTCTCATCGTAACCATGAAAATTCAAACCTGTTTTAGCATCAAAAGTGTGTTTCTGAATTAATTCTAATTGTAAAATCGCATCGTCAATTGCTTTTGGATCATTAAATACTTGTCCGTATTGTGCTGAAAAAGGATCGGCCATGTAAACGCCATCCAGCCACATTTGCCAGGGATAACTTTTTTTATGCCAATAGCCTCCGTCATAATTTCTTGGATGTCCTTCTAGTTGTTTGTGCAATGTATCCATTGCTTTTTTATAACGAGAATCGTTTGTCTTTTTATAAATCTCAAAAAGTATTTTTCCTGAATTTACCAGATCTAGACTGTATCTCTCGATTTCATATCCGCCTTGAATATTTCCATCTTTATCAATCAGTTGTTCGGCGTACGAAACTCCGTAATCCCAATATTTTTGATTTTTGGTATAATCATACAATTTCTGATTGGCCAATGCCACTAAACCATTGGTATAATTCCATTTCGGATATTTTACACCATCCAGAAAAACTGGATTGGGAACTCGCTTCTGATCCGAATCGGCCATTTTTATCGCCCATTCAATTGGAGATAATTCTTTTTTAATTGTTGAATCTGATTGTCCAAATGAAACCAAACTAACGAACAAAGCAAGAAAACAATATTTCATTTTATATTTCATACTATTTTAATTTTCTTCGACTCCAAACCAGTCGTAATCAGCATAACTGCTGTCGTTAATTGCTTTAGATCCTGTTGCAAAAAGTCCGATTTTGGCACCCACCCATCTTCCTGCACTTGGTTTAAAAGGTTCTCCTAGTTTTTTAAAATTCTTTCCATCAACGCTATAATAAAAGGTAACTTTGGCATCAAAAGGTTCTTTGTTCTGAACCATTTCTACTTTGGCGCGAAGGTTCACTTCTTTTTTATTTACAGGAATTGATGCGATTTCCTTCTCCGATTCTTTAGACGTTCTGGCACTTTTCATAGAGCGCTGCACCAAATTCAAATTGCCCATTTTATCTTGTTCAATTGCGATATAAGCGTAATCTTCACCAAATACAATTAACCCCGAACCGCTTACTCCTGCATCTGGATTATTTTCAAAAATCAATTTTGTCGTTGCTGTAAAATTGGCACCAGGAAATTTTTGCAATAAAAGGTTGGGCATCATCCACATGGTTTTGTTTCCTTCTTTTTTGGGAATGCAATTCAGACGCAAAAAACCAAGATTCGCAGAAGACCAGCCCCAATGTTCAGCAGGATTCTGATTTGCCTGCCATTGCCACTGCAATCCCAATTGATGGCTATTAAATTCATCAGAAGAAATTAATGGCGTTGCAGGATAATTTTTGCCTACGTTTGGCTTTGTCCATTCCATAACAGGTTCTCCGATTCCGTCTTTATTAGCATCTTTTCCCATAATTGGCCAACCGTCTTTCCAAGTCACAGGCTGTAAATGAACGACACGTCCATAAGCCCAACGATCTTGAAAGTGTAAAAACCAGCCGTCTCCATTTGGCGTTTCGACATAACCACCTTGATGTGGTCCATTTACAGGAGAATCTCCTTGGTTTAAAACCACTTTAAATTCATAAGGTCCCCACACATTTTTGGAACGCATTGCCAATTGCCATCCTGGTTTTACACCTCCCGCAGGAGCCATAATCCAATAATAACCGTCGCGTTTGTATATTTTAGAACCTTCAACTGTGGTGTGGCCTTTATGTCCGTCAAAAACCAAAGCAGGATTTCCCATTAGTTTTGTTCCATCTGGAGCCATTTCTGACAGCATTAAAACTGTTTTTACATTGGCCCGACTTCCCGCAAAAGCATAAGATAAATAGGCTTTTCCGTCTTCATCCCAGAACGGACAAGTATCGATAATTCCTTTTGCTTCTTTTACCAAAACAGGTTCTTCCCAAACGCCCGACGGATTTTTAGTTTTAACCATAAATATTCCAAAATCAGGATCTCCCCAATAAATAAAGTATTCCCCATTATGATAACGAATGGAAGGAGCCCAAACGCCATCGCCGTGACGAACGGTACGATAATGTTCTATAGGAAACAGATTTTGCAATGCATATCCAACCAATTCCCAGTTTACAAGATCTTTGGAATGAAGTATAGGCAGCCCTGGCGTGCTATTAAAACTAGATCCTGTCATGTAATAGCCGTCTTCTCCAGCGCAAACATCAGGATCAGAGTAATCTACATGTAAGATTGGGTTTTTATATTTTCCGTTGCCCAAATCAGCGTTCCAGCCTTGTGCATTTGCTCCTAAATACCAAAATAATCCTAAGGCGAATAGTAATTGTTTGAATTTCATTGTATTAATTTTTATTATATCATTCACTTCATTAAAAATGCTTTCGAAAAAGCTAAACTATTTTAATGTCTAATCTTCTCTCGTTAATTATTGAATAACAGTACATTGAAGTATCCTCAACCACAAGGACACTTCATAATAGTACTGTAACCACTTAATTAACAAAAACTTAAACAGATTTTAAGGTAACCATCTTGTATCCCCTACTTTATTGGTTACAATTGGAGAATTTGAATCTTTAATCATCAAATTGCCATTTGCGGGATCGACAAATAAATTTTGTGCACTTATACCTAGATCGGTTCCCTGAATTGCAGCGGCACCTAATAGATAATCGGTAGTTGTATAATTGTTTCCGTATGTTGTTGGGGTATTGGCTGCAATAGCTTGGATTACTTTACCGCAAGCAGATGCCATTAATACATTCTTAAAGATCAAAGTAGATCCCACAGCATTCGGAATATTGATTAATGATCTGTTGTATGCGTAATCATAAAGGGTAATATTTTGATAGTCCAACTGAATCGGATAAGCAGATGTGCCATAGTCCCAAAGATTCTTGAAGTTTCTGTTCTTGTCTGTTGTCTGATAGTAATCTCTCATGAAAGTACAGTTTGCAAATTTGGCTTTCTTAACGTTATCAGCTCCAGCTGAACCAAATACGAATGTCCCGTAAGGTCCTGAATGCCCTCCAACTTGATCAAACGTACAATAGCTCATATCAAATTCACCAATTTCTTTGTATTTTCCACTTCCTTGATGTCTCCAGAATCCACGTTTGAAATAATTGAAAACACAGTTATAGAATGTAATCTTATCAATTTTCCAAGCCGTTCCACTATTAAAGAAATAACTGGCATCGATAGTTTGGTAGAAACGAATGTTTTCAAAATACAATTCCGACAAATAAGAGCCTTCGGCAATGTTCCAGTTTCCGTTCATTTCTATTTGAGGACGTTCTCCCTCAGTTCCTCCTGTTAATTTAAATCCTTTTGAAATTGTGAAAGGCGTAATTTTAAACAAAGAACCTGGTTCAAGGAAATATTCTGTTCCTTCTGGAATGGTCGGGTCATCGTTGTTGGCTCTTAATAAAGCATCCAAATCCATTCCTTTTGTTACCATAATTGTTGAAAGTGATGGTCCAGCAGAACGGAAAGAAACTTGATTATAAGGTTTATCGTAACGTCTTGGTTTATTATTATCAAAAACATTTACGTTGTATAATGTATTTTTTTCTAAACCAACAATTGTAGCTTCTCCTTTTACAATTTCTGCCGAAGTAAGTTTACGGCCTATTGCTGGAATTTCAGCAGATTGTGCCGGCGCAACAGAAATACTATCTACTGGATTTTCAGAAGAAATATCCCAATTTACGGTAACTTCAGTCTCTGTATAATCTACTTTTTCGATTGAATGCAAAATAGGTTGAAACGGCGGACGATCTTCTGTCAAAGCATTCGTATACGACCATTGCGAATTATGCCCATCAATAGCATGATTAGATCTTACTCTAATATAAAACTGCGTTTTATACGGAATATCATCCATTAAAAGCTGCGTCTCTGTCGTAGTGTACGATTTGTATAAGCTTTTGTAATAATTGTCTAAATGCAACTCTACTGTATAAGATGCCGCGTCGTTAACTTTATACCACACAACAGCAATTGAGTTTCCTTTTACTAAAGGCGCTGTAAGTACAAATTTTGGCTGAAATAAATCTAGTTCCTGCGGATATTTAAACTCATCGTTCTCGCAAGATATCAACATTTCTCCACAGGCAATTAAACCAATAAGAGATAGTATATAAAGTATTTTTTTAAAGTTTTTCATGCTTTTCTTGATTTAAAAATTAAATCCATAATAGTTTTGAATCGCTCCTCTATGATCTGTAATTACCTTTGAAGGATAAGGGCATAAATATCGTAATGGATCTGTAGGCGATACCGATGAAGCATTATTGTAATTAATAAACCCTCTAAAGCTCCATTTGATATCGTTTCTTGGTTCATAACTCGCTGTTTCGTTGTTTAATGAATACCATGCTACTGCAAACGGATGCGCTGTATAGCCCGCAGGATTTGCTGTCAGAATTTCATCAATTCCTTTTATATCTAAAATTTTTCTGCCTGAATTAACTGGATCTGAAATTAATTTATAATAAATATTACCTGGAACCTGATCGATGCCAGGAACATATGCTCCATTTGCCACTCGTCCCCAATTGTATAATTTATAATACTGGTTGTAAACCACTTCACTAAACTTATTCCAGCGCGCCAAATCAAATTTACGTTTGCTTTCTCCTCCAAATTCCCATTTACGTTCGTCCATAATAGCTTTAAAGAACAAATCTGGTGATGATTTAGAAGTTACATAATTGTCTACTTTCGCAGCCCAGTCTGCTTGCGCAAAAGCTCTTCTTCGCACACGTCTTAAACATTCCTTAGCATCTTCGCGCGGACCAAAACGTTCGTTTACCGCTTCTGCATACATTAATAGCACATCTGCAAACCGCATCCATGAATAATTGATTCCCGTTCCCTTTTGGCTAGTGCTTCCCAGTGGATCATTCATCCATAATTTAGACCATTTTCCAACTGCCAAACGAGCCAGATCCAGACGGATCACCTGATTGAGCTGCTGGTCGTATGACAGCGGAGCGCAGGTAACATCTCGTCTTAAATCTTTATTATCAAATGAAAAGAGGTATTCGCCGCATAAACTAAGATTCCCAGACGCAGATCCGTAAGGATGATTTCCTTCAGCGATAGGAATTCCAGCAAAATAACCGTACTCACCCGTGGAGTTTTTAAGCATTGCAATAGAAAAAATTACGTCGTCATTGACCGGCGTTTCCCAATTGTTCTGCTTAATCCAAAAATCTCTAAAACTTAGCTTCAAATCGTGCTGTCTGCCCTGGATCACTTTATCTAGATATTCAATCGCAATATCATAATACTGTTCATAATTTTTTCCCCTTTCCATGTGTCCTATGCTCGCCGGATTGTTTTCGTCCGGGCGAAGAGTCCATCCTCCTCTTGTCAGTGCCAATAATCCAATTAAACTTTGATTGAAACTTCTCGAAGCTCGTTCCACACCATAATCCAGTTCGTTAGCATTTTTCATGAAAGGTTCGGCCGATTTCAGATCGTCAATCAAAAATTCCAGAATTACATTTCGATCTGTAGTTCCCTGTGCAAAATTCTCATCTGCTGTTGAAGATTTAGTACGAAACACAACATCTCCCCATATCCGAATCAGGTCCAGATAAACCATTGCACGAATGGTTTTCACCTCTCCGTGCATATGCATGATATTGGAAGCTGCGTTTTTGGGATCAGCTTTGTACAAATCTGAACTTTCAATTCCTTCGATTACATCATTGGTAGCATTGATAATTTTATACATGGCACTCCATGTCCCGTTTAAAGTAGTCCAATACGGCTTTGGATCATAGCAGGCAATATCAGACCCGTTTCCGTTTACGGTATTTGTTGCCACACCAGACATTTCTACATCTGTATTGGGGTTAAAAACAAAAGCAATACGATTCGCATAAGCATCATCTGCCAGCATAAGAGTGTAAACACCTGCAACAGCAGACTGAATGTCTTTCTCTGTTTTAAAAACTTCTGCCTGGGTAAAGCCCGATCCCGGCTGTACATCTAGATAATCCTCGCAGGCTGCAAAAGACAGCGCAAAAATCAACAGAAAACTTAATAATATCTTTTTATTCATCGTTGTGAGATTTAATAGTGTTGAATTAAAATGCCAACTGTACTCCAAAAGCATAGTTACGTGTTCTTGGATAAGCGTTATAGTCAATATTTGGTGTTAATCCAGTTTCCAGATTGATATCTGGATCATATCCAGAATAGCTTGTCCAAACAAACAAGTTGCTTCCTGTAGCATACAATCTGATTCTGCTGAATCCTACTTTTGAACTGTTTTGTTTTGGAATAGTATAGCCAATGCTTAACGTGTTTAATCGTAGGAAAGACCCGTCTTCAACAGCATAAGACATTGCGATAGGACGGCCAATAGATACTGGATTCCACATTGTAGCGTTTTCGTTCTGTTTTGCCAGCTGTTCAGGCGAATAACGAAGATCGTTACCCATGTCATCATAATTTCTCCAGCGGTTATTCAGTCCTACTTCCATACCTAAATTATTCTGGTTGTTTTGGTAAAAAGAAGTCATCATGATTTTGTTGGCATTATACACGTCAAAACCGTACATAAAATTGAAGAATGCTGTTAAATCAAAGTTTTTCCAAATTGCATTTACTCCAAATCCGCCGGAAAAATCAGGATTGGTATCTCCGATTACTTTTCTGTCTTTATCACCAATTACATAGCTGTTTGGGTCTGAAGGATCAACAGGAGTCAGTTTTTTAAACTTGGCACTTCCCGGACCAGGCTCACCAGAAAGGTTTTTAGAATTGGCCACCCCGTCTTTAAGTTTCCACGTTTTGGTCACCGCATCAAAGGATTCAAAATCATCCATTGTATAGAAACCATCGTTTACAAAGCCGTAAATCAAACCTTTTGTTCCGCCTACGTAAGCACGATAATCGTCGTCATTCAGCAATTGTGATCCAGCCCAGCCCGAACTTAAAATCCATTCCTTTTCTCCGCTTGAGAGTTTGTCGATTTTATTTTTGTTATAACCGATATTAAAAGTCAAATCAACCTGAAAATCTTTTTTCTTAATCACACTTCCGTTAAGAGCCAATTCGACACCTTTATTAGAAGTCTGTCCAACGTTGGTCATCATTTTAGTAAAACCAGAAGCCGATGGAATATCAGACGGCACCAATAAATCTTTTACTTTATTATGATAAAAATCTAGCGTCCCTGTTAATCTTTCTTTAAAAAAACCAAAATCAAGACCAACGTTCGCCGTATAAGTCGTTTCCCATTTTACATTTGGATTGTTCAGATATTTGTCATTATAAAAATTATAGTAATAATGGTTTTCTTCTCCCCATCCTACAGAACGGTCTCTAGAAACTCCGTAATATTTTGCATACAAATCGCCTTTTATTCTATCATTACCTGAAGCTCCATAACTTAAACGAAGTTTTAAATTGGAAACCGTCTGGCTGTCTTTTAAGAAACTTTCATTCGAAACTCTCCATGCAAAAGCTCCTGCAGGAAAAACTCCCCATCTGTTGTCTGGACCAAATTTTGTAGAACCGTCGGTACGGACAGTAAACGTAAATAAATAACGGTCATCATAACCATAATTGGCCCTTCCAAAAAAGGAAGAAATTCGATTTGGAGATTCTGCATTTGAACCATTTTCGAAAGGGGTTCCCAAAGACAGATTGTCTAGAGCCTTTTCTCCAGTAATGTCTTCAGGGAAATAACGCGTGCGGAAAAACTTTATTGAGCTTTCCTGATCTTTAATCTCCTGTCCTATCATTAATTGGAAATCGTGGCGCTCTTTTAATTTAAATCCGTAGTTCAATACGTTATTCAGCTGCCAGCGAGGCGACTGGGCCATCGACCAATACGTTAGAGGCAGATTATTATTTTCTAATGCTGTTTTGGTGTCTGTACCCCAGAAACGCCCATCTTCAGAATATTTATATTCATAGCCAAATGAAGAACGAAGTGTCAATCCTTTTTTGATGGTCCAAGTTAAAGCTCCTGTAGTATTAAATGTTCTTGTTGTGCGATTGCGGTAATTTTTTTCTGCTTCTTCAAATGGATTAAAACGAGGTTTTATCTCATAATCGTCTGGATCGAAGTACGTATTGTCTTCAGGCAAGGTCATATACTCTTCTAGCCCTGCCGTTGGCGCTTCGCGCAAAGCTCTAAGCAGACTCACTCCATCTGTTCCTGAACCTTCAATAGTTTGATTGGTTAAACGCGTTTGGTATTCGAACGTTAGATTGTCGGTTAATTTTGAATTTAAAATCAAATAGATATAATTCTGGCGCATTCCCGTACCAAGCAAAACACCCGGCTGATCTTGGTTTACAAACGTAAATTTAAATTTTGTTTTTTCACTTCCGCCGCTCACATTTATATCGGTATATCTTGCAATTGGGTTACTTCCAAAAATTTCATTTTGCCAATCTGTACCCTTATTTCCTTTATAAATGTAAAACTCGCTTGGTTTTCCATACATATTATAAAATCCCGTCGGATTAGAACTTCCCTTACGCGCAAACTCGTACTGCATCATAACAAACTCATACGGATCCATAACATCCAAATGATTAGCAAGCGTTTTAATTTGCGTATAGTTATGAATGTTTACAGATACTTTTCCTGCTTTAGGAACTTTAGTCGTCACAATAATAACTCCGTTTGCTCCCCTTGCACCATAAACTGCTGTAGATGCAGCATCTTTTAAAACCTCTACAGACTCGATATCTGTTGGCGGAATATCATTTAAATTGGCAACTTCAAAACCGTCAACTAAGATTAATGGCGAGTTGTCCTCGGTAATAGATCCTCCTCCACGAATTCTAATTTTCACATCTGCTCCAGGCGAACCGTCAACAGTTGTAACCTGAACTCCAGGAAGTCTTCCCGTCAAGGCTTCAGCCACATTCGATGTTGGCACTTTTGCCAATTCGGTTCCTTTTATACTGGCCACCGCTCCTGTTAAATTTTTACGTTTTTGAGTACCATAACCAATAACGACAACTTCGTTCAGCTCGCTGTTCGATTCTTTCATGGTTACCGTAATTCCTACTGTACGTCCTTTAAGTGGTACTATTTCATCATTCATCCCAACAAATTTGATAATCAAAATTGCTGTCTCTGGATCTGCTACCGCTACACTGAATTTACCATCGAAATCGGTAACGGTGTTGGTGTTTTCATTCTTTACCATAATTGTTACGCCCGGAATACCCGCCATGTTATCCTTAACCAAACCGGTCACCGTTGTACGCTTCTGAGCATAAGCGCCACCTGTTAAAAATAAGATGGCCAAAATGCTCCAGATATATTTTTTTATAGTCATAACTAGAATATTTTTTATAAGATTAAAAGCCTGTTTTTGGATTTATATAATAGAAATCAAAAGCGTATATAAAAACCTTTTACAGCTATCACATTACTTTTAAAACCCAATAATGGCTAATAGTATTTAGTATTGGTTTGTTTTGAAGAGAAGTTTACAAAGGTTCATTTATAAGAAAATCGACATTCGTAACCTTATTGCCTTCAATGGCAAAAGTCCCCTGCAATTCCTTAGTCTTCACAACTTCCATGTTCTGATTCAGACATTCAATTTTAACGCGAACATTATTTGCTTCTTCATCAGTTTGAAATAAAACAAAATCGTCTGTGTAATTAATTCCTCCACTCGCTGTTGCTTTACTCCTTGTAACAAACATGTCTTCTTTGATGTACGTTCCGTCAACAACTTTGTAACCGCTTCTTTTTACCAAAACCGTAGTTTTAATTGTGGTATAACTTTTATCAGCAGTAATGTCTAAAGTTTTCAAACGAAGAATTCCCGTTCTGGTAATAATATTTAACGTTAACGGCTCATCAAAAGGCGAAGCGTAAGGCATTGCATCCGATAGATTTACTGGCTGATTTGCCAATGAAGGCTGCTGAACAATCAGTTCATTAAGGTTCGTTGGAGACGGAACCATTTGCTCTGGATAATCTGTCGCTACCAATTTGTATTTTCCATCGTCTAGCGAAAAAGGATAGAGCGAACTGTAGCTGGCAAAATATTCTCCGTTCTCCTTGTATATAAAAAGAGGCCTGTTTGAAATACCAACATTTAAATTCCAAGGTTCACCGTTTAATTGAAAGTCCAGTTTTTTTACCGTATGGCTTTCATATTTAAGTTCGTCGCTAGAGCAGGAGGAGAGCACAAAAAATATCCCTGCTCCCAGAATTAGGTTTTTTATCATTTTCATATCTATTGGATTTAAAAATGATTAAAATTTTTCTTTTGACTCATTTCAGGACTGCAGTCCCAAATTGACAGTTGAATGGTAATGGTTTGGTTCATAATTTTGGTTTTAAAGTTAGTTAGTTAAAAATCAGTTAAGATTATGAAGCAAAACTAGAAATAGGATATCGCAAATAGGGGGATTTTTTGCTTTTCAGAATGGTACAAATCACTATTTTAGCACCTTAAATCAACTATTCACTAACTTTTTCTTACTTTTTTTATTCGATGTAAAAAAAATATCATAAATAAAAACAGATTTGACAATCCATTTTTTTTTTACAATTTTGATTTTGGAAATAATACTTTTATATCAAAAAGAAAGCCCCACTAAAATAATGGGGCTTTGAAATTGATTTTTATTTAAAGATATCCTTAACGAAATTGTCGTCGATATTCAGCTGGCGTATGATCATATTTTGACCTGAAACATTTTCCGAAGTATTTTAAATCATTAAAACCTACTTCAAAACAGATTTCTTTTATCAGTAAATCGTCTTCTTTTAAAAGTCTGGCCGCTTCACTTAATCGCATATCGCGAATGAAAACAACAGGAGAAGCGCCAGTTATGCTTTTAAGTTTATTGAAAAAACTAGCGCGCGACATGCACATTAATTTTCCAAGTTCGTCAACCGAAAAATCAGAATTTGACATATTTTCTTTTACAAATTCGATAACCTGAAACATGAATTTCTGATCTTTATTGGATATTTGAAGCGGTTCTTCCTTAGAAATCTCAATTGTGCTTCCGCTCGAAAACAATTGCTGCAAACGAGCGCGCTGTTCCAAAACATTTTTCACTCTTGCTTTTAATAAGCTGACATTAAAAGGTTTGGTAACGTAATCGTCTGCTCCGTATTCTAATCCTTCCAATTTACTTTCTATCGATGATTTCGCGCTAAGCAAAATAACGGGAATGTGGCTAGTTGATAGATTATCCCGAATAAATTTCAGCATTTCGATTCCATCTTTCTCAGGCATCATAATATCGCTGATAATGAAATCTGGTAAAATTTCTTCTGCTTTTGCATAACCTTCATCGCCATTTTCGGCGGTATAAATCATATAATCGTTTTCCAAAATAGAAACAATAAACGTACGCAATTCTGGGTCGTCTTCTACAACAAGTCCGATAGGCTGCTCTCTTCCCATCTCTTCTGGTCTTGCTATTTCTTGCTCAAGTTCAGATTCAAAATCCAGATCCATTTCATTAGAAAAATGCTCTTCTGTTTCATCTAACAAAATATCGACATCATTTTTAAAGTGCTGATAGCCTTTTAAAAATGCAACCTGAAAACTGCTTCCTTTTCCTTGAGTGCTGTCTACCAAAACTTCTGCTCCGTGTCTGTCTGCAATATCTTTTATAATAGATAATCCAAGACCTGTACTTGGGTTCGACAAGTTTTCATTATAATTTGAAAAACGAACAAATAATCTCTTTTGAAGTGTCGGACTAATTCCTGGCCCATTATCATTTACTGTTAAAAACACATGTTTCTCCGACTCCTCAACTTTTACCTCGACAGAATCTCCTTTACTGCAATATTTAAAAGCATTAGAAAGCAGATTGATGAGGATTTTATCCAAACTATCTGGATCTGCCCATATTTTTGGATTTGAAGAATCAATTTCAACTTTCAAATTAATATGGCTCTGATTGCTCATTTCTTCAAAATCTTCACACATCTGAGAAACAAATTCTCCTAGATTGATTTCTCTAATAGCCAATTTTTTATCTTGAACTCTTCTTAAATCTAAAATCTGATTGACCAAATTCAACAATTTATTGCTGCTTTTTTCTATAATTCGAAGCTGGCCTTTTGTAGTGTCTTTTAAATCGTCATCTGCAAGCATCACTTCCAAAGGAGCTGTAATCATGGTAAGTGGCGTGCGGATTTCGTGTGAAATATCAGTAAAGAATTTCAGTTTTAATTCGCTCATCTGTTTTTCTAATTTTACATCGCCACGAAGTTTCAGAATGGTAAGAATAGCTCTGTTGACCACGAAAAACAAGCCACAAGCCAATAATAAATAACAGAAATAAGCAAAATTTGTTCCCCAAATCGAAGGACTAATCGTAATTTTAATTTGTCTTTCGTTGTCCATCCATAAATTGTGCCCATTGGTTGAAGAAACCAAAAGTATATAAGTTCCTCTTCCTAAATTGGTATAATTTATAGATTGTCCGCCTTTAATGTAATTCCATTGCTTGTCAATGCCTTCTAATTTGTAGCGGTAAACGATATTTTCACTTTTAAGATAATCTAAAGCCGAAATCTGCACTCTAAAAAAATTCTGATTGTGCTCTAGTGTTACTTCTTCTAATAAATCAGGATTTTTGGGAGTTTCAGGATTTATTTCGTGCAATTCTTTGTTGTTTACCAAAAATCCAGAAATCGCCAAATAAGGTTTAAAATGAAAAGGTTTTATATTTTCAGGTTTGAAATAAATCACGCCATTAGAATATCCTACAGCAATTTCGCCATTTGCAAGCTCGCATTTTGTAGCCTCAGAAAAAATCTCTGTTCCTATAATCGATTTTAATTCTGGAAAAGTTTCTGCACTATTGTTTTTTGGATCAAAGCGCACAATCTGGTTATCGCTCATCAACCAGATTTTCCCAGCTTTATCTTCTGCAATGGAAACAACACCCTCGACTGGAAACGATACCATTTCATTCCAAATTGATTTTACATTCAATTGTCCTTTTTTATCCAAATCGGCTAAAATCAATCCCATACCATTGGTTGCCAGCGCCATCTGATTATCGTGCGTTATTAAAATATCCAGAATATCATTTCCTGAAACCTGTGAATACTCATTAAACTTTATTTTGCTTGTCACTTTAGTTTCTTCTGAAAAAGAGAACAATTTATAAGACGAAATAAAAAATATTTTGTGATCTTTGTTTTCCACAATCGAACGGACTTTATCTGCCGTTTTTATTGGATAATTTTTTAATTCATTTTTAAAATTGACAAATTTAAATCCATCGTTTGATTCGCGAATAATATTAACTCCACCACCCCAAGTTGCAATATAAATCTGTCCGTTTTTGGCTTGATAAATTTTAAAAATATCATCACAGTTAATGCCATAAATGCTCTTTTTGTCATCTTTATAATGAGTAACTTTATACCTGAAAGGCTGATCAGTTGGCAATAAACAGAACAGACCGTTTCCTCTAGTTCCTATCCAGATTCGGCCTTTATTATCCTGAAGCATGCTATAAATATCTGCTCCCCAACCAGGACCAGATGCAGATAATGTTCCATCAGAGGCCAAAAATCCGATTTTCTTTTTCTGGCTGTCAAACAAAGCGATTTTTTCTTTTCGGCTCGCCACCCAAAGATTTCCTCTATTATCTTTCATCAAACTTCTCACATTGTGTTTATGATGATCATTTGAAGAATCGTGATTTAAGGTCGAAAAATTACTATTGCTAAAAGTCACTAAATCTAATCCTTGTTTGAAAGAACAAAACCAAAGATTTCCCAATCTATCAAACATAGCCGTGTGCATCAAATCTGAAATCGACTCTTTCGATTCGTTAATACATCTAATTATAGAAGATAATTTATTGTTTTTTTCATCCCAATAAGAAAATGGCGCATTGCTCGATTGAATCCAAACTGTTCCATTTGGAGACTTAAGCAGAAAACTTTTTCTTTCCCCTCCAGCAGTTGCAGAATCACTGTAATCAACAGACATTTTTTTTATCTTTTTGGTCAACAGATCAAACTGAAACATGCCTTCACCACGAGCTTCAAACCAAAATTGCCTCGAACGTGTGGATCCCAAATAAGTGATTTTTTTATTGGGAAACCCTATTAAGGTCTTGCTGCTGTACGCCTCTAGTTTTCCCGTTTTCAGATCGCAAAAATAAAAAACCTGCCCCGCTGTTAGGATAAGCATTTTAGTATTGGCAACGAGTTCGGTGTAAATGATATCTTCTTTAATATTAAGCGGGAAGTCAAAAAAGGTACTTGCTATTTTGTTGTAACGCGCCAATTCTCCGTTGTTACCTCCAAAAAATATATCTTCTTTGGTTTCTAAAAATGTATTGTACACGCAAGGCTTTCCATTAAAAAAGAAATACTGCGGCTCTCCTCCAGATTTATTCAATCTGCAAGTTCCTGCTTCGGTAAAAAACCAAGTCGTTCCCTGTTTATCTTCAAAAATATCACTGATTTTCCCACAGCGTTTTGCAGGGTCAAAAGTTATTTTTCTTATTTTTCCATTGGCTTCAAAAGCGATTACATAATTTTTTTCTTCTGGAAAAAGCCAAACTCTTCCAGAAGGCATCACTTTAAAATCGACAAACGCAATATTGCCAGCCTTTAACGGACCTTCTTCTATTGGATAATGAAAACTTAATTGTTTGGTATCAAAGTAATAAATATCATTTTTCTCGGACTGAATCCAGATTCTGTCGCTGTTATCAAATCTGAATTTGAAAACACGATTGGAAATTAAATTTAACGATCCGTTTTGTTTTACCCTAAATTTTTGAAAATTGCTTCCGTCATAACGAATCAATCCGTTAAAGGTAGAAAGCCAGATGAATCCCTTTTTATCCTGTTGAATATCAAGAATACGGGATTGCCTTAACTTTAAATCGTTTGCAAAATGAGTCAGCGTACCGGAAGGCTGCCCTGAACACAAAATACTTATCCAATAAAAAAAGAATAATAATATATTTCTTTTCATTTCAAACTTTATAAAATTAGGAGAATTGCAAAAATATCAAAATTCCTTTCCTGACCTAAAACAAGTCGTTATTTCAGCAAAATAGCACCCTAAAAATAGTGATTTGTCTCCCTTTGGCACTTCAACGATATTTATAAAGCATTAGAAATAAGCTTTATAGCACACTCTAAATAGCATTTTATCCTATCTTTAAAAGGATAAAAATCTAATTTTGTGAGTCAGCAAATTTAATAGTCTACCCTCTTTAAATCTCTGCAAAATCATATTTCTGTTTTATTTAAAGCAGTAATCGAAAAATAATAAATCTAACACTTTCCAAAACCTATGAAAAGAAAAACCATAGTTATTGCATTACATTTTTTTGCTTTGACCGCCTTTTCGCAAGAAAATTTTCCTTACAAAAATTCAAATCTGCCAACAGAACAGCGTGTTAATGACTTGGTGTCGAGAATGTCATTAGACGAAAAAATAAACCAGTTAATGGATTCTGCTCCTGCTATCGACCGTTTGGGAGTTCCAGAATACAATTGGTGGAACGAATCATTGCATGGCGTTGCGCGTGCGGGATTTGCCACTGTTTTTCCGCAATCTATTTCAATTGCTTCTTCTTGGGATCGTCAGTTAATATTGGATGTTGCCACTGCCATTTCTGATGAAGCTCGTGCCAAACATCATGAATATTTAAGAAGAGGCCAGCACGGAATGTACCAGGGACTGACATTCTGGTCGCCGAACGTAAATATCTTTCGTGATCCTCGCTGGGGACGCGGACATGAAACGTATGGAGAAGATCCGTTCTTGACGAGCCAATTGGGTCTTAATTATGTCAACGGACTTCAAGGCACTAATGACAAGTATTTGAAAGTGGTTGCTACTGCCAAGCATTATGCTGTGCATTCGGGACCAGAGCCATCTCGCCATTTTTTTGATGCCAATACAAGAGATGTCGATTTGTATGAAACTTACCTTCCAGCTTTTAGAACTTTGGTAAAAGACGGACATGTTTATTCTGTAATGGGTGCTTATAACCGTTTTAGAGGAGAATCGGCAAGTGCTAGTCCGTTTCTTTTTAATATTCTTCGAAATGTCTGGGGATTTAATGGTTACATTGTTTCAGACTGTGGTGCTGTAACCGATATTTGGAAGTATCACAAAATTACGAATGATGCAGCAAGTGCTTCTGCATTAGCCGTTAAAAACGGTTTAGATTTGGAATGCGGAAGCAGTTTCCAGTCTTTAAAAGAAGCTGTTGACCGAAAATTAATTACAGAAGCCGATATTGATATTGCGGTTAAACGTTTATTTACGGCTCGTTTTAAATTAGGAATGTTTGATCCAGACGAGATTGTTCCTTATGCCCAAATTCCGTTTTCAACCAACAATAATGCGGCTAATGATTTTCTTGCCAGAATAGCTTCCCAAAAAAGTATTGTTCTTTTAAAAAACCAAAACAATACCTTGCCTCTTTCTAAAAATATCAAAACAGTTGCGGTAATTGGGCCAAATGCAGATGATATTCAATCTTTATGGGGAAATTACAGTGGAATTCCAAGCAATCCGATTACTGTTCTAAAAGGTATTCGAAACAAATTGGAACCAAATGCAAAGGTTTTATATGCAAAAGGAACTGATTTAGCAAAAGGAGTTCAAGAAATGAGCATTATACCATCAGTATATTTTCAAAACGAAAACGGAACGCAAGGTTTAGTTGGTGAATATTTTGATAATAAGGATTGGAAAGGAAAACCTCTCTTTACTCGAATTGATGATAATATTGATTTTGAATGGGATATCAACACGCCAGATCCTCGTTTGAAGATGGGGAATTACAGCGTAAAATGGACAGGTTATCTTAGCGTTCCTAAATCGGGAACTTACAACATTTCGGAATGGTCAAAACCTTTTATGACTGTTGAAATTGAAGGAGGAAAAAACACTGGCGGAAAAAACAATCATCATCCACGTTTTCGTCCGCAGAAAATTGATTTAGAAACAGGAAAAAAATATAAAATAGAAGTTAAATACCAGAATTTCTATGGAGACGCAATTGCACAATTATTCTGGGCAGAACCTCAGGAAAACCTAATTGAGGAAGCAGTGCTGACTGCCAATCAAGCCGATGCTGTAATTTTAGTTTTAGGATTAAATGAACGCTTGGAAGGTGAAGAAATGAAAGTGGAAGCAGACGGTTTCAACGGCGGAGACCGAACAAGTCTGGATCTTCCAGCCAATCAGGAAGAGTTGATGAAAGCCGTTAAAGCGACTGGAAAACCTGTAATATTGGTTTTAATAAACGGAAGCGCGCTTTCTGTCAATTGGGCAAATGACAATATTCCTGCAATTTTAACGGCTGGATATCCAGGACAGCAAGGCGGTAACGCTATAGCAGATGTTCTTTTCGGAGATTATAATCCAGCGGGAAGGCTTGCGGTGACATATTATAAATCAGTTGACCAATTGCCTAAATTTGAAAATTATGATATGGAAGGCAGAACCTATCGTTATTTTCGCAAAACGCCTCTATATCCTTTTGGTTTTGGTTTGAGCTACACGAATTTCAAATATTCTAATTTACAGCTTCCAAAAGAGTTAAGTTCTGAAACTGATTTTAAAGTTTCTGTTGATGTAACGAACACTGGAGAACGCGACGGAGACGAAGTTGCAGAATTGTATCTAAAAGATGAAAAAGCTTCTACTCCCCGTCCGATTGTGCAATTAGAAGGTTTTGAGCGTATTCATCTTAAAAAAGGAGAAACAAAAACAGTGACTTTTACTATCACGCCAAGACAGCTTTCTATGATCAACAAGAAAAAACAGCGTGTAGTAGAACCGGGTTGGTTTACGATTTTTATTGGTGGAAAACAGCCTGACGGATCTAATGACATTCAAAGCGGAAGAATCAGCTTTACTGGCAAAACGATTACCCTAGAGAAATAAACTTTTGCAGACTATTTAACTGACTATTAACCACTTTTATTAATCAAATTTTACAATGAACCAAAACCTCACTTTCGCAGATTATGCGGTTTTTATTATTTATTTTATCGTAGTTTCGGTCTACGGTTACACGGTTTACCGCAAACGTAAACAGGACGAACAAGATGCTAAGGCTTACTTTTTGGCTGAAGGAAATTTAACTTGGTGGGCAATTGGAGCTTCTCTTATTGCTTCTAATATCTCTGCAGAACAATTCATCGGAATGAGTGGTGAAGGTTTCTTTTTAGGAATCGCTGTTGCTGCTTACGAATGGCTTGCTGCCGTTGCTCTTATCATCGTAGCGGTATGGTTTATACCAGTATATCTTAAAAACAAGATCTACACGATGCCTCAATTCTTAAAAACACGCTACAACGAATCTACTGCTTTAATTATGGCCGTTTTCTGGTTGTTTTTATACGTTTTTGTAAACTTAACTTCTATTCTTTATTTAGGAGCTGTTGCCATTAACGGTCTTGCGGGTGGAGAATATCTGCACGTAATCATGTTAGGATTAGCCATTTTTGCTTTATTTATTTCTCTTGGAGGAATGAAAGTTGTGGCTTACACAGACGTTATTCAGGTTGCCGTTTTAATTATCGGAGGTTTGGTAACTTCTTATATCGCTCTTACAACCGTTGGAAGTGCTTTTGGAGTTGGTGAAAATGCAATTGCTGGTTTCAAAGTTTTAATGAAAGAAGCGCCTGAGCATTTCAAAATGATTATCCCAAAACCGACTGCAACTTCTTCTCAGTTAGAAATCGATAAATATTTAACTTTCCCAGGATTGTTATCTTATGCTGCTGGTATCTGGATCATCAACTTAAACTACTGGGGATGTAACCAATACATTACACAAAGAGCACTTGGAGCAGATTTGCAAACAGCTCGTACAGGAATTTTATTTGCTGGTTTATTAAAATTATTAATGCCGCTTATCGTAATGCTTCCTGGAATCGCTGCTTATGTTTTGTACACAAACGGACAATTGCCTCAATTGGTTGGAGGAAAAGATGGTGCTTATTCTGCTGTTTTAACATTCCTTCCTACAGGATTAAAAGGACTTTCTGTTGCGGCTTTAACCGCTGCAATCGTAGCTTCTTTGGCTGGAAAAGTAAACAGTATCTCAACAATTTATACATTAGATATTCATAAAAAATACATTCAAAAAGATGCTGGCGAAAAACAACAGGTAAACATTGGTAGACTTGCTGTATTTGCTGCAATGCTTTTAGCTGTATTATTTACATGGAATGACATCTTAGGAATCGGTGGTGTTGGTGGATTTACATACATCCAAAAATACACCGGATTCATTAGCCCTGGAGTTTTTGCTATGTTCTTCTTAGGTATGTTCTGGAAAAGAACTACAGGAGCAGCAGCTATCGTGGGTGTAATTTTAGGATTTGTATTATCGGTTTTATTCAACGAATACGCTCCTGCATTATTTGGAAACGACACACTTTTATACACAGCTTACCCTAACGGAAAAGGAGCTTTCGAAATTCCGTTCCACATCTGTATGGGATTATCATTCTTCTTCACAATGTTGGTGATGATCCTGATGAGTTTCGCTGGACCAAAAGTAAACCCTAAAGCATTCGAGACTGAGCCTGGAATGTTCAAAGTTAAACCGCAGACAACGGTCTTAATCGTTATTACGATGCTGATCATTATCGCGCTTTATGTTAAGTTCTGGTAATAAATATCAGTTCTAATTCTCTCTATTTTTACAGCTGTTGTTAATAACAGCAGCTGTTTGTTCCTGCAGTTATGGCCGAAAGTTAAGACCGTTTCTAACAATACAGCAACTGTCAATGCCTAGTACTAAAAACTTGGCTTAAGTTTTTGGAAATATGTATTTCTTGCAGTTATTTTAATATTGATTTTTTAGGAATAAAATAATTCAAAAATCATTTGATGAATAATATATCTTTTTTAAATCAATCCCCAACTGGGTATCTAAACCCTAATTAGAGGGCAATTCAAACAACCTTCTATTTGAAGTGCTAATTTATAAATCACCTTGGAATTTGCACCATAGATTTCATTACGGCCAAATGGTGTCAATTTAAGAAAATTGACGCCATTTTTTTCTTTGCTAAATTATACATGATACCTTTTGCTATAAATTTTATAGGTGTCCATTTTTGATTTATTATCATTTGAAAATATTTAATTAAAAAATATTTGGAAAATCAAGTATATTTTGAATCAATCCCCATCAGGACATCTAAACCAAATTCATAAAGCCAATGAAGGACAGCCTCTACTTCCAGTAAGACAGTCTCCTCAATCCTCCATAAAATGGTTTGTAATCTGTCCTTTTACGGATCCCTCTATGAGACACAAAAGACAAGGTAACTTGTAAGCAAAACTACTGATATACTCAAGATTAATTTGAAATATGGATTAGCAAAAAAAATGCTCCAAATATTAGTGTTATGAGTTTTGTGGCAAACTCGTGGCATCTGATATTTTTAAAATAGGAAATCCAATAAAATAATGCCGTAGAAAGCTTCGGTTCTAATCTTATACATATTTCAAAATATCTAACACATTACCACACAAAGTTTATCAAAGAGATCAATTCAGACAGGTGTAGTAGATGTCGTTCTACATATTTTGCAGATCTATCATGCACTTGTTAAAAGGCAAGGCTGCTTAAATCTAGATAGTACAAATTGCCCTAAACTCCATATTTTGAAATCCAAACCATATCACCATCCGCTTCTGCTAAAATTCATATCAATAATTGGCCGTAATTTTCCTGACATCCAGCTTTCATATTGTTGATAAGAAACATTCTCCACAGCATTTTTAGCATATTCTATTTTGAAGTCCTTCACTTTATCATAACCGCTTGATTGAAGATAATTAATAAATTCAGCAGCAGAAGCCAGATCGGTAAAACGCAGCTGCAAATGCTGGCCATGGTAATTAATGTATAATTTAGGTGATTCTGCAGGCTTTTCAGGATCTGTACTTATTGTATACAATTTGGGAATAGTTTCATCGTGTCCAACTACTTTGACAGTTTTTTCGGTAACAGCTCTATCTTTGAGCTCATAGATATTGATTTTGTCATCAAACTCTCCTATAGTGTTCTCTCCGCACTTAATTTCGCGGTAAAGAAAGGTATAGCTAAGCTTTCCCGTAACATCTTTCTTAAAATCATTTGGAACTGTAAGATACACTTTATCAATTAAAATTTTAGATGCATCGGAAGTATAAGCATTGTCTTTGAAAAGTCCCTTAAATTTCAAAATGGGTATTGTCACATTGTTTACAGTTTTAAATATAATCTCCAGATTAATATTATCACTCAGATCCTTATTCGGAACACCATTCTGCATGAATGAGATTTCATTTTGATTTAATGACCCCTTGGAAATAATTACATTATTATTTAATGCTAAAGATTCTGTAGTAGTCCTACTATTACTGTAAGTTCCTCCAATATTGGAAGTATTAGAAGAAGTTGCACCATTAACAATTGTATCAGTAGTATTGCTGCCATTCACGTTGTTGGTTGCAGTAGTAGCACCTGTTCCTGCAATGTTAATGCCTGCATTTAAGGTAAATTCTGTGGTTTTATTGGAAGAAACCGTTCCATAATCCACAGTGCAGTATTTGGTGGACAGTTGTCCGAATCCAGTAAACTCAACCAGCGTATTATCATCCAGTGTAAGCCATAAAATCAATTTTGAAATTCGCCCATACGCTTCTCTATTATTATTTACCAAAATTTCAAGCTTTTTCGAAAACTCTATCTGCTTAAAATCAACAGGAGTTTCAGTAGTTGAAGAAGGTTCCAGTAGCGCTGGCACTCCCTTAAGAAATTCTGACAGCTCCTTTGTTTTGGAGGCAACTGCATCAATATATGCCTTCTGACCTTTTTCTGTTAGATTAAATATGTTTCGTTTGCTGACCTCCGGCACAGTTCCTTTATAGATAGTAGCTTTCGCGGCGTTATTCAATGTCAGTCCTACAAATTTATTTTCATCTCTACTTTTTATTAAAGTGTCAGAGAGTATCTTTTTCTGATAACGGGCAAATTTTTTCTGACTCTGCACAATTAACGGAATAAATATTAAAACTATAAATATCTTTTTCATATTACACTTTTTAATGTAAAAATAAATAATGTCCTATGATTGTGAATAGGTATTTTTACGGTAATTACAAATCAAAACTTAGCAATAAACAAACGTAATCAATTCATTCCTACATAAATAACCCCATACACATCGCGCATAATCTTACCATAGCGCCGCCAAATTATGCATTATAATTTTTTCATGCTAGGCTACACTTCTGTAAAATAACCATATACTATTTTTGCCTAAATTATCAGTGTAACTAAAGAAAGAGCTACCAGCCACAGAATTATCCATATTAAACAAAAAAACTCCCTAAAAAGGGAGTCCTTTGGCGGCCGGCGGTTGCCTGAAAAGTATATGGTAATTAACTAAATCATTTGGGACAGAACCTCCAGACGAACCCCGCCGGTCCCCTGTATTTTTCTGACTGATTTAAACAGTATCATTACCAGTATAAAAACAAATTTACGGCAATTTAAACAGCCCCTCATTACATAATATTAGAATAACATTACAGCATTTTAAGCTCTCTAGAATTCAAAAAGCAACCTCTTAGTTATAAAGAATTCCATGTTAAATTTTCTAAATGATTAATGGGTAATCTGTTTTAAAAGTTTTTTACCGCTTTTTATTCAGACGATAAAATAAACAGAAAGTTAGAACCACCTTTTTATTATATAATACTGTGTCCCAATTCTATAAAATAATTTCAGATAGGCTTTTTAATTTTAATCTGAAAATAACAAGAATATAAAACTTTACAATTATGGAAAACTTAATAAACCAGGAAAACCTTGAAGATCTTAGAGATTTTATTGAAAGTAAGATTGCAGATGTGCCAGGAAGTTATATCCTTATAGGCGCGGTAGGCTCCCTGCTTCTATCTTCTTATCTTACAAATAATGGGCATCCCGATGCGGGCTCTCTTATCGGAAAACTTGCCATACCCATTGCAGGTATCGGATTGGCTAAATACAAGGATGTGCTTGCACAAGCCGCTGAAAGCTTAGCTCAAAAGGCCACTGGGACTGAGACCGAAATCCAGAAGACTTTCGAAACAGCTTAATAGGATTCTTATATCGAATAATCCTTAAGAAATAAAAAGTTCTGCCAGTGCAGAACTTTTTGCTTTATGGTCTTTCTGGCACTTTTTGAAACCTATCGCTATAACTGTGCACTATTTTCGAGAACCTTCGACTGTACTGGAAATTTATCGTATTTTTATAAACCGCTTATCTTCTATGCACAACGTAGAAATCTGAAGCGCGATAAAAAAGTTAAAATTAATTATAATAAAAATGCAGAATATAGAAAACAAAGTAGCGTATATAACAGGAGCTACAAAAGGCATCGGTCTGGGCATTGCAGAAGCTTTAGTGCAAAACGGACTAAAAGTAGCTATTTCAGGTAGGGATACTGAGGCGCTTGAAAAGGCACAACAAACATTAGGAAAACAGAACGTAGTTGTTATACAATCTGATGTCAGAAATTTTAATGATGAACTAAAAGCCGTTGAGCAGATAGTATCCAAATTTGGAAAACTCGATATAGTTATTGCCAATGCTGGAGTAGGAAAATTTGCGCCCATAGACGAAATGTCCCTTGAAGATTGGAACACAATGATAGACACCAATCTTACGGGAGCTTTTCATACTCTGAAAGCTACTGCTACGCAACTTAAAGAAAATAAAGGGTATTATATTTCAATTGCATCGTTGGCTGGAGCGAACTTCTTTGCCAAAGGTGCTGCCTACAATGCTTCAAAATTCGGTTTGGTGGGTTTTACGCAAGCTGCCATGCTTGATCTCCGTGATTATGATGTAAAATGCACAACCATTATGCCTGGATCAGTCACTTCAAACTTTAACGGCCATATTCCAAGTGAAGACGACAAATGGAAAATCCAGCCATCAGATTTAGGACAGATGGTTGTGGATCTCTTAAAAATGAATCCTAATGTGCTTCCAAGCAAGATAGAAGTACGTCCCACGAAAACAAAATAATAAAGAAAAACCATTTAACGGTTTAACCAATAAAGAAACCCGCCCTTTTTAAAAAAAAGTCAGGCGGGTTTCATGAACATTGGGGGCTGTTCTATATATTTTGCTTAAGGCACAATCTTAACTAATGTCCAGTTTATTCCTAACGGATTTTTTGTCACTTTGCAGATTAAAGGAAACTCGGGATTTTTGACAATCCACATTTCGGTTTCATCGATTTGGGCTTTTATGTGAAAGGTTTCAACTGCTTTTCCATCTAGAATTACAGCTGCTTTAGAATCATTTTCAACTAAATCATATGTCGTATTGTTATAAACAAACTTTTTATTTTGAATCAAATTCTGATAAGCCGATTGTGAAATCATAAAAAAGGTTTCGGATGGTTTTAAATTCAAAATTGGTGCATATTCGCCTTGACTATAACTTAACGCATTTCCGTTTTTTAGTCCTTCTTTTGTGGTTACAATACTGCTTTTTACGCCTCTTGTTTCCAATTTGAAAGTAAGTGCGTCATTAGTTAAATCTGTCTTTAAAGACAGTGCCCTCGTTTGTCCGTGAAGTTTACAGCTATAATGCAGTTCGGTATTATTTTTAAGCGTCGGGATTATATTTTGTGCCTTTCCAATTTGAAAAACCGCACAGATTAAAACTGATAAAAGTACTTTTTTCATCTTTTGAATATTTATTTTAACGGCGGTAAAATTGTCGTTCCCCAAGCTGAAGGTTTAGGATCCATTTCTAAAATTAATTCGCCTCCGCTGTTAATATCATCGTGCGAAATCCAAGCTTTCTGATAGGATTTTCCGTTTAAAAAAGCGGCTTTGATATACTTATTTTTATCGCTCATCTTTCTAGTCGTGATTTTAAAACTTTTACCATTTTCCAACTGCATAGTCGTTTCTGAAATTAAAGGCGAATTAATGAGATAATACGGCTGACCAGCATTTGGATACAATCCCATCATGTGGAAAGCCAGCCACGAAGACATCGCTCCTGAATCGTCATTTCCAGGCAAACCTGAATGAGAAGTATTGAAATTATTCTTGATAATGGTTCTGATTCTATCACTGCTTAAATATGGTTTTCCTATCCAATGATACAGACACGGAGTCAGAAAAGACGGCTCGTTGGCCACGTTGTACAAATTGGAATCGAAAAGAATATTAAGTCTGTTTTCAAATTCTTTTTCTCCACCGGATTTTTTAACTAATTCTGGAACATCATGCGGAATGCTCAACGAATATTCCCATGAGTTTCCTTCGTAGAAAAATACGCACCAATGGCAGACATACCAAGGCGATTCGATAATAACTGGCGTATATTTAAAAGTAGGTTTTTGAATTTTTGATTCTCCAAAAACAATATCATCCAACCAGTTTCCGTCTCTGTCTTTTGGCATAATAAATCCTTTTGCACCTCTATTTTCATAATCGGCACGCCACAAATTCTGCCAGCTGTCCGCTTGTTTCATATACTGATTGTATAAATCCATTCTGCTTAAACCTTTGGCAACTGTAGCAATATTGTAATCGTTATACGAATAATCGATCGTTCTATTTCCGGCGCGGTCTGTGCCGTATGGAACATACCCTAATTTTAGATAATCGATAAGTCCGCCTCTTCCCTCTTTTTCTTCATTTCCGCCAGGCGTAACTGTAGCATCTTTGAGCATGGCTTGCAATGCCAATTCGTAATCGATTCCTTTTAGATTTTTTACAAAAGCATCGGCAATTACCACCTCAGCATTAGAACCTCCTTGTGTTCTTCCGTTATCGTTACCACTTCTTCCTTCAGGTAAAAAGCCTTCACGTTTATAAATATTCAGCATCGCATTGATAATTTCAACTTTACGTTTAGAATCGATCAGCGTGATTAACGGACTTGAAGTTCTGAAAGTATCCCAAATGGTATAAAAGTCATCGTAATACGGTTCGTCATTCGTCCAAAGCGGATTTTCGCCTGTTCTATTCACTGGCATAATCATCGTATGATACAAACCTGTGTAGAACATTTTTTTATATTCTATTGAAGTGTCTTCTGAAAGCTGAATTCTGCTTAATAAATTTTCCCATTTATTTTCTAGAGAAGCTAAAACAGCATTAAAATCCCAATTCGGAATTTCAACTTCGATATTATTTTTTGCTTTTAATTCGCTTAAAAAAGAAATTCCGATTTTTACGTTTACTTCTTCTTTTCCTGAATTTCCGAAAGAAAGCAATGCTGCCGTTTTTTTGCCAGAATCAAATTGCGCTTTTTCGTTATAAAATTTACCGTCTTTATACGTCACATATTTGGCAATTGGCTGATCGAAAACGGCCCAGAAATAAACCGTATAAGCGCGCCCGTTATTCCAGCCACCGCGAATTCTGCTGTAACCGCGAACTTCTGTATCTGAGACAATTTCGATTTGAGAACCTACAAACATCTGTGCTTCTCTACCATCGGGTTCGTCTTGCTCTCCCAGAAAAAATCCAGGATCTATTTTTAATTCTTTCGATTTGTTTTTAGGATAAGTAAATCTGTAAAAAGAAACTTTTTCGCCAGTCGTGATTTCTGTTTTAATTTGATTTTCCTTGAAAACAGTTTCATAATATCCCATTTTTACATTTTCTTCCGTTCGGTAAGAGGTTTGATCCAATTTATCCAAAGCTCCAGAAAATGGCATAATAGAAATATTGCCATATTTAGGTCCGCCTCCCGTTCCGCTTACGTGAACTTGACTGAAACCTGTTACTTCTTTCGGCATAGGAAGCCAGCCGCTATTAGGATGAACTGTACAATCGGGACTTGGTTTTACCATTCCGTACGGACAAGAAGGCCCAATAAAAACCCTTCCTACACCTTCAGAACCAATCATTGGATCAACGTATTGGTGAACGGTTTTCTGTGCACTTATGCTTAGGGTGAACAAAAATGATATTCCTAAAAGTATATTTTTACTATATATCTTCATTGCTTAATAATTTCTTTAAAAGTTTTTTTTAGCCACTCCCGATAGCTATCGGGATTCACAGATTAGAAAGATTATTTTTTAAACACATAGAAACATAGATTTTTTTGACTTAGCTAAAGAATACCAAAAAGAAACTCGTTTCTTAACACATAGTCCCGAAGTTTCGGGATGTTTTATTAGTAAGTGAAACGCCTTTTTAGCTATCCAAAATCTATGTTTCTATGTGTTAAATTCTTCTAGCACAGATTTCTTTTGAGAAAAATCATTTTAATCTGTGGCAAAAACTACTTATACGTTTTCTTCAATTATTTTAAAATTGAAAGTATTTTATGAAACACTTCATTGTTTTCATAAACTCCTTGAAAATCTTGTGAATGCGGCCCATAAGCAAATATTGGAACCATGGTTGCTGTATGATCGTTAGTTATAAAATCGCCTTCAATTTCATGCTTTTTTACATTTCCTTGTGGAATTGCAAATCCTGAGGTTTCGTGATCTGCTGTTACAATAACTAGCGTTCCTTCGTTTTGATCTGCAAACATTAATGCCTGAGCAATTGCTGTATCAAAATCTATCGTTTCTGCAACAATTCCCGCTGCATTGTTAACGTGTCCAAAACTGTCAATCTGCGCACCTTCAACCATTAGGAAAAAAGGCTTTTTCTTCTTGCCTAAAAATTCCAAACTGTATTTTGTCGCATCTGCCAATAATTCTCCTCTTCCTTCTAAAACTGATGGAACTCTGCCTTCAGAAATAAAAACGCCAACAGCCTCACTATTTTCTGTCTGCATTTCCTTAACCGAATTCAATATTTTAAATTTAGAATTTACAGCAGTATTTTTAAATTCATTGGCTCCTCCAGCCACAAACAGATTCAGTTTACTTTTTAATAAATCTTCTGAAATTCCTTTTGCATCAGATCTTTCTTCTCTATGCGCAAAAAAAGCAGCTGGCGTTGCGCCCGTAATTTCGTCTGTAGAAATGACACCTGTTGAGAAGTTTCTTTTTTGCAAAATTTCTGAAATATTCGGAATTGGTTGTCGTAAACTATCCGTTCCAATAGCGCGGTTATTGGTTTTCTGCCCCGTAGCCAATGCCGTTCCTGCGGCTGCAGAATCGGTTGTAAAATCATCTGCCGACTGTGTTTTTATAAAACCAATACTTTTTAATTGCGTTAAAGACAAAGCTCCGTTATTGGCTAAAACTGCCGAAGAGATTTGAGATAATCCATTTCCGTCTCCAATTAAAAGAATAACATTTTTTACAGGAAGATTTTTTTGATCTGTTTTATAAGTTGGAATATAAACTTTTGACGAATTTGTAGCGGTTACAAATCTTTTAGGGAAAGATTCCAGATAATGAACACAATTATAAGGTTTGTCTGTATTAATAATATCAACTCCTAAATTTAAAAAAGCTTTCCATGAACTTTTTGTATCAGGACAGCCCCAAAATCGAAATGGTTTATTTAATGTTTTTGCTTTAGCAATAACTGAACTTACGCGATTGTAATCCTCATGTGTCAATCTTCCCAGTCCGTTCCAAACAGAATATTTTTTAAAGTCAACGCTTATCATCGCTACTTTTTCCCAGTTCTCTTTCGAAATGGTTTTGTCTATTTCTTGAAAATCGAAGAAAATAAAGCTCGGATATTTTATATATGTTGAAGGTTCTGGCCTATTTCCCGAAATAATAATTTTTACATCTTTATTACTGGTAATAGTTTCATATTTTTTTAGAATCGAAATAAGTTTATTAAGAGTTGGCTCCGCTTCCGTTTTTAGGTCTATTAATAAAAATAATTGGTTTCCTTTTTTGTAATTCATTTTTAAAGCCGTTTCTAAAGGCTTTAAATACAATTCTTCTAAAGTTCTAGAAGCGGTGATACTTTCCTTATCATGGGCAACATAGAGATTGTTGTCTTTCAAAAAAATATCGGCTTCAATTGATGTTGCTCCGTTAGAATAGGCATCCCAAAATGGAATCGTATTGTTGTAATCATTATGCGAATGCACTTTGACTGGATTTTGTGCGTTCGCTCCTAAAAAGGAGAAGAACAAAAGGCTAAATATAAATGATAATTTCATTTTAGAATTAATTACTGAATTTTAGAAAAAACGTAGGTTTTGAGGGGGCAAAAAAGGTGTGGTATAAAGCCGTAATTCTAGACTTCATAATTCGAAAATATAAAAAGCTTTTTTTGGGGAATAAACTTTTCAATGCATAATAAAACAGGGCTTTTTTATCAGCCCTGTTTAAACAACTAACACAAAAAAGACTGCTATTTTTAGGTACAGTATAAATAAACTGCAGTCTTTAATTCAATATAAAAAAACAAAACTTAAACTAGTATCCTTCGTTCTGAACTAGATATCCTGGCGTATTTGAAGCTCCGTCAATTGCTTTTTGAGGAATTGGGAACAATCTTTTCTTAACATCAGTATCTGCTTTTTCTGTCCATTTATCTTCAAAATGGCTGAAACGAATTTGAGTATTTCTTCTCAAACCTTCCCAGTAAAATTCAAAACCATATTCTCTATACAAAATATCTAAATTGATTGCAGGAAGTGCAGCAGGAATTGGAGCACGAGCCGTTCTTGACGTTCTAACTGTATTCATATCTGCTAATGCACCTGCGTTATCGCCTTTTCTAAGTTTAGCTTCAGCACGCATCATCAAGATTTCAGCATATCTTAGCAAAACCATATCTACACTACTAAAGTTATTTCCGTCTGGAGACGTGTGGCTAAATTGATATTTAGATACTCTATAACCAGAATAGTGCATACTTCCTTCTTTTGTAAAATCAACTTTAAGTGTCAGGTTTACATAACCAACATTTTTATCTGGTCCGTTTCCTTTAATTTGTTTAACTGGGTAGATTCTGTAACCAGTATCACATTTGTAAAATGCTCCGTTAGCATCTTTTCTAGCAGCCCACGGAATACCTCTCATAATTCCTCTGTCGATTTCAAACTCTTCTGCTTTTACGCAATAGTAATGGTTCTCATCATTTAAAGGACTGAATCCTGTAAGATCTTTTAAGTTAGCAGGCACTTTTGCGTTGTTTTTATAAAACCTGGCATCAGCATCTGCAGGGTCTACAGATCCGTAAGCATCAACCCAAGTTTGATAAAAATCAGATGTAATAGCTGGTCCGTCAGTTCCGTCAGCATCAATTTTTTCAGGTCTTGGAAACATTGATCCAGGAATTGACCAATATGCCCAACGGTTATGCTCTTCTTTGATAACGCCTCGCTGGTCTAATGCAAAAATGACTTCTTTATTTGTATTGTTATTATCATCAAATAAATCAAAATATTCAGGAGATAAACTGAATTTACCTGAGTTCACAATATTATCGGTGTATTTAATTACTTTATCCATATCTGCTGGAGCAAATGATGGCGTACCATAAGGATCACGATAAACAGCTGCATTCAAATACAATCTAGAAAGAAGTCCCCAAACTGCAGATTGTGTCATTCTTCCTGGTCCTTTATCTTTGTTGATTACATCAGCAACAGACAATAAATCACTTTCAATGTAACTAACAGCGTCTGCCCCGCGAATTATTTCTGAGTTTACTTTAGATGATTCTTTTTTAAATACAATACCCCAGTTATCTAAGGTCATCATGTTTAAGTAAGCTCTTAAAGCTTTCATTTCATAAAGAGCTCCCTGCGCTTCTGTATTTCCAGCTTCAGCAAGAGGAGTCAATACTTCAATTGCTGTTAATGTTCTCGAAAGGTTTATTGTAACTTCATTCCAAGTACTTGAAACCAAATCATTTGTAGGGGTCGTTGTATGTGCGTGAACTGCTAAATATTTACCGCCATCATACCAGTCTGTACCACCTCTGTAAGGCAAAATACCTTCGTCACTAGCAATTAACTGTAAACCAAAATTGTTCGTATGTATCCAAGTTGATTTTAACTGTCCGTAGGCTGGAGCAATGGCTCCGTTAACTGCCTCTGCTTGTCCAATTCCGTTTAAAGATTCATCTAATACTTTTTCTTCTAAGTCTGTACAACTCCAAGTAAATAATAAACTGAATGCAATGGCTCCTACTATTATTTTATTTTTCATGTTATATTATTTTTTTATTAAAATGCCACATTTAAGCCAAATACAATGGTTCTCGCTCTTGGGTAACTGAAATAATCAATACCAAAAGACTGAATTTCTCCAACAGAAGTACCTGTATTTAATTCTGGATCATAACCGCTGTATCTTGTAATTACGAATAAGTTTTGTCCTGTTACAGAAAGACGAATGTTATCCATTACATCTCCTAATCCGATCAATTTAGGGCTTAAGTTATATCCTAGTGTAGCATTGTTTAATCTTAAGAAACCTCCATCTTCTAAATATCTTGTAGAAACCGTATTAGAATTTGTAGACGCTTCATTTAAATATTGTGTAGCTCTGTCTGTAGTATTAAAAGAGTTAGCCAAATTTCCTCTGTTGAATGAAGTCATTGCAACGTGGTTGTAAATTTTATTACCTCCTACACCATTAAAATTAGCTCCGAAATCAAAGTTTTTATATCTTAAATTCAAGTAGAAAGCATAGATATAATCTGGTAAAGCACTTCCTGCAACGATACGGTCATCATCAAGAATTTTTCCGTCTCCATTTGTATCAGCAAACTGATTTAAACCGTCAGGACCAATTCCGATAAAGTCAAGCATATAAAATGAACCAATTGGCTGATTGTTAATAATACCATTGATAGTTGCTCCAGATTGTCCGCCTCCTTGCGCACCTCCAGTTGTCAATATTTTATAAGCAGAATTTTCTACTCTGTTTTTTGTAAAAGAGATGTTACCTCCAATGCTATAAGAGAAATCACGGCTTCTATCACTGCTGTAATCTAAAGCTACCTCAATACCATTGTTTTTAATTTCCATATTAGGAATATTGGTATAATACATCGGTACAGGCTGAATAGGATCTGTCGGTGCAATTTGAAGCAATAGTTTACTTGAAACTTTGTTAAAATAATCTACAGTACCTGATAATCTATTATTAAATAAACTGAAATCAAGACCTACGTTTGTTTGTGTTGAAACCTCCCACTGAATATCTGGATTAGCCAAACGTGTAAAGATTGTTCCGTATGGATAACTTGCTAAATCTACAGCAGACGGATCAAGCGGATAGGTATTGTTTCCTGAATTACTTTCTGTATAACTTGCTTTAGTGATCTTAGAAGGAATTTCCTGAGATCCAGTTTGTCCCCAGCTCGCTCTTAACTTAAGGTTGTTTAATGTTTCAGAATCTTTTAAAAATTCTTCTTTTGTAATATTCCATCCTAAGGCAACAGATGGGAAGTATCCGTATCTGTTGTTTTCTCCAAATTTAGAAGAACCGTCAGCACGCATAGTAGCAGTAAGAAGATATTTATTGTCATAAGCATAGTTTAATCTTCCGAAGAAAGACTGCAGCTCATTTTCTACAGCAGATGAAGATTTGCTCACAAGCTCACTTGCTGCTCCAATCTGATTTTTTGGTTCAACACCATTATTAGGAAAACCTCTAAAGTTGTAATTCTTTTGATTTACTTGGATTTTCTGATAAGATTGACCTGCAAGAACTGTAAAGCTATGCGCTTTTTTATTAAAGTTATACGTTAATGTATTTTCGTATAAAACGTTATTGTTATTGGTTGCAATATTATTTACAGTACCCAAAGTTGTATTAGTAGCAGATGCGTACGGTAAAACTTGAATATCTCTTTCTGACATGGAGTAATCTACACCAAGATTGAATTTATACGTTAATCCTTTTATAAATTCAAATGATGGAGAAATATTTGCTAAAATACGATTGTTGGTTGTTTCATCAGAATATAAGCTCTGACTAATCATCGGATTTAAAATATCATTGCTCAAATTAAGGTTTGGCTGTCCGTTAACATAAACTGCATCCGTCGGATTCATTGTCAGCATATTGCCAACTACACTTCTAGCATCTGGTCTTGAGTTGTCCAGTTTAGTTGCTGTCATGTTAAAAGCAATATTAAATTTATCATTAAGTGCTTTCTGATTTAAATTTAAACGTCCTGTATAACGCTTTAAATCACTATTCTGTAAAACACCTTGCTGGCTATCTGCACCTAAAGAAGCGGCATAAGTAGATTTGTCTGTTCCTCCGCTCATAGATAAATTAAGATTTTGAGAAACTCCAGTTCTGGTCAATTCATCCTGCCAATCTGTATTTGCTCCACCATCAAGTAAAGTTCCGTTTACAGCTGCAACACTTCTTCTAAATTCGTCAGCACTAAAAACATCTACTTTATTTGTCAAAGTCGAAATTCCTGTAGTCATAGAAAGATCAATTTTAGTCTGTCCTTTTGATCCTTTTTTAGTTGTAATTACAATAACTCCATTAGCAGCTCTCGAACCGTAAATAGCAGAGGCAGATGCATCTTTAAGAACTTCGATACTTTCGATATCCTGCGGATTAATAAAGTTCATTGGGTTAGAAGCTACACCAGTTCCAGAATTGTCTAATGCAAATCCGTCAACTACATAAAGTGGTGTAGTTCCCGAACGCAAACTTCCTGCTCCACGAATAATAATATCTTGAGCTGCACCAGGCTCGCCACTTGCTGCAACAACGTTAACTCCGGCTACTTTACCCTGAATCAATTGTCCTGCATTTGATACGACTCCTTTGTTGAAATTTTCGCTTTTTACAGAACCAATTGCTCCTGTTACATCAGATTTCTTTTGAGAACCGTAACCTACAACTACCACTTCATTAAGAGTACTCACCTCTTCTGCTAATGAAACAGTCAATTTTTGAGTTCCAGAAAAAGAAACCTCTTTCTTTTGGAATCCTACGTAAGAAAAAACTAAAACACCTGAGTTTTGCTGTGATTTAATTACAAATTTTCCATCAAAATCAGTTGTTACGGCTCCTCTTGGTTCTCCCTTAATAAATACAGAGACTCCAGGAACTGGTATTTTTTCAACATCAGAAACTACAGCTCCCGATACATTTACTTGTGCATAGGAATATGACATACATCCTAAAACAAGAATTAAAAATGCATAAATTTTTTTCATTTAAAATACTTTTTTTGTTTTGCCAAAAGTATCTTAACGATCCCTCCAAGAGGAGGATTTTTGTTTTTCAAAAGAGGACTTTTAATTCAATTTAGGATATAATTAACATCAAAAAAGGGGTGTTTTTGCTCATTAACTTTACCCTAACTTTCTGTAAATACAGTCCTAACAAAACCTAGAGAGATAACTCCTTATATTCTTTCGGACTTTTACCAAAATACTTCTTAAAAGAGCGTCCAAAATATTTCGGATCATTGTAACCACACTCAAAACTGATTTCCGAAATGTTCAATTTCTTTGTTTTAAGCAACATTTCTGCTTTCTGAAGTCGAAGTGACATTAGAATATCTGACGGAGATTGATTTAAAGCTTCTTTAAACAATCGATAGCATTTTACTCTCGAAATTCCCAATTCATCTGCTAGCAATTCTACATTAAATAAAGGATTCTGCAATTGCTTTCTAATAATTTCTAAAGCCCTTTTCAAAAGTTTTTCATTTGCAGTAATATGTTCATTGTCCTCTGTTAAGATTTCAAATATTTTCTGCTGAATTTTATATTCTCGTACCGGTTCTTGATTCTGGTCGATCAAGCTGTCTATTTTTTTCTTTATGAATGAAGCGCGAGCAGGAAGTTTAATATGCGTATCAATGCCTAATTCTAGCAATTGTTCATCAAGTTCGTAATTAATATCTTCAGAAATATAAATCAGTGGAATTTTTACATTCGTATTTTCTTTATTTGATTTTAAAAAGTGAAGCAATTCTTTGGAGAATTCTGCCTGATAAAAAACGATGGCCGAAATTTCACTGTGTTTAATTACGGCGTTTAGATTATAAACCGAATTTTCAAACATTAAGTTATAATTTTCGCTTTCCAAAACCTGATTTGCAGCAGGATTATTATATTCGTCACTAAAAACCAAAAGACATTTTTTATCTTCAGAAAATTGCTCCTGAGAATTGAAATTTTTCCACGAAATAGTTTCTTTTAAACTTAAATCTTCTTCTACAGCTTGTATCGGAATACGCAAAACTGCCTTGAAATGCTCTTCTGATGAATACAGCACTTCTCCTTCCAAATCTTGCAATAAAATCTGCAATGCTCTAAAATACGGACTGTAATGTGAAATATTGTACCAGTTGTTTTTTAAAATAACACTATCAGAAGTGGTTTTGATTTCTAGGCAATTTTTTTCATAGCCAATCGTAATTTTCAAAGTGCTGTCCTTATCTGAATATTTGCTTAAATCATTAAAAAAATATTGAAGCGAGAGTTTTAAACGAAGTAAATCTACAGCCGCGAAATGATCTTGATTCGTTATTTCGCAATTGAAATTCACTTGATTTATTTGAAGGTCTTTTTTTAATTTTTCGACATTATTCTTTAATACTGGAAACAAATTAGTCGCAGTCTTTTTTAAAGGTCCAAGTTCTTTTACATGTTCCAGATAATTCCATTCGGATATCAAATTGACCAATTTTCCAGACTGAAGCGTTAAGTCTTTATGCGCTTCCGTATCTTTTTTGAATGAACTTGAAATTTTAATTATTTGTGAAATGGGTTCTTGAAATTCAGCCAGCATGAACGTTTTAAATTTCTCGATTTCAAAATTTTCGTTTTTTAAATTGCTGTGCAGAATCAAGAGTTTTTCTTTCTGCTCTACTATTTTCTTATTCTTCTGATCCAGTTCATTGTTAATCTCTTCCAGATTTTTTTTCTGATTTTCAATAACTGTCGTTCGCGCTTTTACGAGATCTTCCAGATACTTTTGCTGAGAAAGAACCGCTTTGTTTTTAATGTACATTGCGATTACGCAGACAACAAGCACAAAACCAATTAAGAAAACATAAAACAATCCCGATTCATAAAACGCTGCACCAATTTGAAGTTCAAAAAAGACAGGTTCAACAGTTCCATTTTTTCCTTGTTTTATTAAAAACCGATGCTTTCCAGACGATAAATCGGTATACTCAATTTTATTGTTTGCAGGCAACAAAACCCAGTCGTCATCTTCTCCTTCTAGTTTGTAATAGATATTCGCTTTTTTATTTCTTGGAAATAAAATTGCTATTACTTCTATTTCCAATTCATTATTGCTAAAACTCTTTTCAATGGTTTTCAGATAATTTTCGTTTCCATCTATTTTCAGTTTTATTTTGGCTTGGGCATTATCACAATAAATGGTACTCGGATTAAAATAATTCAGTCCGCCAACTCCTCCAAAAAACATATTTCCTTTAGAATCCTGATAATAAGCACCTTCAGAAAATTCGGGAGCCTGCCATCCATACGACGGATTATAAGAATCAACATTGTAGCTTTTTTTATGAATAGAAGCAATTCCTTTTGTAGTGCTGATCCAAATTTTGTCGCCATTGTCAATAAGCCCATAAACCATGTGGCTCGGAAGTCCGTCATTCTCAGTAAAATTTTTTATCAGCCCCTTTTTTTTATTAAAAATACTCACACCGCCAAGAGAAGCGATCCAGTAATTATCGGTTTGCTTGTCAACAAAAACAGAATAAATGCTATTGCCTAAAATTCCATCTTTTGCAGTAATATTTCTTAAAGTACCTGTATTTAAATCAAAAACAATTACTCCACTGTTTTCTGTTGCCAGTATAAGATTCTGATTGTTTTTTCTAACACATCTGATGTGGTATTTATTTAGCAACTCCTGCCCTTTAAATTTTTCAAATTTTCCTGACAGCAAATTAAATTTTGCAAGTCCTCCCCAGCAACCCATCCAAATCTGTTTGTTCTGGTCTTCGCACATCGAGTAACATCTAGCAATAGATAAACCTGGAATACCGCTATTCTCATAACTTGTATAGCTATTGTCTTTAATTCGCAAAATGCCTTTGTACGTTCCTGCCCAAACCGATCCATCACTTGCGGTAAACAAACTTCTAATGCGCTCCCAATCTGGAGCAGATGCCGCCTGAGCAATTTTGAATTTTTCGAAAAAACCATTTCCTTCATTAAGATAGTAAAGACCTCTTGTGTAGAATCCGAGCCAGATTTTGCCTTTGGCGTCTTTGGTAACCGCTCTGATGGTTTCGGCTGGCAGATTAGGCTGTTTGACAGGATGCGGCGCGATCAAGTTTATTTTTTCAGAACCGGTATAAGCCATGCTTAAACCTCCATCTTTTAACCCCAGCCAAATATTTCCGAAATCATCTTCATGAAGTGCTTCTATTTCATTGCTTTTAAAAGAATACGGCGAATATAAATCGGAAGTAAAATGCTTTATATTTTCTTCGGAGTCATTTGTAATGATATAAATTCCATTTTCGCGCGTAGCAAACCAAATATTACCCTCTTTATCTTTTAAAATATCGTTGATGGTCAGTTTCGGATATTTTCTTAGCAGTATATTTTTAAGATTGGTAAAATCGGTTGATCTTACTTTGTTATAAGCAATTACAGAAAAAGAGTTGTTTTTAAATTCGTAATAACCATCCTTGGTCTGAACTACTATATTTCCTTTTTCAGACAAATGAATATCTTTTGGGATACTTTTAAATTTGAAATTTCTAAACTCGTGTTGTCCTAAATACTGATTGATATGCCCTTCTTTTGTAATGAGCCAAATAGTACCAGCAGCATCTTTTTCTAATTTGGTAACGTAGTTGCTAGAAATCGTTTTATCGTTATTTTGGTCGTTTTTATAAATCTTAAAATTGTAACCATCAAAGTAGTTTAGACCATCCCAAGTAGCAATCCATAAGCCTCCGTTGCTGTCATTTTCTACATCATTTACCGAGTTGTTGGACAACCCTTGATTGGTTGTAAAATTTTCGAACTTAATCTGCTGTCCAAAGGCGAATACATTAAAAATAAAGAAGAAAAATAAAGACCTGATCATTGTGAAGTAATTTAACCTACAAGTATACAATCGCAACGTAAATCGAATATAAAGCTTAGGTTAAGTTAAAAAGATGGTCGTAAGTATATCTGTAACCTTTTATTTGTTATTTTAGTTTTTATAAACCAACTTTTAAAAATTACCTCAAATAGAACAAATGAATCTGGATTTTTATCAGCCAAAGAATAAAATTTTAAAAAAATATATTGAAGGATATTACTTTATTTCAAAAGACAAAAATTCAGGACCTGTACAATACCTTACTTTCCCAAATAATTTCTGCATCTTGACTACCAATGAAGATTTAGATGTCGAAATACAAAACAATGAAGTTACCATAAAGTCATCGCCAGACAAAAATATAATGACATGTGTAGTTTCTCGTTATACCAAACCTATAAAAATACATTACAAAGAGCTTATAAATGAAGTTACCATCTACTTTAAGCCATTAGGAATAAGCCACTTTTTATCAGATTCGAAAAGTATTTTTTCTGAAGGAACTATTTTGGATTTTACTTTCATGCCTGATTTCAATACCAAAATGATTGAAATTTTCGGTTTAGCCAAAGACAAACAAAGTCAGGAGCTTGAAGATTATTTGCTTTCTAAATTACAAATCAAAGATTTAGCATTAATTGAAAAAATACTTGCCGATATTGAAACTGACGAAAAGATTGAAGAAATTGCCCTTAAACATCAGATGAGCAGGCAATATTTGAATAAAATCTTCACCAAACATATTGGCAAATCGCCTTCAGAATATCGAAAAATACACCGCTTCAGAAATTCCATTCTCAAACAGAAACAAAGCAAGAATTTTTCTGAATTATCTCAGTACGATTTTTATGACCAGTCTCACTTTATTCGAAATTTTAAAGAACTCACAAACCGAAACCCGCATATATTTTTTAAAAACATAGATACAGAAAAAGAAAATATTTGGCTTTTTGTCTAAATGGTTTCCATTTGTACAATTCTGCAATTTTGGGATCATATACTTTTACCAAGTTCGAAATTACGTAAAACCAAAAAATCCCAATAAATATGAACTGGCAAAAAATCCATCTTTTTTTACACACCTTTTGCAGATATACTCTGGCTACCATTATCATCATGTATGCTTACGGCAAACTATTAAAAACCCAATTTGTATCGCAGCCAAGCGTTTACGATATGCCAATTGGCTCTCTAGATGGTTTTCGTCTCACTTGGTATTATTATGGTTACTGCTACTGGTACCCGATTGTCATTGCTAGTACACAAATTTTAAGTGCCGTTTTACTCTTTTTTAGAAAAACGACTAGAATCGGGATTGTCCTTTTCCTCACTTTTATGGTCAATATTCTGCTAACCGATTTTGCTTATGATATTAATGCAAAAGAAGTTGCGATAACCTTAACTTTAATGGCGCTGTTTGTATTCTTTTCTGATTATAAAGTTTTTCTAAAATATTTTTTAGAAGAACCTCCATTGTACCAAAACAGTGACAGACCAAAATGGGTAAATAAAATTAGCGTGATCAAATTTATTTATATTCCTGCCGTTTTCATTGGTTTCTTTGTCATGTTCAATACTTTGAAAAATGAATATATGAAAGAGGACAAATTTTACGGAACTTGGGAAAATCTTCAAACTAAGGAAAGATTACATTTTGAGGATCTAAATAGTTTTCAAATTAATAAAACCGATCAGCAAAAAAGCATCGTAAATGGAGAATATTCGTTTACAAAAGATTCTTTAACTTTAAAATCAGGCGACGATAACAAGAAAGACTATTTAAAAGGAAAATACAAATTGCACAAAGCTGACTTAATTATTACAACCAAAACCGATAATTTAAAACTTATAAGAATTAGATAAATAATCTTTTGCCATATAACTAAAAAGCCAGAAATAGTTCTGGCTTTTTAGTTTTTTAGAATAAATTGAAATCATTATTTCTGAGGGATAATCGTCCAAGAATCAAATTTGCAATCGTGTTTGTATCCTAGCTCGCACATTTCCGTAACCCATTGACTTAATGACTCATGCATCATCTTAATCTCTGTAGTTTTTCCAGAAATTACAAATAAATTTTTATCCTGTTGTGCGGCTTCATAATTTACAATGTAACTCTTGCTATGCAATTCTTTTTTCAATTCCTGTGCTTTTTCAAGCGTGTCCGAATTAAAAAAATAATCAATTTTCAATTCATCTTCTTCTTCGACTGCAGCATCTCTCAAACTCACAAGTGACTCAGTCGCAAGTCGCAAATGTCTTAAAAGATTGGTGTCAAAATCATTTTCAGAAACTAGACGCTTCTGTTTTTTAGGCTTCAAAAAACTTAAAATTTCCATTATATGGTTTGTTATTTAGATTACTTGTTTTGGCAGTTCTGATGTTATGCTTTCTCCATTTCTTTAGTTAGCGAACTCAGATATTCAGTTGGAGTATTGGTGGTAATTTCTTTAAAATATCGATTAAAAGACGATTTTGAATTAAAGCCAGCTTCATAAGCCACTTCCAGAATATTGACGTTTTTGTTATGCTTGGATAACTGGTTCAATTTGTCTTTTACATATTGAATTCTATATTCATTTACAAACGTATAGAATGGCTTATTTACAAAATGGTTCAAGGTTTCGCTTACGTGATATTTCTTCTGATTCGTAAGCTGAGAAAGTTTGTCAATTGTGAGTTCGCTGTCTGTAAAGTGCTTTTCTGACTCCATAGCAGCTTCGAGCTTCAATAATATTTTGAACATTTCTTTTTCACGAAGCACTTCTTTTCTCTTTTGTGCTGCCGGACGTTCTTTTTTCGAAATCACTATCGTATTAGATAACGGCGGCGTTTTAAATAAGCTTAAAGCATCGGTTTGAACTTCAGATGGTGCTGTAATTTCTGCAACCGCAAAGTTTACTTCTTGAAATATAATTTCTTCTTGAATAGGATCTTCAGAAGGCTCAATAGAAACGGTGTATTTATGAGTGATGATTCTGATCACAATACAAATTAGTAAAGCATAGACAACGCTTCGGCTGATGTAACTTAAAGAAAATGCATTAGGTAAAAAGATGGTTAGAAAGGAACCAATGCAACCAATTAAAAGAAAAAGCGCAGCAACCTGTATAATTAGGTTTCTTTCCATGCAGTTTGGTGATAGTTTTTTCACCGCTGTATAGATTATAAAACACGAGAAAATAATATCTGACGAAAGCAAAACGTACAGCGTTACCGTATTATACCAATATAAAAACTGATGTGCTTTTGGAGATCCTGCCGCTAAAACACAAATCGTAGAAAAATAAGCAATAGCACCAAGTATTAAAGGTATAAACAAATACCATCTTGAAGAAGGAATAAATTCGGGATTAAGCGTTTTCCGCAAATACAGATACAACAGCGGAATATAAGAAAAACCGATAAAGGTATTCAGCATATTCAGCACTTGCTGATCTTCTATAAAATTAAAAATGTAAAATTTAATCGAAAGATGAAGTCCGATACAAATTACTAATGAAATCAGTAAATCATCAGCATGGGTTCTGTATCTGCTTCTCAAAAGTAAAACTACGGCTAGCAAAGCCTGAAATATTCCTATAGCAATTATATATTTCATCTGAAATCTTTGTGCTAAAGTACTTTCACGGAGTTAACTAAATGTTTACAAATTGCAAAAAAATCAGTTCGTAACAATTTAATAACAATCTTAAATCCCTTTAAAAACAAGCTTTTAAATAAAAAATAAAAAATTGAGACGACTGTTAAGTACTTATAAATCTACAGGGTCGCGACAAAGTATATTTCGTAACAAATTTGCCAAAAAAAACACAACCATGTTACTGAAAAACTCTTGCAAATTTAAACTCAATCAAAAGCAGGTATTCAAAAAAATACTTTTTACCCTGCTGCTTACAACAGGCGCTTTACTGTCTGGAAATGCTCAGACCATTAAAGGAATCGTTACCAGCGATACCGGCACATTACCGACTGCGAATATTACTGGAAAAAGTTTTCAAAATTCTACCATATCAGATATTCAAGGTGCTTTTACCTTGACTGCACCACTGATTGGCGAAGTCACAATCGAAATTAGCTATATCGGTTTTGAAACAAAATCAATTACTTTAAACTTAGTAAAAGGAATCAATGATATTGGTTTAATCCAAATGTCGCCAGACGGTTCAAGCACATTAAAAGAAATTGTGGTGTCTGGAACAATGGCTCCTTCTCAGGCAAAAGCGTATAGCATTAAAAAGAATTCGCTCGCGATTATGGACGTTATGGCTGCCGATGCCATTGGTAAATTACCAGACCGTAACGCTGCCGAAGCGGTACAGCGTATGCAGGGTGTTGCCGTGGCGAGATATCACGGTGAGGCCGATCAGGCTACGGTAAGAGGAACTCCTTTTGCTTGGACTTCTACTCTATTTAACGGAAATCGCCTGCCAAGTTCGAATGTTATGGGGAACCGTTCGTCTGTATTGGATGCAGTTCCATCAGAAATGATTCAATATGTTCAAGTTGCCAAAGCTATTACACCAGATATGGAAGGCGATGCAATTGGAGGATCGATTAACTTTATTACTCGTACTGCACCTTCAAAACGTACCTTAAACGTAAGTGCTGCGGGAGGTTACAATACTTTTAGCGAAAATGGAACGTATAATGGTTCTATTACTTACGGCGATCGTTTCTTCAACAATAAATTAGGTGTAATTGTTTCTGGAGCGATCTGGAGCAGACAATGGGGATCTGATGAGTTTGCCGCAACTTACAATACCGGTGCAGCGACCGAACAGCAGAAAAGATCTTTAAATACCGTTCTTTTTAAACGTTATATGGGAGAACGCGAAACTAAAGGATTAAATGTGGGTGCAGAATACAAAATTACACCTGCCGACAAAATATTCTTTAGAGGAATGGCGAATAAGTTTGACGATATACGCCCAGTATATGAATCTTATATTGATTATACAAATTCTCGTTTTCAATACAATTACAGATATTCTCATTACCAAACGGCGCTTAACGGATTTGAAGTTGGCGGTGAACATCAAATGAGCGAAAAATTCAAACTGGATTGGAGTTACAGCAATCATAAATCAGATTATTATTTGGATACGCCTCCTACTTCTGTAAACAAAGGTCTTCCAATTGCTACTTTCCGCCAGAAAATTACAGGTGGTTTCAATGATCTTTCAAGCGATGGAAAACGTTATTGGGGCTTTGATTCTCCAAACGGTGTTGGAGGAACGGTTGACAATTTTGAAACTGGAATTGCAAATCCAAATGAAGTGATGGATCCTTCAAAATTATTGCTAAACCAATTGGTAATTGCACAATTAAACAACAGCGAAAGAGATCAAATCGGACAAATCAATTTAAAGGTTGAAGCTAGCTCTAAAGTAAATCTGAAGTTTGGTGCAAAATACCGCCATAAAGACAGAACCAATACTTACGGATCAAATTATGTGTACTTGCCAGCTGCTGCGGTTGGAATTCCAAATTCACCAGCTTTGGTCCCGTTATCGAATCTGCAGACAACTAGTTTCCCAAGCGGAAGCAAATTCTTTGGAAACATGAATGGAGATTTTAGCCAATTCATCGTAAATCCGTTAACTAAAGATCAGTTGTTTGCTATGTTCGGACAGCCTTTTCAAACGGCTAACGGCATAATGGATTTTACTTCTAAAACGAATGCAACTGCTTTTTATACGGGCGACGAAAGTGTAATTGCAAGTTATGCGATGGCTGAAATAGATGCTTCAGAAAATTTTAAAATAATTGGAGGTATTCGAAATGAATATACCGATATGACATTAAACGGAACAAAAGCTACTACAGAAGGAACTCCAGCTGTTGTAACCTTAAGTCCGTCAAAGGTTGAAAATGATTATAACGCGTTTCTTCCGATGTTGCATTTAAAATATAAATTGAGCGATAAATCTAATCTTCGTGCCGCTTATACACGCTCATTTGTACGTCCGAATTTTGGAGATATGACACCAGGAAGTTCGACCAATACCACTTCTTCACCAATGACGATTACACAAGGGAATCCTGATCTGAAACCAACATTCAGCAACAATTTTGATTTGATGGGAGAATACTTCTTCGACAATGTTGGACTACTTTCTGGAGGCGCTTTCTATAAAAATATTACTGACGTTGTTTTTACAGATGTAAGCATGCAGAATATTGACGGTGAAGATTACTTAGTAACTCAGGCAAAAAACCTAAACAAAGCTACTTTATTTGGTTTTGAAGCAGGAATCAACAAAAGATTCGATTTCCTTAACGGATTCTGGAGTGGCTTTGGAGTAGAGTTCAACTATACTTTTATCGACTCTAAAACGGAAGTGCCAAGAATTACCGCAACTGGTGTTGAAAATGATAAAACAGGACTGCCAAACCAATCTAAAAACTTATTTAATGCGATTCTTTTTTACGAAAGAAATGGTTTAATGGTGCGTCTTGCAGGTAATTACCGCGGAAATTCTGTAGAAAGCATCAATCAGCAATTAGGCCCAGATTATTACATCTGGACAGATTCTAATTTTACCGTTGACGCCTCTGCAACCTACAGCATCACTAAAAGACTGAAAGTTTTTCTTGAGCTGAACAACTTAACCGATTCTCCTGTAAAAATGTATATGGGTAAAGAAAAACGCCGTGTTACTTCTCAAGAATGGTACGGAAGCCGTGGTCAGGCAGGACTTAGATATGATATTTTCTAAAAACAATAAACACAAATAAATTCAACAAAATGAAAAAAGCAATAATCACAATGGCAGTTTTGGCACCGCTAGTTGCCTCTGCTCAACTTACAGATAGCATTAAAAGATTAGTCCCTGTAAAAGGAACCGTAAATTTTAGAGATGTAGGCGGTTACAAAACTATGGATGGAAAGCAGGTTGCGTGGGGAAAAGTGTATAGAAGCGCAGGAATTGATAAATTGACAGATACCGATTTAGCAATATTAGACAAGAAAAAAATTCACACTGTAATTGATTTTCGAGGTGTTGCCGAAGCTAAAGCAGCTCCAGATCACTTACCAAAAAATACAGATTATACTTTAAGTCCAGCAGGAAGTGACAGTCTTCCAAATCCGGCGCAAATGGTTAAGTTTTTGAAAGAAGGCAACTTTCTGGAAAAATTCTATGGCGTTGACGCTGTAAAATATAGTGGCGACAGATTCCGTCCTCTATTTGTAAAACTTTTAACTGCTGATAAAAAAGAAGCTGTAATGTACCATTGCACAGGAGGACGCGACCGTACGGGAATGGCAACTGCTTTATTCTTGTATATTTTGCAGGTTCCTCAAGAAACAATCGAAGCCGATTATGTTGCTTCTAATGTTTATTTGAAACCAATGAATAAAAAAATGTTAGCACCTTTAGCTAAAATGAGCGGTATGACAGAACAGGAAGTTGAGAATTCAATGTCATTGAAACCAGAACTTATCCGTGCCTTTTTTAATGGTTTAAAAAACCAATACGGAAGCATTGAAAATTTCCTTCAGCAGGAAATGGGTATTGGAACAAAAGAAATTGCCCTATTAAGAAAAAAATATACTGTGTAGTTGTTTCGTGTTTTATTTCAAAGAAAAAGCTGTCCAATTTGGACAGCTTTTCGCTTATAGAGAAAGTTGCTTATTCTTTTTCAGAGACAAAAACATACAGTTTCTGTACTTTTCCATTTTCGATCACAAACAAATCCATACCGCTAACAACCGCTGGTTTCGATTTTGAACCAAATTGCCAATACAAGCGAATTATATTATGATTCGTTTCCATTGATTTGGCTGTAAATTTAAAATCAGGATTTTTGGTCTGAAGTTCTACAATAAATTTACTGATATCATTAATTCCTTCAGCAATAAAATGACGATCAACCATTTCTACATCTGCTGCGTAAACTTGATTTAATAAAACCTTACGTTTTGCTTCGTCTTTTTCATTCCAGATTTTTAGGTGATTTTTTACTATTGCCGTATTCTTTTTAGCATCAAAATCATCTGCTGTAACTTTTTTTACTGCTGTATCTTTTGGCGACCATAAAACCGTTTTCGGATTTGATTTTTGATAGCCTTTTCCGTTTGGATACGAAACCAGTTCCATTTTTGATCCCCAAGGTGTTTCAAAATATACCCAAGATTCTCCAGCTGTATCTCCCGACGGCATTGTAAATGGTTCGCCCAATACTTTTACGCCTTTGCTTTTTAAATATTGCACCGCTGCATGAATATCATTTACGTAAAAAGCAATATGCGATGCGCCGATATCATCGGTATTTGGCTGTGTTTTGCTTCCTTTGTTATCTGCATATTCAAATACTTCAATGCTTGCTCCGTTTCCTGCATTTATCATTTTTATCGTAACTGCTCCCGTTTTCGGATTGATATGATTTAATTCTTTCCAAGCATCATCTAGCGGAATTGGTCCTAATTGTGTTACAGGTTTAAACCCGAGTACATCATCAAAAAATGGTATCGCTTTATTGAGGTCTGGAACATTAATTCCTATATGATCGATTCCCACTATTCCTGCATTATTTTGAGCCACAGTCTTTTCAGAAGCAGAAAAAAGAATTAATAAGTTAAGCATTGCTGCTGCTGAAGTCTGTACTTTTTTATTTGATTTTTTATGAGTTGTTTTCATGATTATTGTAAATGTTTGAATAAATTATCTAATGTTTTATTGTTGATATTCTAACACATAGAAACATAGCTTATGCAAGCTTAAAAAGGCATTTCATTTGCATAAACAAACATAGCTATGTGTGAGAAACGAGTTTCTTTTCATCTTCTTTTCAGATAAAGAAAAAACTATGCTTCTATGTGTTAAAAATTAAATTTTGTCTAATTATTTAATGTTTCAGAAAATTAATTAGTGTAAGCGGCTAGCCATTTAGCTTTGATATTGGCACGAGCTTCAATAAATTCTTTATCAGTTCCTTGAGCGATGGCATCTAATGGAAAACGCAACGGTCTCTCTCCTTTTTTCATGTTTACCAATTCTAAAATACCATCTGCAATAGTCTGTGGATTCATATCAAACTGAGCCATTTTACCAAATAAAGCTGTTCCTAAAGCATTGAATTTGTCTGTTGCTGCTTCTCCGTATTCGGCGATAATTTCTGCTTTATCGGCATGAATACCCGCTTTTGATCCGTTATTCATTTCTGTTGGATAAACTCCCGGCTGAATACTTACGTTTTCAATTCCGTACTCTGCCAATTCATCTTGCAATCCTTCTGTAAAACTTTCTACCACCAATTTTGATGCGATATACGGAATCATAAAAGGCAATGTGTGTCCGCTTGCTCCTGTTGTAATATTAATGACAAGGCCACTTTTTTCTTTTCTCATAGAAGGAAGAACTGCCTGATACATACGAAGAACGCTATAAACGTTTACGTCGAACATTTTACGAACCTGATCAACAGAATAGCCTTCAAGCAGACCAAAACCGCTTACTGCCGCGTTATTGATCAGAACATCAATTTTTCCGTATTTAGTGATTACTTTTTCGATTGCAACCTTAACTGATGCATCTTCTGTAATATCAATATCTACAACTTCAATATTTCCTATTGCTCCTAATTCTTTTGCAGCAGCGGCATTTTTATCGTTTGTGTTGCGCATTCCTGCAATTACTGAATGTCCTGCATTTGCTAATGTTATAGCGGTAAGTTTTCCAAAGCCTGTACTTGTTCCTGTAATAAAAATTGTTTTTGACATGATTTCTAATATTTTAAATGTTTATAATGTTTGTTTCTTTTGAACATTACAAAGTTGCGCAGAATGCAAAACCTGCACATTGATTAGAAATAAGTAAAAACTTGATCTAGATCAAGAGTTTGAAACGGGCATAAAAAAAGGAGCTTTTAAAGCTCCTGATATGGTTTATTTTTTTGCGGTCTGTTTTCGAATACGGCTTAGCGTTTCTGGTGTCATGCCCAAATAAGAGGCAATCATAGTCTGCGGAATTCTTAAAGCAAAGCCTGGATATTTATTGACAAAATTTAAATACTTTTCTTCGGCTGTTAAAGTGAGTGAAGCCTGAATTCTATTCTGAGCCGCTATAAAACTTCTTTGCAAAATAGTATTGACCATGTTATTAAAGGCTGGAATTTCTCTGCAAAGCATTTCAAAATTTTCATGAGTAAAAAGTACAAGCTCTGTATCTTCGATAGCATCAATATTAAATCGAGACGGCTGCTGCATCATTAAGCTCTCACGATCTCCTGTCCACCAATTTTCTATACTGAAACTATTAACATGTTCGCCTCCTTTTTCATCCACTGTATAAGTCCTTACACAGCCTTGGGTAATGAATGCGTCATATTTCCAGATATCACCTTCCTGTAGAAGATACTGTCTTTTTCGAAGTTTTTTTATAATGGCAAATGACCGAATACGCTCAGATTCTTCCTGAGTTAGCTCAGTTTTATCTTCAAGATACTTTTGGAATATTTCATACATAGCATGTAAAATTATATAAAAGCCATCTGATGAACAAATTTTTCAGTATCGAGCTAAGTAATCCATAATCAAAAAAATTACAATATAATACTATGCTGTGGCACTGGCAGTACTGGAAGATTTGTTTCTCCAAGCATCTCTTTAAGATCGATTTCTATAATTTTTGAAATCTGCGAAATAGGAACATCATTCGCATTTCCTTCAAATGGATTTTCGGTGCTTTCTCCCACTTGCCCGAGCGAAGTATACATCCAAGAAATAATAACACTGAATGGAATCACTAGCCAAACCATATTTCCCTGCATGATGCCAGTTATACTTTCGTTCATTTTATCAAATTCTCTTAATAAGCCAAAAGGCAAGAGAAAACAGAAAAGACGAACAAGCAAAGTATTTATAATGGCATATTGTCTTGGATAAGGAGAATCTTTCAACTGCTCGCTTCTCCCTTGATGGGTGTAAAAGTCTTTTATGGCTCTTTGGAATTCTAAAAACTGAATCAAAACAATTTCTTCTGAGTCCAAAAGCTTTTTCAGCGTTTTGCTTTGCAATGCCATAATTTGCACCGCTTTATTTTTAGTTCCTAAAACATATTCTAAATCAGCTGGAGATAGATATTTTGAAAGCTCTTCTCCAAGACTAGTTTCATTTTCTGGAACGCTATAATAAAATTCCTGATATTCTGCATTGTGTTTTTTCTGGCTCGCTTCCCAAACGCGGTAGGAACGCATTTCGTAGCGCAGTGCAGTAAGCCAAGCAAAATGACGATAAATTAGTGTTTTTGCCTCTTCAGAATTATTTATAAAATCTCGGCACATTACTCCCCATGTTCGGCTTGTATTTAATATAAAAGTCCAAATTTGCTGTGCTTCTACGGTTCTATTATACGTTTGGGTATTTTTAAAACCAACAATAAACGCCGTTGCCGTTCCGAGTAATGCTACAACCGTCCAAGAAATTGCAAGCCATTTTACAGCAAAAACTTCATATAAAAGAACTGGAATGCTACTCAATAAAAGCAAAATATAAATGCTCTTTCTAGTCCAGAAAATAAACTCCGAAAGTTTATATGATTTACCTATATACATGGTGTGTTTTTTAAAATTAAAATCAAAAAAAGCATGTCTTTGGGGGCGCAGACATGCTTTTACGGAAATTAAGCTACAGGAACAGACATTCGAACCTCAACGATTGCTCCGTACTGAATAATCGGACATGCTTCTGCAATTTTAACGGCTTCATCATAATCATTTGATCGGATTAAAAATAAACCGCCAATTGATTCTTTTCCATGTCCAAAAGGTCCAGATGTAATATGATTTCCCATTTTGGTATGTTTAATCACTCTTCCGTCTAGATCCCAACGTTTTGGCGGAGCTACCAATTTATCTTGAGCTGCAATTCCTGCAATCCAATCCTGATACGGTTTTATGGCATCTTTCATTTGTTCTGGTGTTGGGACTGGTTTTTCGCTAGTGAAATCTCTGTGGATCACTACTAAAAATTCTTGCATAATACTTGTATTTAAGGATTTATAAATCGTTTTATATTTAAAAAATAGATGCGTAATCTTCTTCTTCGTTCTCGTCAAACGGCTGTTCTTTCATGTGAACTGTTTCGTCCAGTAATTCGCATCCATCGGTTAAATCGTGATGATGCAGATTTAGCTCACCTTCTTCTTCATTACTATGAATCTGAGTTTTGGTTAAACCCAATATTCTAAAAATATTAACTAGTTTCATGATGTTCTTTTTTAATTAGTTCCTTCAAATTCTTTATTCTATACCGGCTTAATCACTTTTCGAGTTTTCCCTTTTACTTCGATAAAGCCCATTTTCCCATTTTCAAAATTTGCTACAGCTTGAGATAAAGCCAATTCTGATTCCATTACCAAAGCGCCTTTAGAAAAGAAAGGTTCATTTAGCGGTTCTCCAGAAATAAACAGCAATTCGCTATTGGTAATTCCGATAAATTTGAGAGGCTCTTCAAGATCTGATCCTGCCATAGAAATAACCATTCCTTCCTCCAATTCTGTAGTGGCTTGATTGGTTATAAAATCAAAAAAACCTTCGACTGCCAAAACTGTTCCCGACCATTGTGCCGGAAGCTGATGCGAAAATTCTTTTCCTGCCTTTAAAAAAACATGGAGAACGGTTAATAAATCTGGCGTTTCAACTTTATTTTCTGTATTTCCAGTTTTTCCGCAAACCACTCTTACGCGTAGACCTTCCTCTTTGATTTCGGGAATTTGCGCTTTATCAATAAATAAGCTTTTAGGATCGTTTTGTTTTTTTGCTGCTGGACTATTTACAAACAACTGTAAACCTTCAACATTGGTACCTTCAGTAACGGGAAATTCAGAATGAACGATTCCTTTTCCTGCATAAGACCAATTCAGACTTCCTGGAGTTATAACCGTATTATTCCCTTTTGAATCTAAACTTTGAAAAGGAGCCGAATTCTCAAAAACATAATGCAGTACCGACATTCCTGCGTGTGGCTGCGGACCGTAGACATCATGAGTCAATTCAAAATGATCAAATCCGATAATCGGATTCATTAGTCCGTCAAAATCATTGCTTCTTGCTTTTCTGGCAAAAAACTGTTCATCTCCCTGTACTTCTGGAGTGACCACTGCTGAGAGTTTTAACTTGTTCATATTATTATTTTTATGGTTAGAAAACACCGTTGCCCATTGATTTGCCGTGTTGTTGATCAGTTTTCGTAAAATAATTTACGCTGACGTAGGGCACAAGAATACACGAACGGGTGGAAAGTGTACGCCCATTACAACCGCCTCGACAAACTGCCTACCCGTCATCTTCGTTTCAACGGGCATCGAAGCTTTTATAGTTTTTTAGAATTTAGATTAGGCTCTTTGAGGACGGTTTGGAAACCATTCTTCAAAAGTGATAGTTCCTAGTTTTGCGGTTGTTGCAGGAACCAAAGTAAGTTCTTCAAGAGGAGAACCAAAGTATAATGCTTTTTCATCTGAAATCACTTCTAGCGGATCATTTGTTTTGGTCAAATAAGTCTGTAAAAGTTCTGAAAGTTTAAAACGTTCCGGTCCACCGATTTCAATAATATCGTTAATCGGATTGGCAAGTGATAATTCTACAACCATAGAAGCCACATCTTCAGAAGCTATCGGCTGGATTTTGGCTGGAGAAATTACAACACTTCCTCCTTCGTGAGCAGATGCAGCAATTCCGCCAAGGAATTCCATAAATTGAGTAGAATGAATAATCGTAAACGGAACTCCCGCTTTTCTGATTAAATTTTCCTGAGCTTGTTTGGCTCTAAAATAACCGCTTTCCTGCAAACGGTCTGTACCTACCACAGAAAGTGCAATATGATGTTTTACTCCCGCATTGATTTCTGCCGCTAAAAGGTTTCTTCCAGAAGTTTCAAAGAATTCTAACACTTCTTTGTCTGCAAATGATGGCGAGTTAGCCAAATCAATTACGATATCTGTTCCGTTTACCGCTTCTGCAAGTCCTTCGCCCGTAATAGTATTAATTCCTGTTGATGGCGCCGCTGCAATTACATTGTGTCCCTGATCGCGAAGTTTGTTTACTACTTTTGATCCGATTAATCCTGTTCCTCCGATTACTAAAATTTTCATGATATTGATTTTTTAAATTGTGATAAAATTGATTTTCGTTTTCGATTAGTAATAGCCAAGATGCGTGCCATTCATATAAATACCTAAAAAACAATTAGTTACATTAAAATCAATATTTCAAAATTCACTTCCTAAAGGGAAATCACTTTGACATTCACTTTATTTAGTGAAAATTTTAAAAATAAAAATGCTCAATACTGAATTAGTAATGAGCATTTATGATGAAAAATATTTTTATTCCTAAAAGTAATCTGCTTTTGTAATGAGCAGTTTTTTCATTTTAGAATGAAGTGTGTTTCCTGGAATATCCAATACTTCTGCTGCACCGCCAGCTCCAGAAATCTTGCCTTTGCATCGTTTTAAAGCACTTATAATAAACAGACGTTCCATTTCTTCTAGTGATTTACTGAAAATATTTTCGTCAGCATCATTGCTTTTATCTGCTTTTCTCGGAATATAAACTTCTCTTAAAACATTGTCTTCCGCCATTAATACACTACGTTCTATTAAGTGTTCGAGCTCTCTTACATTTCCTGGCCATAAATAACTCTGCAACTGCTGCAGTGCTTTTGGCGCAATGCGATTTATATTTTTGCGGCTGTTTTTACTGTATTTAGTGACAAAGAAATTGGCGAGCGGTTCTACGTCTTCCATTCTATCACGAAGTGCAGGTAAATAAATAGGAAATACATTCAATCGGTAAAAAAGATCCGATCGAAAACGGCCGGCAGCAACCTCATCTTCCAGATTTCGGTTTGTGGCGGCAATAATTCTCACATCCACTTTTATGGTATCTTTTCCTCCCACGCGTTCCAGTTCTTTTTCCTGAATGACACGCAAAAGTTTAACCTGTGCTTCTAGAGGCATTTCTCCTATTTCATCTAAAAATAAAGTACTGTTGTTGGCGAGTTCAAATTTTCCGATTCTTCTTTCTGTTGCTCCTGTAAATGCGCCTTTTTCGTGTCCGAACAATTCGCTTTCGATTAAACTGGCTGGCATTGCTGCACAATTTACCTTAATCATTAATTTGTCTTTTCTTAAAGATGCGTTATGAATGGCGCGCGCAATTAATTCTTTTCCTGTTCCCGTTTCTCCCAATATCAAAACTGTCGAATTGGAATCGGCAACTAAAGACATCAAATGATAAACTTTCTGCATCTGCACTCCGCTGCCTATGATTTCAGAAAAATTATAAATGTTTTTAATCTGTTCTTTCAAATAGACATTTTCATGTTCTAACTGCTGTTTGTAAAGCAGTAATTTTTCATTGGCCTGTATATTCGCAATAGCGACAGAAATTTGAGAGCAAAGTCCCTTCAAAATAAACGGATTCAATTTGTCTGCCAAAAGCCACATCGTCCCCACTCGCAAAGTGCCAACTTTTAATAAAGCGCCATAAGCATTTTTAAATCCAACTTTTTTCCATAATTGGGCAAAATCAGAATTGGTATTTCTAAGTTCTTCCTCTACATTAAAAATAACAGTGCCGTCGCTTTTTATTACCTGAGCAGTATAAGGTTCTTTTATATTGAGTTTTATGGCAGCCATTTTGTCAAAATCAATTTCTGCTTTTACAAATAAAGATCTGTCAAACATGTAGGAAGTTAAGCCGTAATCATCGTCATCAAAAACTTTTAGCATAGCCAGTTTGGTATCTAGAAGATCACGAAGCACGTTAATTATGGCGTTTTCTAAGTCTTCTTTGGTGCGCACTCCCGCAATTTCATTACTAAAATGCAAAAGCACTGCCTGTTCGTTGTTTTTGCTTTCTAATAATTCATTGGCAATAATATTTGACATTGCGGTAGAAATTTGAAAACAGATTCCCTGAAGCAGTGAGATGTTAATTTCTTCAATTGCCAGCCATAACATTCCCAATACGATTTCGCCATTTCGAAGAGCAATGCCGACCATTCTTTGAAATCCCAAATTTTTCCAGAACAAAAGATAAGGTGCATCAATTCCTCTGTCAATTTCAATATCTACATTAAAAAGCAAAGGAATATAACTATCTAAAACCCGATTTTGCAAACCGTCGTTTACAGGAAATTTGGATGCTAATAATTCCTGCAAAATTGGATTATCATCTATGGTTAGGCTTTCATCATAAATATAAGTGCTGAGCGAATTGCCGTCTTCATTCAGTTTGCGTATGACATACCCCTGAAGCGGATTTATTTGTTTTAAGGCTGTACGAACCGCAACTGCTAAATCTTGTTTGGTTCTTACTTCTGAAATATCATTGCTAAAATCTAGCAGAAATGATTTTTCCTGCTCTTTTTTCTGCAGTTCTTCATTTTTAATAATATTAGAAACAGCAATAGAAAGCTGAGGTGCAATTCCTTTTATTATATTCCGAAATTCTGGAGTAAAACTGCCAGGCTTATCGGTATAAAGGTGAACAAATCCCAAAGGCTGGTCTTCATTCCACAATGTCGTCATTAAAGTTTCTCTCACACCTCCATCGTAATTTACCTGCAAAAAACGAGGACTTTGGGGTTTATCTTTAACTTCTTCTACTATAAAAGAAATCGGTTCATCGGCAGCGAGAACCGATTTAATAAAAGGTTCGTTGAGTGTAAAATGTGTTTTTTGAAGCTTCGCGTATGATTCTTTGTCTAATATCGCATCTGCATCGCGATCCAGTAAAAATCCAGCATACGTTTTATCTTTATGATCTATAAGTGTAATGGTTGTATGTGTAAAATAAAAAAGCCCTTTTAACCTTTTAGAAAAAAGCAAAATCAGATCTTTCTTTTCCCTGACTTTAGTAATATCTTTCCCTAAATCTAATAAAACAACACTTTCATGCTCGACAGCAATCTGTGATGAGTTATTAGAACTAGATTTTTTATTTGCTGAAGGGGACTTCGTTTTTTCGTTCTTCATTTTACAGACAATTTACAAGTCATAATTATCCGTTAAAATTACTTAAATTTAACCTGCAAAAGCTCCTTCAATTGAAATAAATCGAATCTTAAAATACTTTCCTGAACACCCTTAATTACAAAACTTACAATACCAACAATGGAGAAATAACTCCAATCATTAATCTGCCTGTATTATTATTGACTTGTCCTAAATACATTTTCGAATAGTCGCTATACTCATAAAATCTTCCGACATAAGTCGCATAGAATTTTAAATTAAAGTTTTTAATGGGATAAAATTCGACTGTTGGAATAACTCCCCATGCGGTTCTCATACGTGTAGAAGTTGCCAAATCTGAAGGAACATCCTTCCAATATGCTGTACTGACCATTCCGATTGCTGAAAGTTTCCATTGTTCGTTAAGCGAATATACTGCTCTTAGCCAATGTTCAACATAATTGGTATTTTCTGCAGCATGATCTAAGATGTTATCTGGAATAATCGTACTCACCACTCCCGTTCTGTCCAAATCTTCACTACTCCATTTAAAATCGTATTGAAACAGCCATTTTTTAGTTCTAAATTGATTTCCAAGTGCGGTATAATACATATTTACCGGTTTGCCGTGTTTTTCGGCCTCCTGAAAAATACTGAAACTGTAGATCGTTTTGAATTTTCCGTCTAGAAAACTTCCGTTCCAGTTTCCGATATAGGCTGCTGGAAATTTTGCTTCTGTAATATCGGGCACATCCTGATAAATCTCTGAAAAAGTTTGAGTTCTGGAGTTTAATACCTGAGCTGAAAATGAATGATTTTTGGACGGAATCCAATTGAATTGCACCCCCGTTAAGAAGTTATCTGAATTGTCGACGATATCATTGTATTGGTAAATATCGATCGGGTTCATATCAAATTCGTAACCTCCCCAATTGGCAGTCATTTTTCCGACCGCAATACTTGTTTTCTTGGATATCGTATAACCAATAAAAGCCAAATCTGTCGAACTTGACATATTGTCTACCGACTGCACTTCGGTATTTTTGGTATATCGATCTCTAAATCTAAAAAACACTTTATCCTTATAGACCTTTCCTTTTATTTCTAATCTAAACTGATTGATTTCGAACCTGCTTCCTGTATATTTTCCATCAGCGAAATAATTGTTCATACCAAGCTGCGTATTAAAAATGACATCAACATTGTTTAACAAATCGGCTTTATTGGCCTTTATCAAAGGTACCTGATGATTAATTATGGTGTCTGCCTGTTTATCCTGCTGCGCATAAATATTGACAGCTATTAATCCTACTAGTATTAAAAATAGTTTACGCATATTTTTAGGTTTTGAACAGGGAAGCACTATAAAATACTTCCCTGTTTAAATTATTAATACTCGAAAAAATACTCCTGAAGTTTTTTGCTATCACTGGTTTGGGTTAACCCTAACATCAATAAAATTCTCGCTTTTTGCGGAATTAAATCATCGGCTACTATGGTTCCTAATTTTGCATCGTCGGTTTCGTCTAAAAGTGTTACTCTTCCTGTTGGCACTCTGGATGCTCGGGCTACGACAATGCCTTTTTTAACTGCAGCAGCTGCGGCATCTGAATTTACTTTGTTTAGATTTCCGTTTCCTAAACCGCCTGTTACAATGCCTTTTACACCAGAAGCAACGTACGCATTGATAGCCGTTGCAGGCGCATCTGCAAATAATTCTACTACAGCAACATCTGGCAATTTGGTTAATCCTGTAATATCAAAAGGCGTATTTTTATTGCTTTTTCTAAGCTCTTTTTGATACATAACTACTTTTCCGTCGTAAACCTGCCCTATCGGACCGCTATTTGGCGCATTAAAAGCGTTTAAGTGTGTAGTGCTTGTTTTTACGGCATCTCTTCCAGATAAAATGTATTCATTAAACACCAATAATACTCCACTGTTTGCTGCCTGTTTTGAAGCTGCCAAAGTCACCGCATCAAATAAATTTTTAGGACCATCGGCACTGATTGCTGTCGCTGGACGCATTGATCCTGTAATCACCACAGGTTTGTCATAACGAACGGTTAACGACAGAAAATAAGCCGTTTCTTCCTGCGTATCTGTACCGTGCGTAATTACAATACCGTCGGCTTCGTTATTTTTATAAATTTCGTTAATTCTTTTATTCAATTTGATCCAGATATCAACGCTCATATCTTGACTACCAACGTTGGCAATCTGTTCTCCTGTTATGTCTGCAATTTTTTCAATTCCCGGAACAGCAGAAATTAAATCTTTTATAGGCAATTCTCCTGCTTTATAAGCAGAACGGTCTGCCGAAGCTCCTTTTCCTGCAATTGTTCCACCAGTTGCCAGCACTTTAATTCGGGGTAATTTTTGCGCTTGAATACTGAAACTTAAAAAAATCGATAAGACTAAAGCTAATAGTGTTTTCATGATTTAAAAGATTTGATTTATAATTTATTTTTTGGTTGAATTTTCCCAGCTGGTTACATATTCCATTAAAATTTTACGGATGTTTTTACCAAGAATTAAATAACTTTCTGTTGGAAGATTGGCAAGCGAAACTCTTATACTCCATTCTGGTCCGGCAAAACCGCCTCCGTTTAAAAGTACAATGGCTGTTTTTTCTGCTAAGCGGAATAAAACATCAACTGGTTCAAAATTGGTCACAAGCCAGTTTGCAAAACCATCACCGTAAAAATGTTTAGCGGCGACCATAATATCAATTTCAGAATAATATCCTGCACGCATTGGATCTTCTAGAATTGGAACTTCCATTCCTTCCCAAAGCAGATTTAAACGTTTTTTGATAATAGTTTGCGTCAATGTTTTGTAAACATCCTGAGTATCTAAAATGCAATAAGCAGAAAAAAGCATCATTTGAAATTGCTGTGGCAATGAAAGTCCAGCGGTATGATTTAAAGCTACTTGACGGCTATCTGCAACGAGTCTGTCGATGAATTTTATTTTCTCTGGTTCCAGCGTTAAAGAAGAATAACGATGATGCAGTTCTTTTTTGTGAGCATCGCTTAAATTCGCAATTTTTTTATCGAAAATATTATCCTCATGAATCGCTATAATTCCTAATCGCCATCCTGTACAGCCAAAATATTTGGAGAAAGAATAGACCGTAACCGTGTTATAAGGAATAATAGCCATCAACGATCTGAAGTTGTTGATAAACGTTCCGTAAACATCATCTGTAATGACCATGAGTTCAGGATTGTGATTTTTAACAATATCTGCAATGTAATTTAATGTCTCTGTACTCATTGCCGAAGAAGGCGGATTGCTCGGATTTACTACAAAAGCAACTTTCACAGACGGATCTTTTAATTTATCTAATTCTGAATTCGGATATTGCCAAGTATGAAATCCATTTTCTCCTTCTCCGCTTGCCTGTACATGAACCACTTCAAAACTATAGCGATCCAATTCTGGAATTTCGATATAAGGTGTAAAGGTTGGTGTCAATAGTGCAATTTTATCTCCGCGCTCGGTTAGATGATTCTGCATAAAAGAATCGAAAATATAACACATGGCGGCCGTTCCTCCTTCAACTGCAAAAAGATCAAACTTTCCTTTATCATTTCCTAAACCACACATTTCCTGAGTGATATAATCGTGTACAACAATTTCCATGTGACTCAGCATACGATCTGGAACTGGATAATTGAACCCAATTATAGCTTCAATCCATTCGCGAATCCAAGCATCGGCATCAAAATCATGTTTTTCTACTCCGTAACGATAGGTTTTCTCTAAAAGTGATGCTCCTGGAGTGTTTTTGTTTTTACTCAAAAATTCTTCAAAACGTTTGGAAACGCCAGTTTTGTCTTGTACAATTCCAGCCATAATTCCTTGTTCTTCAAAGACATTTTTACATTCGTCTAATGCAAATTGTCCAAACAAAAAATAAGCTTCACGCGGAACGGTCGCAATCCAGTTCGGATTTCCTCTTCCTGCATTTAGCGTAATAGCTGTAGATTTCAAAGCGCTTTCGTTTGCCAGACGAATTAGTTCATTTTTAATTTCAAAAGGGCTTAGCGTCTGAAGTGTTTTTTCGACTTCACGCGATGTTTTAATTTTGGAAATATCAATAGCCATAATAAAAATTTTTTAGATTTATAAAAACAAGCACATTAACTCATAATAAGAATAATCACAACTCCCCAGATAATCAGCAGTGTATTACCAACTGCGTAGGTCACCGTATATCCAAGCGCAGGAGTTTTGCTTTGCACAGCATCCTGCAAAGCGCCTAAAGCCGCAGTAGTCGTTCGCGCTCCAGCAGCGCATCCTAAAGTAATTATAGGATGAAATTTAAAGACGTATCTTCCCAGCAACAGCGCCAGAATCAACGGAATTGCTGTTGCAGCCGCACCCGCGATAAAAAGTCCCCAACCTGCTTCGTGAAAACCTACCAAGAAACTTGGTCCCGCTGTGATTCCAACAACAGCAATAAATATATTTAGTCCGACATTATTCATCACCCATAAAGCAGGTTCCGGAATTCGGCCAAAAGTAGGATGCTGACCTCTAAGCCAACCAAAAACAAGTCCTGAAATCAAGGCGCCACCACTCGTACTCAAACTAAGCGGAACCCCGCCAACTCGTAAAGTAAGTGCTCCTACCAAACCTCCTAAAACAATTCCCAAACCTACAAAAGCCATATCTGTAGTATTCGTTGGTCTGTCTGGATAACCGATATGGACTGCAGCCTGATCTACATCTTTTTTAGTGCCAACAAGTTCAATCATATCTCCTTTTTGCAAAACCGTATTAGGCAAAATGGGCATATCAATTCCGGCACGTTTTAAAGATCTGATTATGACACCATGCGAAGATTTGTTGTTTCTCAGTTCTGCTATGGTTTTATTCAGCACTTCTTTTTTTACAATCAAAACACTTAAAATTTCGACAGGGAAATTCAAAAGTTCTACGTCAAATACCTCTTTTTCGTTTACGGCGACATAATTCATCATAAACTCTCTTCTGCCTCCTAGCGCGATAACATCATTTTCTTCTACAATCGTATCTTTTGTAACGTCCATGATTTCTTTGCCTTTACGAATTCGCTGAATAAATAAATGTCTTCCTTTGCTTTCCAACTTTGCTTCGATCTCAGCAACTGTTTTATTGCAACCTTCTGATGCTGCAGAAATTTGATACGCATTGTAAATCACACGATCATAAGCCGACGCGATTCCGGGATCGTCACCAATGGAATCTCCTCCAAGTTGAATTTCGAGTTCTTTGGCTTTTTCGACAAGATTTCCTCCCAGTAATTTTGGCCCAATTGAAGCTAATATCCATGCTGATCCTGCTGTTCCAAAAATGTAGGTAACGGCATACGCTACTGGAATTTTATTAATTAAATCGGTCTTTTGCTCTGCGGGAATACCCAACTGATTAATGGTATCTGAGGCGACACCAATTACGGCTGAAATGGTTTGTGATCCTGCCAACATACCCGCCGTCAATCCCACATCATAGCCCATTAGTATACCAATAAGATAGGGACAGACCAGACAAAAGACACAGACAATTGCGGCGTATAACATTTGCGGTAATCCGTCTTTTTTAAGTCCGCCAAAAAACTGGGGTCCAACACTGTAACCTACAGCAAATAAAAACATTAGAAAAAAAACAGACTTGACATTTGGAGAAATTACAATATCCAGCTGTCCGACCAAGACCCCTACAAGCAAAACACTTGTTACAGTTCCTAAAGAGAAACTTCCAATTTTAAATTTTCCAATAAAATATCCGAGAGATAAAGTGAGGAAAACAGCTAATTCCGGGTATTCTTTAAGTGTACTTACAATCCAATCCATAGCAATTTATTTATATAGGGTTAATTCACTAAAAAACATTACAAAAAAGAGAAGCGCTTTTTACGCCTAAAATCAGTCGTTGATAAATACAATAATCTGAGGTAACAAACGGTGCTGTAAAATACCAGCAGAAGCATCAAATGCAGTAACGTCGATGGGGTATCGCGCAAACTTGCACCCGATTGAACTATTCCGGTGTACATGGCAATAAATGGTGTAGTAGGTAAAAGATTGGAGAGCCATTGCAATACAACTGGCAAGGATTCAAACGGCCAGCTGTAACCTGTAATTAGAAAAATGGGATAAGTCGAAAATGCCATAACCTGCAGGCAAATGAGCTGGGATTTGAAAAAGGAACCGATAAACTGCGCCATCGGAATTAAAGTGATAATGAATAATAACAGCAAAATGCCCAATTCAAAACCATTTCCGCGCATGGGCAGATTTAGTAATTTGTAATTGACGTTCAAAAAGAAAAATCCGTAGGAAGAAAAAAGAAGCAGATAGAATAATCCTTTGCCCCAGATTCCGTTCGAAACTCCGGCGCTCAGCCAATCCTTTAAGCGAGAATGCTGTCGTTCTCCCGCCACACTTTCAGATAAACCAATAAGTAAAGTTTGCTGTAAAATCAAAGCCAAAAGTCCCGGTAATAAAAAAGCGCCATAACTCGATCGCTCATTAAATAACGGTCGATAATCTAAATTGACTGGCATAACATTATCCATAGAAGCTGCTGTGCTCATGCCTTCGCTTTTTTGAAAATATTGCAGTCGTACTCCTGCGCCAATGGTCAGACAAATTTGCTGTACACTCATAAGCAAATCGCTTGAAGGTAAAAAACGTGCTGCGTTTACCGCCAAAACCACATTACTTTGTTTTAAACTAAGCAAGTTTTTTTCTATGCCTTCAGGAATATAAAAATACCCTTGGCAGTTTCCGCGGTACATTGCTTCTTGAGCTTCTTTCAAATTCGAAAAATGAATTAAGTCGACTATCGGTGAATTGTCAATATTTTGCTGAAGCAAACGCGATAACTGCGATTGATCATCGTCGACAACGGCAAGTTTGACTTCAAATTCTTCTTTATTGATATAAATGCTTCCATAGAAAAAAGCGTATAACAAAGGCGCAATAAGCACTGTGAGCAGTACACTATGATCCTTAGCGATCAATCTGGCTTCTCTTAAAAAGAGTTTAATCAGCGACTGTTGTGATTTTTCTTTCATCTCTGATTAAATTAAATTGACGTTGAAATAATAAAATAGCTGTTGGAAACATGACCAAACAGAACAATCCCAATTTCTTAAGATCCCCCAAAGCATAATGCATCGGCAGATTCATATAATAAACTTTAAAAAATCCATCGAGAAATGCAGTATAAGGCATAATAAGCGCATAATACTGATCGTACCACGGCATAGCCCAGCGCGGAAATGTAAAGCCGCTAAAAACAAAGGCCGGAGAAGTATAAAACAAAGCCACATCGCCCGAAAGCATGACATCTTTAAATAATGCCGAAATAAACATTCCTATTCCGATGCAAGCCAAAGACAATAAAGTATAAATGACAAAAAATTTGCCTGTTGCCGCACCAACTCCAATATCAAAAAAAGGAAAAACGATAAAAGCAATCAAAGCAAAATTGATCCAACTTACCGCAAGATGGGCAAAAGTTTTCCCTACAATTGCGTTGATTACAGAACCATTGGCACATTCGTAAAATTCATCCATAGTTCCGGTTACCCATTCATAATTTAAAGCCAGCATACAGCTGATAATCAAAATCATCTGCATTCCGACGGTTATTAAGCCTGGAACGAGATATTCCTGATAATTATAAGTTGGATTATAAAGCTGATACGTATTCAGATTTATAGGATTTGCAATTGCCATTGCGCGATCTGCTTTCATTCCCGTTTTTTCGAGCTTTTGCAAAATGATTCCTGTGCTTCCGGTAATAATTACCTGAGCAACTGCTTTGTACACCAATTTTGCAGGAACAAGCGATCCTGCATTGGTATAAAGCGTTACATTGCTTGGATGCCTTTTATAAATATTTTTCTCCAGATCTTTTGGAAAATGAATTGCTCCCAAAATCTTGCCTTGCTGAATCAGTTTTTTAACTTCTTCTTCGCTAAAAGCTCTGCGGGTAATTTGTAAAGCTTCTTGTTGGCTTAATAGAAAAGTAAGCTGACGGCTAACCGTGCTTTGATCTTCATCCCAAACGGCAAATGCTAAGTGTTTAGCATCATGTTTTTGATAAATAAGCGCATAAAAAGAAAACAGAATCACAGGAATAACAAGCATCACCAAGTAAAAAACTTTGAGACTCAGAATGCGTTTCCATTCGCGTATGATTATGTTTCCGATGGTACTCATTTTGGTAGAATTAATGAGGCAGTCATTCCAGACCGCAATCCTTTAATTTGTGATAAGTTTTGAGGTTTTAATTCGATAGTAAAAGTTCGAAGTTCAAATTCTCCTTTATCTTTGGATGGAACCCAATTGGCAAATTCTAATGATGGCGCAATTGCACTCACCTCAACAGGAAAAGTCTCAGGAGTACAACCAGGAACTTTAACTGATGCTTTACTTCCTACTTGAAGTAAATTGGCTTTGTCTTGGCGAATATTGAATTTTATGATGGTTGAGTTTCTTTTCTCAATTGTCATCATCGGATAACCGATGGAAACAATTTCTCCCTGATGCGTAACTAAACTTGAAATAACGCCTGTTGCAGGCGCATAGACTTTGGTGTTATCTCCTAAAGCCTTAGTAAGTTCATACGCTTGTTCGGCTTGTTTTACAATTGCATCTGCGGTTTTAATCATTTCTGGGCGCGCTCCGTCTTTTAACATTTTAAGATTTAACTTTGCCGTTTCCATTTCTTTTTTGGCGGCTTGAAATTTAAAATAGAAAACATCTTTTTCCTGCCCCGAAATTACATCTGCATTGTACAAACGCTCCATACGATCATAAGTCGTGCTGAATAATTTATATTGTTCTTCGCTAATCTGATAGAGTTTTGAAGTGGCTTCGATTAATTCTGGTCTAGCACCTCTCGTCAATAATTCCTGTTGTCCTTTTGCTGCGTCTATAGCCGATAAAGCCTGTGCTTTGATTGCATTAATTTCGTTAGAACGAAGTATTGCTACTAATTGCCCTGCTTTTACCGTATCTCCTTGTTTTACTAATAAAGAATCTAATCTTCCGGGAAATTCAGCCGCGACATCAACACTTGAAGCATCAACCATTCCGATAAAATTATCATCAGAATCGTCACCGTTCTTCAAAAAAAAGAATAACGCTACAACTAAAACCAATATAGGAATCAGCAAAGCCCAATAATTTTTAAATATATCTTTCATCTATTGAATAAATTGAGTGATTTTTGTTGGTTCTCCAATACTGTTAAAATACTCTGCAAGTGCTATATAATAGCCTAAAACAGCTGTATAATAGCCTTTATCTATTTCAGATTCAATCAGTAAAGCGTCGTTGACATCTTTTGGTGATGAGAGCTGATTCATCATTCTTTGTGTAATTAGTTTCGTGGTTGTAAAGGCTTCCTTTCTTGCCGCATCTAATGCCATAACATCTTTTTCAAAGGAGTCCAATTTATTCTTTGCTACCTTAGATTGCATCTTAAGCAGCTGACTTGCATTTTCTTCTCCTAATCTGGCTTCTTCAATTAATTGTTTGCTCGCCTGTACACGTTTGCCTGTCTGCGCATTGAATAAAGTCCACTGTAATTCTAGTGCGACAAACCAATTCGGAATTGTTACGGGCAGATCTTTTTGGTAGAGATTAAAATTTCCTACTGCAAATAGATTGGGCAGAAACAATGATTTACTGATTTTTTCAGTCGCTTCTGCAAATTCTATTTTGCTATTGGCCACTTGATAGGTCGGATTTGAAAGCCAAAAATCTTTTATAGGTTCATTCAGATTAACGGCATTGTATTTTAGCGTATCTGAAATAATCAGATTCGAATCCAAATCAATTCCGATTAGTTTATTTAATTCAATTTGAGCATTTTGCTTTTCGTTTGAAATGGTATTAAATTGACTTTCAGCCTGAATCAAAACTACGTTGGTCCAGTTTTTTTGATACGGAGGCAAGATTTCATTCTTAACAGATTCTTCTGCGTAGTTTTTATTTTTATTTAAAGCTTCAACAATGGTTCGCTGTTTATTCATTAAAGAATTCAGATATAAAATCCTGACATACTGAAGCGTAATTAAAAAGTCAATTTCTTTACCCACAAGATCTACATTAAATTCAGCAGATTTGACGACAGATTTTGCTACATTAATCGATGAATTTAATTTATTTCCTAAATAAAGAGGCTGTCGCACACCTATACCAGCCAAAAAATAAGACTGTTCGCTTAACGCAGGATTGTAATCGGGGTAAATTCCGCCAATTATAGTTTTAGAGGTATTATAAATGCGATCCTGAGCGGCTTGTGACAAATTGTTTCCCGTTATTTCATTAAAAATCTGATTTGCGGTATTGACACTCTGCTTAGATGAGCCTTCTACAATTCCGTCTTTAACAGTTTGCAGATTAATGGTTAAAGGACTGCTTAAATAGGTGTAACTTGAAAGAAGATCTACTTTTGGAAAATAACTGTTCTTTTCTGCCTGTAGATTATACTGAACCGTTTTTAATCCTGATTGGGCTTGCTTTAGCGTAATATTATTTTCTTTAGCAGTAGCAAAACAATATTCCAGAGATACTTTTTCCTGGCCTCTTACGCAGAAAGTAAAAAGAAATTGAAGCAGCAGAAAAATACGTAATCTTATTCTCATTCTTGAATTGCATTTATGTTTAACAATCGGATTTTAAAATTAAACATAAATAGCAAGCTAATGCCTTGATAATAGGTTGCATATTATAATGTGCAACCTATTTGGGGAGTTTGCAACATGGAGAAAGTGGTGGAATTAGTGTGTTTTTTGGAAGAGAATATTCTATTTTGTAATGTTACGGACAAAAAAAACTAGAATTAGATTTTACAATGGGGGTTGCCTTATTTTTGGCTATAAAAGTAATGCTGAACATAATGAACTTATCGTTGTCTCAATTATTGTTGTAATGGCGCTATTTTGAGAATCTATTGTTTTACTAACTTCGATATTCTATGAAGCAAAAAAATGCGCAAAAGTCAGAGACAGTTGCGCAGATTTTAGTTGACTACTTCGCAGAGCGGGGGAAATAATAGAATATAAATTGCTCTAATAACAATAGAATAAAACTTAATCTAAAAGGAATGAGCCCGATACAATATCGAGCTCATTATTGTTAAATTTAATTATAAATTCGTCTACACTTTTGGATGTACTCTAAGAAACATTTACGAAGTTTTTTTGCTAAACTCTTAAGGTAGCGATTGTAACTTTATCTATTTGTAACCTTCTGTCCACAAAGGAACATCATAAAAATATTCATCAAAATCACCTTTATTTATTTTGTAAGTAAATTTAGTTTTCATTTTTGATACTAATGATGTTAATTCTTTATATGTTAGCTTATCTACATTAATATTTTTACTTTCATTATCGGTTGCTATTTCTATAAATAAATTTCCTCTATCATATTTATATCTGTAGGTATGAAATTTATCTTTTCCAAACTTTGTTATTGAATATATTGGCATTAATTTGTTATCTAATACATATAAAGAATTTGGTACCGACTCAATAACCTTAAAATCTGGAGAAATACTAACAATAGCAAATTTCAAATTTAATTTTTTATCTATCAGTATTCTTGTTTTACGTTGATCATATATAACCTTATAGTTTTCATCTGAAAACAAAACTTTACATTTATCTAATCGATCTTTTCCAAAAGTATTAAATGAATAATCACAAATATATTTGCTTTTTATTAGTTTATCGATATCCGATAAATATTCAACTTTAATCTTTTTGTCAATACAATGTTTTTTATTCTGAGAATTACAGTTTACAAAAATTAGTAAACATAAAAATACCACTTTATTCATATTTCAATTATTAAAATCTATTAAATATACTTTTATTTGAACCAAATTGCCAAGTTGACCTCAATGGTTGCACACCAATTCCTCCTGAACTGTTAATTTGGACATTATAAAAATAATTCTTTATACTATTTTGTGTTATCCATAAAAAACCAACTCTATTTTCTTGATGTAATCCTTTATCAAAAATAAATCTTGACGCTTGATGGGATACTGCTGTTGAGACAGTATAATTTAAAAATAAGCTTCTTTCAGATCCAGCAACAAAGAAAGCCGAAAAATTATTTAAAGCATTCCTGCCATAGCCATACATTTCTCTTTTCGGCTGCATTGAATCTCCAATTAATGTACATGCTGTAAAAACAACATTAGCATCATTTGTTAATAATCCTCTAATGTAGGATAATGATTCATTTGTACTAGGGTCAGCCATTGGTAAAACATCAGTATTATTATCAAGATATGCTCCTCCAATTGTTCCATGCGATCTCCATACTAAATTTTTAATAAATCCCATTTTGTCTCCATATTCTTTTTTTAATTGAGCTTCCGCTTCTTCCGGATTATTTACTGCTATCCAATCATAATTTCCGCTAATTTCATTCATAACCTTCTTATTAATACCATGAGACTTATCCATGGTAAAGATTAATAAATTAGAACTTCCTGTTAATTTACTTTTTGAACTTCCGTATTGAATCTGTAAGTTATTAAATGCTTCTTGGGCATCAGCTCCTGTGTAGGTGGTACCGCCTTCAAATTCTTCTACTGCCATTCCATCAGGATCAATAAAATATATAGGGTTATCATTAGCATAAACATAAGGAGAAAATCGTCTTGATATTTCAGTAAGTGGATCTATATTTATCCATCGGCCAAGTGCAGGGTCATAATTTCTAGCTCCATAGTCATACATGTTAAACCCAAGCTCGTCTTGGAGCTCTTTATCATTATACTTATACTTTTGTGCAACTCTATTTCCTTCAGTAGTATTAGTTACGGCATTATATCCTTTATGCTTTAAACCAAATGGATAATAATTGTTTTCTTCCTGGATAATCAGATTTTTATCATAACTTAAACGAACGTTGCCTACATGGTCCTTGTATTGGTAAACATAATCAAAAATTCCTGAATTATTAGATACATATCCTTCTGGCTGTACAAAAAATTGCATTTGGTTGTTTTCGTAAATAAAGTTGCCTGAATAATCGGTTATGGTGTTATTTGCAACTTTTTTTTGTTTTATCCCCGTAGCATCATAATAGTATTTGATAGTTTGTCCCTGAATAGTTACTTCGTCAGGCAGATTCAAATGATTATAACTTACAACAGTGATTCCTTTATTACTATCTGTTTTCATATTACCATTGGCATCATAAGTATAATCTTCAGTTATGTCATCGCCATTGCCTGTAAAATCATCTTTAAATCCGTGATTCTTATTTGCTAAATCAGATACAATTTGGAGTTTATTGCCATTGTCGTAAATATATGTAAGGTCATCCATTAGACCAAAATGTGATGGAATATTAATATCGGGAACGCCATCAACCAATTCTCCATTTCTTTTTAGTTTCAAGATATTACCATTCATGTCATAAGTAAGACTTTCATTAAATTTATTGAGATTATCATCCGCATTTTTCAGTCTGTTCAGCTTATCGTAAGCATAGGTATAGTTTTTCAGGCTAGAATCACTATTTGCCGTTTTCCATAAAGTTTGGCTTATGTTTCCATTAAATAGTTTTTTATTGGTATCTGCAATATCATTATAATTAATCTGAAAGGCAAACAAATCATTTCCGATAGCATTGATATCATTAATATTTTTAAGCCAGCCTCTGATATTATATTTATAATCTACAGTTTGTAATCGATTTTGAGAAGCCTTGTTTCCAATACCTTTAATTACTAACTGTCCTAATTCATCATACGTATTAGCAACAATAACCTCTGGATCAGCTGCTCCGTTTATAGACTGGGTTTGCTTTGTCAGTCTGCCAGCGTGATCGTATTCAAATTTATCTACAATAATTGTTGTTACACTATTTCTAGTATGTGTTGAGGTCGTCTGTTTAACCTTACCTGGAAAATCAAATTCACTTTGTACAATTGCTGTTGTATTTAGGTAATCGTTTTTACTGTAACTGTAGAAAAGCAAACTTTTGTTATTGTAATAATTCCAGTTTGTAATCCAGTTATTCGTATTTAAAATCCGAGTTTTAGACCCTGTGGGCAGTCCTTTTACATCCGTAATAGCTCCTAAAGAAGAAACATTCACAGGGATAGCGTCAAAATTGTAACTATCAAAATAATTTATGGTAAATAAATTTATACTAGTATCATTAACATTAGGAAAAGCATTATTACTATAATAAAGAGTAGTCCCATTTATGCTATTAGCAGTTTGTTTTTGTTCAAAAAGAACGTTGTTTTCATCTGCGAAACCTTGCATTAAAGCACGAGTAGTTTTTACTGTACTTTTGTATTCACCTGTATATACAACTCTGTCAAAAATATCATACTTAGTAAATAACCATTTATTTTGAGTTCTTAAATTAGCATCCTGCGTCAAAATTGGTTTGTCTTTTTTGTTATAGATGATATACTCCCAATCTTTTCCAGGCAATTTTTTTTCAACCAATCTGTTTCTTTGGTCATATCGATATTGATAACATAAATTATCTAAAACGCTTTGATTGCCATTGTCTATAACTGCAGAAAAAATACTCCCTGCTTTAGCGTGAAATCCTTCTTTTAATGTAATAGAATTAGACGCTTTCAAATTTAACTGCGGACTATTCGCTTCCAAAACCACAGATGATTCCAAATTAGCATCGATATTATCACTTTTAAAAAAATCAACTGCTTTGGGAGGAATTACAAAACTTAGATTTCCAAAATCATCAAACACATAATATGTATCATGTCTTTCATTTGTGTTTCCATCTCCAACAGCCCCATAAGTTCTTTTTAAAACAATCTGGCCTTCTTTATTCTTAAATTCTATTGTAGAGCCTTCTAGTTCTGTAGAATTTGCAACAGGATTAGCCGAAGAATTTTCATCAAAAACTATGTTTTTATATAGCATGGTTTGTGCATAAAATCCAGAATTTCTTAGTGTTGGCACATAAGTATTATTATCAAGAACAAAATCTACTGTAAAAAGCTGTACTTCTCCTAACGCATTCGTTTTATAATCCATCTTAATCTCGTGCCCTTGACCTAACATCCAATCTTTACCAGGTGCTGCCTGTTTTAGAACACGATTAAGCGGTGACGCTTCTAAATCCTTTTGAGAATAAGGGTTGGAAGCTGTCGGATTGATATCTCCTGGAAAATGATTCGCATAATACGTTTTTGTTGCTAAATCTGTATCAGCTGTTCTAAAGGCACCACAGCTATTTCCATCTGTATAAGGAAGATATTCCTTGTCTTGTCTTCCATAATCATCATAATCTATATGTGTGATAAGGTCAACATTATTTGTACCTCCACTGCGTATATCTACTTTTTGTTTAGGCCTTCCTATTCCATCATAATACGTTATAGATTCTAGCTTATTATCGTTAGTCAACACCTCAGCATCTGTGCTTTCTATTAAAGGAGTAATAGTATGAACATACGTTTCTTCACTACTAATACCATTGCAATCAAATGGTTGCAAGTTTATTACGATATCTTCTGAAGCGTTAGAAGTACAACCCAATGAATTGGTCACAGTAAAATTATGGACAATTCCTGCTTTTAGGCCTGTAATCGTTGCAGTTGATCCAGAGCTACTAATATTTCCAGGGTTGATAGTCCAGAAATTTGGTAACCCCATCAATATAACACTTCCTGTTGGCGTGCTTAAAGTGGGATGCGTTATAGTGCCTACAATTGGTGCAATAGGTGTAATGGGCTGTGCATTAATACTGAAATTAGTTAAAGGAGATGAAATGTTAGATTCAGATATCACCTTTATGGTATAGTTACCTTGTGGTGCTAAGACTTTTGAACCCAATATGCTTACATCCGTTGATGGTGTTACGATATAAGTATAAGAAGAATTATAGTTGGTTATCGTGAATTGTCCCTTACTATTATTACAATCTGGATGTATAATATCAGATAGGACTGGAGCATCTAGGGTTGAGGATTGTGCATTGATGATTACGTTAGCAGATGCATTTGAAGTGCATCCGGAAGAATTTGTAACGGTAAAATTATAAGTAGTAGATGGATTTAATCCACTTACAGTTGTTGTTTCCCCTGTTCCAGAAATATTTCCAGGATTAATTATCCAGGTTCCCGATTCTGGAAGCCCTATTAAAGTTACGCTTCCCGTTGGTGTTGTTACAGTTGGTTGTGTAACCATTTGTATCACTGGAGCGGGTACACCAATAAAATAGGAAACACTACTTGATTCATCACTCCAATATCCATTATAACGTCTGGCTCTTAAATAATATTCTGTACCCGATGTCACCGTTATGGTCGAAGAAGAATTTGCTGTACTGGTTCCTGTTGGACTCGTTTGCCAATACCATGTAATATCCTGTCCTCCTGTTCGGATATTCCCTGGAGGATCATTTCTTTGCAAAACGACCTGATTACAGCCAGAACTTAATACTGTTGGAGCATCTGGTGTTGAAGGCGTTGGAAGAACGGTAACATTTAATTCTGCATAGTATGGCTCTCCTTGTCTCTGATATGAAACATATACCTTTTCTTGACTTGGAGTACCGTCCCAATATACTTCTGCATCTGGTTGATAATTTTCATTTATATAAGTTAGCACTGTTCCATTATTAATAATTATCCAGTTGAAGTTATTGTATAGATAAGTAGAAGGAGTATTGTTGTCCATAGCATCTTTAAGAAAATAAGATACTACGTCACCATAATGAACCGTAGTCGGACCCTCTAAATACAATTGGCCAGTACTTTGTGCCTGAATCTTTGATGAGTTAAGTAAAATTATCATCACCAAAACTATAAAAATAAACGTATTTTTTATTTTATTATGCATCATATTAAAAGTTTAAATTTTACAATAACATGCAATTGAAGACAGAATGTGTCAACAGTGCAATATTGAATTTGTGCGATAATTTTAGTTAGTGAAGTGGTATTTAGTAGCAGACAGAATTTTTTTATCATTATTCTTAACCTGCTTCAAACGCCCATAGCTATCATATTCATAATAAGTTGTAAATTCTTTGGAGTCAGTCATACTCGTAACTCCAACAAAAGGATCATACGTATAGGTTGTTACCATAGCATCTGGAAAACCGGCTCTTAAAAGTTTTAGTTTGTCCACAAGATTAGCTTCTGTTGCTGCATTGGTTTCTCCAAACGTTGCCGCAACAGCATTATTTATAAGGATTTGTTGGGCAGGAGATATACTGTTTGTCTGGCCACTTTGTAAAGTTGCATTTTCAATTGTGGCAATAGGATATTTTTTATCATATCCCCAGATATAGCATACAGATGCTTTTCCTCTTGGGGTTACTTGTGTCGGATTTCCTTTGTCGTCATAAAAATCATAAGTAATTTCAGGATTTGAACCATAATGCGAATCTTTAGTTACCCCATTGAAAACTGAAAACAGTGATGTAGCAATTGGTGTACTTAATTCAGTTATATAACTTTGATCAAGAACAAAATTTTCATCAATCTTTTTATAGGTAAGCACAGTACTGGTAATTATTTTATCATTTTTTAAAGTTGTTTTTTCAATTAAAGGTGACAGAACATTTGCATTTACCATCTGGCTGTAAATTCCTGTATTAATATTAAAAGGATATAAAAATTTTTGTACACGTTTTTCTCCTTTAGAATTCAAAAATGAAGATTGTTTAATAAATGATGGTTTATTTGTATCATACTCATTATTGGTAGTCTGAACAATGCTTGTACCGTCATCAAAAAATAATTCCTCTTTAATAGAAGATAAATATTCAGCACCGATAGTATATTTTTGAAGTTTATGTCCAAAAAATGACCCAGGATTTTCTTTAAATCTATTTAATTCTTCAATTGCTGTTTCACCAGATTGTTCTCCCGTTCTGACATCATATGAGATAAAAGTTTTATACTTATATATAGAAAGATCATAAATTTCATCTACGATTGTATAATCATATGTATAATCTGTTTGTTTAACCTTAAAATAGGAAGTATTGTCATTTCTGTATTCAATTTTTTTTGAAAGATAATTGCCATACCAAAAATTAGAAGGATCAATAATAGGCTTATATTTCTGATATCTTAAGTAACGAGGATCCATATCATAGTCATAACGTACAGGAGTGTTATGAGAGTAAAAATTTTCAATTTTACCTTTATTATTATTACTTTCTCCTATGTATTCTGTCACCATGTCATAGTTTACAAGATTGTTTAAAAAGGTATAAAAAGAGCTTGGGAAAAAACCAGTTATATATCGAGTCCTATAATATCCTTCTCCTTGATCTAGAGGAAAAAATGGCGTTCCTGTCTCTCCATCCCAATATATGTCCGTATCTCTAATGTAGTACATCGTTGCACTTTCTTCAAAATAATTTTTCACATAAGGGTCTGGTTGAAGATAAGTAGGAACTACGCCAATGCCATTCTCATTTTGCCCGTAGGTAAACTGTCTTTTTTTCAGCTCAATGCCATTTTTATCTTTATCAACTATGGTTTTAATTCTTAAACCTCCACATTTTTTAACTCCATAAAAATCTTGGTATTTATTACTTTCATAGTCAAAAAAAGTAGTCCCTCCGCTAGGATATTTAATGGACTGAATCATCCCAATTTTCATATCATCTTCGTTACTATATCTATCATTCCCACTTCCAATTTCTTTTTCATATACTGTTTGCAATCCACCTAAACAAATCGGGTAACGCCAATAGATACTGGCTTTATCTTTTAAGATTACATTTTCAACTTGTGAGTTATAAAACCCCCAATAATCCGCGCTATTACATAATTTATCTACTCCAGGGAATTTTTCTAAAGAATAATAATTAAAGTCGTATTTCTCTACTGTTTCTTCACCACTGCCTTTAATTTTGATTGAATTCAAATAACTTGCTCCAGCCAGTAATTTTACATCAAACTCAGCTTGTCGAATTGTTTTATCAGCTTTCAGAACTGCAATTTTATTTAATATTAATTCATTAACATCACCTGTGTTTTTTTTATAAGAAAAATCAACAGTCATATCATTGTAGGTAATTGTAGTAATATAATAACTCTCAGCATTAGGGAAAGCGGGTTCATTGTAATTTCGTACAAAATAATCTTCAAAAAGAGCCATTTTTGTAGCGGTAAAGAGAGGAGAATCACGAAAAGCACCAGGGCAACTTGCTCTATTATGATAATTTACATAATCATCTAAATAGTCGTTTATTGTAACTGGAATAAGAGGGCTTTTTGTATATACACTAGTATATCTATAATCAAATTTTATGATGTCTTTTTTATTTGGTGAAATTATAGAAGTTAAATGCCAAGAATTAACATGTTCGTAACCAGGGGTATATTCGTAAAACTTCTTACCTATATCATTAGTACCAAAAGTATAAGTATAACCTTGATCGTCAATTATTTCAAACTTGGTAAAAGTTAGCAAATTGTTAAATCCACCTTCAATAGTGATATTATTTACTTTGTAAGGTTTATAAGGCATGAAAGATGCCGTCTTAACTCCATTAATATCTTTTAAAATGAATTTTCCGCTTTCTCCATTTGGTAAGGAAAAAGTAAAAATATCATATTCGGTATCTTCATATTTTCCACGAATTCCAGGCATTCCAATATGGTATAAGTCATTGTTTTGAAAAATCGGATTATTATTAAAATAACCTTTATCAGCGCCACCACCATAAAGAGTCATCCAATCAGGTGAAAAAAATTGATCAATACCCTGTTTATGAGGCCTTCTTTCATCAGGATAACCTCGAACTTCACGACTTATGAAGCCACTTGCATTTAATGCCCATTTTAAACCTAACATTCCATTTTCTGAAATATCAGCTCTCAAACCTGAAGCATGAAACATTAGTTTTAATGGTAAGTTTTTGTCTGCAAAAGGAATATCGTAAATAGGAATGGTAATATCAACTAGTCCTCTTGACAAATCAACTGGATAATCAGCAAATTGTTTTAAGAGATGTACTTGAGGTGACTTTATTTTTTCCTCCACCATATTTTGAGGGTTTGGGATTGATGACTGTGAAAAGCCTTCGATAGATAACAATCCGATAAAGAATAGTAAAAATTTGGTCATAATTTAATAATTTGATAGTTAATGTATTTGGTTTATAATGATATTTAATAATGCATTTTTCTTATTTTTTGGCTAAAGAATTGAATTAAAATTTTAATAATCAAGACATACTCTACCTATTTATTACTCTTAGCTAGTTTTGTATTTAAAAGTTTGTTTTCCTGCTGCAGTGCAGAAATATCCTTTTTCATCTCTATCATATAAAGTGTCATCTCTTCAATTTTCTTTAAAAGAGCCATATTCATTTCAGAAACATTAATTCCGTTGTTTTCAAACTCTTTTGCAGAAGGAATTTCAGGTAAGTGACTGTTTTCTTTAATGAAGTTTTCAACTTCTTGAAGCGATCTTAAATTGTAATCATCTTTAAAAACATAATCGGGAGCTGGGAAGTTTAGATCTACTTTTACTTCTCTGGAATGAACTGTACCGTTTACATCTAATTTATGTATTGGACTGGAATTTCCAATTCCAACATTGCCAGATGTGTTTACAGCAATTGCTTGCATATCTACTCCTCCAGAATTGACAACATTAAACTGCATAGCACAATCTAGTAATCTAATATAAGAACCTCCTCTAGCAGTGTTAAGCAATTTCAAACCGCCGTTTGGATTATTGTAGTTGTGAATATTATTGCCAATTCCGACTCCTGTATAAGTTAGTCCCGGCTCGCTTGCCCAAAGCATTAAATCCGCTTCTCTTGCTTGGTCATCTGCACCAGCAGAATGCAATAAAATTCTTGAATCAGTATGAGTTCCATGCACATGTAATTTATTCAAAGGCTCACTTAGTCCAAGTCCTAAATTGCCTGAAATACTTTGTTTTCCTGCAAAATCGTTTTCTCCTTTAGTAGCCAATTCAATCCAAGGATTCCAAGCATTTATATCTCCATTCTTAGTCCTAAAACTTATATGTTTTCCTCCTCCTGGTCCATAATCAGAACTAATTTGTGTGTCATAATTATTTATAGGGAATCCGCCATAACTAATTAATGATCCATTCCATGGGGTACCAGATGTTGCATATGCAAAAGTATAGCCCGCATTAAAAGAATCTGCAGAGCCTGCTGCTGAAATATGAGAGAATGGATTTAAACTTTGTGCTTTTGTAGATAAAAAAGATGATCCTATTAGAATAAAGAATGCTATTTGTGTTCTCATTTTTTAATTGTTTTTTCAAGTTCCTGAAATCTTATTTCTAAATCTGTAAGCTTTTTATTTTCTTGCTGTAATTCAGATATTTTTTTATTCTGCTCAATTACATACAAAGTCAACTCTTCTACTTTCTTTAGTAAAGCCATATTCATTTCAGAAACGTTTATTCCATTCTTTTCAAATTCATCTGCTGAAGGAATTTCGGGTAAGTGACTGTTTTCTTTAATATAACTTTCAACCTCATCTAAAGTTTTAAGTTTGTAATCATCTTTAAAAACATAATCGGGTGCAGGAACAGTTAAATCTACTTTTACTTCCTTAGAATGAATGTTGCCGTTTACCGCTAATTTAGCATCTGGATTTTCTGTTCCTATTCCAACATTTCCGCTGGCATTCCAAATACTGCCTCCAGATAAAAATATATTTCCCTTAAATCTATTCTGATATGGAATTTCTACTGTTTTTGTCCCCGTCATTGGTTCATCAACAGCAGTCCAGCCTTGAAACCAGCTACTTGTCTCATACATACCTTGTGCAAATGCGCTAACCGTAAATCTCTGATAATACGATTTATCATTTATAAAAATTACCACTTTACCATTTTCATTAGATAAGAATACTTGTGGAGTATAACTCCCTGAAGAAGACATTTTAGGCTCGTGAAAATAGTAAGTAGAACTATCCTCCATATTGGAGCCAGTATACCAGATATAATAGACAAGATTTAAACTTATAGGCTCTTGACTTCCATAATTATATCCTGTTATTGTTATTGTAGGCATTTGGGATGCTACCTGAAAAGGCAAATTAGTTTTGATTTTAACTCCATTTATTGGAGTTCCGTTAAAAGCATAATTAACTATGTTATTGTAATTTTGGGCAAAACCTACTGTAACAAACAGCAATAATGAAATAAGGTAATATTTTCTCATATTTATTTTGATTTATTTCTTTTTAGATTTCAACATTTTATTTTCTTGCTTTAGAGCAGAAATATCTTTTTTCATCTCATTATTTTCTTTCTTCATTTCAATCATATAAAGAGTTAATTCTTCTATTTTCTGGAGAAGCTTAGCATCCATTTCTCCTAAATTAATTCCGCTTTTTAAAACTTCCTTCTCGCTTGGAATATTTTCTAAATGTCCTTTTTCTGTAATATGCTTTTCAACCTGCTCCAGTGTTGGCAGATTGTATTCTTTTTTAAATACAAAATCTGGCCAATCCCAACCAGCCATATCGACTTTTACTTCTTTGGAATGGATTGTACCGTTTACGTCTAGCTTATTTTGTGGATTTATTATACCTATTCCAACATTTCCTCTACTGTTTATTCTCATAACTTCTGTATTACCAGTTGCAAATGCAATATTCCCAGGAGAAAATCCTGAAGATTGTATTGTCATGGTATTCAGTTCTTCTACAGGAGGCCAAATTCCTTCTAACTTTTGATTTGTTAAAAAACTTAATACTTGATTACGATCTTTCAAAGTAAGCTTAGCTTCAGGGTTTATCTCTCCAATACCAACATTGCCATTGGTTGTTATATTAAAAAAATCTGTAGTGTTATATCTTAAACTAAACTTATAATTTTCTGATGCAGGATATCTTACCAAAGTCCATTGTCCAATTCCAGTTCCAAAATTACCTCCAACTGCCCCTAACGCTATACTCGAATAATCACCTGCTAAAGAAGGCAATAACCTTAAGTTTTCATTATAATTTGAATTTGATGACTGTATTTTAACGGTGCCAATAACATCTAAAGGAACCGATGGATCATTTGTTCCTATTCCTACATTTCCACTCGATTCAAGTCTGTTTTGAGCGAAATTTACATGTACAACAAATACAATGAATAATAGACTTATCTTTTTCATGATATTATTTTTTTTCTATTTTTTCGATTCTGTTTTTCATCTCGGTATTTTCTTTCTTCATTTCAATCATATAAAGAGTCAATTCCTCAATTTTCTTAAGTAGTGCCATATTCATTTCAGAAACATTAATTCCGTTCTTTTCAAACTCTTTTGCAGAAGGTATTTCGGGTAAATGTTTATTCTCACTAATGTAACTTTCAACTTCGCCTAAAGTTTTAAGCTGATAGTCATTTTCGAAAACATAATCAGGTGCAAGAACAGTAAGATCTACTTTTACTTCCTTAGAATGAATGTTCCCGTTTACGGCCAATTTAGCATCTGGATTTTCTGTGCCTATTCCAACATTTCCATTAGCGTTCCAAATACTTCCTCCAGATAAATAAACGTTTCCTTTAAATCTATTTTGATATGGAATTTCAACTGTTCTATTACCAGTCATTGGCTCATCAACAGCAGTCCAGCCTTGAAACCAGCTGCTTGTTTCTGCCATTCCTTGTGCATACGCACTAACTGTAAACCTTTGATGATAAATTTTATCGTTTATAAAGATTACAACTTTTCCATTCTCATTTGATAAAAAAACTTGTGGAACATAACTACCAGCAGAAGACATTTTAGGACCATAGAAATAATAACTTGCTGGGTCTTCTATATTATTGCCTGTAAAATATATATAGTAAACAATGGTCAAATTGATAGGCTCTTGACCCGCAAAACTATAACCGTTAATATTTATTGTTGGCATTTGAGAGCCTGCAACAAACGGTAAATTGGTTTTTATTTTAACTCCATAAGTAGGAGTATCATTAAGGGAATAATTCACTATATTATTATAATTCTGAGCATTACCAACGATTACAATCAGCAATGCAATTATCAAATAGTAGTTTCTCATAAAAATTAAATTTTGATATTTATTTATTTTCAACTTTAGCTATTCTCTTTTCCAATTCTATTTGGTGATCTTTCATCAAAACATTCTCTTTTTTTACAGCTTCATTTTCTTTCTTCATTTCGATCATATAAAGAGTCAATTCCTCTATTTTTTTAAGCAAAGCCATATTCATTTCAGAAACATTTATACCGTTTTTCTCAAACTCCTTTGCAGATGGAATTTCAGGTAGATGGCTATTTTCTTTTATATAATTTTCTACTTCCGGAAGACTTCTTAATTTATAATCATTGTCAAAGACATAATCTGGCGCTGGAAAATTTAAATCTACTTTTACTTCTTTAGAATGAATGGTACCGTTTACATCTAGTTTGCTATTTGGGTTTATTGTACCTATACCTACATTTCCATTATAATTCCATGTCATTACTTGTTGATTAGGTTTTTCAGTTGTATTTCCGTCACCATTGACATATAGTTCAAGCTTACTTCCTGTAGTTCCCGACCCACCATGACCAATTCTAAATTCTGCTTGTTCGTGCCAGCTGTAGCCATCGCTTCCGAATCGTGAAAGCTTTAAAACTGGCTTGCTTTCTACATTTTGTCCATTCGGTCGGCTTTCATTTTTGTCCCATAGCTGTAAAACTCCAAAAACGGCCTGATTTCCAGTAAAAGTATTAGTGCCTCTTGTTGCTAGCTCAATCCAGTCTGTATTTGTAGCTCCAAGACTTCCTGAAGCTATTTTTCTAAAAAATAACCTGTCATTAACCGAATATGATGAAGACAATTGTAATTGATGATTGTTGATATCATTCGAGTGTCTCATAACAAATAAATGCTGCCATCCGAATGAGGGATCAGGATTCATTCCTGACGCCGTTTCACCTTGGTAGACCCCAGATTTTAATGGTACTGAAAAATCTGTAATTCCGATGGCTCGTCCATCGTCAATTTGCTGAGCAGTTGAAGCGTAAATGGTACAAAAAGATACTATTACTAAAAGAATTTTAAATTTCATAATTATTTTTTCTGTTGATTTTCAAGTATGGAAATTCTATCGGAAAGTAATTTGAAAGAAGAATTTTCTTTTTCTAATTCCTCTATTTTTCTGGATTGAATGTTATTTTCTTTTTTTAATTCAATTGTGTATAAAGTCAATTCTTCAATTTTCTGCAAAAGCTTAGAATTCATTTCTCCCAATTTAATTCCATTTCTCAAGACTTCTTCCTCGCTTGGAATATTTTCTAAATGTCCTTTTTCTACAATATGTTTTTCTACCTCTTCAAGTGTCGGCAGATTGTATTCCTTTTTAAATACAAAGTCAGACCAGCCAAGCATATCTACTTTTACTTCTTTGGAATGAATGGTGCCGTTGACATCTAATTTATTCTGTGGATTTGTTATTCCAATACCTACATTTCCATTTCCTTGGATTCTAAGTTTTTCTGTTTGGCCAGTTAAAAAAGAATCTTGTGTAAAAAACTGCATTCCGTATGTATTATATCCAGCACTTTCTGTTATTGTTCTCAAAGAGACACCAAAAGTATCGTAAGCTAAATGGTTAATTGAATGCGCAATTATAATACTAGACTCATTGTCTATATTGGATGAATTTCTTACCAAAATATTTCCATTATAAACTTCTAGTTTTGCTAAGGGATTATTGGTGCCAACGCCAAAGTTTCCGCTAGCAGCAATTCTTGTTCTTTCAACATTATTGGTATAAGAAACCAGATCATTTCCATCTGCACCAAGTCTAACGTTAAATTCGTTTAAGGAAGTAGAACCTTTAAATCCAATTGAGGAAACTGATGATCCTGTATTAATAATACTTACTGGAACTGAATTCGCGGTGGATCTAAAAAATGCAGCAACATCCCACGATTTTACATCCAATCTAGCTGCAGGAGAAATTGTGCCTATACCAACAAGACCTCCTGCTATATTAAATATTGTATTGTTTCCGAGTTCATTAATATATAAAGGGAGTGACATGTGAGACTGAATCCAACTATATGATGAATTACCTCCCAAACGTAAATTCGTCCCATTATCTGTTTCAATAGTAAGTCCTCCTATACCTGATTGATCATCTGGAACTTTAAAACGTCCTTGTCCGAAAACATCCAATTTCACTTGAGGATCAAGCGTCCCAATCCCGACATTCCCATCTGGTTTAAGCCAATTTTGGGCGAAATTTATTTGTGAAACAAATACAATAAACAATAGAGTAATTTTTTTCATCACATTATTTTTTTTCTATTTTTTCTATTCTACTTTTCATTTCTTTATTTTCCATCTTTATTTCCTCATTTTCTTTCTTCATTTCAATCAAATAAAGAGTCAATTCCTCTATTTTTTTAAGCAACGCCATATTCATTTCAGAAACATTTATTCCATTCTTCTCAAACTCTTTTGCAGAAGGCATTTCTGGTAAATGACTGTTTTCTTTTATATAATTTTCTACTTCTGACAGGCTTCTCAATTTGTAATCATTTGCAAAGACATAATCTGGTGCAGGAAAATTTAAATCTACTTTTACTTCACTTGAATGGATTGTTCCCTTCACTGCCAGTTTTGCATCTGGTGATTTTACACCCATACCAATATTGCCATTTGCATCAATACGCATTCTTTCAGAACCATATGTACCAAAAACAATGTTTCCATTCATATCTGGCACAGTAGAGTAACCTGATAAGTCGATAAATGATTTAACAGTAGATGATGTTCCAGCTCCAGCAGACAATCTTAAAAAACCATCATCATAATTATTCCCTGCACTACTATAACCTCTAATTTCTCCATTTTCTAAAGTTCCTGCAGAAATTGATGGTCTTGGTAAAATATTGCTTAACCCTCCGTTAACGGTTAAAGAACCTTCTACTGATAATTTGCTAACAGGTGATTTTGTTCCAATACCAACATTTCCACTATTCGCAATACTTACTCTTTCTATCCCATTTGTTGAAAATCCTAAAAATCCTCCATTTGAAGATGAACCTCTATAAAACGATATAAAACCATTGTCCTCAACATTATAATATTTCAAACCGAGTCTAAATGACTCTGCATAAGCAGGCTGTGTAAATAATGATTTTGCGTATAATGAAAAACCGACCTCACTATTGTTTGCTAAAATGGTTCCGTAAGAATTATCCCCGTTATTAACATGCAATTTTGCTTGTGGAGTATTCGTACCAATTCCAATATTACCGCTTTCTGGATATGGGAATGTATTTTGAGAAAAACTGATTTGAAAAGTTAAGAATAAGAGTAAAATTTTAAGTTTCATTTTTATCGTTTTTTTGACGTTTTTATTTCATTTTTTAATTCAGCATTTTCTTTTTCAACTTTGTCAAGACGCTTATTCTGCTCAATTACGTATAAAGTTAGTTCTTCAATTTTTTGCAGAAGCTTAGAATCCATTTCTCCAAGATTGATTCCGTTTTTTAAAACTTCTTCTTCATTCGGAATGTTTTCTAAATGGCCTTTTTCTGTAATGTGTTTTTCTACTTGTTTAAGAGTCGGTAGATTGTATTCTTTTTTAAAAACAAAATCGGACCAGCCTGTCATATCTACTTTTACTTCTTTGGAATGGATTGTACCGTTGACGTCTAGTTTGTTCGCTGGATTTTTTGTACCAATACCAAGATTACCCGACTTGTCAATTCTCATTTTTTCAGCACCAGCTGTTCCAAAAACGATATTATTATTCATATCAGGAACTGTTGAGTAACCAGACAAATCGATAAACGTTTTAACTGAAAGGTTTGTTCCTCCACCTGCAGACAATCTCAAAAAACCATCATCATAAGCATTTCCTGCACCACTGTATCCTCTAATTTCGCTTTTAGCTAAATTTCCTGAAGATAATGCTGGTCTAGCCATAACATTAGTTAGCCCACTATTTAAAGTTATTGAACCGTCTATAGACAATTTGCTAACAGGATTAACAACTCCAATACCTACATTTTTATCACTGTTTAAAGACATTATACTTGATATTCCATAATCAATATCTAAAAAAGCCACAGAACCATTGTCACGAGATTTAAAAATCCATGGTCCGCCCGTATGTCGATAAGGTTGAAGCGATAAGCGATTGATTTGCCCGTCTGTTGAGGTAGAAACTTGATTACCAATTTTTAAGCTAGTATCGAAATTTACTGCGCCTGAAGTCGGCACTGTATTTTGTGAAAATGCATGATTAGTAATAATTACTAAAATTATCAGTTTTAATATTTTCATTTTCTTTGTTTTTTAAGTTCATTTAAATCTTTCTTTATTATCGAATTTTCTTTCCTTATGCTTTCATTCTCCTTCTTCATTTCAATCATATACAGCGTCAGTTCTTCAATCTTCTGTAAAAGTTTAGCATTCATTTCTCCAAGATTGATTCCGTTTTTTAAAACTTCTTCTTCATTTGGAATGTTTTCTAAATGGCCTTTTTCTGTAATGTGCTTTTCTACTTGTTCAAGAGTCGGTAGATTGTATTCTTTTTTGAAAACAAAATCTGACCAGCCTGACATATCGCCTTTCACTTCTTTGGAATGGATTGTGCCGTTTACGTCTAATTTATTTTTTGGATTTATTATTCCAATACCAACATTCCCTCCTTTAGCATTTAGAATTAAATTATAAAAAGCATTAGGATCATTAAAATCTTGTGGCTGTATCCATCCGTAACTTTTAATATTCATTCCAAAATCTAAAACTTCTCCAGCTCCATTCGGCGAAGATTGAAGTCTTAAAAGAGCTGTTGAATTTTGTCCATTTGTAGGACCTCCTTGGTCTATTACTGTTTGATCTCCAACAATTGTTAGCTTTTGTTTTGGTGCGGTTGTTCCAATACCAATATTTCCATCGGCTTGAAAAGTCATTTTTATTGGATTATACATTCCATTATCATAGCCTCCAAATGACAAAAATAATTTTCCTTGAATTGTAGTACTGGGAACCCACGAAAAACCTGCATGTTGTATTCCAGACCCTCCAAAACAAAGTGTTGCAGATGCCTGTCCAGATGTTGCAGTTGGCTCGCCAAAATAAATATGAGAAAAATATTGGCTCGGGCTACTTGTAATTGTCAAACTACTTGTTGGATTTGTTGTTCCAATTCCGACATTACCCGTTGATTCAATTTTATTTTGAGCAAAATTAAATTGTGAAATAAATAAACAAAATGATAAAATTATTCGTTTCATATTTTTATATTAATCGTTTACAATTGATTCTACTTTATTCTTCAAATCCTGATTTTCTTTCTCTAATTTGTTCATTCGTTTATTTTGCTCGATCATATAAAGCGTCATCTCTTCAATCTTCTGCAAAAGTTTAGCATTCATTTCTCCTAAATTGATTCCGTTTTTTAGCACTTCTTCCTCATTTGGAATATTTTCCAGATGTCCTTTTTCTACAATATGTTTCTCAACTTCTTCAAGCGTTGGAAGGTTGTATTCTTTTTTAAATACAAAATCTGACCAGCCCGACATATCGACTTTTACCTCTTTGGAGTGGATCGTGCCATTTACATCTAATTTGTTATTTGGATTTATTTGTCCGATACCAACGTTTCCATTTCCAGTAATTTCCATTGCAATAGATCCGGAGAATAATTGATCTTCTACAACCGAAGAGGGATTATTAGTGTAGAACAATATTTTTCCCTGATTTGGCTGGGAGTTACCTGGAAGCAATATTGCCCCTCCTGACATACTAGGATGCGTGTTCGCTATTCTAAAATTATCGTTATTTGAAAAATAAAGATTAGATGATATTAGAACACTTCCATGATTGTTAGTGCTAAAATTTGCATAATTTTTAGTACTTGTTTCTTTATCTAATTGACCAAAAGCGGTATTATAACTAGTAACTTGACCTAAAACATCCAATTTTGAGTTTGGGCTGAGCGTCCCGATACCAACATTACCATTGGTATTTAAATGAAGTTGATTTAAATTTTCCGTGCCATTAATTTGAAATGTATGCATATCAATATTAACATTCCATCCTTTACTAATTATTTTACAGAAATTATTAGCATCTAAATCAAAAACCAAATTCGAATTAGCTTTTTTCAGATCCAATGTACCAGCTGGAGCAGAGGTTCCAATACCAAAATTTCCTGAGTATATAAACGAATTTCCATTATCTTTAAAATATACATTATTGCCAATTAAAGTACCACCGTTAAAATCTTCGGCATAGTTTAATGCTAAAATATTATTTGGAGCATGAACAAATGCTCTTCCTCCAGAACCTCTTTCTGGATATTTAAAAATCACATCGGCTGCGCCATTATAGGTAAAAACATTATTCCCATTAGGAGAATTAATTTGAGAAACGGCACTAACTGTGATTAATAAAAAACCTACAATGTAAAATTTATTCATAATAACTTAATGATCTTTTGATTTGATGTTTTTAATTTCTTGTTTTAAATTTTCAATTGATTTATTCTGCTCTATCACATATAAAGTCAGTTCTTCAATTTTCTGCAAAAGCTTAGCATTCATTTCGCCAAGATTGATTCCATTTTTCAAGACTTCTTTCTCACTTGGAATATTTTCCAAATGTCCATTTTCTGTAATATGCTTTTCAACTTCTTTAAGTGTTGGAAGATTGTATTCTTTTTTAAATACAAAATCAGACCATCCCGTCATGTCTACTTTTACTTCTTTGGAATGAATTGTGCCATTTACGTCTAATTTATTTTTAGGATTAATAATGTCGATGCCAACATTTCCAGTATTTGAAACAGTCATTCTCGGAATATAATTAGTGATGAAATGAAGAGAATGATTTGTTTCTGTACCAACGAAACCACCTCCTCCATTCCAAGTAGTATGAGAAAAAATGCCTACTCGATTAGAAGAATTAGAAGAAGTTGCTATAATTTTTGAGTTATCTAAACCGTAAACATCTAAAATTCTTTCCCAACCTTGAACATTAGAAGGATTAGCTGTTCCTATACTTAAATTACTCTTTAAAATGTAGTTATTGCTGGCTCCATTTATTTTTAAGTTTCCAGAAGATTCTACGTCACTTTTCGAATCTAGCAATGTTCTCCATTCTCCCCATGTGTTTTCATTGTAAAATGCGCTCCTGTACATAATTTGTCCACCTTGCCAGTTATTGTTAAAATAAAGCTGAGAAACAAGATGTGCATATTTTCCGTAGATCTCTAGTACAGAACCATAGTCAGATGGAGCATTTAGTCCCCCATAATTGTCCCAAAGTTTTAAAGACATTGGCGTAATATTAGATCTAGGAGTGCTATTAAAATCTTTTTGCTCTGTAGACCATTTCAGACTATTTGAACCTAGGTTCCCATCAAATGTCTGGCTATAAATAAAGGACTGAAATGCAATAGATGCTATTAGAAATATTTTTTTTTTCATTTCAAATTAATTTAATCTTTGTTCCAATTGAGATAGTCTTTCTAAAATCAAATCCAAAGTCTCATTTTGCTTTTTTAGAGAATCGACTTCATCTTTAAGATTATTTATCTGGTCAAGCTGTTTGTTATTTGTTTTGTTTTGTTCAATAATGTACAATGTCATTTCCTCAATTTTCTGCAAAAGCTTAGCATTCATTTCTCCTAAATTGATTCCATTTTTAAGGACTTCTTTCTCACTCGGAATATTTTCCAAATGTCCATTTTCTGTAATATGCTTTTCAACTTCTTTAAGTGTCGGAAGATTGTATTCTTTTTTAAATACAAAATCGGACCATCCCGTCATATCTACCTTTACTTCTTTTGAATGGATGGTACCGTTTACATCCAACTTATTTGAAGGGTTTGATGATCCAATACCAACGTTTCCATTGTCCATAATTGTAAAACGATTATTGCATAATCCTCCTGCACAGCTTAAATTATCATATGCCCAAAATTGAAGACTATTTCCATACACTCCAGTCATATTGTAAATTGTCCAAGTACTTGCAACTCCATTCCCGTTTTTAGAAGGATTTACCAACTGTATATTTCCGCCAGTATCAGCTAAAGCAGAACTAATAATTGCTCCTTGAAACATTCCATTACCGTTTACATCCAATTTTTGAGATGGATTTAATGTTCCAATACCAACATTCCCTCCATTGGGTTGTAAAAACATGCCACTTCTACCATATCTAAAACCGCCGTCAATAATAATACCTGTTTCAAAAGCAATTTTAAGCTGTTGAAAATAAGGAGAAGACCAAGATCCGCCAGTTCGGTAAATACCATAACCTAGTGGTTCGGGTTTATACCATGTAATTCCATCTGGAACATCTCTACCATCATTAACATTTTCAAAATTTATAGAGTTATTTAGTTCGTATGTTTGTGAAGCTAAAATTTGAAAAAAAGCTAGAGCAGTCCAAATGTATATAGTTTTTAGTTTCATGATTTTCAATGCAAAAAATTTTATTAAACACTTAATTATTTTAGTTCTATTATAAGAAAATTATTAATCTCTATCCCTTTTCAACAATTCAATTTCTTTTTTCATCTCGATAATGTATAGAGTCAATTCCTCTATTTTCTGCAAAAGCTTAGCATTCATTTCTCCAAGATTAATTCCATTTTTTAAAACTTCTTCTTCATTTGGAATGTTTTCTAAATATCCTTTTTCTGTAATGTGTTTTTCAACTTCTTCCAATGTTGGCAAATTGTATTCTTTTTTGAAAACAAAATCTGACCAATCTGACATATCAACTTTTACTTCTTTTGAGTGTATAGTACCATTTACGTCTAACTTATTATTTGAACTGGCTGTTCCTATTCCAACATTTCCATTATAATATAAAAATTCACCATCTCTTTGCCAATGAAATGCACCACCAAAGATCGATGGTATGACATCACTTTCTGTCGCAATTATCTCTTCAACAAATATGCGAACACCGTATTTAGCAGTATGCTTAGTATAGACCTTAACAATATTAGACTCTACTATCAACAGAGGATGATTTGAAGAATTACCAGATAAACTTACTGCCCTAATTTGCCACTGTCCTGTAGTTATTACATCATTCCAAACAATATACTCAGCACCCGTTTTTGTGCCTGTACCTGTGGTTACTAACTGAACTTTATAGATATTCTCAACATTTAATCGATTATCTAGCTCATCTTTCAGCTCTAATCTAGTAGCATCGTTAACACTTAAAAATTTTGAAAAGAAACGTCTGCCTCCTGTTTGGCAAAAACCACTTTGTAAGACAAAAAAAAATGCCAGTAATAATATTTTCTTATTCATTATTATTTGTTTTTTAAACTTATGGTTTCGTTAAGTAGAATTTCCATTTTTTCTAACTTATCATTAAGAGTATTTATCTGTTTTTGTTGCCGTATATTATATAAAGTAAGCTCTTCTATCTTTTGCAAAAGCTTAGCATTCATTTCTCCAAGATTAATTCCATTTTTTAAAACTTCTTCTTCATTTGGAATGTTTTCTAAATGGCCTTTTTCTGTAATATGCTTTTCAACTTCTTCCAATGTTGGCAAATTATAATCCTTTTTGAAAACAAAATCGGACCAACCTTCCATATCTACTTTTACTTCTTTGGAGTGGATTGTGCCGTCGACATCCAACTTGTTACTCGGATTAAGCTTACCAATTCCAACGTTACCTGCGAAAAAGACTAAAGAATTATAATCAACACTATTAAAACGCTGAACAAATCGCTGATTTATACCGTTAACATTCCAAATAGTTTGTAATCTCAAATTATAATCATCATTTCCTGTTGACCATTTTTGTGTGTCATAAGCAATTTGACTAAGTACAGGGGTATAAATATCTAATATAGCAGAGGGCGCAGTTGTTCCAATACCTACACTGCCATCGCTTCCTCTCATATAAAGTATATCTTCCCTTTGCCCTGATCCTGTATGAGCCCCGAATTTCACATACCCAGTTACACCATCAAATCCTAAATGTATTCTTGACACTCCATTACTATCAAAGGTTGCATTATTAGCTCCATCACTAGCAATTCGTAATGTCCCAACATAAGATGGATTATTTTGAGCAATTCCAATCTGAACAGTAAATATTAGGGATAACAGACAAATCTTTTTCATAACATTATTTTTTTTCTATTTTTTCTATTCTTTTTTCTAATTCAATTTGATTTCTTCGAAGCAAATCATTTTCATTTTTAGTTATGTCATTTTGTTTCTTAATATCTATATTTTCCTTTTTCATCTCAATCATATACAAAGTCAATTCCTCTATTTTCTGCAAAAGCTTAGCATTCATTTCTCCTAAATTGATTCCGTTTTTCAAAACCTCTTCTTCGCTTGGAATATTTTCTAAATGTCCTTTTTCTGCAATATGTTTTTCAACTTCTTCTAATGTTGGCAGATTATATTCCTTTTTGAAAACAAAATCTGACCAGCCTGTCATGTCTACTTTTACTTCTTTAGAATGGATTGTTCCGTTTACGTCGAGCTTATTATTTGGAAGCATCACACCAATTCCAACATTGCCATTATCCATAATGGTAAAACGATTTTCGCATAAACCTCCTGCATTACAGCCTAAATTATCATAAATCCAAAACTGAAGACCATTACCGTAAACACCAGTCATATTATATATAGCCCATCTTTGGCCTATTCCGTTTGCAGTCTTCAAAGGATTCATTAACTGTAGATGTCCGCCAGTATTATTTGAAATAGAACTCGATATACCACCATTCACGACCTGATCCCCAGTAAAAGAATTTGTCCCTCTAGTGGCTAGTTCAAGCCATGGAGAATTTGATGAAACTAAAGATCCAGCAACAATTTTTCTAAAAAATAATCGGTCATTTACAGCAAACGAAGACGCAATCTGAAGCTGATGGTTGTTCCAAGCATTAGAATGCCTTGTCGTAAACAAGTGTTGCCAGGAATGACCATTATCAGGAGTTAAACCGACTGTTTCAGGAGCATGCCCTTCATAAACACCCGATTTTAAAGGATATGAAAAATCAACAATAGCTTCTGGGGCATATCCATCTCCTATCTGCTGTGCATAGGAGATAGATGCAAAAAGTAATGTTACAATTGTTAGTTTGTTAAAAGTCATTTTTTTTAATATTTATAGAGTTATTGCTGATTTTTTCAACTTTTTTATTTCTTCATTTTGTTTTTCGTTCTCCTTTTTCATCTCAATATTCTCTTTTTTCATTTCAATCATATACAAAGTCAATTCCTCAATTTTCTGCAAAAGCTTTGCATTCATCTCTCCTAAATTGATTCCATTTTTCAAAACTTCTTCTTCGTTTGGAATGTTTTCTAGATGCCCTTTTTCTACAATATGATTTTCAACTTCTTCCAAAGTCGGAAGATTGTATTCTTTTTTGAAAACAAAATCTGACCAGCCTGTCATGTCTACTTTTACTTCTTTAGAATGGATTGTACCGTTTACATCTAGTTTGTTTCTTGGATTTGGCTCTCCAATTCCAATATTCCCATCATTCCTAATCCTCATTTTTTCATTTAGAACACCATTATCTCTAGTAAGGAATCTCAATCCTCCAGAACCGCCATCTGCAGAATTTAAATAGTAAGAAGAAATTCTCCCTACTGTATGATGCTGATTAGCAACATTAAAATCAATATCGATACGAGTCATTTCAGCATTAGGATTATCATTTGCTGACAATATAAGATGTCCCATTTTTGCAACATTATGAACTTCTAACTTGGCATCTGGTATAATAGTACCAATACCAACATTACCATTGGTTCCAATTGACAATAAGTCAACAATACTAGAATTCAAATTATGAGGACTATAAGAAATTTTAAATGCATCACTTAGAGTTCTAGCGTTCCAACCAAAACTAATAATGGCATCACTTGATCCGCTATGACCTAATCTTATCGAACCTCCATCAAAATCATTAAGTTTAAAAACTTGTAAACCATTTAAAGGAGCGGTTGTACCAATACCAATATTCCCAGTTGATTCAATTTTATTTTGTGCATAAATTGTTGGTGCGGCAAATGCCACAAATAGTAGAAAGATTTTTTTCATAATTTAAAAATTAGCAAATGGCGGGTGCCATCCAATTAAATTGTTCAATAGCACAATTTTACAGCATACAAATTTTTTCCATAATTATAAAAACATTATGGAATATCTGGTAACTCGGCTAAACGCGCTAATATAAAAATCGCTTGAGTAAAAACATTACGGCTTTCCTCATTTTGCGTCAATTATTAAATTATTTCTAAAAAGACAAAGTAGTGGTGAATTAATCTTTTTAGATTCCTTTATTCTTCTGCATTATAACCTCTACAAACAGCTGATCTGTATTGGTTTTATAATTTCGTTTTTTAATAAAGTTTAAATGCTTAATGTTTCCTAACATAGGATTGTTTTCTACTTTGTTTAGTAATGCCAAACAACCATTAAAAGATCCTTCTAGAGAAAATGCATAACTTGTAGTAGTAAAGCCTTTTTGTGAATTGATATGCGGTTCTTTGAAGTCAGTAATTTTTAAATGATAATTATCACTATAAGCAGTTAATTGTTTCAGTAAATCATTTTGATAAGAATCTGATATTTTTATATCATAATTAGAAAGAATTTGATCCAGCTGTTTTTCTTTTTGGACTAATTGCGCTACTAGTTTTGGCATATCACTATCTGCAACTATCTCTTCTTGTTTGTTTTTATATTCTTGATAATATTGGATTGTATTTGAAATTGCAAACGAATAGCATATGTAAAGCACAATGCAAAAACCAATAACCAAAAGTTTATTTCTTTTGTTGAGTTTCATTTTACTTCAATGTTAAGTTTATAGAAAAGGTGGTTTCATTCTCTTCGTTTTTACCAAAATGAGTGATAAGCACTTTATCCACCCATTTCAGTTTTTCCATTTCTTCGACCCATTTTGTAAAATCTTGGTTAGCAATTGTAGAACCTGAAATTACCATTAACTTTTCTTTGGTAAGTATTGGTTCTTCAGCTTTCACTTTTTTCTCTAACGGATTAAAAGCTAATTCAGTTAACAAGATAGAACTTGGTACTTTACTAGCGATTTCATTTATCATCAAAGAACTCCTAGAAGTCATTCTTCCATCTATATCTTTAACTTTTTCTTCTTTTACTATAATTCTCTGTTTTATTTTGCTGACATCTTCTATTGAAGATTTATTTACTAATAAAGTCTCTGATGATTCTTGTGCCAATTTATAATAGTGTGAAAAAAATAAAAAGTTAAGCACGAGTATTCCCAGAACAATTCCTACCATAATCTTAATTCCTTTATTAAAAAAAGATTTTTGATTAAAATCATCATAAAGTTCTTCACTATACGACACTACAGAACCCGTATTTGCGGTATTGTTTAGGAGCATTCGCAAAATACCTGAAAAGGCTAATAGCTGTCTATTCTCAATTTGAAGCTCATTTATAGTATAAGCAATCGTATTCTCTAATGGATTTATAGAAATAATTGGATTTTCTTCCTTCGACACCAATTGACTATTGGTAAAAAATTCATTTTCATTAGAATATTCAATTACATCTGCAATAGAACAAGCTCCAAGACTGATTCCTGCAACTTCTATTTTCTGAGTTTTGTAGTTTTCTAATAAATCCTCTATATACGATTTTCTGGCAATTGCAATAACCGATTTTGTTTTTACTCTCCAAATTTCATAATAAAACTCATCCCAGTTAGTATTAGGAAAAGATTTATGCAATAATTTTTCATCTGAAGGATCTATTCCTGATACCTCTTTTTGAATAACCTGATTTGTATTTATAATTAAGAAAAAAGGAAGCTTAGAATCCCACTTATCAGCTATTGAACCATTATAACTAACCCTATCTTTTTTACTAATTACCAATCCTTCCTTTTTATTTTCAACTAAAAGCAAGGCAACTTTATCTTCACTATTTAAAGTGAAGTGTTCAACGGCAATATATTGCTTTCCAAGTAAAAAATTATTTAAGGAAAAATTTGCCATTAGTAAATTACAGTAGGTTTAATTAATACGCTCAGCTTTTTCTTAGAATCTTCACGTTTTCTAGAACTGAATAACCATTTAATAATTGGAATTCTTGACAATAATGGCACACCAGTTCCTGAATCATTTTTTACAGATTCTTCCAATCCACCTAAAACAATCAAATCTTGATCTTTAACTCTAATGATCGATGTAAATTCTCTAGAATTTATTCCTGGAGGCGCATCTTTATCCACTTTTTGCCCATTAAAACTAGATTGAATTACTTTGATATCCATTGTAATCTGCCCATTTCCAGAAACTAGTGGCATAATAGTTACCGACAATTCTGCATCTATTGGCTGATAGTTTTTAACTTCTGAAGCTTGCGGAATTTGAGAGCCGTAATAATTTTGATTTGTAACAACATAATAAGTAGTTTCTCCAATAGATAAATAGGCCTTATGACCATTCAAAGTAGATAATCTTGGAGATGAACGTACTTTCAAATTACCATTTGTTTCCATGGCTTTTAAACTCAAATAAAAGTTTGGAACAACTTGTCCTATATTCAAAGAGCCAAATCCGCTGAAACCATCGATAATTTTATTAATTGTTGTCGCTCCTAAATTTATGTCTGCATTTGGAAAAACAGTCCCTTTTGTCGTAACAGGTTTATCTCCAATTCCTGCTGTTATTCCAGTCTCAACCGTAGCACTTCTGTTAACTTCTAACAGCATAACTTCAATTAGAATAACTGGAACAGCTTTATCAATATAGCTCACAAAAGATTCAAATCTTTCGATATTGGCTGCTGGCCCGTTTACCAGAAAACTATTTAATTCTTTATCAATTTTGATATCTAAATCTCGCTTTATCTCATCGGGAATAATTGTTAAAATTGATTCTGATGGCGTACTGCTGGATGTAGAAGACGAAGAAGAATAATTACTGTTATTGTTACTGTTATTAAAATTACTGCTTTGATTTGAAAAATTGCTCGAATTAGAATTGAAACTATTACTGCCTCCATTAGAGTTGTAATTTGTGTAATTATTTGTATTATTAAGTCTCCCTGCACTCCTACCTTCTTTTGACGGGTCACTTAAAAGCTCTATCGAACGATGCATAAGTGGCACAAGCTTAATATTTCTGACTACTAATTGATCTTTGGTTCCAAAATAATAAACCGAACCGCTTTTCTTAAAAGTATAAGCAGCACCAGAACCTTGTACAGGCACTGGATTATTGCCATTACTATTAAACTGCTGATTATTATTTTGAGATGAGCTACCATCAGATTTTATTTCAAATAATTTAACCAAAAGTTCATCAAAAGTAATGTTCTTTGCTTTTACAGTTCCATTCCCTGCATTATCTAATGGAGTAGATATAAACATATCCAGATCAAGTTCATGTCCTATATCATAAACAATGCTTGATATTGGTGTATTCTCAAAATCTACATTCAACAATTTTTTATCGGCATCGACAACTGTAAAGAAAAAATTAGATTTTCTAGGACGCTGAGGTTTATTCTGTCTAATTGCATTATTAGGATCTGAGTTCCCTTCAACAGCATAATTGCCTTCAAGTTTATCAAATACATAAAAATTATCTCTCGATTTTGTGACACTTAAATTATTTGCAAATGCCATTTTATTTAATGCTGCATCAAAAGGCATACTTTTAATGTAAGCAGTCAACAACTGATTTTCTAAACCTGGAGCAAAAACTAAATTTTTACCGCTTTCATCCATGATCTTCTTAAAGACATCATATAATTTGTCATCCTTCAAATTCAGAGAAAGTAAATTGTTAGCTAAATCATAAGAAACATCAATAGTTTTTATTTTCTGAATTTCAACTGGTTTTTCATAAGACTTAATTGCCAATATATTACCTGTAAAATCAATTGTCAGATTGTATTCTTTGCATAAAAAAACAAGAAGATCCCCAACTGTTACGTCAGAAAAATTGTTGACAATATTAATTTGCTGCAAGTTTGAAGCAACACTAAAATTAAGTTTATGAATTTGAGAAACTGCCAATAAAAAACTGGATAAAGAAGCCTCTTTTATATTAACACTGACTTTTTCATTCAATCCTGGCGTATCAGCAGAAATTGATTCAATATTATTTTTAATCTGCAAAATACGATTTTCCTGCGCAAATGAAATTTGAAAAATCAGTATAAGAAACAGCGTAATTATTATTCTCATGAAATTATGGTATGTTGTAAGATTTTTATATATTTAATTCTACAAGAGTAATGAAAAAACTTCATCAACAGAAGTAATTCCCTCTTTAATTAATAACAATGCGTTACGTTTTAGTGTAAAAATATTTTTATCGTCCAGATAATCATTGATATCCAGCTGATTATTCTTTATTAAATTAGATAATTCAGACCCAATTGGTAAAATTTCATAGATAGCCTTTCTTCCAGAATACCCTGTATGATAACAGTTTTCGCATCCAGTTGCAGTAAAATGAGAAGTTAAACCATTTGGTATTTCAAATCCACTTGGAAAAATCTCACTGCTTATCTTTTCTTCTGTTTTACACGAATTACATAATTTACGAACCAGACGTTGTGCAACACTCATATTTAATGTGCTGGCAATTAAAAAAGCCGGAACTCCCATGTCTATTAATCGTGACACAGTTGCCCAAGCCGAATTGGTATGGATTGTAGATAAAACTAAATGCCCAGTCAAAGCGGCACGAATTGCCATATTTGCTGTATTAACATCACGAATTTCACCAACCATAATTATATCTGGATCTTGTCTTAAAAAAGTTCGTAAGGTTGCGGCAAAATCAAGCCCGATATTTTCTTTCAACTGTACTTGATTAATTCCTTCAAGAGTATACTCAATAGGATCTTCAACAGTTAAAATATTAGTATTTGGAACATTTAGATTTTTTAATGTGGCGTATAAAGTAGTCGTTTTTCCTGATCCTGTTGGCCCTGATATAAGTACTATACCATTTGGTTTTTTTATGTTCTCCCGATAAACAGCCAATTCTCTTTCAGTAAATCCAAGAGAATTAATATCAATATGGCTTGTATCTTTACTCAAAATACGAAGTACTACCTTCTCTCCATGTAAAGTTGGAAGAACAGAAACACGGACGTCAAAATCCTGAAAATCGGTAACCATCGTGATACGTCCGTCTTGAGGAAGCCTTTTCTCGGATATATCTAACTGTGCACGAATTTTAATTTTATTGACAATAATCGGGTATTCTTCTACTGAGATATGAAATTGCTCTTTCAGTTTACCATCTAAACGAAAACGAACTCTCGCGTTTTTTTCATAAGGCTCAAAATGAATATCACTGCTTCCAATTTCTTTTGCGTTCAAAACAATTTTTTCTAAAAAATCAGTTGTATAATGAATTTCAGAAACATCATTTGAAGTTTTTCTGTAATTGGTGCTTAAATATCGATTAATATTTTCAGAAGAATCAGACTGTAATTCAACCTGAAAGCTTAGAAGTATACTCAATTCATTTTGAAGACTTGCAATGTCGGCAGCATCTGTCTTTAATACTACCTTCTCCAGATTTTTCCCAATCGGAATAATTCTGTAATAGTAAGCTTGCTCTGATTTTACAAGCTGTTGAAATTCTATTGGAATATTAAAACTCTCCATCTAGTACGCAAATAAAAAAGTATCGTTATAACAAAAGGAAACGGCATAAACGACACCAAAAAAAAGAGACATATATCCTGCAAGAGGCACTGTAGCAGGTTCTTTTTTAGCAGTAAGAATTAAATGCAACAATAAAGAAAAAATAAGTGCAAAAACAAATAAGACCCAAAACGAAACTATTGAAAAAGAAGCGGCTATAAAAACAAAAAATAATACATCTCCTATTCCGATTGTATTTCTAAAATCTAACTTTTTAAACTTTATATAAATTGCTGTTACAGACAGCAGAAATACTACAAATAATAAATTAAAACCAAAATTCACTAAAGCAACTGATACTGGTACAGCGTTAACTTGGATCGCAAAAGCAAAGATTCCAATTATTGGATATAAAAACCAGTAAACCATCCTGCTTTTATAGTCTTGATACAAAACAAGAGCAAATAGAATAATTAATATTAATTTCAAATACCACATTAATCATTTATGATTTGCTTCGGAACTCCATTTTGGTCAATTTCCCAAACATTAAAAACCCCATTTCCATTAAAGTCTGTAATTGCTGTAGCTTTTACTTTAAATTCGCTATTGCTAGACTGCACGATTTCGTAAACGTAGTTAGCGCTACCATTTTCTTTAGTAGTTTTTGGTGCTTCAAAATCGATCTCCGTAAAATTAGGACTGTATTTGGAGTACATAAAGTAGTACTGTTTTTCAGCATTGTATATTGCTTTAAGCTGAACTTGGGCTTCGACGCTTTTAGCTTTAGTAATTAAAGGCATTAGGTTTGGAAGAGCAATTAAAAGCAGAATTCCAATTATGGCTAAAACAATCAACATTTCCTGAAGATTGAATGACGGCAGTTTTTTCAGTAGATTTTTCTTCAAAATAAATATAAATTAATTTTTACAAATATATCTTTTTTATTGAGAAAACAATGGGGTGAATAATGGGAAATAATTTGTTAATAAACATATAAAAACATAAGAAATATTTTACTATAATTACCGAACAAATAAAATATAATTTAACAATTACAAGATCTTACTAATCAACAAAATACAAAAATACTAATCAAAATTTAATAACAAATTATTCTACAGCTTTACAATTTTTAACAATAATCAAAAATGAAATTCAAGTTCTTACTCGCCTTTTTGTTCTTATATCTGAATTTGCACAGTCAAAAATCATCAGAATACGATTACAACATTCCTCTACCTCCAGAATCTTACCAATTTAAAAAACGGATGCTAAATAATGTTTCATTATATACAGGCCAGCCTTCAATTGATATTCCTATTTACACAATTAATCTCGATGGAATGGAAATACCTATTTCCATTTCATACAATACAGGAGGAATTAAGGTTGAAGAAGACGCTACATCTGTAGGATTAGGATGGAGCCTTAACATTGGAGGTCAGATTACTCGAAATAATCATGGAGCAGCAGACGAACGTTATTTTATGAATCAGGACTATAACAATACATTTGGAATTGGAAGATTAAAAACGTCTATAGACCCTCAACAGGCTACTCAATGGGGCTGCAACAGCTCAGGAGAATATGGGAGCAGAATGCAGTTTTATGCAAAAGCATTTTTAGCAGGAAATGACAAAAGAGGTATATATGGTACAGAAGATTCTCGACCAGACGAATTCTATTATAGCTTTTTCGGACACAGTGGTAAATTTATGTTTAGTCAGGAATTAAAAAAGTTCGTAACTTTTCCGCTAGATGATATTAACATTAGTTATCTATTAGGAAATCGATCATCTATTCCACAGACTATTTTTATTGATTATTTTAATGTCCAACTGCCTAATGGCTATAGCTTAATTTTAGGTAAAGACGGAACATCATCAATAAGCCAGTATGGACTTACTCCATTTGATCAATCTTGGCAATTAAAAAAGATCATTTCTTCAAAAAATAAAGAAGTCATTTATAATTATATTTCTGCTGACTACAGTTTGTTTTCAAATTTATCTAGTCCAACTACTAAAATAGCAACTGGATACATAGGTACAGAAGAGCAGGTAGTTGTTGGTTCTCCAGAATCGAACACAACTGCTACAAAAGAGAAGTTAATTTCGGAAATTATTTTTCCAGAGGGGAAAATAAGTTTCTCTTATGGCAATCGAATAGATTTGCTAACTGGCTCTAAAAAACTTGAGGAAATCAAAGTTTATGACAATACAGGTAACTTAATAAAAAAAATTGACCTAGTACAAAGTTATTTTAACGCTAATGTTCACCTATATTCTACAGACGCAGTAGATAAGCGACTTAAACTTGATGCAATTAGATTTTATGACACAAAAAATAATGTTGTAGAAAACTATAATTTTGATTATTATTCGTTTGGCAAAATCCCTTCTAAATCTTCAAAAGCGCAGGATCATTGGGGGTATTTTAATGGCAAAGAAAGCAATTTCTCTCTTTTTCCGAGACATATAATGCCTTTCCATAATGTTGCAAGCAATAATGGTTTCAATAGAGATGTGGACACTCTCTACACCAAAACCTTTTCTTTAAAAAGTATTAAATTTCCTGAAGGAGCGGTTAAATATTATAATTACGAAAATCATAAATGTTTAACGGGAGCGACAACGGGAACTTATTACGATGCTATCTCCGATGAACGATATGCAATAAAATCTCCTTCATTTAGTGTTTCTGGATATGATTTAAAAACTTTTTATCCTAACCCTAACGCATCTGAATCTAATTCATTTCAAAAAGTTTTTTATAGCGAACCTTTTGAAACTACTATACAAAGTACTTCTCTAAAACAGAATCAGGTTAGTTTACAAATAAATTCAAATTTTCCTTTTCAGGTTCCAAATTATAAAAATATAAACGCTGAGTTTAATAATGTTTCTTTTTATCTCCAGCAAAAACAAAGTGATGGCACTTTTAAAGACATAAAATATTATGGCACGATTTCTAAAGATCAATATACAAGTGGAAACATTCAGGGATATTTTGAAACTGGAGGTAAAAGCACTTATAGAATGAAAATTATAATAGTCCAAAACTATTTTCTATCAAATCCTAGTGAGTACAATTTTTATCACAATAGCAGTTTTACAATTAGTTATCGTGATAAGTCTAAAGACGATGTAAATGTTGGCGGATTAAGAATAAAAGACATTCAAACGTACACAGATAGCAACTTAAATAGTAAAAAATATTCTACTTACTTTAAATACCTAGATGACAACAAAATAACTTCAGGAAAAATGATGAATGTACCTGCCTATATAGAGAACATTTCGGTTTATAGTCCGTTGGGTAGTCGAATAGATTTAGGAATTAGAATGTCTTCGACTTCTACACTTTCTTTATACAAAACTTCAGGTTCAAATGTTGGATATACCAAAGTTAGCCAAATAAATTATGATAATATAACTAAAAAAGAAAGTAAGGAAGATTACTATTACAGCTTTAAAGAGCCTTTATTTTCTGAAATAACAATATTTGATGATCGTAGAGAAGATGAACCTCAGGAATGGCATAGAGGAAAATTATTACGTAAATTATCTTATAATGATAATAGCATAATAAGAGAGGAATTATATGACTATTATGGGAAAGAAGTAGAAAAAAACAGAGGTTACGTTGACGAAATTAATTATGAATTATTAGATGAAAATGAACTATGCAATAATGGTTCTGAACAGCGAATATCAAAACATATTTTTCCATCTTTAAGTTTAATTGATGCTGTAACTTTTCCTTTTGATCTTAAGGTTTACGTTAGCTCATTGAATAAATATCCTGTCAATAAATACTCTATTGAAAATTTCTTGCCTACCGGATTAAAAATACCTTATTTTAAAATTTACACAGGTTTTGACAAACTAAAAAGCAAAACTACTATAGATTATTTTGGAAATAATAGTGTGTCACAAACGGAAAATTATTTTTACAATTATACCCCGACTAGTATACAACTGTCATCGCAGGTTAATGTTAATTCTAAAGGCGAAACATTAGAAACTAAATACTACTATGCGCAAAATCCTGAAATGGCAAACGAGCCACTTCGAAATGAATTACTTGCAAGAAACATGGTTGCATTACCATTAAGAGAGGAAACTTATAGAGATTCAAATAAACTATCCGAAAAAAAGACTCAATATGGCAGTTTTTCTTCTTCAGGGGCTAATCAGTCTATAATACTGCCTCAATATATTTATACTAAAAAAGGAAATGTTGTACCTGACCAATTAGAGAAGAAAGTGACTTATCAAAACTATGATACTTTAGGTAATCTTACTCAGTATACAATAGAAAATGGAAATCCCGTTTCTATAATTTGGGGGTACAATCAAACTCTCCCAATTGCCAAAGTAGAAAACGCAACAAATGCTCAAATAGCTGCTGCTCTTGGTGTTTCAAATATAAATACTTTGAACGAAACTAACTTGCCAGCAATAAATGCTTTACGAAACAATAGTGCTTTTGTTAATTGTATGATTTCAACTTATACGCATATCCCTTTAGTTGGCATAAATACCATTACAGATCCAAAGGGATACACTAGTACCTATACCTATGACAGTTTCGGAAGGCTTGAATCTGTAAGGGACAATAAAGGATTCATACTTTCTGAAAACCAGTACAATTACAAACACTAAACCAAAAGCATCATGAAAAATCTAATAAAATTCTTTTTGGTTTTATTTCCTTTATTGGCAATTGGCCAGACGCAGAGCGAAAACTATGTTAAAACGGTAAAATATAAGGTGCCGAGCACACAAGCCATACTATCACCTTCTACCCTGCAGGCATCACAGAACGTTACCTATTTTGACGGTCTGGGAAGGCCTGTGCAGCAGAATGCTTCACAGCAGTCAGCTTCAGGAAAAGATATTATAACCCATATTGAGTATGACGGCTTCGGAAGGCAGGCTGAAGAATATCTACCTTTCAAAACCGAGACCGCAGACATGGCTTTTGATCCTACGGCAAAGGCCAAACAGTCCTCTTATTATGCAAATCCCAATCCAGCCATTAATGGAAATCCCTCTCTTGAGGCAACCTCGTATCCTTTCAGCAGAAAAGAAATGGAGGCTTCTCCTCTTAACAGGGTATTAAAACAGGCAGCGCCTGGGAATGCCTGGTATTCAGGATCTGGGCATGAAATTAAAACAGGCTATCAAGCCAATGTCGCTGGTGAAGTAAAATTATTTTCTGTGGTTACTGTATGGAATTCTGCATCTGGACTATATGAGATCTCTTTTAGAAACAGCGGCTACTACAATGCCAATGAGCTTTACAAAACCATTACCTATGATGAAAACACCGCTGCTGCTCCGCTTGAAGTAAATGGATCAACCGTTGAGTTTAAAAACAAGGAAGGGCAGATTGTCTTAAAAAGAACCTACGACGCTCAGGCGAAACATGACACCTATTATGTTTATGACATTTATGGCAATCTCACCTATGTGCTCCCTCCAAAAGCGGTTGATTTAATTGATGGATCATCTGCCTTGCAGGCTGACATCACCTCGACAGCAGTCGTAGCTTCTGGACAGAACTTGACCCTGACCGCTTCAAATTCGATCAGACTCTTGCCAGGATTTCATGCGCAGACAGGAAGCGCTTTTACAGCATCAATAGATAATGGAACGCAAACTATCTTAAACGATTTGTGCTATCAGTATAAATATGACCATCGAAACAGGCTTGCAGAAAAAAAACTACCTGGAAAACAATGGGAGTTTATTGTCTATGATAAACTTGACAGGCCAGTTGCCACAGGACCAGCCAATTCTCCTTTCTCTGACTCAAGCGCAATAGGATGGGTTATAACAAAATATGATGCCTTCGGACGGGTTGTCTATACGGCTTGGGCTCAGCACGCTCCTGCCACTTATGAAGGAAGAGCTTCATTACAGTCTGCGCAAAACAATTCGACAGCCATTAACGAAAGTAAGTTAGCTAGCGGAAGCCTTGACGGAATTCCGGCCAATTACAGCAACAGTGTATCGCCTACATCTTTTAAACTGCTTACTGTAAACTATTATGACGATTATGCTTTCCCTGGAATTTCTACTATAACTGTTCCATCTACCATAGAAGGAGACCATGTTTCTTCTCAAGTCAAAGGGTTGGCATCGGGATCATGGACAAGAGTTCTAACCGCTAGCAATGAAACTTTAGGTGAGACCATCGCCACTTTCTATGACGATAAGGCAAGACCGATAAGAACTTACACTTTAAACCATTTAGGCGGATATAATTATACAGACACCAAACTGGACTTTTTAGGTAAAACTCTTTACAGCATTACCAGACATAAAAGAACAGCATCTGATGCTGAACTTATGACCAGAGACACTTTCACCTATTCAGCGCAAGACCGTCTGCTGGTGCAGACCCATCAGATAAATGGCGCAACGCCTGAAGTTATTGCCAGCAATACCTATGATGAGCTCGGACAGCTTATTTCTAAACAGGTTGGAAATAATGTCCAGAACGTTAACTATTCCTATAACATCCGCGGATGGCTGACTGGAATAAATGATGTAAATTCACTTGCAAAACCAAACGACCCGAAAGATCTGTTTGCTTTTAAGATTAATTATAATAGTCCGACAGCGGCAAGCGGCGCTGCAGCAGTATATAATGGAAACATCTCTGAAACGCAGTGGGCTACCAATTCAGACAATGGCATTTTGAGGGGATACGGATATAAATACGATAACCTAAACCGACTTAAAGAAAGCATATCTACAAAAACAAATGCGGTAACCAACGCTTACAATGAAGCCTTATCGTATGACAAAAATGGAAACATCACGGTCCTTACGCGTAATGGAAACAGCGAAGCTGCCCAGCTTATTGACAACCTAGTTTATACCTATGCAACTAACAGCAATCGTCTGGCTAAAGTTTCCGACAGCAGCCGCAAAGATTTGGGCTTTATTGACGGAACCAATGCAGGAGATGATTATACCTATGATCTGAACGGGAACATGATCTCTGATGCCAACAAAAATATTACATCGATTATTTATAACCATCTGAATCTGCCAGTAAAGACTAGCTTTGCTTCAGCAGGAAATATTGCTTACATTTACAATGCTGCGGGACAAAAGGTTCAAAAAATAGTAAACGAAACAGGAAAACCTGCTGTGAGTACTGATTACATAGAAGGCTATCAGTATGCAACCCAAAACGGCTTAACTTCATTAAAGTTTTTCCCGACAGCGGAAGGTTATGTGCAGCCTGAAGGAAGCTCATTTAAATACATTTACCAGTATAAAGACCACTTGGGCAATATTCGTATAAGCTACGACAAAAACCTTGTAATCCAAGAGGAAAATAATTATTATGCTTTCGGAATGAAGCATATGGGATACAATGGAGGAATTGCTTCAACAAATGATGCTTTAAAGTATAAATACAACGGAAAGGAACTGCAGGATGAGATAGGGCTTAACTTTTACGACTATGGAGCAAGAAATTATGATCCGACAATTGGCCGATGGATGAGTATTGATCCTTTAGCAGAGAAAGGTCGCAGATGGTCGCCTTATAATTATGCAATGGATAATCCGATATCCTTTATTGACCCTGACGGAATGTGGCCAGATCCTCCGGTGAGTATAAAAGCTACAATAAGTTTTGGCTTAAAAAATAGCCCTAATTTTTCTAAATTACTAAAGGCAAGTGGTATAAACCTTAATAATTACGCCAGAGAAATACAGTCTACTAATGGAATTTCTGGTACTGATACAAAATCTAGAAAGATTAGCCTTGAAAAAAGTTCTGATATTAAAGAGAGATTAATATTTTTGACACATGAATTATCAAACAGAGTAAATAATGAGAAATTATCAAAAAATGATAATTTAGTTCAAGATGGAAAAATAACACCTACAGCATATGCCGAAAGTCAAGCACAAATAGAAAAAGAAGGACAAATAAATCAAATAAAAGTAGCTTCAGATATAGGATATAAATATGGAGAAGAAAATATAGATAATTTAGTTGACAAGTACCAAGCTGATCCTAAGAATACCAATTTAGACAAGGAGGTTAAACCGAGTAAAGAATATTTAAAATTGTATAAATCAGAAGGAGAAAAACTTAAAAAGTATGGAGAAGATCTTAAAGCTTATGAGAAAAAATATGGAAAAGTCCAATAATATAATTTTTATATGTTACATTTTTCTATCTTTAAATGTTATGTATTCTCAGAAATCCATAACATCAAGAAATGATATAAATTTTATTAACAATAAAATTGATTATTCTGTTAAGCGCGTTAGTTGTAAAGGAGATGATGGCCTGCCTCATACCATTATTGGAAAAAAAATAATTATTGATTTATCTGAAAAACAGCTTGATATATTGAATAGATTAACTTGTGAACAATGGATGACCTTACTTACGGATGAAAAAACAGACTGGGGTGCAAATGTAATTTTATACTATTTGAGCGGAAAATCAGTATTACCCTATTTTGATGAAAAAAGAAAAAGGCCCAATAAATGGGTACGAATATTTAAAATGCAGGACGTTGATATGTGGAAAGAAAAAATCTGTAATGATAATCACGAATTATGGACAATGCCAACATGTGAATTATATCTAAAATTGGAAAAATCCTGATAGGATATCTAATTCTTATTGTTCCACAATGAGTTTCGGACTTTAAAAGTTTTGCAAATGCCACCAAACTACGTTCAAAAAATAGGTCATATCTAAAAGTTTTTCGATTTTTTTTTATTTAAGTCATAAAATAAAACAAAATCTGAAATCAAGAGCTCATAAATTTAAGAAGCTGGTTAAACATAAATTTAACCAGCTTTTTATGTGTAAACAATTATTTTATCTTCCCTTCAAATCACCCCCCCCAGCTGGCGCGAGCATCTTGCTCGTGAACGCAAAGAAATTACATTAATACTGGTCAAAACCCCCGCTAATGTTGGGGTTTTGTGCATTTAATAGATTTGCTTTTTTTTGAAAATAAATACCCGTCTTAAAGTTGAATTAAAAATAAAAAGTCTTTGCTCAGACTGAAGGCTATGTCGCAAACAGTTCATCAATTTATAATTATATTTACCAGTATAAGATCATTTAGGCAATATTCGTTTAAACTTTCAAAATAAAGAAAACAACGGTTCTGTAATCAGTAACGAAGAGAGCTCATAAATTTAAAAGCTGGTTAAACATAAATTTAACCAGCTTTTAAAATAATATCAGAAGGTAATAATAATTTTATCTTCCCTTCAAATCCAAAACCTCTTTAGACAAAACACCATTCTGTTTTTCAAGCTTATCGTTTTTGATTTGTAGATCATTTACTTTTTTATTTAAATCAATAACATACAAAGTCAATTCTTCGATTTTCTGAAGCAGCTTGGAATTCATTTCTCCTAAATTAATTCCATTCTTTAAAACATCTTCTTCACTTGGAATATTTTCTAAAATTTCCTTTTTCAGCATCATAACTACTTGATTAAACACTGGTTCTTCTATGAGTTCATAGCTGATATTTCTTGATTAACCCAGTCAATTATTTGTGAAAGGCATTTACGTAATAATGAAGTATTAATGACTTTATAAATATCGATTACTTAATACAATCACAACATTAAATAAGAAATAATCTATTAATATTGACTTAAAATATTTAATTACAAATTAAAAAAACAGATAACAATTATGAAAATACGGGTAATATATAATATCCTGGCATTACTTTTTTTTAGCATGGTTTTCCCCCAAGATCTTCAAAAAGTAGTTCCTCCATCCCCAACAGCTTCTGCTTTAGCGCAATATAGTAATGTTCCGGTAAGTCATTATACTGGTGTTCCAAACATATCTGTTCCTTTGTATAATATAAAATCAGGTGAAATTGAATTGCCGATTACATTAAGCTATCATTCCTCAGGAATAAAGGTTTCCCAAGAAGCAAGTTCTGTTGGACTCGGCTGGTCACTAAGTACAGGAGGTGTTATTACTAGATCTGTAAATGGTGTTGATGATCTAGCCCCTGTTAATGGATATGTTTTTATTAATGATTTGTCTTCTACAGCTGCAGATTTACCTGTCGATATAATTGGAGATCATCATAATTATGCAGATACTTTTAGAGGTGTCAGAGATGGGCAGCCTGATTTATTGTATTACAATTTTTTAGGAGAATCAGGGAAGATGATTTTTGGTAAAAAACAAGCAGGATCCAATAGAATAGAATGTATACCAATTAAACAGACGAATTCGAAATTTGTTTATGATATAGTTAAAAAAGAATGGGAGGTCACTGATGGCAATGGATGGAAATACTTTTTTAATGTAGAAGAAATATCTCGAAACTATAGTTCAGGTGATTTTGATTCTAGCGATTATGCATCAGTTGGTTATACTCAGGATGGAGTTTATTTGTATAATCTGAATAGGCTGGATATAGCGCAAAATAGATTATCCAATTTTAATCGTTTTACGTCTGCATGGTACATTAATAAGATTATAACTCCAAAAGGAGATTCTATAATTTTTCAATATGATAAGGAGTCTGGATATAGATCAATAACCCAGATGAATTATTACGAAAGAGAGAGTAATTACGCTGAACTAGGTTTTACTGAAACTATGTATAGTAATCTATGGCACGGATATTTAACTGAGAATAAACGTAATATAAGTGCTAGTATGCAGTTTTCCGAAAATGTTAATATTAAGAAAATCTTTTTTAATGGCGGTTATATTAACTTTAGTACAAGTGATCGTGAAGATTTAAGACAGCATTATCAGACTGTTTATTATCCTAAAGCACAAAAAATCCAATCTTTTGAAGTATTTAATTTAAATTCCAAATCAATAAAGAAAGTTGAATTTAATTACTCTTATTTTAATGCAGAGAGAACAGGAACGAACAAAGAAAATTATTGGCGTTTAAAATTAGACAATGTTCAAGAACTTTTTTATGATACAGCATCAAACAGCTATTCAAAACTTCCTCCGTATACTTTTACTTACAATAGTACAAAATTACCAGCCAAAACTTCTCCATCAATAGATCATTGGGGATATTACAATGGTATTGATAATGATAATGTTTTAATTTATAAAGACTTAAGTTCTCAGTTGTTTGATTATTATGGAGAATATAGTTTTGCAAGTAATCCTGTCATTGTTCAAACTCCTACAACTATATCAACATCTAAATTTTTTAGGCCATTACAGATAGAATGCGCTAAATCGACTAGAAATACTTGGTTTCCATTTCTAAATGGTGCCTACAGAGAGCCCGATGCTAATTTTATGAAAGCTTCAATGTTAACAGAAATGAAATATCCTACTGGTGGAGGTGTCCGATTTGATTATGAACCAAATAGTTATGAGCCCCCAACTGATGTGGATTTCCGTAGAAGTGAAGCTAAAAAACTATACCTCTATCATGAAGGATTTGGAGATGCGGATATTAAGGATTTTACATTAAATTATCATTCAATTGTAAAAATAGCTTGTAATATTAGTGATAACTCGACATCTAACGAAGTAAGAAAAATAGACCTTTTGATAGAAACCTCTTCTGGTACAGATGTAATTAGGTTTAGTCCTACTTCTGTACCAGGAAATGGTTTTAGAGCAAATGTTCAGTTGGTTCTGCCGCCGGGCAATTATCGTGCTTATGCAAAAACAAATGCATCTACAAGTATGGTTGAGGTAAATATGAGCGTAGAATTTATACAACAATATCCTGTTTTTAATAAAATAGGAGATGGATTAAGAGTAAAGTCACAAGAAATGTTTGAATCCTCTGGCGAGATTTTGAAAAAAAGAATCTATAAATATAACCATCAAGGAACAGACGATTGGACTTCGGGGATGGCTATGGGAGAAGTGCAACATTTCTACCGATACAATGTTGGAAGTTTCCCTACGGCAATTTACTCTGTTATAGGTAATTATGCTAGGCCTTTTACCGAAGAAGCTATGTCTCGGGTTATTATAGGCTCATCAGGGACAAGCGTGCCTTTAAGCTCTTCAGCCCAAGGAAACTTTGTAGGCTATTCTAGTGTATCTGTAAGTGATGTAGATAAATTAGGGAATTCTTTAGGAAGATCTGTTTACTATTACACTAATCGACCAGATGAAAAAGGAATTATCAAGTTTCAGGGGGTTCCCTTAATGCCTAACAATAGTAATGGTGACTTAATAACAGAAGAGGATTACAATAAAAATGGGGTTCTTATTAGAAGAAAGGAAATTGAGTATAAAAAAGAAGACCCATCCACTATTTTGACTAAAGGTATCTTCACAGGAAATATTCCAAAAAGTTACAATAACGATCCCGACCCAGGTATATTTTACACTGGATTTTATAGAATTTATTCTGAATGGTCACATCAAAAAAATAGTATTGAAACGATATATGATTTAAATGGAGCAAATCCAGTTACTTCTATAATCAATTATGATTATGAGAATTATTTACACAAAAATTTAACCAAAACAACTACCACAAACAGTAAGGGGCAGGCAGTAATCTCTCAAAATAAATACCCGCAAGATCTACCAAATGGTATTGATGAAACTTCAGCCTCTAACATTTCAAGCATGGTAGCAGCAAATGTACTTAATACTGTAATACAATCAGAAACTACTGTCGCTGGAAGTTTAACACAGGGAACTATAAACAATATTGATGTTAAATCTTATTTAGACGAAAATAATATTTCAAAAAATATGCACCTTCCTAAAAATCTTAAAACTATTAAAGGAGGATCTGCAGGTATTTATGATAAAAAGATAGATTTTGTCAGTTATGGAAAATACGGAAATCTTACCGAATATAAACAAGCCGATGGCATTACAACAGTATATCTTTGGGGATATAAAGAACAATATCCTGTAGCAGAAGTAAAAAACAGCTCATTATCTGCTGTTGAAGCAGTATTTACTCCATTAGAGCTAAGTAACATTAAAAATGGAACTTACGATCAGGCATCCATGGTCACGATTTTAAATAAAATTAGGACAAACCTGCCAAATGCAATGGTTACCACTTATACCTATATTCCGCTTGTGGGCGTGAGCACCATTACAGATCCAAAGGGATACACGACGACCTACACCTATGACAGTTTCGGAAGGCTTGAATCTGTAAAAGACAATAAAGGATTCATCCTTTCTGAAAACCAGTACAATTACAAACACTAAACCAGAAGAAGCATGAAAAATCTAATAAAATTCCTTTTGGTTTTATTTCCTTTATTGGCAATTGGCCAGACGCAAAGCGAAAACTACGTTAAAACGGTAAAATACAAAGTGCCGAGCACACAAGCCATACTATCGCCTTCTGCCCTGCAGGCATCCCAGAACGTTACCTATTTTGACGGTCTGGGAAGGCCAGTGCAGCAGAATGCCTCACAGCAGTCTGCTTCAGGAAAAGACATTATAACCCATATTGAGTACGATGGTTTTGGAAGGCAGGCTGAAGAATATCTACCTTTCAAAACCGAGACCGCAGATATGGCTTTTGATCCCGCGGCAAAGACAAAACAGTCTTCGTATTATGCAAATCCTAATCCAACACTTAACGGAAATCCGGCTCTCGAGGCCACTTCATATCCTTTCAGCAGAAAAGAAATGGAGGCTTCTCCATTTAACAGGGTATTGAAACAGGCAGCGCCTGGAAATGCCTGGTATTCAGGATCTGGACATGAGATAAAATCAGGCTATCAGGCCAATGTCGCTGGTGAAGTAAAATTATTTTCCGCGAACACCATTTGGAATTCTGCATCTGGATTATATGAGATCACTTTCATAAACAGTGGCTACTACAATGCCAATGAGCTTTACAAAACCATTACCTATGATGAAAACACTGCTGCTGCTCCGTTTGAAGTAAATGGATCAACCGTTGAGTTTAAAAACAAGGAAGGGCAGATTGTCTTAAAAAGAACCTACGACGCTCAGGCGAAACATGACACCTATTATGTTTATGACATTTACGGAAACCTAACATATGTGATTCCTCCAAAAGCAGCTGATATTATAGACGGATCATCTGCCCTGCAGGCTGACATCACCTCGACAGCAGTCGTAGCTTCTGGACAGAACCTGACCCTGACCGCTTCAAATTCGATCAGACTCTTGCCAGGATTTCATGCGCAGACAGGAAGCGCTTTTACAGCATCAATAGATAACGGCACTCAGACCATTTTAAACGATTTGTGCTATCAGTATAAATATGACAATAGAAACAGGCTTGTTGAGAAAAAACTGCCTGGAAAGCAATGGGAGTTTATTGTCTATGATAAACTTGACAGGCCTGTTGCCACAGGACCAGCCAATTCGCCTTTCTCGGACTCAAGTTCAATCGGATGGGTTATAACCAAATATGATGCCTTCGGACGTACTGCCTATACAGGCTGGGCACAGCATGCTTCGGCCACTTCTGAAGGAAGAGCTTCACTACAGTCTGCTCAGAACAGTGCGGCAACCATTAACGAAAATAAGATAGCTGGCGGAAGCCTTGATGGAATTCCGGCCAATTACAGCAACAGTGTATCGCCTACATCTTTTAAACTGCTTGCTGTAAACTATTATGACGATTATGCTTTCCCTGGAATTTCTACTATAACTGTTCCATCTGCGGTAGAAGGAGACTATGTTTCTTCTCAAGTCAAAGGTTTGATATCTGGATCATGGACAAGAATTCTAACCGCTGGCAATGAAACTTTGGGTGAAACCATAGCCACTTTTTATGACGATAAGGCAAGACCGATAAGAACTTACACTTTAAACCATTTAGGCGGATACACTTATACAGACACCAAACTGGACTTTTTAGGTAAAACTCTTTACAGCATTACCAGACATAAAAGAACAGCATCTGATGCTGAACTTATGACCAGAGACAGTTTCACCTATTCGGCGCAAGACCGTCTACTGGTACAGACCCATCAGATAAATGGCGGAACCCCTGAAGTAATTGCAAGCAATACCTATGATGAACTTGGGCAGCTTATCTCTAAACAGGTTGGCAATAATGTCCAGAACGTTAACTATACTTATAACATCCGTGGATGGCTGACCGGAATAAACGATGTAAATTCACTTGCAAAGCCAAACGATCCGAAAGATCTGTTTGCTTTTAAGATCAGTTACGATAACCCATCAGCAGAAGCCGCTGCATTGTATAATGGAAACATCAGTCAAACTCAATGGAAAACTTCTAATTCTGAAAATGTACTGAGAAGTTATAATTACAGTTACGACAAACTAAACAGACTAACCAATGCCGATTTTAGAAACAGTACAACAGTTGCTGAAAATTCTAGCTATTTTGAAAAGCTGCAGTACGACAAAAACGGAAACATCACTTTTTTGCATCGCTCTGGAGATGTAGTCGCGCAGGCAAACTTAGAATGGATGGATTACATGATCTATTATTATCAGGGCAATAGGTTAAAAAGGGTAAAGGAAGAAGGAAACAACTATTTTGGCTTCATTACCCAAATTGCACAAACCAATGCTGCAGACCAATATGGTTATGATCTTAATGGAAATATGATTTCTGATGCTAATAAAAACATAACAGAAATTGTCTACAATCATTTGAATCTGCCTATAAAAATTAGCTTTGCCGCAAGCGGAAACATTGTTTATATTTACAATGCGGCAGGGCAGAAGCTTCAGAAAAGAGTAAACAGAACTGGAGTTCCTAATGATGTGGTTACAGATTATCTGGGCGGCTATCAGTATGAGAATGCTTTCTTACAGCTTTTCCCAACAGCAGGAGGTTATGTTGAACCTTCCGCTGGTACATATAAATATGTCTATCAGTATAAAGATCATTTAGGTAATGTGCGCATAAGCTATGATAAAGCACTGACCATCAAAGAAGAAAGCAACTATTATCCATTTGGGCTAAAACATGAAGGGTATAATACTTTAAAAATTGGAATTGAGAATAAATATAAGTACAACGGAAAAGAACTTCAAGACGAAAATATTGGAGGAAACCAGCTAAATTTGTACGATTACGGAGCACGTAATTATGACCCTGCACTTGGCCGATGGATGAATATTGACCCGTTAGCTGAGAAATTTTATCCAGTTTCTCCATTTACCTATGCAATAAATAATCCTGTTTATTTTATTGACCCTGATGGTATGGAGGTTGTAGAACACAAGGATGGAACTTTGTATACAGGAGCAGATGCACAAAAATTATTTAGAAGTTTATTTCAACAAGCAGGTAGTTCAAATAATGAAAATAAAGAAACTAATGAACCTCCAATAGATTTATTTGGCCCTTCAGAAGCTAAAGGTTCAGCATTTCATAGAGTTCCAAAAGATTTCAAATATGTAGAAGGTGATGGAATTTTTACTGTATTTGGACATGCAAGCTCTAGAGGTATCGAATATTATGATGACAATGGTAAAAAGCAAATTGCTACAACTGCCGAAGAATTTGATGCTATGATGTCACAAAAAAGCGAAGCTTGGAAACAGGCACGAAAAGATGGTAAATTTATAACTTTGTATTTTTATGCATGTAATGTAGCATCTGAGGATTATATATCTCATAATACTGGACAACATATAAAAAGAGATGTAACTTTTGCTGAAAAAGTTTCAACTCTTCCTGGTTTAACAGTTGTTGCTCCTGATGGATTTGTGAATTATGGATGGAGAGATGGTATTCCTCAAATTACAAAAATTGATAATTATAGAAATGATGGAGGATACTTGACTTTTAGAAATGGTAAGCAGGTAGGACTTAAAATGGATTTACAAACAACAAAAATCATGTCTCAAATAACAACTGGATTAACAAAATAAGAATCATGAAAAATATATTAATCTACTTGACTTTATGTCTTGCAATTTTACTTTTTTCTTGTCAGGAAAAAAAAGAAAATACAATAGTTAAATCTCCAGCAATAAAAAAAGATTCATCTGTACTTAAAGACCATGATGAAGTACCAAGCTATGTGAAAATAAAAGAAAATATTAAAGTAACGGATAGTTTATTTAATCTTGCAATTAAAAACGGAGATGAGATGGCATATAATTCAGTTGCGCAGGATTTCATATTAAATGAAGACTATAAAGGATTACTTTATTATTCATTGATAATGGCAAATAAATATAATAATTCCCAGGCTCATTTTGATATTTATGTTATACTTGTGGAACTCTCCGCAAACAAGTCTTTAAAAGATTTAGATAAAAAAACCAAAAGTTTAGCTATGTATCATTTAATAAAATCTAATGAATTAGGATATAAAAGTGCCAAATACGAGATAAATGAAATTTTTGGAAAAGAGAAAAAATTACAAAATTCAGATTATTATTTAATCGAGTATTCAAAGTAATGAAACTAATTATTTTTTGTAATAAAGCCATTCCATAACGGAGTGGCTTTGCTTTTATAGCAATTTAAAGTGTCCCAAACTGTTAAAATAGGACTTGGTTTACCATGCTAGCGCGAGCATCTTGTTCGTGAACGCAAACAGTTCATCAATTTATAATTATATTTACCAGTATAAAGATCATTTAGGCAATATTCGTTTAAGCCTTCAAGATAAAGACAACAACGGTTCTGTAAACAGTAGCGAAGAGAGCTCATAAATTTAAAAGCTGGTTAAACATAAATTTAACCCGCTTTTTATGTGTAAACAACAATTTATCTTCCCTTCAAATCCAAAATCACTTTAGACAAAGTACCATTCTGCTTTTCAAGCTTATCGTTTTTGATTTGTAGATCATTTACTTTTTTATTCAAATCAATAACATACAAAGTCAATTCTTCTATTTTCTGAAGCAGCTTGGAGTTCATTTCACCTAAATTAATTCCATTCTTTAAAACATCTTCTTCACTTGGAATGTTCACTAAATGTCCTTTTTCATTAATATGCTTTTGTACTTCATCAATTGTAGGCAGCTTATAATCTTTTTTGAAAACAAAGTCAGACCAACCATTCATATCTACTTTTACTTCTTTAGAATGTATAGTTCCGTTTACTGCGAGAGCTGAGTCAGGCGTATTGGTTCCAATTCCTACTCTATCCTGCATAATGCTAATATAATGCCTTCCAAATGGAGAAGTGATAGTTTCTATAGCACTAATTACAGTGCTTGTTTTTATAGTATTTACAGCGTTAGAATCAGTAAGTACACCTTCAATTTTAATAGTCAATCTATTACTAGTACTTACTAAATGATAGATTGGGATACTATTAGTATCTTTATTAAATTCTCCTATATGCCATTGAGTTGCTACACTTCCAAAGGCGGCTGGAATTTCTGTCTTTTGAACAAAATATCCACCTTGAGCGGGAGTATTACGGCCTATTTCAAAACGTTTGGTCAGCTTACCTGTAGAAAGCTGATTAGAATAGGAAGATGTTATCGTTATTTCGATCCAACCCCATATTGGAACATCAGGAAATTGAATATTTACCGCTTGATTTGCAACTCCATTTGGAAATGACAGAGACGCAAGTGTAAATTCAAAACTATTGCCTGTTTGGGCAAAACAAGGTACACTTATAAAGACTATGGCAATAAAATGCAGGATCTTACTTCTAAACTTATTTTTCATTAGAATTATTTTTTAGGTTATTAATTTCTGTTTCCAACTCTTTAATTTTTTGAGCATTCAAAACATTACTTTTTTCTTGATTCTTCAAAATTTCAATTTCTTTATTTTGTTTTATAACATATAAAGTGAGTTCTTCTATTTTCTGAAGGAGTTTTGAATTCATTTCTCCTAAATTAATTCCGTTTTTCAGAACTTCTTCTTCACTTGGAATGTTTACTAAATGTCCTTTTTCTTTAATGTGTTTTTCGACTTCATTAAGCGTTGGCAAGTCATAATCTTTTTCAAAAACAAAATCAGACCAGTTTTGCATATCTACTTTTACTTCTTGCGCATGTACCGTCCCTTTTACATCCAATTTATTTTGAGGAGAACTGACACCAATACCAACATTTCCTAAGTTGTAAATCAAATTAGATCCATTCTCTTTCCAATTTGTTGCAGCGTAGGAAAGTAATCCTGCATACGGATAAGTAGCCTCTGGGTGAATAAAGAATAACTCTGAAAGACCTAAATTTCCATTATTCTCAGCGCTATAAAATGTAAATCGAAGTTTTCTGTAAGTTCCTGGAGTGGGAATTTTAACTGAAAAATTGTAGCCAACATATTCACTTGAAGAATAATCTGCAAAAGTCACCCATCCATTATCATATCCTTCAATTTTAAAATGATTTGTCGGCCAATAACGTGTTGTCCAACCTACCCATGCCCCTGTTTGTATATGAGCTTCTGGCAACCCTTCAATAAGAATTACTACTGGATTTGATGGAGAAATAGGTGTCGAAGTGTAATACGGCATCATTCCACCATCAAACAATGTAGGCAAATCCACCACTGGTCCTGTTCGTGTAACAGTATATCGTGTAACTGCATTAAACAAAACGTTATGTTCCCATCCTACTGGTGTTAAATTTGTTGAAAATGTCTGACTGTATGCAATTTGATTTAAAATAATTACAAGAAAAAATAATTTATACTTCATATTTTGAATTTTAGTTAAGAAGTACAAACATAAGATATTACATCAGAAAAAAATCATAACAGAAAAGTTTAAAATTTGAAAATAAAAGACTAAATTTTAACACTACATTACATCAATTTGATTAGATTTGTTAAAAAAATATAAAAAAATAATTACAATAAAAAATACTATGTTAAAAAAAGCTGTTGTCTTAATTATATTAATCTGCAGTGCCTGTCAGACAACTAAAATTAAAAATGATAATTATAAATTTTCTTCTTCTGTTGTAGAATTAGGAAGTATTGGAACTTCAAAATTATCTTACAATCTAAATACTTTTGAGCCAAAAGCTTTGCCTAAACTCGAAAACAACATTAGAGTAGAAATTGGAGTTGTTCCTTACAACAGACAGCTGAATAAAATCTATAAATCAAAAGCTAAATACAATCAAAACCAGACTAAAGTCGCTTTTATAGACAGTCTTCCTATAAAGCCTGAACTGGTAACAATAAAGATTTTAGATGTTGCCGGACTGGTTGATGAAATTAACGCCGATTACAACGCTTCGCTTTTAAAATTATTAACCGATACCCAAAACCTAAAAATAATTTCAAGTTTGGCTGTGAGTTTATCTAATGATGAAATCGCAAAAATCAGACAATCTGATGCTTATTATCTGGCAAATAATCAATATAAAAAATATACAATTGCACTGTACAAAGCCGGCAAAAAAACAGATGTTATCGATATTAATCCTGAAACTATTGTTGCTTATCAAGTGAGTTCGTTCTGTTGGACAAAATCACCAAAAGGACATTGGAATGTCGCCGATATTGTAAACGAGAATGATCGATGCACCGGAATAACTAAACAAAAAATAAGCGAAAGAAAAAACAACAAAGATCTCTTTGATATGTAATTTTTCAAATCTTATTTTATTTTATAACTCTATTTTTTTTATAATGAACAAATCCTTTTTTAAATATTTTTCACTTTTATTACTCCTAACTTTTATTTCCTGCGAAGAAATACTAATGGTTGATGATATCTCAAAAAGTGAAGTCTCACTTACGGCTCCAGGCAATAATGCTGTTATATCTTTTTCTGGAATAACATTTTCTTGGGATAATGTAGAAAATGCAGATAAATACCAATTACAAGTTGCTACACCAAATTTTGAAACTCCACAGCAAATTGTTCTAGACACTCTTGTATCTAAAAATAGTTTTACACAGCAATTAAATATTGGCAAATACGAATGGCGAGTGAGAGCAGTTAATAGCGCATATGAAACAGCGTACTCTAAAAGAAGTTTCGAAATTTTAAACAATGATGATTTTCAAAACAATACGGTTATTTTGTTAACGCCAACTAACAACTTAACAACCAAAACCGCTGACCAAAAATTATCTTGGGATGCAATTATTGGAGCAACAACTTATCAAGTTCAAATTTTAGATGAGAATAATACCTTAGTAAAAGATCAAAGCTCAGAAACTACTGTATTTAACTTTACTTTTGACGAAGGAAAATATACTTGGAAAGTACGTGCCAGTAATGGAGCTGCAGAAACGCTTTATACTTCAAGATCAATTTTAGTAGATACTAAAGCTCCAAACACTCCTACTCCAACCAATCCTGTAAATGCTAGTACAACTACTAACACAAGCATAAACTTTCAATGGAATAGAACTCCGATTACCGGAAGCCCCGAAAAAGACAGTTTGTATGTCTACACAGAAAGTGCCTTGACAAATCTACACTTTAAAGATAAAGGAACCAGTCCATACAATAAAACCATGACTAAAGGTACTTATTATTGGTTTGTCAAATCGTTTGATGATGCTGGAAACGAAAGTGCAAGAAGCACCGTTTTTAATTTTACTATAAATTAAAAAATCTTCCTAAAAACCATAACCAAACCTATATGAAAAAAATAATTTTAATAGTTCTTTTCTTTAATACTATAAATTCAGTTAGATCACAAAACACCACTTTTGATAATGTTAGTATTGGGCTTAGTTATCCAACTTATGGTGCTCAAATAAAAGCAAACTTTCCTGGATATACTGGTGGTTGGACGCGAGCTTATTCCGTCGCCAATGAGTCTGGAGATCAATCTTATTTTACATTTGGATCAACAGGATTCGTCACAAATGGAGTTTCTACTATTTTAAGCAGTTTTATTGGCAAAGATTTAGAGAATAGATATATGACATTTTTACCAAATGGAAATATTGGTATTGGAACCTCATCTCCTCAAACCATTTTACAATTTGGTGACTTTATAAATAATAATAATTACAAAGTAAGCTTTCCCGGATCATATAATTTTGAAGAAATAAAGTTAGGACAGTATGGTAATGGTAGAAGTGGTTTAGAAATTATCACTCATACCAATCTTAGCAGCTCATTTGGTGTAAGATTATTTGCAGGTACAGATACAGGTCTAGATGGTTTGCTTTTTCAAACAGCAGATCCTTCAAATTCTGCCGAAAACTTAACCTATTCTACTAAAATGGCAATTGCATTAAATGGCAATATTGGTATTGGGACAATTGCTCCAGATGAAAAACTAACCGTAAAAGGCAAAATCCACACACAAGAAGTAAGAGTCGATATGGCTGGACCGCTGGTTCCTGATTATGTTTTTGCTGATGATTACAAATTAAAATCACTGGAAGAGATTGAAGATTACGTTAAAGAACACAAACATCTGCCTGAAATCCCTTCTGCCAAAGAAATCGAGAAAAATGGTTTAATGCTGGCTGAAATGAATATGGCTATGCTTAAAAAAATGGAAGAAATGACACTTTACATCATTGAGCAAAACAAACAAATAAAAAATCTGGAAAAGAAAATTGAAACTCTTACTAACAAACAATAACAATTAAATGAAAAAAATACTACACTTCTGTTTATTGATTATTTTTTCTGTTACAAAAACTACAGCCACAAATAGTAAAAATAGCTCTTTCGCGTATACAAATGAATATGAAACCAGCGTAACTTTTCCTGCAGGATATGCAATTGGTGATTATGTAGAGTTTGTGAGAGTTAATCCAAACTCAGCAGGAGCAAGTGGGTATTATCAAGTATCTTTAAGCTATACTAGAGGAAATATAGCTTCTGCTGCTACGCATATTGCTTCTATCAGCCATTCTAATCCAAGTCTTTGGAGAGAGGCTGGCCGTATTAATAACAATGCTTATGTAGGAAGTGGGGTTAATTTTACAATTGATTGCAATACTGAATATGCAAATCCAAGATTTAGAATTCGTGCCGTAAATACTTTGGGAATAAATACGCCGATTTTAGTTTATATAAAAGTTACTTCTATCAATTTCAACGGAAATTTTGATCCGTTAAATATAACGGGAAAAGACACCAGTATTTCAAAATTTCTTCCTATGACCACTGATTGGGATCTGTATGTTGGAAATGTTTTCACATCAGATGGTGCTAAATTAGCCATTAAAGCACTTCAAAATGGAAACGTAGGAATAGGAACCGCAAATCCGGATGCCAAATTAACCGTTAACGGAAACATCCACTCTAAGGAAGTAAAAGTGGATTTGAATGTTCCAGCACCTGATTATGTTTTTAAAGATGATTATAATTTGAGATCTCTTCAAGAAGTCGAAAATTACATAAAAGAAAATAGTCATTTACCTGAAATACCTTCAGCAAAGGAGTTTGAAAACAATGGAATTAATGTTTCTGAAATGAATATGGCTTTACTTAAGAAAATTGAAGAATTAACTCTATATGTGATTGAAATGAAAAAGGAAAACGATGTACTTAAAAAAGATATTTTAGAATTAAAACATAAGAAATAATATTATGAAAAAAATATACTTATTATCTCTTCTTTTCTTTTTTACCATCAGTCATTCTCAAGTATCCGGTACTTTTAATGTCGGTGGAGATATTGATAAATTTTATCCTGTAAAATTCTATGATGGCGGATGGGCTTATAATGTACCCACAAATCTAACATTAGGAAGAAGTTATGTACATTTAGATTCTTCATGGAGAGGTTCTTTAATGTCTGAATTTAGCTTTCACGTTACAGAATGGGGAAATGATTCCGCATTCATTACAGCAAACATTATTCCGTCAACTTCATACAACGGATCTCATACTACCTTTATTGCTGGCTGGACAGATGTCTCAATCCGAAATGCTGAACGTTCAATTATAATTTGGCTTAGAGGTGGCGGAACAACTTATTCTTTTCTTTCAAATTATGCAGTAAACCCAACTGTGTATGACGGAGTCCAAAATAGTCTGCCATACAATGAAGTTAATGGTCCTGCTCACAACTATAAGACATCAATATCTGAATATGCCACTACTACAGGTACTTACCAAGGCAGAAATGCATATTTCTCCGGAAATGTTGGTATAGGAACAACTATTCCAGACGAAAAACTTACCGTAAAAGGAAAAATCCACACGCAAGAAGTTCGAGTTGATATGGCCGGTCCTTTAGTTCCTGATTATGTTTTTGCAGATGATTATAAATTAAGATCACTAACAGAAATTGAAGATTACGTTAAAGAACATAAGCATCTGCCTGAAATTCCTTCAGCAAAAGAAATAGAAAAAAATGGCTTAATGCTCGCAGAAATGAACATGGCATTACTTAAAAAATTGGAAGAAATGACCCTTTATATGATCGAAATGAAGAAAGAGAATGAAAAGCAAAACGAAAAAATAAATACCCTAGAAAAGCAATTAAAAAAATAAGCAATGATGAAGACAATTAAATTCTTTTTTTTAGTATCATTAATCTATCCTTTATTTACAAAAGCCCAAGTTCAGGTTTCTACGGTAGCTGATGATTTTAAAATAATAAATATAGGCAATAATGGATGGACAGACTTTACGCGTAATTTAATATTGCTGCACGAAATGTATAATGGAACTACAATAAACATGAATAATGCTGTAGGAACGATAACTGCATTTAGAGGACATACCTCAGCTTATAACCGTATAAACGTAGTCGAAATAAATTCTTCTTCTGTATATAATGGAACATTTGCAACAATAAAAGGATATGATAGTTTCGCAAATTGGTCGTTAAAAACCTGCATCTACAATGGAAAAAAATATTTAGCTCTGGATGTGCCTTATGGTGATGCTTTTCATGATTTAGGTTATAGATTTTCAGGATGGACAAAATCTACAGGAGAAAACATGAAGTCTGTAAACTACGAAATTGGCGGTCAGCCTGTAAACACAGATATATTGACAAACATTCAGGATTATATTCCAAATATGAATGAAACGCATCAAGTGGATAATTTTACGATTTTAGGTAATGGCGTTGATATTGGCACAAAAAATCGACCTTCAAAATTGACTGTTGCAGGAAACATTGCCTCACGCGAAGTAAAAGTAACTGTAGACGCTGGAGCCGATTTTGTTTTTGAAAAAGATTACGATTTGCCTTCGTTAGAGTCAGTTGATAAATTCATAAAAGAAAATAAACACTTGCCGGAAATCGCCTCTGCTGATGAAATGAAAAAGGATGGAATCAATTTATCTGAAATGAACATAAAGTTACTTCAAAAAATTGAGGAGCTCACTCTGCATGTAATAAATCAAGAAAAGAAAAATAATCTTCAATCGGAGAAAATTGAAAAATTAGAAAAGGAAAATGAGACATATAGATCTCTTTCTGAAAGAATTTCTAAACTTGAAAAACAATCTAAATAAATTTCATGAAAGCCAAATACCTTATCATATTTACTCTCTTTTTTATTACATCAATTTCAAGCTCACAACAAATTGGCGATGGATTTGCACCATATTTAACTGATTTGACACAGCCATTACAATCGGGAGTGTATGGCTCAACAAATGCTATTGGAAGAGCACCTGATGAAAGTTATGATTGGCAACATTTATTTGTAATAAGACATGGCAATCCGGCTAATAATCATCAATTGCAAATAGCTTCTTCATTTCTGCAAAACGATAGACTTTTTTTTAGAAAATTATCAGGTCCGTTACATCCTCAAAATCCGTCATGGATAGAACTAGCAACTAGAGGAGCAAATAATTTTGTAGGTGATCAAAGTGTAACCGGAAATTTAGGTATTGGCACTACAAACCCAAAATCAAAACTAACTGTAAAATCAGCAGGAACAGGTGTGAGTATTAACCCAGGAGGTGCCCCTTATTTTGGAACTATAGCTTTTAACAGAGAGTCCTTTAATGGTGAAATTTTTGATCCCAATGGACAGGCTTTTCAAATAAATAATGGTGGAACTGACAAACATCTTCACTTTCAAATTTATAATGGGGATGGAACACAATTAACAAACGATGCTCTTGTCATTAATGGGATTAATGGAAACGTTGGTATCGGAACTGCAAAAACTGACTCTAAATTGACGGTAGCAGGAAACATTGCTTCACGCGAAGTAAAAGTTACCGTAAATGCTGGAGCTGATTTTGTTTTTGAAAAAGATTACGATTTGCCTTCTTTAGATTCTGTTGATAAATTCATAAAAGAAAATAAGCATTTACCAGAAATTGCTTCAGCCGAAGAAATGAAAAAAGAGGGAATTAATTTGTCTGAAATGAATATAAAACTCCTACAGAAAATTGAAGAAATGACTTTGTATATGATTGAGCAAAATAAAAAAATCGATAAACTGGAAAAGAAAATTGAAACTCTAACCAATAACAAATAATAACTAATGATCAAAAATCTACTTTTCTACTTACTTATTATTTTTTCTACTACAAAAGCTATTGCTACGGACAATATTAAAAATAATCTATTATATACAACAGAATACGAAACAAGTCTTACTTTTTCTGCTGGATATGCTGTAGGAGACTATATCGAATTTTTAAAAGTAAATCCTATATCAGCTGGAGCAAGTGGCTATTATCAAATTTCCATTTCATACGACAGAGGAAATATGGCTGCTGCTGCAACACATATAGCGGCTATTTCTCATGCCAACCCTTCATTATGGAGAGAAACTGGGCGTACAAATAATAATCCTTATCTTGGAACAGGGTCAAATTTTACTGTTGATTGTAATACTGAATATTCTAATTCTCGCTTTAGAATCAGAGCAATTAACACTTTGGGCTTAGTATCTAATGGAGTCACAATCTATATAAGAGTTACTGCAATAAATTTAAATAGCACTTTCACAGCTTTAAATATTACTGGAAATGATTTAGCAATTTCAAAATTCCTTCCCATGACATCTGACTGGGATCTTTATGTAGGCAATGTTTTTAATGCTGAAGGTGCCTCCCTTGCTATCAAAGCAATTCAAAATGGAAATGTAGGAATAGGAACTGCAAACCCAACTTCAAAATTAACTGTAGCCGGAAATATCGCTTCACGCGAAGTAAAAGTAACCGTAGATGCTGGAGCCGATTTTGTTTTTGAAAAAGATTACGATTTGCCTTCTCTTGAATCTGTCGATAAATTTATTAAAGAAAATAAACATTTACCTCAAATTGCTTCCGCTGAAGAAATGAAAAAAGAGGGAATTAATTTGTCTGAGATGAATATAAAGCTACTTCAGAAAATTGAGGAAATGACTTTGTATATGATTGAACAAAATAAAAAGATTAACGAGCTTCAAATACAAAATAAAAATTTTGAAAAAATGGAGGCTAGAATAAAAAAATTAGAAACAAATACTAAATAATAAAATGAAAAAATTACTCCTCCTTCTTTCCTTTTTTTTTACATTATTTGTAAAATCTCAAAGCTATTTTCCGCAACAAACTCTAGAAACAAATCTCTCCTCTTTTTCTGGAGTTAATGGCCAATGGATAGCGATATCTCCATCAAATAATACATTTGGAGTCAATTATTACCAAGGTTTAAATTTTGGTTTTGATGCTAACAACTATTCAAGCTTAATGAATAGCGTAGGAAAAAACGAACTCTATTTTGGGAGATGGGAATATGGATGGAAAGGCTGGAACAAAATCTGGCATTCAGGTAATTTAAATAATATAAATACAGATATTACAGCAAGAACTTTAATAGCAACATCAATTTACTTAAATGGCCTTGCCTCAAGCAATCAAATAGATGCTTTGACAATTGATGTAAACTCTTTTGGTACAAATGAAAATGCAGCAAGAAGCAGCTTTTTAAGAGTTCGAGATATTGGAGCTGGAGCTCACGAACTATTTACGATAAAAGGAAACGGTAATGTTGGCATTGGTACAACTAATCCTTCTTCAAGATTAACTGTAGCTGGAAATATAGCTTCACGCGAAGTAAAAGTAACTGTAGACGCTGGCGCTGATTTTGTGTTTGAAAAAGATTATGATTTGCCTACTCTAGAATCTGTAGACAAATTCATAAAAGAAAATAAACACCTTCCAGAAATTGCTTCGGCCGATGAAATGAAAAAAGAGGGAATTAATTTATCTGAAATGAATATTAAGCTTCTTCAAAAAATCGAAGAAATGACCTTGTACATGATTGAAATGAAGAAACAAAATAGTGAAATAATAAAAGAAAATGAAAGGCAAAATGAGAAAATTAAATCTCTAGAAAACCAATTAAAAAAATAAACTTAAATAATGAAAAAATTAACAATAGTATATTTTGCATTATTATTACCTTTTTTTGCAGAGGCTCAAGTAACTAATTTAACTCCTGATTATAAAGTTATTGATATAGGAACTAACGGTGGGGATTATACCAAAAATTTAATTTTACTTCACGAAATCTATAATGGCACTACAATAAGCATGAACAATGCCGTGGGAACCATTACCGCTTTTAGAGGAACTACTGGATCTCTTAACAGAATAAATATAGCAGAAGTCAATACCTCATCGGCATATGGTGAAACTTATGGTTCTATTAGAAACTCTGATTATAGTGGTAATTGGACTTTAAAAACTTGCATGTATAACGGGAAAAAATATTTAGCTGTAGATGTTCCCTACTCACCAGCTATGCACGACTGGGGATTTCAATTTGCAGGGTGGACAAAGTCTACTGGAGAAAACATGAAGTCGGTCAATTATGAAATTAGCGGTCAGCCTGTAAATACAGATATATTGACAAACATTCAGGACTTTATTCCAAATATGAATGAAACTCACCAAGTTAATAACTTTTTAATATTAGGAAACAATGTTGGCATAGGAACAACAGTTCCAGACGAAAAACTTACAGTAAAAGGAAAAATTCATACCCAAGAAGTACGAGTTGATATAGCTGGACCGTTAGTGCCAGATTATGTTTTTGCTGATGATTATAAATTGAAATCATTACAAGAAATTGAATCCTTTATTAAAGAAAATAAGCATCTTCCTGAAATACCTTCGGCAAAAGAAATCGAGAAAAATGGTTTGATGCTAGCCGAAATGAATATGGTTTTGCTAAAAAAAATGGAAGAAATGACACTTCATATGATTGAGCAGAGTAAGGAATTAAGAAGAGTTAAAGAGCAACTTGAAAAACAAGATAACGAAATTAAAAAATTGAATAATCAATAATCTATCCGTATGAAAAAATCTCTAATAATTACTACCCTTTTGTTTACAATAGCACTATATTCACAAAATGACATCAATCAGAATGGAGTACAGACAAGTGTTATTTCTAATTTAATGGCAGATGCTACTCAAGCCAAGAGATATGAAATTGCAACCATAGGATATAATTCTTATCATTGGCAGGCAGGAGGTCTAATCATTGTAGAATTATTTCAAACTTCATATGGTACAGGTTATGAAAAATATATCATTGAAAATGGATTTTTTCAAGGATCTCATTCAGGATCTCCTCTAGTTAAACTAGTAGAATCACACGGAATTTTCCATTCAGCAAAAATTTCACTTGGAACACCTATTGACTTAACATCTACTCTTGGGGGTGAGGTGAACAGAAAATTACCCGTTTATTTTGATGTCAGATCTTATGCCAACTACAGAGTCAAAATTACTTACTTACAAGTAAAAGTTGACACTGTAACTGATTCAAATGAAATCAAAATCAATCAAAATCCTATTGGTATTAATATTCCTGACTTTGGTACAACAGATGGCTTAGACAATGATTTAAAGATAAATGGTTTAGGTGGAAATCATTACATCTTAGGAGGAAATCTTGGCATTGGCACAATAGTACCAGACGAAAAACTCACTGTAAAAGGAAAAATCCACACACAAGAAGTAAGAGTTGATATGGCTGGGGCGTTAGTGCCTGATTATGTTTTTGCTGATGATTACAAATTGAAATCATTACAAGAAATTGAATCTTATATTAAAGAAAACAAACATCTTCCTGAAATACCTTCGGCAAAAGAAATCGAAAAAAACGGCTTAATGCTTGCCGAGATGAATATGGCTTTGCTTAAAAAAGTAGAAGAAATGACGCTCTATATTATTGAACAAAATAAAAGAATTGAAAAACTTGAAAAAAACCAACAGAAATAAATTATGAGTACTTCAAAATTTTATCGAATTCTCACTCCAGTACTGTTAATCATAATAAAATCATCAACTGTTTATAGCCAAAATTTACCTATCGTTGGCTTTGGTGACGCAGCTAATTACAGAATTGATACTTATCAAATTCCAGGTTCTTCAGGTTTAGATTTGCATTGGTATGGAGGAATTCGTTTTGGAGACTATACAGGTAATCCTGTAATGCAAATTTCAAACGGAAATGTTGGAATAGGAAAAGACAATCCATCTTCTAAATTTGAAGTTTCAAGCTCATTAAACACTAATCAAAATGAAGTTATTGCTTCTTTAACCAGATTAGGAACTGGAACTGGAGGAAGCAGTATTGTCCGTTTTGGTTATCATAATTTCTGTGATTTCGAAGTCAACTCAGGATATTCAAATGCTGGTCATAGATTTGGCAATTATTTTGATCTTAATATTGTAAACAATCACATTGGGGGTGATCTTGGTGGAATTAATTTTGCTACAAACTCAAGTGTAAAAATGGCTATTAATGTTAACGGGAATGTTGGAATTGGCACAACTCGTCCTCAAAACAAATTAGATGTAAAAGGGACTATTCATTCACAAGAAGTAAAAGTAGATATGGAGAACTGGTCCGATTTTGTTTTCAAAAAAGAATACAACTTACCTACTCTAGATCAAGTTGAGAAACATATTGCCGAAAAAGGGCATTTACAAAACATTCCAAGTGAAGAAGAAGTTCTAAGAAACGGAATTAATCTAGGAGAAATGAATGCGAAGCTTTTACAGAAAATTGAGGAAATGACACTTTATATGATTGAAATGAAAAAAGAAATAGAGCAATTAAAAAAAAATGAAAAATGAAAAAGCTAACGTACCTTCTCTTTATAGTTTTATCAATAAAATCTTTCTCTCAGATTAATTCCCCAAATGGAAATAACATATTTACTTATAATGGATTAGCTGATGTAATACTGAAATATCCCGAAAGAGGTTCTGGCGGTAGAGCTATTGTACATGCAGACTATAACACTTTAGTATTAAATTTTCAAAGTGATTTTTCAGGAGGCACACGAATTGGTAATGATGTTTTTTTTATAGATAACGGAAATTCATTTATAAATTCTGGAAATTTTGGAATTGGAACTTTTACACCAAAAACTAGATTAGAAGTTTCAGGAGCTCTAACTCTTGGAAGCGAAAGTGTTAATGCCAATACTACTAAAATATTTCTTAAAAATCCTGCTGGAAAAACTTGGGCAATTAGTTCAGGAGCAAATATGGTTACCGAATCTAGTTTTTCTATTTATAATTGGTCAGATAACCAATCTGCACCTTTTTTTCATATATCCAGTAATGGCTATGTTGGTATAGGAAGCTATCAGCCAAATGCACCTCTCACTGTTTATGGAAAATCGAATTTTTACCCCGCAAGAATTGGAAGTGGAGATGCCAGATCTTTAGAAATCAGCAATACGCCAAATTCAACAACATTTATTAGCAATAATTATCCTGTTTTCCTTAAAACTGGTGCAGGAGATCAGCCTTTAATTTTAAATGCTGCTAGAGTTGGCATTGGCACAGCTAATCCTTCTTCAATGTTAACCGTTGCAGGAAACATTGCTTCACGCGAAGTGAAAGTAACAGTTGATGCTGGCGCCGATTTTGTTTTTGAAAAAGGTTACGATCTTCCTTCTTTAGAATCTGTTGATAAATTCATCAAAAAAAACAAACATCTTCCTGAAATTGCTTCTGCTGAAGAAATGAAAAAAGATGGTATTAACTTATCTGAGATGAATATTAAACTGCTTCAGAAAATTGAGGAAATGACTTTGTATATGATTGAAATGAAGAAAGAAAATGAAAAACAAAATGCAGAAATTAGTAGCCTTAAAAATCAATTACTTTCTAAAAATGAAAAATAAAATAATTATAGTTACCCTTCTTTTTATTACCATTATTTCGTATTCACAGCAAATTGGCGATGGCTTTGCTTCTGGTTTAAGTATAAATGATTATAATCAACCTCTAAAATCAGGAATTTATGAAATAAACGCTTATGGCATAAATCCAGATGAAAGTTATAGCTGGCAACATCTTTTTGTAATGAGGCATTCCAATTCTAGTAATAATTTCCAATTACAATTTTCTTCTTCATTCAATAATAATGACAGAATTTTTTTCAGAAAAATTACAAATTCATCAAATTCATCTTGGAATGAGTTAGCTACTCGCGGCGCTAATACGTTTAATGGCGATCAATATTTAGCAGGAAACCAATCAATTACAGGTAATTTATTTTTAGGGCAACATGGAGAAGTCCACACGCTATCTGGTCCTGGAAACAGTGGTGCAATCCAAATTAAAACAAATATTGATTATGCAGGATCAAATAATAGATACTTAAGATTAGGTTGGAGAGACAACAATGCCCTTTTTAGTCCTGCTTTGTCAATTAATGAAGACTTAAATGTCGGAATTGGAACTGTTAATCCTCAAAACAAATTAGATGTAAAAGGAACTATACATTCCCAAGAAGTAAAAGTTGATATGGAAAATTGGTCAGATTTTGTTTTTAAAAAAGAATACAATTTGCCAACATTGGATCAAGTTGAAAAACATATCGAAGAAAAAGGTCATTTAGAGAACATTCCAAGTGAAGAAGAAGTTTTAAAAAATGGAATTAATCTGGGAGAAATGGATACAAAACTTTTGCAAAAAATTGAAGAATTGACTCTTTATTCTATTCAGCAAAATAAAAAAATTGAAGAACAATCTAAAGAAATTGAATCATTAACCGAAAGACTTTCTAAAATTGAAAAGTTATTTAACTCTAAATAATATATAGTATGAAAATTAAACTTATTGCTTTTATAACTATCATTTCAATAATTTCTGTTAAAGCACAAATTTATACTCCGGCAGGTACAATTCAAGGAGTTTCAGGAAATGATTTTGTTGGTATTGGTACTAATGCTCCATCTAATATTTTAACAGTTCAAGGCAATCATAACAATTCTCGCATTTTACTTCATTCAACTGGCGGAGGAATTAATGAAAATCAGGCCGATCTGATGTTATGGTCTAGTGAGCCCGGACTAACTTACACTGGAGTAGGTATCGGAAATAATATTAGCAATTATACAACAGTCAACGGATTATTAAAATTGTTAAATCCTGTGAGAGGAGGATCATATTTAAGATTACTTGATAATGCTTTATCACTCAATGTTGTTTCTAATTCAGGAATAGATAAACAGGCTTTAAGTATAGGCTCTTCTGGGAATGTAGGTATAGATGTTATAAATGCTAGTCACAAATTAGAAATTGCCGGCAATACATTTTCTCATGGTGCCTTTATAAGCTCGATTTCTGATGTAATTGGAGGGCAAATTGTGCTAAAAAATCCTTTAAAAACAGAAAATGGTACTGCCAGTAGTTGGAACATTTATAATATGACAAGTGGTTATGGTAATAGTTTACAGTTTTGGGCTTACGATAATTTGGGCTGTGCTGGCGGAATGTGTGCCAATCGTTTCACAATTATGGACAATGGAAATGTGGGAATTGGAAATGGAAATCCGGCAAACAAACTCGACGTAAACGGTACAATTCATTCCAAAGAAGTAAAAGTGGATATGATTGGATGGCCTGATTTTGTTTTCAAAAAAGAATATAATCTCCCTACTCTTGAAGAAGTAGAAAAACATATTGCAAAAAAAGGACATTTAGAAAATATTCCAAGTGAAGAAGAAGTCTTAAAAAACGGAATCAATTTAGGAGAAATGAATGCTAAACTTTTACAGAAGATTGAAGAACTGACTTTGTACGCAATTGAACAGGACAAAAAAAATAATAACCTAGTTCATGAAATTCAAAACTGTAAAGATCAGATTGACACATTAAAAAAACAAAATGAATCTCTTCTTTCTATTTTTGAAAGAGTATCAAAATTAGAACAGCAATCAAAATAAATTGAAATGAAAAAAATATTACTTCTGACATTCAGCATTACTGTTCATTCTTTTATCTACGGCCAAACATTTGATGGCAACCTAGGCTCAAATAGTTTAAAGTGGTCTACCGAACAAAAAGATTTTAATAGTCTGCCAAGAGTTGGCATAACACCTATGTCATTAAAACTTTGGGATAATTATAATGGTGCTAGTGCTCCTTCACAATATGGCTCATTATTAGAGATTTATGGCAGGGCTGCACATCTTGTTTCTCAACTCTATTTTAATAATAACTGGCATGGAGGGCAAATTATGTATAGGAGCGCATTTTACAATGAAAATACATGGGGAGAATGGAGAAATTTATTGGATTCAAAAAGTGACGTAGCATCTTCTGGTAATTTAAGAATAGGTGGAGCGGGAAATAGCGGTATAGGAACAAATAATCCTGAAACAAAATTTCAAATTAATGCCTCCAATTCTGATGCTGGACTTAGAATTCACGCCGCTACAGGAGATAATAATACCAGTACTCCGTATTTACTTTTAACTGGCGGTTATGAAACTAATAATGGTGTCGCATTAAGAGGTATAAATGATCAGAATTATGGAAGAAAAGCGCTTGTTTTTTATTCTGGATGGGAAGGAAATATTGATAACCCTACAATTTCACAATTGCAAGAAAGAATGAGAATTTCTTCAAACGGGAATGTTGGAATAGGAATTTCAAATCCTAAAAACACATTGGATGTTAAAGGGACTATACATTCACAAGAAGTAAAAGTAAATATGGAGAATTGGTCAGATTTTGTTTTTAAAAGAGATTACAATCTGCCTACACTTGCAGAAGTAGAAAAACATATTGCAGAAAAAGGACATTTACAAAATATTCCAAGTGAAGAAGAAGTCTTAAAAAACGGAATCAGTTTAGGAGAAATGAATGCTAAACTTTTGCAAAAGATAGAAGAATTAACATTGTATGTTATTGAACAAAATAAAAGATTGGAAAAAGTTGAAAAAGAAAATGCTGATTTAAAAAAAAGCAACATCAAAAAAAAATAAATGAAAATATTCACACTCATAGCAATACTAGCTCTTGTAAATTTTCAAAGTACAAAAGCACAAGGAATTATTACATCAGCAGATAATAGCGTAAATGCAATTTTAGCCTCTTCAACAACAATTCCTAAAACAGAAAACAACACCGAAATGTGGACAGCAACTAATGCATATTGGGCTACTCCTCTTATTTACAGAACAAGACGATTTCCTGAAAATGGATCAGGCGCTTTTCCTTTTAATAATTATGGCGAATTAATGATTCAGGGTACTTCCCATGACAACATAAGTAATTCGTATAATAAAGGAATCAGTTTTCTTACGTGGGACGGTATTAGTACAACGGCAGAAATTAGAATGAGAGTTAGCCCCAGTGGCAATATTGGTATAGGAATTATAAACCCACAAAGCAAACTAGATGTTAACGGCACCATTCATTCTAAAGAAATAAAAGTAAATATGACTGGCTGGTCCGATTTTGTATTTAAAAAAGAATATAATCTGCCAACTCTTGAAGAAGTTGAAAAACATATTGCTGAAAAAGGGCATTTAGAAAATATTCCAAGTGAAGAAGAAGTTCTAAAAAACGGAATTAAACTGGGAGAAATGGATTCTAAACTACTACTCAAAATTGAAGAATTGACTTTGTACATTATTGAGCAAAATAAAAAAATTTCTTCTCAAGAAAATAAAATTAAAGAATTGGAAAAAGAAAAAACAGTTCTTATGTCTTTAGCTGAAAGGCTTTCAAAAATTGAACAACAACTAAAATAAAATATCTATATGAAAAAAAATACTGTCTTATTAATATTTACATTTTGCCTTTCTAATTTATTTTATGCTCAAAGTTCAACTTCTCTTATTATAAATGATACTAGAGCTGTTAATGATGCTCCTAATTTTATCGAACATTCGATTAGGGCAGATTTTAAAGATCGAAGTGTAATAGGCGTTCCTGGAGGCGGACCATATTCAACTAATTTAACCATTGCACAATGGGAAGACACAGACAACTCAGGTGGTGCTAACCACCAATTAAACTTCAATAATGGTGGAGTTTTTTATAGAAATGCATATCCGTTAAGTCCTGAGTGGGGAAAATGGCAACAATTATTAATGACAGATGTTTTTGGAAATGTGGGAATTGGCACAACAACAACTGGATCTCATAAATTAGCTGTAGAAGGTTCAATTGGAGCAAGAGAAATTAAAGTAACGGCTTCGAGCTGGTCAGATTTTGTCTTTAAAAAAGAGTATAATTTGCCAACACTTGAAGAAGTAGAAAAACATATTACAGAAAAAGGCCACTTAGAAAATATTCCAAGTGAAGAAGAAGTTTTGAAAAACGGAATTAATCTGGGCGAGATGAATTCAAAACTTTTACAGAAAATCGAAGAATTGACTTTGTATATAATTGAAATGAAGAAAGAAAATCAAAAACAAAATGAAAAGCAAAATATACAAATAGAAATTCTAAAAAAAATGCTTGATTCTAAAATTAAATAAAATGAAAAAAAAACAATTTCTTTTGTTAAGTATACTTCTATCATTTTATACACATGCCCAAACTTTAAATCCAACCAGCAATATTTCATCTCCAGGAATGGCTGATGCTTTTAAAGGTGGTTATACTTTTTCTTATCCATCAGCTGGGACCCCTTGGAGCGGTTCGCTTATTAGTTATGGAGGATATGAATACAATAATTATGACACACAAATAAGTTCTGATTATTCAAAAAATCGTATTTCCTTTAGAACTAGAAATGGAGACCGTGGTTTTTGGAATCCATGGAATGAAATAATAACTAGTCTTGGTGAAAACTATTTTACAGGAAATCAATTGATAAATGGATTTGTAGGAATAGGAACAAATGCGCCAGAAACTTTGTTAAATGTCAATGTCGGTTCTGGAGGAGCAAATGGTATTGCAGGAATAAGAGTGGGCGGACTAACAAATTATTCAAGTCTTGAATTGGGAATCGATGGTGATTATGATGGAATGATAAGAAGCTATGGTAACAATATAAACTATTACGCTGGGCACTGGAAAACTAAAGGTATTCCTGCTACCGAAGATCATAGCCACAATTGGTACACTTCAAAAATTGGCTCATCAGACTGGTCTTCAATAAAAATGACATTAAATGCAAATGGAAATTTGGGTATTGGGATTGTAGATCCTAAAAACAAACTTGATGTAAAAGGTACTATACATTCGCAAGAAGTAAAAGTAGATATGTACGGCTGGCCAGATTTTGTCTTTAAAAAAGAGTATAATCTGCCCACACTTGAAGAAGTAGAAAAACATATTAATGAAAAAGGGCACTTGGAAAATATTCCTAGTGAAGAAGAAGTCCTGAAAAACGGAATTAATCTGGGAGAAATGAATTCAAAGCTTTTGCAGAAAATTGAAGAAATGACAATATATATGATTGAAATGAAAAGAGAGATTAAAAAACAGAGTGAGGAAATAGAGAATCTTAAAAGTAAAATATCATCTAACAAATAAATTATGAGTATCAAAACGACAACTATAATTACTTTATTTTTCACCTCAATTATTTCCTATTCTCAGCAAATAGCAAGTGGATACGCGCCTTATATAACTGACTTTTCTGTTCCCCTCTTATCGGGTTTGTATGGAGCTTCTAATCCAAATGGAAAAACGCCGGACAGTAGCAGTGAGTGGCAGCATTTATTTACTATGAGACATGGAAACCCAGAAAACAATAATCAATTACAATTAGGATCTGCCTTCACAGTAAATGATAGATTGTTTTTTAGAAAAATAGCTACAGGATTAGTTGCCCAAAATACTAATTGGATAGAGCTTGCTACACGAGGTAGTAACTCTTTTACAGGAAATCAATTTGTGAATGGAGCTATCTTGAGTTCTATTTCAAATGATACTGGCGGACATATCCAGCTAATAAATCCCACTAAAAGCGGTAATGGAATTGCAAGTACATGGATGATATATAACATGACGGGAGGATATGGAAACAGCTTACAATTTTGGGCATATGACAATTTAAGTTGTGGAGGAGGAATGTGTACGAATCGATTTACTATTATGGATAACGGAAATGTTGGAATTGGTATGATTGTACCAAACCACAAACTAGATGTTAATGGTACAATCCATTCCAAAGAAGTAAAAGTAGATATGACGGGCTGGTCTGATTTTGTTTTTAAAAAAGAGTATAATTTGCCGACACTTGAAGAAGTAGAAAAACATATTGCAGAAAAGGGCCACTTGGAAAATATTCCAAATGAAGAAGAAGTCTTAAAAAACGGAATTAATCTGGGAGAAATGAATGCGAAACTTTTGCAGAAGATTGAAGAATTGACACTTTATTCTATTCAGCAGAATAAAAAAATTGAAGAGCAATCGAAAGAGATTGAATCATTAAAAAGTTTAGCTTTGCGTGTTGCAAAATTAGAGAAAGAATCTACCCAGAAATAAATTATGAAAAACAAAAAAAACATATATATCTTACTACCTCTTGTTTTACTTGTTTGGGGTGCTGTCCTATTTCAGCTTTTTTCATTTACTAATCCAGATGAGACTACAGCGCCAGATAATCCAGAATTTACTTTTAAGCCAATTAAAATTAATAAAAGAGAATCTTTTACTATCAATGTCAATTACAGAGATCCATTTTTAGGCAAAATGTACGTCAATGAAACCAATTCAAAGCCTCAAAAAAAACATGCAACGGCACCTAAAATAGCAAAACAGGCAGAAGCTTTGGTATGGCCAAAAATCATTTATAAAGGTGTAATTGCTGATTCTAAAGGAAAAAACACTCTTTATATACTTCTTATAGATAACAAAACCCATTACATGAAAATTGGAGATACTGAAAATGAAATTTTTCTAAAATCTGGTGATAAAGAATCTATATATGTCAAGTATAAAGGTAACCTTAATATTATAATGCTTCAGGATTGAAACTAAAACTGAAAATAAAATCTGGTGCCTTACAATTTACAGTCTTTATTGCTGTATTAATTGCTCTATTGTTAGCGGGATTGGTTTTATATGCCTATACTTTTATTTACATGAAAGAGCAATCAAAAGGAGCTATTGAAAATATTCAAATTGCTGATATTGGAATTCAATCACTTTTAGAGCAAAAAGAATTAAATACTGATACCGCCAAAATTGATTTTCTAAAAAAGGAAAATCAAACCATTAAAACACACCTGTCCCAATGGGGAATATTTCAAAAAGGCATTACAATAACGCAATTTAGAAAAAAAACGTTTGTCAAAACTGCCATTATCGGTTCTATGCTAACAGCAGATAAATCTCCTACTCTCTACCTGCAGGAAACCCACAATGCATTAACTGTTGTCGGAAATACAAAAATAAAAGGCATAGCCTATCTTCCTCGTCAGGGAGTAAACTCTGGATACATAGCCGGAAATAGTTATTATGGTTCCCAACTAATTTATGGTAAAAATGAAAAAAGTACTGCTGAACTTCCAAAACTAGAGAAAAGTTTAATAGATGCGGTCAATTTCTATTTAAAAGAATATAAAATAGTTCGTCAAGAAGATTATATAAACTTGAATTCAGGTTTAAAAATCACCAATTCTTTTAAAAATAAAACAAAAGGATTTTCCTCTGCAAATGCTATAGTTCTAGAAAACAAGATACTTTCTGGAAACATTTTAATTAAATCTGAAACTTCTATAAAAATCAAGAAAACTGCTCTACTTAAAGACGTAGTTCTAATAGCCCCTATTATTGAAATAGAAGATGAGACTTCAGGATGCTTTCAGGCAATTGCCTCAAGAAAAATTATAATGGGAAAAAAATGTGATTTATCATATCCCTCTGCATTAATGCTTTATCAAGATAACAAAAATGCCGAAGCAGAAAGTCCTAGTTACAGTATAACTCCAGACAATCAAATTTTTATAGATACTGGAAGCATTATAAAAGGCAGTGTAATTTATCTTCAGACAAAAGAAAAATCAGATTTTCTTACTCAGATTGTTTTAGAAAAAGATTCAAGAATAAAAGGACAAATATACTGCAATGGTAATTTTGATATTCGAGGAACCGTTTCTGGTTCTGTATACACTAAACAATTTGTAGCCAACCAGGCAGGATCTATTTTTGTGAATCATGTTTATAATGCAACTATCGAAAACGAAAATATTCCTGAAATTTACGGCGGTATCATTTTAGAACAACAACCTAAAACTGTTTTAAAATGGTTATACTAAAAAAAATAAAATCGGCTACATTAATTGAAGCTGTTGTTGCAACTGTTTTAGTTGTCATCATCTTTATTATTTCCAGTTTAATATTGAATAATCTAGTTTTTAATACTTTTTCTAAAAACACTCATAGTGTAGAGACCAGAATAAGTGAATTAGAATATGAAGTTCAAAACAATATTATAAAACTGCCCTATCAAGAAAATTTTAAAGATTGGAATATCAATATTGAATTAGAAAACATTTCATCAAAAAAAATAATTTCTCTTTCGGCGGTTAACAGTACTTCTGGGAAAGAAATTACAAAACAGCAAGTTGTATGGCTCCAAGAAAATTAAAATCATTTACACTCTCTGAGTTAATAGTGGTTATGATCATAACAGCTATTGTTGTTGGAATGGCTTTCAGTGTTTTAAGAATTGTTCAGAAGCAAATACACACTATTCAGACTAATTTTGAAAAAACAAGTACACTAGCACTTTTTGAACAAAAACTGTGGCAGGATTTTAATGAAACCCATACTATAATTTATGACAATAGTAGACAAACTCTAATAATGACTTCAGAAATTGATACTGTAACCTATTCTTTTCAAGAAAATTTTAGTCTTAGAAACCAAGATACTATCAAACTGAAAATTATTCCAAACAAAGCTTTATTTAAAGGAAAAGAAATAATTTCCGGGCCAATAGATGCCTTGTCAATATTAGCAGAAACAGAATTACCAGATTATCGAATTTTTGTTTCGAAAAAAAATGATTTAACCTTTTTTATGAATCAGGAAGATGGCCTTTAAGATCGAAAACACCCCAAATAAAAAAACTGTTAAGCCAAAGAGTTCTAATAGTATCGAAACATTATTAAAAAAAGAAATAACACTTTTTGGAGAGAGTTTCAATAATAAAAAAAAGCAGGCTTTTTATCTCGAGTTAGCCGTATTGCTAAAAGCTGGAGTTAGTTTTAAAGAAGGATTATCATTGATAATTGAATCATTAAAAAAAAGTGCTGACAAAACTTTAATACAGAATATTTTAAATGATGTTGTAAACGGAAAACCATTTTCTGATGCAATGCGTGCGTCAAAATCATTTACGGAATATGAATATTATTCCATCCAAATTGGTGAGGAGACAGGAACTACAGCACAAGTATGCCAAGAATTAGGTCATTTCTTTGAACGCAAAAATGAGCAAAAAAGAATTATAGTCGCTGCCCTCACCTACCCTTCTATTGTATTAAGTACGGCTGTACTGGTAGTTATATTTATGCTCAGTTATGTGGTTCCTATGTTTCAGGATATATTCAAACAAAATAACATGGAGTTACCTGTTTTGACTCAATTCATTGTAAAATTATCTATCTGGACAAAAACTTACGGTTTCTATTTTCTATTGGGTCTACTTGTTTTTATTTCTTCTACTCAATTTTTTAAAGACAATCATAAATACAAAAAAGCGCTTCATTTTTTTCTGGTAAAAATTCCTGTTTTGGGACCTTTTATGACCAAAGTTTACTTAGCACAATTTACTCAGGCAGTTACGCTGTTAACAACAGCTAAGGTTCCGCTTTTAAACAGCATACAAATGGTAAAAAAAATGATTCAGTTTGTTCCCTTACAAGAAGCTTTGGAGCAAGTCGAAAATAGTATCCTAAAAGGAAACAGTCTTAGCTCTAGCCTAAAGAACACTCCCCTTTTTGATAACCGAATCATATCGCTTGTAAAAGTAGCAGAAGAAACCAACCAAACCGAATATGTTTTCAAACAGTTAAGCGAGCAATATAATCAAGAAGTAGTCCAGCAATCTAAAGTTATGACAACCGTTTTAGAACCTTTTATTATTCTTTTTGTGGGAGTATTAGTGGCTGTTTTATTAGTTGCTATGTATTTGCCAATGTTTCAGTTGAGTAGTGCGATTGGGTAGTAAAAAATAAAATTTAGAAGAGTTATTCACATTAAAATACTACAAAAAACACACCTAACACCCTTATTTTGCTATAATTTCCTATTATTAAATTTAAATTATTAACTTTTTTTTTACAATATCGAAATTTAAACAATTTTTTTAATAGAATTATTCATTAGTTTTGGGAAACAAAAATCTAAACCAATTCCTAATCAGCCAATGAAAAAAATTTTATTAATCAGTTTAATTTTTATTTCTCTATTTGCTCATAGTCAAGACAGAATAGATATTCCGTCACCTCAAACTTATGATTTCATTAGGTATGGAAACATTCCAGTTTCACAGTACACTGGATCATTAAATTTATCAATACCTATTTACAAGTACTCTGATAACGATTTCTCATTTGGGGTTGATATTAATTATAATTCTTCAGGTTTCAAGCCTAACAAGCGATCAAGTGCAGTTGGATTAGACTGGTATATAAATGCAGGAGGAAGTATAACTCGATCAATAGAAGGTTTACCGGATGACGTGGTTGACCAATCAATAACTTGCAGTGGTTGTTTGGAAGTTATTACTTCTGGTTATTATGCCTTAGCAAAACAAAAGGCCTTTCTTAATAGAAGTTTAAATACTTCTGATTATGTATTTCTACCTGATATTAAAATAAGGTACAATTCAAAAAATTATGAAACAAGTCCAGATATGTTCAATTTCAATTTTATGGGATATTCTGGAAAATTTTTCTTTGATCTCAATGGTGAAGTTCGTGTCATAGCAGACGGAAATTTTAAGGTTGACTTAAGTAAATTTGCAGCTCAAAGATGTAATGCTGCTACGCATGAATCTGAATTGGTCGATTCTGAAATCACAATAACTGATTCTAAAGGTTATGTTTACACATTTGGAGGAAGTAAAAAATATTTAGAATATTCAATGGGGCTGGATTTAGATCACGACTATGGGCTGGCACCAAAAATTACCTCATGGAATTTACGAAAAGTTAAAGCTCCTAATGGACGAGAACTTATATACGAATACAAAAACTTCAACAATCCATCTGGAACCACAAGTGACACTCAACATTATTTGCTTAATGCTGGAAACTGGTTCAATTTATCCTATAATGAAACTACAGGCCAAGGATTAGGAGGACCTAGATCCGGAAGATACCATACTGCAACAAAAACTTCTTATCTTGAAAAAATTATTATTGATAAAACAACAATTAATTTTGACTATGTTGAAAATGATTTCACTTTTTACAATACAAGTGATTTAGGCAGTATAGGATTAAACCAAAGGTTCAATCAAAAAAATCTAAAACTTAATGCGATACAAGTTAAATATGATACTCAATCAGTAAAAGAGTTTAATTTTAAATATCAAAATTATTACAATAGGGTATTTTTAACAGATATTGAAGAGAAATTTGGAAATCCTTATAAGTTCACTTACAAACAAAATCAAATTCTGCCCAACCCACTTACAAACAGTAAAGATTACTGGGGTTTTTGGAATGGTGGAAATGATACTGGCGAATTACAGCTACCTACTTTTAACTTCAGCCAAAGCGGCGATATTCAATACACTTCAAGTATACAAGAACCAAATTCTTATTCAAATACCGCAGTATTAACTTCTGTTACTTACCCAACAAAAGGAACATCTGAGTTTGAATATGAACTCCATTCGTATTCAAAAAAATTAGAACGAAAATCAGATAATAACTTCTTTCCAAAGTTATATGACTATACTAATGTTCCAATTGCTGGTGGAATCAGAGTTTCAAAAATTACAGATAACGATGCTAAAGGAAACATAAGTAGTCGCGAATTTAAATATATCCAAAATTATAACAATGCAACTCCCGGAATATCTAGTGGTATTGTAAATTTTTGGCCAAAATATGTAACCAGAATGACTTTTGTAAGACCTGCATCGTCTGGTTGGATTGGCGCATTAGTTTATTATAATTACCCTGCTTCTCAATGGAGGATATATACTCTCACTGGTAACAATATTGGTTATATGAACTATAATGATAATTACATTACTTATTCTGAAGTTGCAGAAGTTTATCAAAATGGCGGATTTAAAATTTCAAAATTTAATACCAACATTAGTAATCCTGATATAACTAATCTTCAGTCAGCTGACCTGAATACTTTTTTAGCAAATCCTGATAATAAATCACATGTCATGAATGCTCTTCGTTTTGATGACACTTCAATAGAAAGAGGAAAATTAAAAGAATTAAGTATATTTAACTCTAACAAGAAAAAAGTAAGCAGTACTTCTTATTTTTATAACGAAAACCCTAGTCGTTTTAATCAATATAGTTCTGGAGACAACTGGGCAATGGATTTTAGTCATAGTTATAGAATATTCAGTTATCAATACAATATCTCAAAAAAAATCACAACAACTTATGATAATGATGAGTTGAATCCTATTACAATTGTTGACGAGACAGAATACAACCCTATCAATAATCTTATTAAAAAAACTAAATCAACAAATAGTAAAGGGCAAGAGTTCTCGACTTATTACAAGTACCCATCGGATTACAATACAAATCTAAAATACATTGTTGATTGTGTAGCTTATAGAAAACAATGCGAAATAGATAACAAGTATAAGTGCGGAACAGATCAAAACTGTTATAACGTTTGGTGTCAGTGTCAAACTGAAAACAACTATATCTTAAATGGTTTTGCCTATGTTTTAAAAGCAATGAATGATAATAACCTGCAATTTCCTATAGAAGTAAAACAGACATTAAATGATGGAACAGAAAAAGTTATTTCATCTTCATTAACAGAGTATGTATATGATAATACCAATATCGTAAAATCAAAAATATATAATCTTGAACGATCAAATACAGCTTTTGTAGACTCTTATTTAAAAGAAAGCAAACCTGTGCTTGACTTTACAAAATCCGTTAATTATTTTGAGGATGTAACTTTTAAAAGCTACTACTCAAATGGAAATCTAAAAGAGGTTAGTAAAAAAGACGGTACATCGACTGTATATATATGGGGATACAGCCAAACAAAGCCAGTTGCAAAAATCGAAAATGCAAGTTCGGCACAGGTAGATCCTTACATTACTACTATTCAAAACCTCTCAAATGGATCTGACGAGCAATCATTGATAACTGAGCTTAATAAATTGAGAATCAATTTGCCAAATGCAATGATAACAACTTATACCTATAAACCATTAATTGGCTTAAGTACAACTACAGATCCTAAGGGTTATATTACAACTTATGACTATGATGAGTTAAATCGATTAAAACTTGTTAAAGATGCTGAGGGAAATATAATTTCTGAAAACGCTTATAAATATAAAAACTAACAGTACGATGATAAATCAATTAAAATACTCACTTATACTATTGTTTTTTATTGGTAATGCATTTTATGCTCAAACTCCTAAAACTATAGAAAAAACAGATTATACAATTACATCAAGCAGTGGTCCACAAGTTCTTATTGCAACTGAAAGTATAATAATTAAGCCAACTTCTATAATCCAATCTGGGAGTGACTTTACGGCGAGAATTTCATCAGATGACTACACTGCACTAATATTTAGTAATGAAAACTATATATTTAACCGCAGTTATCAAAAAGCTCTGAAAAGCAGTGCTGAAATCACCTCAAATAAGGATGTAATTGAAGATATAACTTATTTTGACGGCTTGGCTAGACCAATGCAAAAAATTGCCATAAAAGCATCTCCATTCTACAAAGATGTTGTAACTCGTCTTGAATATGATAATATTGGAAGAAAAAGTAAAGACTATTTACCTTACATTGACAATGTTGATTCTTCTGCATCATACAGAAATAATTCAGAGACAAACACAAACAATTATTATAAATTGAATTATCCCTCGGATGTTAATAGTGCTAATCCAAATCCTTTTTCTCAAAAAAAGTTTGAAGATTCTCCTTTAGATCGTGTTTTATTAAAAGCTTCTCCAGGTTTTGACTGGGCTTTAGGCAATGGACATGAAATTAAAAATGTCTATCAAACCAATGCTTTAAATGAAGTAAAATTGTTTAAAGTTAGTTTGACTCAACAATCGGATGTATATATTCCCACACTTTCTTTAGTTGGTTATTATGATATAGGTCAGCTATACAAAACAATAATTAAAGATGAAAACTGGGTAAGCGGTACCAATAACACCGTAGAAGAATTTTCAGATAAAGATGGGCGTCTTATACTAAAAAAGACTTATGGTTTATCAGTAATAAATGGTGTAGAAACTAATACTCCTCATGAAACCTATTATATTTATGATGATTATGAAAATCTTAGTTTTGTATTATCTCCAAAAGCCGATGGAAATATAACCGATGCTATATTAAATGACTTATGCTATCAATACAAATACGATACAAAAAATAGACTTGTAGAAAAAAAACTGCCTGGAAAGGATTGGGAATTTATCATTTATGATAAATTAGACAGAACCATTTTAACTCAGGATGGAAATTTACGAACAAATCGCAAATGGTTATTTACCAAGTATGATGCTTTTGACAGAGTTGTTTATACTGGCGAATATACAGATAATGTAAATCTAACTAGAAGTACTGTTCAAACAGCTGCTAATAATAATGCTAATCTTTTAGAAACAAGAACTACTACATCGACCACAATTGGAACATCTTCTGCCAATTACACTAATAATTCATTTCCTACAGGTACGGTACTGAATACAAGTATAAATTTATTCACCGTTAATTATTATGATAATTATAGTAATCTAGGAACAGAATTAGATGGAGGCACAGCTGTTGATTCATACAATACAACACCTATTACAAATGCAAAAGGATTAAACATTTGTTCTAAAACTCGAGTTTTAGGAACTAACAGCTGGATTACAGATGTAAAATATTACGATGTAAAAGGAAGACTAATATACAGCTACAATAAGAACAACTATCTTAATATTGTAACTACTCTAAAAAATCAGCTCGATTTTGGTGGCAAAACATTAGAAACTGTCACTACACATCAAAAACTTAACCAGCCATTAGTTACGATAAAGGATTCATTTTCGTATGATCATATGGGAAGGGTTTTAACTCAAAATCAAAAAATAAACAGCCAAACCGAAGAAAAAATTGTTTCAAACACTTACGATGATTTAGGTCATTTAATTACAAAAAATGTAGGCGGAAAAATATCTCAACCTGCGTTGCAAAATGTTAATTTGACTTATAATATTCGTGGCTGGTTAAAAACCATAAATGATTCAGATACTGATAATAATAACTTAACCGTATCTGGTAATGATTTATTTGGTTTTCAGATAAATTACAATGATAGCAGTTCAGGTAAATTGTATAATGGAAACATTAGTCAAATATTATCTAGAACAGCTAATATAGATTCCAGCATAAAAAAATACAATTACACATATGATAGTTTAAACAGATTAAAACATGCCGACGATAATTCAACCAATAATCCAGGCAGATACAATGAAGAAATAAACTATGATAAAAATGGTAATATAAACCGTTTAGTTAGATTTGGAAATCTAGATTATAATGCAGCCACATTTGGAAAAATGGATGAGTTAACCTACACCTATGATAATGGCAATAAAATTGTTAAAGTTGAAGATTTATCGCCAAGCAATGAAGGTTTCAAAAATGGCAGTACAGCGGCAAAAGAATATGATTACGATCTTAATGGAAACTTGACCATCGATTTAAATAAAGGTATTGGCACATCTTCCACACAAGGTATATTCTATAATCATCTAAACCTGCCTGTTAAAATAATCCTTACAACAGGAACTATAGATTATGTTTATGATGCAAATGGAATAAAACAAAGCAAGACAATAAACGCAAATGATATAACGGAATACGCCGATGATTTTGTATACGAAAATTCAATTTTAAGATTTTTTCATCATCCAGAAGGTTATGCAGCAAATAATGCAGGAACTTTTGATTATATTTATCAATACAAAGATCATCTGGGAAATATTCGCTTAAGCTACGGCGACAAGGACAACAATGGCAGTATAACTAATTCTGAAATTATTGAAGAGAACAACTATTATCCCTTTGGTCTAAAACAAAAAGATTTCAATAGTGCATTTGTTTTAGGAAAAGGAAATAGCGCAGGACAAAAATATAAATTTGGAGGAAAAGAATTGCAAGACGATAACATTGGAGGTCTACAACTCAATACCTACGACTTTAGTGCTAGAAATTATGATCCTGGCATTGGACGATTTACAACAATGGATCCGTCATCAGAAAGTTATAAAGCTTTATCTCCATTTAATTATGTTAACAATAATACTATAAACAATATTGACCCTGACGGCAGGGATATTATAGTATTAAGTGCTCCCGCACACGTTCATAATCTAGGACATGCAGCTGTTTTAATTGGAAACCCTAAAACTGGTTATTATTATTATTCTAAAAATGGTACTACAAAACACAAAGGATCATATGGACCATCTGATAAAAACCCAGTTAAAGGCAAATATGTTGGAAGTTTAAAAAATTTCTTATTAAGCAAAGATAATAGAGATAAAGAAGGTTCGTACACACGCCTTTATGAGATTAAAACAGATGCTAAAACTGACAAACAAATGAAAGAAGCCGCAGCAGAAGCTGTAGATAGCGATTATAATGTTTTATATGCAAGCTGTATTGATGTAGCCTCCCGTGCTTTAGTTGCCGGCGGATTAAATCCTGGATATACCCCTGATGCATATAATCCAAATACTTATTTAACTTCAATTCCAAATCTGCGTATGAGTTATATCATAAATAATAATCGTGGAGGAAGAGTAATACATTTACCAAATCTTCCCCCTAAACCACAATATAAAGTTATTGTAGGGCCGCTTGAATAAATCTATTAATTAAAAAAAATGTCATGAAGCTTAAAACTTTTCTGGATCACTCGCTTAAAAAAAAAGAGTCTTTAAGTGTTTTATTGTGCATACTGATTTCAATATCTAGTTTTTCTTGCAATTTCTTTGTTGAAAATGGCGGTATTGGAGTGAGCACAAGTATAGAAGAATCAAAAACAAGAGCTGTTTTTATTAAAGAATATGCAACGAGTAAAAAACAGTATAAGATTAATGATACTTTATCAATAAATGTTAAATCTGCATGGTTAGAATATCAGTGGAGATATTCAGGAGCAGAAAACGAAAAAGCAGAAATAGTTAACAATAAATATCAATTAATTATAGTTAGTGATAAAGAAAGTTTAAAAGGATATTACTCTACATGGTTTATTGGATCTGATTACACAGATAAGGATGCTTTTTATAAAGGGTATCAAAATAATATTATTATAAGTCTTGATACATTGCCTAAAAAAAGAACCATCGAATGGAAAGTTCAGAGTTTACAAAATACCAACCAAGGTCCTAAAGCTGAAATAGTTTTAGGAAATCTTGCTTTGAACAAAATCAATAAGTAATTTGAAAATATTTTCTTCGTAGATATAAAGCTATAAACTCAATAAAAATTTTGATTAAAAAAACCTCGTAATTATACGAGGTTTTTTTGTTCATTATATTCCTGCAAGACTCAAATTGCAAATCCATTCTACAAGATTTTGTGACTGTTTTTTAGTAGTAATGATGTTTACCAAGATTCGAATTTAGCACCACGATTGGATTACTTTTTAAATAAAACCATTATTAACAATGAACAATACATTGTTAATATATTACAACAAATTTTAACATTTTTGAACTTTGTTTTAATTATATTTGATTTTTCTTACAAAAAAAAGTTAGTAAAACGATAAATCAATATGCCTAAAATTTCTACTCTAAAATTTCTTTTTTTAGTTGCTTTAATAACAAATTCAGCTATTTCTCAAGTTACCAACAACCTACCCAATTATTTCCCTGTTAGTCCAAACGCAGCATCTTTTGCAAAACAGGGCTTATTTCCTGTAGATTATTCAACAGGAAAATTAAACGTCAATATTCCGCTTTATACGATAAAAGCCAAAGAATTGACTGTACCTATAGGTCTTAGTTATAACACTTCTGGGATACAATTGGACGAGCTAGCTTCTTGGGTGGGCTTAGGATGGAATTTAAATGCTGGTGGAGCAATTGTAAGAAATGTAAAAGGCATACCAGATGTTGGTACTGTTCCTGATCTTACAAATTTAGCTTTTACAGATGCCAATTACCGAATATTATACAACTCATTTCGCGGTGAGCAAGTAGATACTGCTTATGATGAATTTATAGTAAACGCTCCTGGACTCTCAGGAACTTTTTATTATGTAGACAATAAACCTGTTTTTAGAGATCTGCAAAACACTATGGTGAAAACCTCTTCAGTTAATAACGGACTTTTTACAAATACTCCATCTATTGAAGTAACAAAAGATGATGGTACTATTTATCGATTTGGGCAAAGTTTGGACGGATATAATGCATATGAAATGGTTCGTAATGTAACTGCTTTTTACAAACCAGATTATATTTCTTCATGGTTTTTAACTGAAATTATTCCTGCAAACAGCAAAAGTCCTAATGATGTTATTTCATTCAAATACAAATCCATAGACTATACCAGAGATTATGAAATTGTTACAGGAGAAACCTTAATAAGCAGCAGTGTTCTTGCTTCATGTAATACGGTTTTAAAATCAATTTTTCCAGGCGCTACAAATACGAGTAAACAATACCTAACTTCTATAAACTTTAGTAATGGAGTAATAGATTTTTCATCAACAAAAACGAGAGAGGATCTTGTTGATGATTTCAAACTAGACAAAATAAGTATATACAGTTTAAAAAATGCTGTAAAAACTTTAATTCAAGAATATAGTTTTGATTACACTTACTATGATAGATCTGGCGGATCTATAACATCTGCAGCTGAAGGAGATTATAATAGTGCAAGAAACTTTAGCAGTAGAAGGAAATCCTTAAAACTAAACCAGATTATAAATAACACTCTCAATGTAAAACATACTTTTGAATATGATGGTACATCACTACCTGAAAGAGGGACAACGCGGAAAGATTACTGGGGATATATAAATGGAAACACGGGTAATTTATCGCCTCCAACAATTGTGCAACGAATATCCGATTATGCTAATCAAAGTGCAACATGTACTGTTGGTAATGGGAATCGTTCTGCAAATGAAACTTTAATGCAATCTGGTATATTGAAAAAAATAACCTATCCAGAAGGCGGCTATACAGTTTTTGAATATGAAGCTAATAAGTATTACAAGAACATATCAACCCCTATTATCAATTATAGATCTGAAACCGCAATTGCATATGGACGTAATTGCAATATAACAAATCTGCCTTCTTCTCAAACTATTCCTTTTACTCCAAATTCTTCGTATATTTCCGGAAGCGGAAAAATAACTTATTCTTTTACGGAAGCTACACAAGAGTCTGGAGGAACTACAAGAGTTGTATATGATGGAGTAATTTATAACAGACCTTTATATTCTGGTGGGAAATTTCCAGGCCAAACCGTTACATTTGCTGCTGATTTTGGAATATCCACACACACTCTAAGTGCTTATGAGTATCGCTCTGGTCAGGTATCTGCTTATGGTTGTCCAATTACCTATATTACGGCTTCATGGCAGGAAAATGGAGGCTCTCAGACATCTTTAGTAACTAAACTTGTGGGCGGATTGCGTATTGCATCTATCAAAAGTTATGATGGCAAAAGTGCCAATCCTTCGTTTACAAAACTTTACAAGTATGAGAACGAAAATGTATTAGTTGAAGAAGGCAATGGAAGTTATGTCAGAGGTGTATTTGCTGAAGACAGAAAAAGTGATGCTATGCCAATTTTTTCTACTTCTTCGATCTTTGATAATAATATGGGAGGCTCACCTTCTATTACTTATGGAAAGGTAACTGAAATAGATTCAAATAATAGCACACAGCAAAACGGAAAAACTGAATATTATTATGAAAACATACCTATAACTCGTCTTTTTGACATTTCGGGTGCCAACTTACCAACAATATTTAAAAATCCTGCTTTTAATACCATGCTTTCTTTTAATATCGGGGCCACTCTAAATCTCATGAATACTTTTGGTTTTTATAAAAATGATCTGTGGAACCAAGGCTCGTTACTTAGAACAGATACTTACAAAAATGATGGTATAACGCCAAATAAATTCAAAAAAATTAAAAGTGTTGAAAATAGATATACAATACTAAAACAGTCTAGCCTACCTTATAATGTTGTTTTCAATAATTTCCCGTCACAAGTGCATCCTGGAGATTACCCACTTTCATTTGCTACACCATATAATCAAGGCAGTGACTTTTATTCTGGGCAGTTTTATTATGCGATGGGTAAAACCTCACAGGGAAAAAAACAGATTACCACCACTATCGAGACGGACTATGACGAAAATGAAGTTGCAACAGCACAAAAAACAACTACTTACAGCTATGAAAATCCTGCCCATTACCAGCTGACCAAAACAGAAACGATAAACAGCAAACTGGAAACACTGAGAACACAGCTGAGCTATCCTCAGGATTTGATTTCAACAGGACAGACGGCAGAAATGCAGCAGCTGGTAAACCAGAATAAAATTGACAAGCCCATAAAAACAGAAACTTTTGTCAATAATGTGCAGACTTCAGAATCTATCACTAAATATGAGCAGAGCAGCGCGACAGGCAGTCTGCTTTTGCCTAAAGAAATGCATTCCTCAAAAGGATTAGTAGAAACTTTTCCTTTTAATGATGCCAACCGTAAAATAAAGTTCAATTTATATGATACTGATGCGGTTAGCGGAACCGCTTACGGCAATGGAAATGTTATAGAATATAGCGTAGAAAACGGCACCCCAGTTTCCATTATCTGGGGCTACAATAAATCGCAGCCGATAGCAAAAGTGGAAAACGCAGTGTACAGCCAGGTTGCGCCTTATGTCGCAACCCTGCAGAGCCTTTCAAACACGGGCACTGAAGCAGATCTAATCGCTGCGCTTAATGCATTGAGATCGGCACTGCCAAATGCCATGGTAACCACCTACACTTATCTTCCGCTTGTCGGGGTAAGCACCATTACCGATCCTAAAGGCGACAAAATTACCTATAGCTATGACAGTGCCGGAAGACTTCAGTTTGTAAAAGATGCACAGGGCAATCTAATTTCTGAAAACCAGTATCACTATAAAAACTAATATACGCGATGAAAAATATTTTAAAACATTTAACTGTACTGTTGGTTTTTATTTCCTTTAAAGCTACCGCACAGATTCCTGCAAACATTACTAAAAGCAACTATACCGTAACAGGATCAGAAACACTGATCGCTACACAGAGCATTACATTACAGCCGAACACTTTGATTCAGGCAGGAAGCACTTTTTTAGCGACTGTTAATCCGGATTCCTATATCGCACCCACTTTTTCAAATGAAAATTACATCTTCACCAGAACGTTTCAAACGCCGATGGCAAGTTCGGCGGGAATTTCCAACAATAAAGATGTAAAGGAAGGCATCACCTATTTTGACGGTTTAGGCAGGCCGATGCAGTCCATTGCCATTAAAGCTTCTCCAAGCAAGGAAGATCTGGTAACAGCTGTAGCCTATGACGGCTTTGGAAGGCAGGATAAAGACTATCTGCCCTACATGGCCACTGGAACCGTTGCCTCATACAGAATAGGAGCCGAAACAGCCGCCAATAATTATTATATTGCCAATTATGCTGCAGACATTAGCAGCAGCGTTCCTAACCCTTTTTCAAAGAAAGTTTTTGAAGATTCACCCTTAAACCGCATTTTGGCGCAGGCAGCGCCCGGAAGCGCTTGGGCAGAAGGATCGGGACATGAAGTAAAATCGGCCTACCTTGCCAATGCCGCTGCAGACAATGTAAAATTATTTACCGCAGTGACTGCATGGAATGCTTCACAAGGAATATATGATATTGCTCTTGGCAATAGCGGAGCCAACGTGTATTATGCCGCCAACCAGCTTTATAAAACAGTCATTAAAAATGAGAACTGGACTTCTGGAACCAATAACACCACTGAAGAATTTAAGGACAAAGAAGATAGAATAGTGCTTAAAAAGACATACGGGAATTCTATGGTAAATGGAGTCTTAACCAATGTTCCGCACGAAACCTATTATGTTTATGACATTTATGGCAATCTAACCTATGTCATTCCGCCAAAAGCAGACGGCGCCATTACAGCAGCTGTTTTAAACGATCTATGCTACCAGTACAGATACGATTCCCGAAACCGTCTGGCAGAGAAAAAGCTGCCGGGAAAAGACTGGGAATATATCGTCTACGACAAACTGGACAGGCCCGTACTTACGCAGGATGCCAATTTAAAGGCTTCCAACAAATGGCTTTTTACCAAATATGACGCTTTCAGCAGACCAGTTTACACAGGGGACTATACCGCTGCCCTATCACGTACGCAGGCACAGGCAGCAGCAGATGGCTCAGCGATACTTGAAAGCAGAACAGCTGGGGTTTTAACAATTAATGGAACAGCAGTAAATTACACCAATAATGCTTTTCCAAACACGAGCATTGATCTGTTTTCCATCACTTATTATGATGATTACAGCGGCATTGATCTGGACGGTGGAACCGCGGCTGTATCTTACGGCGTTACTCCCCTTACTAATGCCAAAGGGCTTGCAACCTGCTCTAAAGTAAGGGTATTGGGAACAAACAGCTGGATTACAAGCGCAAGCTATTACGATTCAAAAGGAAGAGCGATTTATAATTACAGCAAAAACAATTATCTGGCAGTGACAGGGACGGTAAAAACAAAGCTTGATTTTGCAGGCAAAGCTTTAGAAACTGCAAGCACGCATAAAAAAGGAAGCAATGCAGAAATTATCATTACTGATGTTTTTGAATATGACCATACAGGACGTCTGCTGGCTCAAAAGCAGAGCATAAACGGACAGGCTCAGGAAGTCATTGCTCAGAATGCCTACGATAACTTAGGGCAGCTGAAAACAAAAGCAGTTGGAGGGAAAATAACCCAATCGCGTCTGCAGAATATGGATTACAGCTACAATATAAGAGGTTGGCTTAAAGGAATAAACAATGTAAATGCACCGGGAAGCAGCCTGTTTGCCTTCCAGATCAATTACAATACTCCTACATCGGGAACGGCGCTGTATAATGGAAACATAAGCCAGACTTTCTGGAAGACAGCAAATGCGGACAGCAGTCTGAAAGGCTACACTTATGCCTATGACCATTTAAACCGCCTGACTCAGGCAGCAGACAATTCTGCACTGAACCCAGGCAGATACAATGAAAACCTGAGCTATGATAAAAACGGAAACATCATGAGCATCCTCAGATTAGGAAATACCAATCCTGCTGCCACGGCATTCGGAACTATGGACAATCTTGCCTATACTTATGATGCTGGAAACAGGCTTACCAAAGTGGAAGATGCTTCTGGGAATACTGAAGGCTTTAATAATGGAAGCAATACGGCAACAGAATATACCTACGATAATAACGGTAATATGAAAACCGATGCCAACAAAGGCATTACGGCTGTAGCGTATAATCATTTAAATCTCCCTGTCACTGTAAATATGGCAGGCGGAACCATAAATTATGTGTATGATGCATCAGGCGTAAAACAGCGTAAAATCGTAAGCACTGGCAGCACCACCGATTATGCCGGCAGCTTTATTTACGAGAACAACACATTGAAACAGTTTGGACAGCCGGAAGGATACGTTGCAAACAGTTCAGGAAATTATAGCTATATTTACCAGTACAAAGACCACTTGGGCAATATACGTTTGAGCTTTCAGGACAAAGACAATAACGGTGCTGTGAACATTAGCGAAATTGTACAGGAAAACAATTATTATGCCTTTGGGCTGCTGCATAAAGGATATAATGGCGGTATAAATGGTGTGGATAATAAATATAAGTACAACGGCAAGGAGCTTCAGGACGAGCTGGGTCTTAACTTTTACGACTATGGTGCAAGAAATTATGACCCTGCACTTGGAAGATGGACGAACATTGACCCGTTGGCAGAAAAAATGCGTAGATATAGTCCTTATGTTTATTGTTTCAATAACCCATTAATTTTTATAGATCCTGATGGTAGAGATCCGATTATTATTGGAAGAAAGGATTTAGTAACAGGAAAGACACTTACAAATCAACAAATAACTGGTTTAGTATCTAGTCTACAAAAAATCACAAATGACAAACTAGCTTATAATAGCAAGACAGGCACTATAGATATTGCAAAAAGAGGAACTGGTAATCTTAAACTAGGAACAGAGCTTATTAGAGATATAATATCAAGTGATAAAGCTTTAACTATAAACATTGCAACAGGTAAACCTGGAGCATCAACAAGTCCGACAAATGATAATTCAAAAACTCAGGCTGACGCTAGAAATGGCAAAGGAACTGATACCACAATCGATGTAGGAGGTGGTCACTTATATTTAGCAAAAGATAGTAATACTGGTAAGGTTAGTAAAGAGGTTATGTCTCAAACAAACCTTTTCGATCACGAATTAGTTCATAGTTTAGCGTTTTTAAATGGAGAAGTAAAGGACGGAAATGTTCCACATTATTATAAAGATGCTTCTGGTAAAACTCAATCTGAAGTAATCGATAAGGAAGAAGCTTATACAGTAGGTTTTGATGGATTTTATAGACCTGATTCAAAAAAAACTGGTTCATACCCTACAGAAAATTCATTACGTAAAGAACAAGGAGATAAACAAAGAGTTAATTATGGTTTTTAATATCAAAAAAAGTTTATTATTAATTATCCTGTCGATTTTAATAGTAAGTTGTAAGAAGCAAACAATAACTGAAGACTACACTAAATATCCTTTTTATCTATTGGTTAGAGGACCAGGTGAATGTGTATACAAAATATATTTTAATGAATCTGGAAATGGAGAAATAATTAATGGTAAGTCTAAGGATTTTTATAAAAGACCTTTTGAAAAGTTATATTTAGAAAAATCTATAAACTCTTTTAAAATATCTTCAAAAAATGATTTAGATAGTTTAAATTTTGTTATAAATAAAATATCTGATTTACCTTCTCAAATTGGAGGTTTTTCAACGGATGTGAGTAGAAAAGAGTTTTATATAAATGGAATAAAAAAAATGGATGTTTATAGTTGGAGAGTAGAAGATATGAATTCGATAGAACGGTTTTTATATCCCCATTTACCAATAAAAATAAATCCTCAATGTGATTAAACAAACTCAAGGCTATAATGGTGTTGTGAGCTCCCGAGCCCCGAAGAGTTCAACTGAAAAGCTGCGCAAACGTCTCCGACTTTGCGCATTTTTTTTATAGTTGTTAAACTCTATACTTTCTAAAAGTCACAGAGTTACCTATGGATATACTAAAGACGTTGGATGACAAAAATAAAGATAAATGTAATGCAACCGTCGGCGAATTAGAAGAAATTGGTACCATTAGTGACGATGGGCCTCCAGTAAATTTATTCACATATTTTAAAGATGATGTTTTTAATAATCGTAAATACTCGAAAATATAAAAAAGGAGACGGAATATTTAGTGTTTAGACACATGGAGCGCCTGGTCTTATTGAAGATTATATTAATGGTGGTAATATTACTAGCGTAGAAGCATTTGAAAGCATGATGGAAAAAATGAGTCCAAACTGGATAAATGCCAAAGATAAGGCTGGAAATAGTTCTTTATTTGTTTTCATGTAAATCAGGTGATACCAACGATATTAATGGTGTAAATCTGGCTAAAATAATTTCTAAAGCATATCCAAAGATGAGAGTAGTTGCTGCAGAAGGTTATTACAATTATTCAAAATTGAAGAATGGAACTTATAAAATATCAGGAATCGATGCTATAAAAGATTCTGGTGATAATCTAGGATATATGGTCTCATACAAAAATGGTATAAGAGTTCATAGAGAACTTTATACAGATGTCTTAAAAAGAATAAGAAAAAAGTAAAATTATTATTATGAAACAAATTAAAGTTAATCTAATTTTCTTTATTTTATTGTCAATTTTCACTTCTTGTAAAAAAGAAAAAAAAGATGATGAAATAATTATAGAATCAGAAAATTCAGCTAGCTATTTTCAAAAGAAGTTGAAAAATATAGAGCTGATGGATTCTTTAAGTAAAAGAGTTATAGAATATGGAGACACAAAAGCCTATTTTGAAATTCAATCGATCTATAATATTGGCGAACAAAAGCAAACATCAGCATTATATTATTCTCTTATAATGGCTAATAAATATCATTATAACCAAGCTTATTACGACGTATACTATATTTTAAATTCACCAAAAGTTGATAATAAAACAAGAGAAATGGCCAATGAATATCTAAAAAAATATAAGAAAGAAAAATAAACACCCCCTGCTGGCGCGAGCATCTTGCTCGCGAACGCAAAAAAAATCGACAAAAAGGAATCGAATAAATACTAGTCAAAAACCCCGCCAATGACGGGGTTTTGTGCATTTAAAAGGTTTGCATTTTTTTGAAAGAATGCCCCGCTCTGCAAAATGTTCAACTGAAAGCTACACAAATGTCTCTAAACTTTTGAGCATTTTTTACTTGGTATATAATTCATCAAAAAAAATCATTAGTACAATTGCTCCACTCTAAATACTAATTAAAGTAAAAAGCCATTTATCTCGCAATCATTTTTATCATTCCTAAACAGTTCTTTTTCTAATTTCTACCTCATACAGATTTGTTTTAAAACTTTCCATTTTCATTGTTTACAAAATAGAATTATTTTAAAGTTAGCTAAATAGCCAAATACGTTTTATAAAATTTCTTTTTAAGTGCAACAATTTTATAACGCTACCCTATTCAAAAAAATAAATATCAATTTTAATTACAAATTAATTAGGTAACAAATTACATTTTTCAAAGATTACAGGTGTAAGATTTAATTTTTATTTTAAAGCTTAGATGCTGATTTTACTAGGACACCGTATTTTAATTATTTTCCCACAGTACAAACCTTATTTGCAGCAAATTACATTTTAAAACATATTAACAAATAAGATTTTCTTTGTTAACATATTCTTGCAATTGTAATATTAAACTTTCATAAAAAACTAGTATACTTGTTGAAAAATTATTCATTTTGAACATGCCTTACAAAATAAAAACTATTGCCATTAAAACCAAAAAAAAATCTAATATCTAAACTTAAATTATGAAAAAAATTATTACTGCTCTCATTACATTTACGGGCATAATGAACATTTACTCCCAAAATCTAGATACAGCGTATCCTCATATTACACCTATGACTCCAGAGGCGGCTGAATTGGCTAAATATGCAGATTCGCCTGTTACATATTATACTGGAACACCAAATATAAGTATACCCCTTTATGAAATCAATTCAGATGATTTTAAACTTCCTATAAATCTTAATTATCACGCTTCAGGCATAAGGGCGGATCAAGAAGCCACTTGGGTAGGATTAGGGTGGTCACTTGATGTTGGTAGCAGAATATCGAGAACAGTTAAAAGTGTTGATGATTTTTTATTACTAGGTTCTGACAAAAATTATCAATATTGCCAAAATGGTTACTATGATGCTCCTGATATAGGTTCTACGCTTGATAATCATTATGAAATGCGTGGGTATCCAGGAGTATCATGCTATTATTCAGGAGTTTTAGGAGAACTTAATTACGATTTAAAATATGATCCTGAGCCTGATATCTTTTATTATAGCTTGCCAAACATGAATGGTAAATTTATACTTGACAAATCACGAGGCCCAGTTTTGTTTGATAAATCCCATAATTTAAAAATTGAAATTATGAGATCACCAGGTGTCGTTACTTTTAAAGTAACAGATAAAGAAGGAAATCAATATTTTTATAACCAATGGGAAATAACAAGAAATTATTCTGGCCTTGGTTGGTTAAACAAAAATATACAAACCTCTAATACTAAATATGATAGTGATCCCTCAAGTTTTATAGAATGGAGCCCATTTCGTTTAGACTGTGAGACATTTTTTCAACCCAACCAACAGGCCCCTTATGCTATGGTAACAAGTTGGTGTCTTAGTAAAATAATTACAAACAAAGGAAACGAGGTGAACTTTACTTATGATACAGAGATGCAATATCTTCCAACTCAAGAATCCTGTGAGAATTACAATTATAATAACCAAACAGCTCTTTATTATTATAAATCAAAAGTGGTAAATACCGCCTTAAGGCTAAAAACAATTTCAGGTGATTTTGGTCGTGTTGAATTCACAAGTTCTGAGCGATCAGATATAAAAGGAGATAGTAAAAAATTAGATGCAGTATGTGTTTATAACAGTACTAATACATTAATAAAATGTTACAAATTTGATTACAGTTATTTTAATAATGATTATAATGGAAATCCTACGTATGCTAATGTTTTTAAAAGGTTAAAATTAAATAAGCTTACAGAATATACCACCGAGAATCCATCATCAAATGAGTATAACACAGCATATTTTGCAAACATTCCTCTTAATTCTGGCTATAAATTCGACTATTTTGAAGGCAATTTTCCAGCCAAAAATTCTAAAAATGTTGATTATTGGGGATTTCAGAATGGGAAAACATATGGCGAAAACTATTATATTGGATTAAAAATCAACAATATAAATTATACAGGAGTTAAAAAAGAGGGAGACTTTAGTAAGGCTATCATTGGAACGCTAAAAAAAATCACCTATCCAACAGGAGGAACAGCAGAATACAAATATGAACCGAATTTGATTCCTGCAGGCTATTTTCAAAATAATACTTACGAGGTTCCGCCCCCATTTACCAATTATCTGCAAGAAGATTTGCCTGTTTATAATTATTATAGCACTAATCCTTATCAAGATCTTTATCCACCTTCTCGCGTTTATACCTTCCAAATTACTAATCCAACCACATTAACGATTACGGGAAATTTGGAAAATTCTACAGGTGCGATAGATCCAAGTTATTATTATGGTAACTCTAACTCAAATCCTTTGGGTAGAATAAGGAAAATTAGCCCAAGTTTAAATACTCTTTACACTTATGATTGTCCTCACATTTATGAATTTGTACATGGATCGGCTCCTTTGGGACAGGGAAGCGAAGCTTCGGTACCAATTAAGCAATACACGTTAGATCCTGGTACGTATGAATTTACCGCCTATACACCACCGAAAGATGTACTGGCTTATTGGCGATTGTATTATGAAAATACAACGACAACTCCAAGTCCAACATCTAATTATACAGCAGCAGGTATTCGAATAAGCGAAATCATAACTGATGCAAAACGAAGAAGATTTACTTATCAAACAGGAATGATGTTAACAGAACCTGTATTTTATTATTTTGGAAGACGTGCAGGAATTCCAAATTACATTGCGAGTTGTATTGTGCAGGTATCAGAATCTAAGGCTCCTTTATCAACATTTAATAATGGTAATTCTGTAGCATACGACTGGGTAGAAGAATATATTCTTGACGAAGAAGATGATGTTTCCACCACAAGATATAATTTTCATAATAATAATGAGTCTGATAGGTTTGATGATAATTTTCCAGACTCTCCTGTTTATATTAATTACACTAATGGATTGCTAAAATCTACAGAAAAATTTAAAACAAGTCAAGGAGGGCCAAAGACGCTTGTAGAGAAAGAAGAATTTGAATATACCTCAACCTACAGTAATCTTATAAAAGCATTTAGAGACAGAGGACAGAAAAGATTTGATAGTGATGTCCTAGAGTATTATTACAAAATTGAATACCCTTTAAAAACAAAACTTACCAATACCCTCAAAACTGATGATGGAAAAAGTATGATTTCGGAAACAAATTATGGTTACAATTCTAAGGATTTACTTCAATCTACTTCTTATTCAAATGACAATATCCAAATAATAGAAAAGATAAAATATCCTTTTGATTTTAATAATGTTGTAAGTAATGGAATGGTCAGCAAAAATATAGTTGGGACGCCAGTAGAAACTATTACAATCAAAAATAATATTGTAACGGAAGGTAAAAAAACGGAGTACTTTAACAATTTGAATTTGGGGTTTTACTTACCTAAAACCATATTTAATACGGAGTTTAACTCTCCGATTTCTGAGAGTGCTTATAGTTCTTATTATAAATCTGTTTTAAATTTTGAGAATTACACAGCAAAAGGAAAATTGCTAGAAGCCAAATATCCTGATGGTCCATCAACATATTATGTTTGGGGATACAATGACCAATACCCGATTGCTAAACTTGAAAATTTTACCGCTGCAGATGCCGCAAACATTCAGAGTTCTATTACGAATGCTGTAAATGCTTCAAATTCTGATAATTCAGCAACATTGGAAAACACACTACGCACTGCACTAACTAATTTAAGAAATGCAGCAGTAAATGCTATGGTAACAACTTATACTTATGATCCTTTAATTGGCGTAACTAGTATTACAGATACAAAAGGCTATACGATGTATTATCAGTATGATAAATTTGGAAAATTGATAAAAGTTGTAGATGCTGATGGCTATTTGGTTAGCCAAAATGAGTATAATTATAAGCAATAAAACCTATGGATATGAAAAAGAAAATATATCTTGTTTCAGCTATATTAGTACCATTAATGGTTTTAGCTCAAACAACAACAAAAAATTATATTAAAAGCACAACATATCAAGTACAAACAACTAGCGGAAGTGTTTCTGCCGATCAAAAAAAAGAGACAATCACTTATTTTGATGGTTTAGGACGTCCTTGGCAACGTATTGATAAGCAAGCAGGAGGTCAAAAAGAGGATATTATTACTCCTTTTGCATATGACTATTTTGGAAGAGAGAAAAGACAATACCTTCCTTATGCTCGTACTTCTAGTAGTTTTAATTTTGAATCTAGTCTTATAGCAGATTATTATGGAGATATCTACGAACTAGATGAATTTTATGCCAATAAGTTTCCTGATGATTTTACAAGCCCATACGGAAGACTGGGTAATGCTTTCTCTGAAAAGTATTCTGAAGCTTCTCCTTTAAGCAGAGTAAGGAAACAAAGTGCACCAGGTGCCTCTTGGGTTCTAAATAAGTTTTGGGATGGAGATCATAATATTAAATTCGAATATTATGCAAATGACGTCACAAATGATAATGTAAAACGTTTTGTGGTATCTTTTTTTAATGGCAATAAAGAAATTCCAAATATTGAACTTCAGGGAACTTATAACAATTTACAATTATATAAGAATATAACTAAAGATGAAAACTGGAGTTCAGGAAAAAATAATACTACCGAAGAATTTAAAGATAAAGAAGGACGTATCATCTTAAAGAGGAGCTATACTGATTACAAAGATGATAATGGACAAATTATATCTTCAGAGGTACCCCACGACACTTATTATGTTTATGACATTTACGGCAACCTAACTTATGTGATTCCACCAAAAGCTGCAGATCTTTTTTCTACGGCAACAAATATTCAAGCCAATGTAACCTCTACTGCAACCGTTACTTCACAAAGTCCATTACACTTAATAGCTAGTAATACAATAGTTTTAGCACCTGATCCAAATGATCCTACTAAAGGTTTTCATGCCCAAGCAGGCAGCACCTTTAGCGCTATAATTGTAAACAGTAATGAAAACATCCTCAATGATTTGTGCTATCAGTATAAATATGACAGTAAGAACCGTCCTGTAGAAAAAAAACTTCCAGGAAAAGGCTGGGAATATATAGTCTATGATAAACTGAATAGACCGATTTTAACACAAGACGCAATATTAAAATCAACGAATAAATGGATCTTTACCAAATATGATGCCTTTGGAAGACCTATATACACTGGCGAATATGTAAATAATTCCGAAACTTCACGTAGTCTCATACAAGGGTTAGCCAATGGAAGTGCATTCGTATTTGAAAATAGAACATCATCACCATTAAATATTAATAGTGTGAACATCTTTTATTCCAATAATGCTTTTCCAAAAAATGGTATAGACCTTATGACAATTACCTACTATGATCATTATAATGATATTGATTTAGACGGCGCTACACCTATTGAATTATATAATACAGCACCAAAAGGATTACCAGTTTGTACAAAAGCACGTGTTTTAGGAACTTCCACATGGACTACCTCTGTTAGCTACTTTGATGCAAAAGGAAGAAATACTTATACATACAATAGAAACAATTTTCTTGATGCTAGCAATACTATAAAATCAACATTAGATTTTATTGGAAAAACTACAACGGCAACTACTACCCATAAAAAAGGCAGTAATGCGACAATTCAAATAATTGATAATTTTACTTACGATCATACAGGACGTTTATTAACGCAAAAGCAAAAAATTAACAGTCAAGCAGAAGAAACAATTGCCTCTAACACCTATGATAATTTAGGCCAATTAATTACAAAAGTTGTTGGTGGGGTACAAACTATTAATTATAAATACAATGTGCGAGGATGGCTCAAAAGTATTAATGAAATTAATAACATGGGAACAGATCTATTTGCCTTTCAAATAAACTATAATGTCCCATCAGCTGGAAACCCCTTATATAATGGTAATATAAGTCAAACTCTATGGAGAACGGGTAATACCGATCCAAGCTTAAAAAGTTATCAATATAGCTATGATGCCCTTAACCGTTTAATAGATGCTAAAGACAATTTAGACCGTTATAACGAAAAAACATCTTATGATAAAAATGGAAACATCTTAACAATGTTTAGAAATGGAAATACCATATTAAATACACCAAGCTATGGCATCATAGACAATTTGAGTTATACTTATGATAACGGTAATAGACTTCTGAAAGTAGAAGATAGTTCTAATAATAGTCAAGGATTCAATAACGGATCTAGTGGCACTAATAACGATTATAGTTATGATATCAATGATAATATAAAAACTGATGCCAACAAAGCTATTACTAATATTTCATACAATTACTTAAATCTGCCTAATCAGATTAGCATTCAAGGAAGTAATATTGATTACACTTACGATGCAATGGGAGTAAAACAAAGGAAAGTAGTAAATGGTATTATCACAGATTACGCTGGAGGCTTTCAATATGAAAATGGTAACTTGCAGTTTTTTGCACATCCAGAAGGATATGTTCATAGTAATTCGGGAGTTTATGAGTACATTTATCAGTACAAAGACCATTTAGGAAATATTAGACTAAGTTATAATAAAAGTTTAAGCATTGTTGAAGAAAATAATTATTACCCATTCGGTTTAAAACAAAAATCGCATTTAGAAACTTTTAATAATCTTGGAAATTCAACTGCTCAAAAGTATAAGTACAACAATAAAGAGCTCCAAGACGAGCTAGGACTTAACATGTATGATTATGGTTGGAGAAATTACGACTCTGCTTTAGGACGTTGGATGAACATTGATAATTTGGCAGAAAAATATGTTTCGACTTCGCCTTATCATTATGCAGGAAACAACCCTGTACTTAATTTAGATATTGATGGTAATGAATTTACTGAAAGCGCATGGCGATGGGTTAATAGATTGATAGCAGATATAAATTCTAGACAAGAAAAAAACAATAGAAGTATTGCAGATTATCAATCTAAAATTTCAAACGGAGGTAGTGATAGGGAAATAGCTAGATGGAATAGAAATATTAATTCGCTTACAACAAACAATGCTGAATTAGAAACAACGAGAGGAGAAACTGCAACATTAGCAGCATCTAGTCAGGTTTATAACGTAATAGAAGATTCAAATGGCACTCAATCAGATGCAATAGGAAATACATCAACAACTAATAGTACAAGTTTTAATTTTGCAAATGGGAATATAGATATTTCTGTGTCAAGTGGTACTTCTTTAGGATTATTTGCACATGAGCTTAAACATGCTTTTCAATTTGAAACTGGTAATTATAGTATAGGTCCTGCATTATCTGGAGTGCCTTATACAAATTTATTTTACGATAAAAATGATGAAGTTGAAGCCTACCAACGAGGTGCGCTTTTTGGAGATAAAAATAATTATAGTGCAAATAATTTGCCTGCTGAATATTCGGGAATTCCTACTGGTCCATATAATTTTAACAATGTACAACCAACCAGTAGTACAATTGGTTCACCAAATCAACAACAACATTTACAAAATATTGCAAATAGAATTGGACATGCCTTTAGAATTGATGGAAGAACTTATTATAGAAGAAGATAATGAAAAAAATACTTATATTTTTACTTTTAGCTTTATTTATTTGTTGTAAATCAATAAAGACAAATACTTATTTTAGCACCTGTACACTCTATGGGAAATCTGAAGTTAGCTTAAGGCTAAATTTAGATAAAAGTTTTATTTATAATTTTAGATATTATGATAAAGAAATAATAGGAAAGTGGAAAGTGAACTCTGATACTTTAATTTTAACTTCGGAATTTTTTAATGAATCTAAGGATAGTTTAAGCCCAAAAATTAAAAATTCTGATATGAATGGAGTGGATAAATATTTAATAAAAGGGAATAAGCTTTTTATTATAAATAAGGCTGGAAGAAAAAAGGATTGCTATCTAAGAAGTAAATAGCCCCTGCTGGCGCGAGCGTCCCACTCGTGAACGTAAAGAGAATCAAAAACACAAAAGCCATTCTATAACGGAGTGGCTTTTGTCTTTTTAAGCGATTTATTACCCGATCGCTCAGATATGCGCAACGATAGCGCGGAAATTCTTTCCGTGCCCGCAGAGAGCATCGACAAAGAGTAACCATAAAAAAACAAGAAACCTCGCCAAAAACGGCGAGGTTTTAAATGTTTGTTTTTTTTCTGCGGAAATGCCCTCCTTATATATTTAATTGAAAAAATGTCTCTGGCATTTTTGCACAAAAAAAAAGCATAGTTTCATCTTTTAGGACGAGACACCCTGCTGGTGCAAGTAGCTTTCTCGTGAACGCAAAAAAAATCGACAAAAAGGAATCGAATAAATACTAGTCAAAATCCTGCCAATGGCGGGGTTTTGTGCATTTAAGAGGTTAACATTTTTTTGAAAGAATGCCTACGCTCTGCAAAATGTTCAACTTAAAAACAGCACAAATATCTCTGTAAACTTCACATTTTTTTATTGTTACTTTTCTAATCACAACCCCAAAGATTCCAAGCCACATTAGCTTTTATCTCATTTTTTTCTTAACTTGTAAATACCAAACCAAAAAATATGTCTTTACAAAAGCCCATTCTTATTGTTTTAGCCCTTCTGCTTTTTTCGTGTAACAACAAAAAAGAGCAGGAACTCTCCAAAAGAGAAAACGAGCTTTTACATCGCGAACAGCAGTTTGCAGACAAAGAAGCTGAATATGAATCTTTATTGAAAATGAGAGACAGTCTCTCGGCATTAGTACAAACCAAAGACACGATTACTGAAATTAAAAATTGGCCAGAGAATCTCGCACAAGATTGGAACAGCAAAATGGTCTGCAGAGAATCTAATTGCAGTAATTATGTTATTGGTGACCAGCGCAGCGAAACTTGGAAATTCACTTCCGATTCTACTGGAATTTATGCCAATGTACTCAACAATAACAAACTTATCCGCGTATTTAAAGCACAATACAGTCCTGAAAAAATACTATTAGAATCAGTAAAAGACAGTACCTTCAAAAACTCATCCAAATTTAATATTATGCTCAATGATATTAAAAAGAATGTCATAAAAGGTACGCAAACTATAACTGGACAGGACAACTGTAAAGCAGTATTTTCGGTTGAACTAACTCCTATCCAAAAAAAATAACGAATGTTTCTTAGTATACACCATATCACACTTCCAATAGAGGATCCTTTATTAAAATTTCTAATAGAACTTATTATCATATTATGCATACCTTTACTGCTTAATAAAATTAAAGTTCCCCATCTTCTCGGACTTATTATTGCTGGTGCTTTAATTGGTCCAAACGGATTTGGCGTGCTTTCTAGAGACAGCAGCATTGTAGTTACGGGAACTACGGGTTTATTGTACATTATGTTTCTGGCTGGTCTCGAAATTGATATGGGCGATTTTAAGAAAAACAAATGGAAAAGCATCACTTTCTCTATTTACACTTTTGCAGCGCCATTTATACTCGGTTTTTTAGGCGGTTATTACATTCTGAATTTTTCTCTGCTTACTTCGGTACTTTTCGCAAGTCTTTTTTCTTCCCACACTCTAGTCGTTTATCCAATGATAAGCAGTATGGGAATTTCTAAAAACCTTGCCGTAAATGTTACTGTAGGCGGAACAATGATTACAGATGTTCTTTCGCTTCTTGTCTTGGCAGTCGTGGTCGGAATGTCACAAGGAGAAGTTGGGACAGCATTCTGGCTGAAATTATCAATTTCAATGGTTTTATTCACCTTAATTGTTCTGTTGGTGTTTCCGATTATTGCGCGTTGGTTTTTCAAGAATGTATCAGACAAAATATCGCAATATATTTTTGTGATTGTAATGATTTATCTCGCGGCACTTCTTGCAGAACTTGCGGGTATTGAAGCCATTATTGGAGCCTTTTTTGCTGGTCTTGCTCTTAACAGGCTTATACCGCATACCTCATCATTGATGAATCGTGTAGAATTTGTAGGTAATGCTATTTTTATTCCGTTCTTTCTAATTAGTGTAGGAATGCTAATCGATTTTAATGCTTTTATTCAAAGTTGGGAAACACTTGGTGTTGCTACAATAATGCTTATTGCTTCTATCGGCGGTAAATATGTGGCGGCCTATTTAACCAAAAAGACTTTCAAACTTACCAATGATGAAGGACAGCTTATCTTTGGACTGAGTTCGGCATCGGCTGCTGCTACCCTTGCCTCTGTAATGGTTGGGTATAATATTATTATTGGTGAAACAGCCACTGGAGAACCGCTAAGACTTTTAAATGAACATGTTCTTAACGGCAGTATTCTTCTTATACTCGTTTCTTGTACGGTTTCTTCTTTTGTTTCGATGGCAAGCGCACAGCGTATTGCACAGGCCGATAATGACAATACGGTATCCGGAAATAATGAAGAGACTGAGAATATACTTCTTGCCCTTAATCATAAAGATACAGTAGAAAAGATGGTTAATCTTGGAATGATGGTTAAAACAAGCAAAAACAAACAGCTCTTTGGCATCAATATTATTAATGAAGATGCGAATGAATCCTCAGTAAAAAATGCTGAAAAAATATTGGGCGATGCTGTAAACACTGCTTCGGCTGCAGATGTAAAACTCAATGCCATCACACGTCATGATACGGATGTGGTGCGCGGAATCAATAATGCCATAAAAGAACATAATATCACAGACTTAATAATCGGTTTGGAAGAAAATAAAGGCTTTTCTGCTTCATTTATCTATAATCTTTATAATGGATATCTTCACAATAAAAACATCAATCTATTGGTATACCATGGCGTACAGCCTATTGGCACTATCAAAAAATATATTGTACTGATTCCTTCTGAAGCAGAAAAAGATGCCGGTTTTTTTCATTCGATGCTTAAAATTTGGAATATTGGACGTAATTCAGGAGCTATAATCAGTTTTTATGGAAATGATCGAACCATGCAAATTTTAACTCGAATTGCCAAAAAAGCAGATATTGAAGGGGAATTTAATGTGGTGAAAAGCTGGTCGGAAGCCGAAAATGCTGCCTACAATTTGAAACAAGATGAAGGGCTTATTATACTTATGGCAGACAGAGGAATGCATTCATATTTCCCACAGATGCGTGAAGTACCAGAATTGTTGAATAAAAATTTAAGTAATAATAACTACTTGCTGATTTTTCCTTTTTCAAAAACTCTTGAAAATACAACCGAAAAAAGAGCGGTTAGCAACGTCGATGATTTTGCTGAAATTGGAAAAATTATTGGAAGGATTTTTAAATAAAATCACACATACCCTTGTCCATCTGTCTTAGTCAGTTTTGAAAAGGTAAAACTTGAAAAAATAGTAAAAACAGCCAATGTAATAAAAGTGTATTCAAATGCTTTGGCTGTATCCAACTCGAAAATACCTGTCTGAAATAGAGAAAGCGAAAGGCTGGCTACAGAAACTCCAAAACTTACCGAAAGCTGCTGCATAATAACAAGCATTGTATTTCCTCCACTTGCTGTATCTTGATCCAGATCTGAAAGTGTGATAGTATTCATTGCAGACATTTGTATAGAAGTAAAAATTCCGTAGAAAATCATCAGCAAAATATAATAGCCAAGCGGAGTTTCTCGTGTTACAAATCCCAAAATAATTAATATAATTCCCAGCAATATAGTATTACTTATCAAAACTGTTCGGTACCCAAAAAATTTTATAATATGCACCATAAAAGGTTTCACAGCCACATTTGACAAGGCAGAAGGGAGCAACAATAATCCTGATACAGAAGCCGAGTAACCAAAACTTGTCTGCAACATCAGTGGCAACAGCAAGGGCAGTCCTCCTATTCCTAATCTCGTAATCAAACTTCCTATCAGCCCTATTTTTAAGGTTCTTATATTTAAAAGACGTAGATCGATTATAGGTTTTTCGGTTCTTTTATAATGAATATAGTAGAAGAGAGAAAGCAAGCCCGATAGAAACAATAAACCTAAAATTACGATCATATGTGTTCGACCGCTCCCTATAAGTTCTAAAACCAAAGTAATAGAAATCAGCGCTAAGCTAAAATACATTAATCCCCTAAAATCGAACCTCCCAACTGCATGTTTAAAATTAGGCATAACCCGATACGCCATGGAAATTCCGATAAGACCAATTGGTATATTTACCAAAAATATCCAATGCCAGCTCAGATTATCAGAAAGGAAACCTCCTAAACTTGGCCCTGCTACCATTCCTAATAATCCAAATAAGGTTATAAAATTCATTGTTTTCAGTAATTCACTTTTTGGATATTGATACAAAATAGCCAATCGTGCAATCGGCACCATCATCGAAGCTCCAACTGCCTGTAAAACACGCGCCATATTAAAAGTTCTTAAATCAACAGAAAGCGCACAAAATAAAGATCCCATAATAAACAAAAAGACAGCAATCATAAACATGGTTCTTGTGCCAAATTTATCAGCGAGCCAACCCGAGAGCGGAATAAACATTGCCAACGTAAGTGTATAAGTTACAATAACCGAATTCATTTCGGTTGGAGAATATCCCATATCTCTAGCTATTGATGGCAGTGAAGTATTGAGAATCGTCCCATCCAATGATTGTATAAACATAGCAATTGCCGTAACCCAAGGAAGCAGATATACAGCGCTTTGTTCTTTTTTCTCTTCTTTGTTATTCACCATCTTTTAGTTTTATAGAAAAGCTTGTTTTTTAAGGTGATGTAAATTAATAAAAAAAGAAATTAATGCCTACAACGAGCTCGTAATTTTAATTGGCGCCAATACTTATAATATAAATAATCATCAGCTTGTTTTTCTATAGTTATAAATTGCTAAAGCATTCAATACAACAGCAAAAATACACAAGTACAGAAGCTCTCTTCCCACTTCATGCAAGCCACTTCCTTTTAAAACAATAAGCCGAACCACTTTAATGAAATGCGTAACAGGCGTAAATTCTGAAATGGTTCTTGCCCAATTTGGCATACTGTCAGTACTTGTAAAGAAACCGCTCATAAGCATGAATATCATCATAAAGAAAAAAGCAATAAACATGGCCTGCAATTGTGTATCGGCAAATGTTGAAATCAAAAGTCCCAAACCTAATAAGGCTATTAAATAAACTCCTGCAAACAGATATAAAACGAAGAGACTTCCAAGCGGAAATATTCCGTAAATCAAATACATAACGATAAGTCCAATGGTAAAAACCATCATTCCAACAATCCAAAAAGGAATGAGTTTGCCTAAAATAAACTGCCATTTTTGAATTGGCGTTACATTTATCTGTTCAATCGTGCCGATTTCTTTTTCTTTTACAATATTTAATGCCGTAATAAATCCGCCAATCAAAGTAAGCAGCAATACCAAAATACCTGGAACCATATAATATTTATATTCTGCTCTCGGATTGTACCAGTTTGTGCTGTTCAACGTAATTAATGAAGGAGAAGCTGAAGCTGATTGTTGCGGTAATTTATATCGAATATCAAGGTCAGAACTGAAATCTGCCAGCACAACGTTTAAATACGCATTTCCAATATTCGATTTCGTTCCGTTGATGGCATCTGCAGCAATATTGACTTTCTGACTACCTTCTCTCACCAGATTTCGTTCAAAACCTGACGGAATTTCCAGAATTAAGTCGGCATCCCCTCTTTCAATAAATTTCAAACCTTCCAGATAAGAAGCTGGAGTTCCTGCAATATGAAAATATCCTGAAGAACCGATTTTATTAATTAGTTTTTGAGAATACGAACTGTGGTCATTATCTACATAAACAATGTTTACACTTTTCACTTCAAAATTGGCAGCCAAAGGCAAAATAATGAGCTGAAAAATGGGAACAAAAAACATCATAGCCAATATGGTTTTGTCTCTAAAGATCTGGCGAAATTCCTTCTGTAATATAAAACGCAGCACTTTCATGACAATCTGATTTTAAATTTTTTCAAAGAAATAACCAGCAGCAAAATCGTCATTCCAACCAAAATAAGCGTTTCTTTCCAGATATACGAAAAACCTAAACCTTTGAGCATAACGGCTTTTACGATAATATAATAATAGTGCGACGGAATTAAATGAGAAATGGCTTGAAATATCCACGGCATATTTTCTAACGGAAACATAAATCCTGTAAGCAGTAATGTTGGCAGCATCATTCCCATCATCGAAATCAGCATTGCGGTTTGCTGTGAAGCCGTAACATTTGAAATCAGCAAGCCGAGAGAAAGACAGGTAATAATAAATAAAATGCTTTCTGCAAAAAGAAGCACAAAACTTCCTTTAATCTCAACATCAAGAAAATAGACTGAAAGTAAAATAATCAGAATGAAATTAATTACGGAAAGCACTAAATACGGAATTGCCTTTGCAATTAATACCATTATAGGCTTAAAAGGCGATACGAGCAGAATTTCCATTGTCCCCAATTCTTTTTCGCGCACTACAGCGACAGAAGTCAGCGCTGTGCTCACAATCATAAAAATCAAAGCAATCACGCCGGGAATAAAATTAAGCGAACCGTTCTGTTCTTCGTTATAAAGCTGTCTTAACTCTGGAACAATCTGATAATTTAATCCAACGGACGGGTTTAATTCTTGCTGATAATCGCGAACAATTACATTTAGATAATTCATAACAATTGTTGCCGTATTTGGATCAGATGCATCGGCAATGACTTGAATTTTTGCTCCGCCGAGACGCTGCAGATCAGAGCCAAAATTGGACGGAAAAATGACAGCACATTTAATGCTTCCGTCCTTAAATCTATTTTCAATATCCTTATAATTTAAAATCGGATTTTCAACCTTAAAATAAGAGCTTGATTCTATCTTTCGTATAATTTTTTCTGTATAAATATCATGTGAATTATCCTGAATGGCAATTCCGATATTTTTGACTTCACTGCTCAAGGCAAAACCAAAAAGAATAATCTGCACCCCAGGAAGTCCAAAGAGAATCAACAGTGTTCGCCGATCTCTAAAGACATGATAAAATTCTTTTCGAATAAAAGCCAGTAATTTTTTCATACTAATCTGATGTTCTTTTGGCATTTCGAGCCAGTTCATAAAAAACCTCATCCATAGAAGCGGCATTGAAACGTTTTTTTAACGCAGTCGGAGAATCTATCGCGTCTACCCGCCCGTCGACCATAATACTGATTCGATCACAATATTCGGCTTCATCCATATAATGCGTCGTTACAAATACGGTAATTCCGCTGGCTGCCGCTTCATAAATCATTTCCCAAAACTGTCGTCGCGTTATCGGGTCTACGCCGCCAGTTGGCTCATCCAGAAAAACAATTTTCGGACGATGGAATACGGCAACAGAAAAAGCTAATTTCTGTTTCCATCCCAAAGGCAGTCCGCCAACGAGTTTTTTAGCTTCTTTTTGCAAACCTAAAGTCGAAATCAGATCGTTGCTTCTTTCTTTAATTTCAGGTCGAGAAACGCCATAAACACCGGCAAAGAATTCGATATTTTCCAAAATCGTCAGGTTATCATAAAGCGAAAACTTCTGACTCATATAACCAATATTCTTCTTAATTTTTTCCTGCTGTCTGTAAACATCAAATCCTGCAACAGTAGCTTGTCCCGAAGACGGATAAGAAAGGCCGCAGAGAATTCGCATTGCGGTGGTTTTTCCTGCTCCATTGGCACCTAAAAAACCAAAAATTTCACCTTCGCCCACCTCAAAACTAATGCTGTCAACCGCCTTGAAATCGCCAAACTGTTTGGTCAAATCTTTACAAATAATAACTTTATTTTCCATGCAGCAATTCTTTTGGTTCATCTGAATTATCCTGTTCGCGCATAAGACGAATAAAACTATCTTCGATCGTGGGTTCTATTTTTTTTAGTTCTAAATTCTCTGGATTGTATTTTTGAATAATCGTTTTAACTCTTTCCAAATCTGCTTCTTCAGACACAAGCGTAAGGTGAATAAATTCTCCAAAAGCATCCGAATTCTCAATTTCTTTTTCGGTTCTAAGATTTTGCAAAAGCTTATAAATATTAGCTGCTTTTACAGCAAAAAGCGGTTTTGGAAAACTTTTTATGATTTCATCAGGCGTGTCGACTGTCATTATTTTTCCGCTTTGAATCAGCGCAATTCGGTCGCATAATTTGGCTTCATCCATATAGGGAGTCGAAACCACGATGGTAATATCTTGTTTTTTGAGTTTAGCCAGCATTTCCCAAAATTCGCTTCGAGAAACTACATCAACTCCAGTAGTGGGTTCATCCAAAAATAAAATTTCAGGTTTATGAATTAAAGCACAGCACAAAGCCAGTTTCTGCTTCATTCCGCCCGAAAGTTTCCCCGCGCGCCTGTCGTTAAAAGGTTTTATCTGATCGTAAATATCTTTGATTAATTCGTAATTTCCCTCAATCGTAGTACCAAAAATAGTGGCGAAAAACTCTAGATTTTCTTTTACGGTTAAATCCTGATATAAGGAGAATTTCCCAGGCATATAGCCCACTTTATTCCTAATTTCCTGAAACTCATTTACCACATCATGACCTTCAACAGAAGCCGTTCCGCCATCGGGAAGCAGTAATGTGGTTAAGATTCTGAAAATCGAAGTTTTTCCTGCACCATCTGGACCTATTAAACCAAAAAGCTCTCCTTTCTGCACCTCAAAAGAAACGTCATCTACGGCGACAAAATCACCATACTTTTTAGTAATATTTTTTAGCGTAACTGATGCCATAGCGGTGTTTTATTTTGACCAAAGAACTTCTCCGTACATTCCTATTTTCAAATAGCCGTCATTTTTAACCCTTACTTTAATGGCATAAACCAAATTGGCACGTTCGTCTTTCGTCGGAATTGTTTTTGGAGAAAACTCAGATTTATTAGAAATCCAAGCAATTGTACCTTGATATTCTTTATACTTCTTCTCACCCTCATCAATACGCACTTTAACCAGCTGTCCAATTTTAACTTGTGGCAACTGCGTTCCTGTAATATAAGCCCGTAGATCTAAAGTTTCAAGATTCGCAATTTTGTACAATGGTTTTCCTATTACTGCCATTTCATATTGTTCTGCGTATTTTGCCAGCACAGTTCCCTTAATCGGATTGACAATAATACTTTTACTCAATTGGTCTTCAATTCCTTTTAGCTGAACTCCAACCGTATTTCCCTGCTGTTTCAAGTTTTCGGTTGTAGTTTCCAGCGAACTTTCCTGTGCTTTGATCTGAGCTTGTAAAGCCGCAACTTTAGAATTTACATCATCCAATTGCTTTTGCGAAGCTACTCCGCCCTTTACCAATTTTTCTGTTCTATTTCGATCCAAAATTGCGTTATCCAGCTGTCTCTTTAAGCTTTCAGTCTGAACATTTATTTGCGGTCTGCCACTTAGAATTGCTTTTTCGTTTTGGCGCAATTGCATTTTACTGATAGTCAATTGTGTACTGTCTATAAACCCAACTTTTTGTCCCGCTTCCAATTGCTGGCCTTCTTCTACATTCAGTTGTAAAATTTGGCCATTTGCTTCTGCTGACATAATCGTTTCTACAGCCTCAAAAGAACCAGAAGCATCAAAATCATTTTCGGTGTCTTTGCACGAAAACATGAAAATCATTGGGATAAGAAAATATAAAAGCTTGATCTTTTTCATAATATATAGAGTTAATTTCCTTTGATTGTTTGATACTCGTATTCTGCCATTAGTAATTGAATTTCGTGCAATGCCTTTTCTGCACGCGCATTTCCTTCTTTTTCTGCCGCATTCAGCAAATCTATTAACGGTCCTGCTCCAGTGTCGTATTTGAGCTGATAGCCTTCGCGAATGGTCTGGCGAAGTTTTACAATAGCATCATCGTCTATTAAAATCGCTTTTTGTCTCTCAATATCTGCCGTTTTTTGATTCATCTGAAATCGGGTGTTAAATAGAAATGTTTCTTCTTGAACTTCTATTTTCTTCAATTCCTGCTGTGTCAGATTTTTTTCGTTTGAATTTTTATATAATCCTTTTATATCCCAGCCGACGCTTAATCCAGCAACGCCAATGGTAGAAATTTTCTGAGTTCCCAAATTAATTCCAGGCGCCAAAACTACACCTGCGCCAAGCAAGCCTACTTTAGGCATCAAACTCACTTTCTGCATATCAGATTGTGCGTTTACCAGATTTCGTTGACTAGCAAAAAGCTGTAGTTCTGGGCGTTTGATTACGGTATCGAGACCGATAGAATTAAAAGGTTTTTCTAATTTTTCTTGACTGATATTTTTTCCTATCAAATAAGAGAGCATGGTTTGATAGCCTGATTTAGTGTATTCAAAATCTTTTTTCTGTCGGCTGAGATTAAGCTGTTCGGCTTTCATTTCGTCAACATCTGTTTTGTACGCTAAACCATTTTCATGAAGTTTTTTAACTTTATCAATATTGTTAGAAAGGATCGTATTTTGAATTTGCAATTGTTTCAACTGTTCATCAATAAGCAATATCCCAAAATAAAGCTGATTGACTCTTGAACGCAGATCGTAAAGCGAAACATCAACAGAAGCTTTTTCGGTGTTTGAAGATGCCTCTGCAATCTTTTTTTGTGTTTTGGTAGCCCCTCCATCCCAAATGGTCTGATTGATCTGCCCTAAACCGATGAACTTGAATTTACTGTCGTTTCCAGAACTTCCCATTGTTGGAAAATCTCCAAAAACATATCCTTCTATCGCAGTCAAACTAATTTGAGGTAGATACGCTTTATTGGCATTACTTAAAGTATATTCTTTGCTTTTTTCAATCAGTTCATATTGTTTGATCAAAGGATAATTTTCGACAGCCATTTTATAACTCTGATCAATTGTGAATGTCTGTGCTTGAGCCGAAGCAAAGAACAAAATTCCGATATATTTTAAATACAATTTTCTCATCATAAATAAATTAATCTAGTTAATATTAGACAGCAAACATCATATTAATCCATATTGGGATTTTTTTCTTACGCTCTTGCATTAAATCATGAAATTGAGAAGCTTGCAAATTTCTGCTTCCCATAATAATCGGTTTTGCAATGAACGGAAACACAATCAATCCCATAAGATTCATTATAAAGTGCAACGGATTAGGTTCTGCTATTTTCTTATTTTGAACGGCTTGTTGAAATTGTTTGATAAAAACAGAGTCAAGCACGATTTCTTTAATGGGCAGTTTTTTCAAAAGACCTTCAGGATTATTTCGAACTTCGGTTAGAATAAAAATCGGAATTTCTGGTTCGGTACCAATAAAATCGATATATCGTTCTGCAATAATGGCTACTTTTTGTTCTAAAGAAGTTTTTTCATCATCAAAAATTATTTTCATGCTGCCGATAAAGCCCGATAAGGTTTCGGTCATTATAATTTCAAAAAGTTTTGCTTTGCTTCTAAAATAATAGTTCAGCAAAGCCAAATTCAAACCTGCTTCTTCTGCAATATCTCTAGTTCTGGTTGCGGAAAAACCCTTTTTATAAAAAACTGTTTTGGCTGCTGTTTTTATTTTTTCTTCAGTCGTAGCATCTTTATTTTCAGACATTTAAAATCTATTTTAATCATTTACCAACAAATGTAAATCATTTTTTAATACGTTAAACATATTTTTTAATCAAATGATTAAAAATTTTGATTAATTCGACATTATCAAAAATTTCAAGGCATTTTTTCAACCTTAAATAATTTTTGAAACGAAATGAAATTAATGGATCAAAGTATGATCTGACTTGAAAGATTCGAAAAACTCAAAAGCTCTTTTCTCGGCATAAGAATACGTTGAATTGCGAAGCGGAAACGCACAATGCCCACCATATTTTGGAGTTTCTAAATAAACAAATGCACTGTTTTCAGCAATGGATCTTGGGTAACATCTTTCGCCCAAAAAAGGATCGTCGAGCGAATTGATGATTAAAACTGGTGTTGTAATATCTTTTAATGAAAACTCTGGAGAAACGCGATGGTAATAATCGTCTTTACTGGCAAAACCATGCAAAGGCGCTGTAAAATACTGATCTACTTCATCAAAAGATGTAATTTTGTCAATCTGATCGCGGTTAATGAAATCTGGAAATTGCGCCGCTTTGTATTTCAGCTTTTTCTTGATGTCAATGGTAAAATTCTTTAGATAAACTCTGTTAAAACCTTGCTTTAGCACTTCGGCACTGGTCGCGATGTGAGTTGGCACAGAAATAGAAACTGCAGCTTTTATTCGTTCATCAATTTTTGTCCAGCCTAGATAATTGAGCAACTGAACGCCGCCCATAGAATATCCGATAAGATAAATATCCTCCGCTCCTTTTTGAAGAACAAACTGAACTACTTCATCCAAATCGTCAACAGCGCCATGATGATACAATCTTGGCAGACGGTTCATTTCTCCTCCGCAAGTACGATTGTTCCAAGCAAAAACCGAAAAACCTTTCTGCTGAAAATAGGCCGCGCAGCTATTGTTGTACGTTCTTCGCGAATCGCCTTCTAAACCGTGGCATAAAATAACCGCTTTTTTCGGATCGTTTATAATGTAATCGATGTTGATAAAATCACCGTCACTTAACTCATGCTTTTCTCTTTTATATTCAGGAACTTCAAACCTTTTAATCAAGGCAGCATAAATGGTAGAAACATGCCTGTTGCGATGAATAATAGAAGGAGAATTATATTCTGATTGTTCAATTAGTGGCATAACAGAAGTTTTTGTGGTACTTATATACAAATCTAAGAAATCATTTAATATGTAATTTAATTCTTTCTTTCTATTTTTTATAATTTATGAAAGAATTTAGAATCAAAATGTATTCAAAATATAACAGATTAATTTAAACCTTAAACTGCAGTTAATTTATAAAAATGGTATAAATGCTTCAGACCATTTCAAAGAAAACAAATTGTTAAATATGCTAGAATCTCGCGCTCGTCCCGCCAACTCTGGCTTGAATGTTTACTTTATTCGTATATTTGTAAAATAGATTTTTAAAAAGCAAAATCCTGTAAATGTTCGAACTCTTACCAGTAGATCCAAAAACTATATTTCTACTTTACTTTTGGGGCAATTTATTTACCTGCATTCTTATTTTCAGTTTTTCTTTTTCGTATGCCACTAGCGATAACAGAAAAACGTTAAGATGGTTTGGCTTGGGTAAATTGATACTTACTGTCGCATGGATTATGGCGCTTATGCGAGGCCTTATTCCAGATTTTGTTTCTATCAACATTTCAAATTCTATGATTTTCGGCGCTTGCTGTTTTGAGACAATCGCCATGCTTTCCTTAATTAAATCGCATGCAAAAAGGCATTATCGATTTCAAATCGCCGTTACTGCAGTGGCAATACTAATTTTTAATATTGCAACGCTTTTTGACGCATCGATGAATACGCGCGTCATAATTGGCGGAATTGGCATATTTGCCATTTATTTATTGCCGACGATAGCTTATTTTACAGAAAAGCAAAAAAGCTTTTTCAAGACTTTTTATGTTTTGTGTTATATGGGTTTTGAAATTTTAATTGCCATACGAACAATTCACCGCTATTTATATCCTCAAGATCTTATTATTTCTAAAGACACTTTCGATAGTTTGTACAGCATTTGTCTGTTTCTATTGACTTTAATCGGAATTGTGGGCTTTTTACTTTTGGTGAAAGAAAAGCAGGATCACAAGATAAAAAAGCTTCTAAACGATAAAAACCAGTTTTTTTCTATCATTTCTCACGACTTGCGAGGGCCACTAGGATCGTCTGTTTCTCTTTCTGAAATTTTGCTCGAAAATATCGACCAATACAGCAGAGAAGAAATTAAAGAAATATCAGAAATGCTGCACGACTCGAATAAGAATATTTACAAATTGCTTGAAAATCTCTTAGACTGGTCGAGAGTGCAAACGGGAATGATTACTTTCAATCCAAAAAAGACACTTTTGAATGCTTTAATTGAGGAAAATATTGAATTGAGCAAGAACGTAGCTTTAAATAAAAACATCAATATCTCGTTTGAATCGGCTTATCTAATTGAAGCCGAAGTGGATAAAAATATGATCAGTACAGTTTTGCGCAATCTGCTCAGTAATGCCATTAAATTTACAGACAAAAACGGCGATATTAAAGTAAAGCTCACCAAAACCAATCAGAAAGTCGAAATCTCAATTAAAGATAACGGAATCGGAGTTCCTGATTATATTAAAGAAAAACTATTCAAAATTAACGGAAAGGTGCTGCAAAAAGGAACAGAAAACGAATTAGGAAGCGGACTTGGACTTCTGCTTTGCAAAGAGTTCATCAATATTCATGAAGGAGAAATTTGGGTAGAAAGTGAAGAAGGAAAAGGAAGTATTTTTAGGTTTACGCTTCCGATGAAACTTATTTAAATCCCAATAAAGAAATTCCAAATTCCAATCTAAAAATCTAAAGTCCGAAATCTAAAATCTAAAATAAAAAAAATCCAAACTCCAGTTTTAATTGGAATTTGGATTTTTAATATTGGAATTTAAAACTTTTAATCTAATACAAAACTAACGCTAACATTTGCTGTAATTTCGATTTCGCCAATTGCTAATGTTTCGTTTGAAGCTCCCATTGAATCTGCTTCTTTCATTCTCATTGCTGCATACATTGGCTGCGGGTGGTAAACCTGAGAATTATCAGAGATTGTAAAAGCTTTACCTACTTTTTGTCCTAAAACAGACACATATTCTTCTGCTTTTGTTTTAGCATCTTTCATCGCTAATTTTCTAGCTTCAGACTGGTATTGTGCTAATTTAGATGATTCAAAAGAAACTCTGTCAATTCGGTTAATACCTTGCTGAACTAGTCCTTCCATTAACTCATCGTACTTAGCTAAATCTTTCACTACGATTTCTACTGTTTGCGTAGCATTATAAGAAGTTTTCTTTTTCTCATAATCGTACTGCGGATTAAGAGCTACTTGTTTTGTTTTGAAATCTGCTGTTGGAATATTCATTTTTTTGATGAATTTTAAAACAGCATCCATCTTTTCATCGTTTTGCTTTTTAACGTCTTTAGCATTATTCCCTTTTGTTTCAACAGAAGCTGAAATACAAACCTGATCAGGTGCTACTTTTACTTTTCCTTCTCCATTAACATTAATTAGAGGTACTTGTTTGATTTCTTGGCCGTAAGACATAGTCATAAACATGATTGTTAAAAATAATACTAGTTTTTTCATTTTTGTTACATTTTAATATTTGAAGAAAGCATTCCAAAAGTTATGCCAGCATTACAATTTTCCCAATTTTGCCATTCCGAAAAGTATCAAAATCGGAATCGCCAAAAGCACAACCATCAATGTGTGGTCTGTAAGCAGGGATGGCACTTTAATTAAAGTAATCAAATAACCGCCTATAGCGCCGCCAAAGTGTGCTGTATGCCCAATATTGTCATTTTTAGCCTTCATTCCGTAAATTGAGTATAATAAATATAAAATTCCGAAAAGATAAGCTGGCATCGGAATGACAAAAAAGATTCCGAGCATCATGTCGGGCTGCAATAGTATTGCCGAATACAAAACTCCAGTTACAGCGCCAGAAGCTCCGACAGCTCTATAACTATAATCGTTTTTATGAAATAACATGGTCAAAAGGCTTCCGAAGATTAAACTTCCAAAATAAACAAGAATAAAAGAAAAGTTGCCAAGCCAGCCTAAAACTACGGGTGCGAAAAAATACAATGTCAGCATATTAAAAATTAAATGCATCATATCTACATGTAAAAAACCCGAAGACAGCATTCTGATTTGCTCTCCTGAACGAATGCTTCCTACATGAAATTCGTATTTTCTAAAAAAATAAAGATCGTTAAAACCTTTGTAACTAATAACAACGTTCGCAATGATAATCGCTATTAAAATAATATTCATAAGTACTAATTATTGTGAATTGTAAATATAATCATTCTTAAAGATAAGTTAGCAAGAAAGCAAAATATCAATAGCTAATCATTTTTAATTTATCTTTGTAAAAAAAATTTACATGCAGTTTCTTGTCTATATTTTAGCCTATCCTTTGCTTTGGCTTATCTCTATACTTCCTTTTCCCGTATTTTACCTTTTCTCAGATTTTGTCTATTTTCTGGTTTACAGAGTTATCGGATATCGTAAAAAGGTAGTTCGTGAGAATCTGGCACTTGCTTTACCGCATTTAAGTGATGCAGAAAGAAAAGACGTAGAAAAGAAATTCTACAAACACATGTGCGATATGTTTTTGGAAATGGTAAAAACAATGAGCATATCTCCTGAAGAAATGGATAGAAGATTTCATGTAACCAACATCGATCTTGTCCTTGATTATGCTAAAAAAGGAAAAAGCGTTATTCTTGTCGCTTCGCATTATGCAAGTTATGAGTGGCTTTTAACGATTAATCCTAAACTTGGATTTCAGGGAGTGGCGGTTTACAAAAAACTGGCAAATCCTTATTTTGATAAATTGGTTCGAAAAATCAGATCTAAATACAATACCGAAATGATCGAAACCAGAAAAGCGATTCCGACTATGGCTCAAAATCAGCGAAATGGGGTTTTAAGCATGTACGGTTTAGCAAGTGATCAATCTCCAAAATTGGATAGAATTTTTCATTCGATGAAATTCATGGGAGTTGAAGTTCCTGTTCATACAGGAGCCGAAATGCTGGCAAAAAAATATGATCTGGCCGTGATTATGGTAAAAGTGAAAAAGGTAAAAAGAGGTTTTTATGAAGCAACTTTTCTTTCTCTTGCTGATAATCCGAAAGAATTTAAAGATTTTGAAATTACAGAAATGTATCTGAAAGAAGTCGAAAAACAAATTTTAGAACAGCCCGAATTTTATTTATGGACGCACAAAAGATGGAAACACCGCGTAAAGTAATAAAATGAAAAATCCGAAAAACAACATTTAGTTTTTCGGATTTTTTTTATTTCAAAACTGAAAATCTTAGATTCCAGCAATTACTTTAATTTCATCAATAATGCGAAGTGCCAATTGATCTGCAGCTTCCTGAGAAGGCGCTTCTGTATAAATACGAATAATTGGCTCTGTGTTTGATTTTCTTAAATGAACCCATTCTGTAGCAAAATCAATTTTTACACCGTCAATTGTAGAAATATCTTCATTTTTATATTTCTCTGTCATTTGAGTTAAAATGGCATCAACATCGATTTGTGGCGTCAATTCAATTTTATTTTTGCTCATGTAATATTCTGGATAAGAAGCTCTCAAAGCAGAAACAGACATTTTTTTGTTTGCCAAATGCGTTAAGAATAATGCCACACCTACCAAACTATCTCTTCCGTAGTGCAATTCAGGATAGATAATTCCACCGTTTCCTTCACCACCGATAACAGCATTGTTTTTCTTCATTAATTCAACTACGTTCACCTCACCTACAGCACTTGCTTCGTAGCTTCCGCCATGCGTATTTGTCACATCGCGCAAAGCACGAGAAGATGACATGTTAGAAACCGTATTACCAGGAGTTTTGCTTAAAACGTAATCAGCAACCGCAACCAAAGTATATTCTTCACCAAACATTTCTCCGTCTTCGCTAATAAAAGCCAAACGGTCAACATCTGGATCAACTACGATTCCGAAATCAGCTTTTTCTTTTACAACTAATTCTGAAATGTCTGTTAAGTGCTCCTTTAACGGTTCTGGATTATGAGGAAAATGTCCGTTTGGTTCGCAGTATAATTCTACTACTTCAACGCCCATTAATTTTAATATTTTAGGAATAATAATTCCTCCTGAAGAATTAACTCCGTCAACTACGACCTTAAATTTAGCCGCTTTTACCGCTTCGATATCAACCAATGGAAGGTTTAAAACTTCATCGATATGAATATCCATATAAGCGTCATTTGAGATCACTTCTCCTAAACTATCCACATCAGAAAAATCAAAAGCTTCTGCTTCTGCAATTTCAAGGATTTTTGCTCCGTCAGCTCCGCTTAAGAATTCTCCTTTAGCATTTAATAATTTTAAAGCATTCCATTGTTTTGGATTATGAGAAGCAGTTAAAATAATTCCACCGTCTGCTTTTTCTAACGGAACAGCCACTTCAACAGTTGGCGTTGTAGAAAGTCCAAGATCGATAACGTCGATTCCTAAACCAATTAAAGTATTTACAACTAAATTATGAATCATTGGCCCAGAAATTCTAGCATCACGGCCAATTACAACAGTCAATTTATCTTTAGCAATATTATTTTTTAAGAAAGTTCCGTACGCCGACGCAAATTTCACTGCATCAACAGGAGTTAGATTATCTCCCACTTTTCCTCCGATCGTCCCACGGATTCCAGAAATAGATTTTATTAAAGTCATTTTTGTGAGTTATGGTTATTTTTTTACAAATATAGAAAAGTTGCCGAGATTCTTAGATGCTAAGTTTTAATAAAAAAGGTTCTAAGGGTCTTAGCTGCTAAGCTTCTAAGCCTCTCACAACCTTAGCAGCTCAGAAGCTTAGTAGCTTAGCAACTTTGAATTTATATAACAAAACCATTTAAAAAAGTTTTATTACATTTACAATAATAAGCTTCGTTTCTTAGTACCTCAGAACCTTAGCAGCTTAAAAATAAAACATGAATTTCTTAGCCCACATATACCTTTCTGGAGAAAATGATCTGATTAAAATCGGGAATTTTATGGCTGACGGAATTCGCGGCAAGCACTTCGAACATTTTCCCGAAGATGTTCAAAAAGGAATTTTACTGCATCGATTCATAGATACCTATACCGATTCTCACGATATTTTTAGAAAAAGCACCAAACGCCTTCACGATCGCTACCATCATTATGCGGGGGTTATTGTAGATATTGTTTACGATCATTTTCTTGCCAAAAATTGGACTCAATATTCTGATGAAAAATTAGAGCTTTTTGTGAAACGTTTTTACCATTCGCTGCATGATAATTACGATATTCTTACCGAAAAAACGCAGGGTTTAATGCCGTATATGATTGAACGAAACTGGCTTTTAAGTTATCGAACTACTGACGGAATTCACAATATTCTGACTCAAATGGACAGAAGGTCTAAAAACATTTCTCAAATGCAATATGCAGTTGAAGAGCTTATTGAATTTTATGATGAATTTGAAGAAGAATTTACACTTTTCTTTGAAGAAATGAGAGAACAGGCCAAAGGAAAACTGCTTTCTCTTTAAGCCCGTATTTAAAATTTATTGCCCATGAAAAAAATTACATTTCTAATAGCGCTTTTATATCTAAACAGCAGTCATGCACAAGAAACCGTTTCGAAACCAACGGGATTAGTAGTGACAAAAGCGATGGTAGTTTCTGCCCGCGAAGAAGCTTCAAAAATTGGTTCTGACATTATGAAAAAAGGCGGAAACGCTTTTGATGCCATGGTCGGAACAGAATTAGCTCTTGCAGTTGCTTTTCCTTTTGCGGGAAACATTGGTGGCGGCGGATTTATGGTATATCGAAAAGCAAATGGTGAAGTCGGTTCTCTAGATTATCGCGAAAAAGCACCGTTAGCAGCCACAAAAGACATGTTTTTGGACAGCGAAGGAAATGTAATAAAAGGAAAAAGCACCCAAACAGCTCTTGCCATTGGTGTTCCCGGAACAATTGCAGGCGTTTTTGCTGTACATAAAAAGTATGGAACGATGCCTATTTCTAAAATTCTTGAGCCTGTAATTGCTTTAGCAGAAAGAGGCGTTGTTGTGACCAAAAAACAGGAGAAAAGCTTAAAAGATTATCATGAAAGCATTGTAAATATAAATGGTGAAGATTCTCCAGCATCAAAAGCTTACAAAGAAAATGACACGATCAAATATCCTGCACTAGCGAAGACTTTAAGAAGGATTCAGAAAAAAGGGAGAAACGAATTCTACAAAGGGGAAACGGCAAAAATCTTAGTCCATTATCTTAAAGAAAAAGGCGGCATTATTACGCTACAAGATTTATCAAAATACGAAGCCAAATGGAGAAAACCGCTCCAGTTTACTTATAAAGATTTAAAAATAACCTCAATGACTCCACCAAGTAGCGGTGGAATCTGTCTGGCTCAAATTTTAAAAATGCTCGAGCCTTATGATTTAGCCAAAATGGGACATAATTCGGCAGAGGCAATTCAGGTTATTGTTGAAGCAGAAAGAAGAGCTTATGCCGATAGAAGTTATTTTTTAGGCGATCCAGATTTTGTAAAAATTCCAGTTAAAGAATTATTGGATGAAAATTATTTGCGTGAAAGAATGGCGAGTTTTAATCCTGAAAAAGCCACTTTATCTACCGAAATAAAAGAAGGAAAAGTCAATTATGCCGAAAGTACAGAAACAACGCATTACTCTATTATAGACCAATTTGGAAATGCTATTGCGGCTACGACAACCTTAAATGACGGATACGGTTCTAAATATTACTGCGACGAACTAGGTTTCTTTTTAAATAATGAAATGGATGATTTTAGCGCTAAACCTGGATCTCCAAATATGTTTGGTTTAGTTGGAAATGAAGCCAACAGTATTGCGCCGCAAAAGCGAATGTTAAGTTCTATGACGCCTACAATTGTAGAAAAAGGCGGAAAACTGTTTATGGTTGTGGGAACACCGGGTGGTTCTACCATTATTACTTCTGTGTTGCAAACAATTCTAAACGTTTACGAATATAAATTGAGCATGCAGGAAGCTGTAAATGCTCCTCGTTTTCATCATCAATGGCTGCCCGATTTAATTACGTTTGAGCCTAATACTTTTGAAACTAAAACTATAGACCGTCTTAAAGCTAAAAGTTATATCATTAACGAAAAACCAACACCTATAATTGGAAAGGTGGATGCTATCTTGGTTCTTCCAGATAATAAACTAGAAGCGGGAGCCGATTTTAGAGGAGATGATACTGCAGTTGGATTTTAATCGTTTATAGTTTTTATTATCTAAGATTATACCCTAATTTTGTAAAACAGATAATTTTAAGACATAATGATAAGAAAATATTTCAGAAGACTAGAAAGTATAATTGCTTTGGCACAATCGTTAATGACTCCAAAACAATTTCTTTTTTTATCTAGTGTTTTAACCGGAATATCATGTGCTTTTGCCGTAATTGTTCTTAAAGCCTTCGCACACAGCGTTTTTTCTTTTGCCACATACATTAACGGAATACTAAAATTAAGTTTCATTAATAGTATCCTACCTATTATTGGTATTTTGCTAACGGTTTTAGTGGTAAAAAAAGTCCTTAACGGTACCATTCAAAAAGGAACGTCACAAATTCTTTATGCTGTAGCAAAAAAAGCAAGTATTATCCCGAAAAAGCAGATGTACGCGCAGATTGTGACGAGTTCCTTGACTGTTGGTTTAGGAGGTTCGGCAGGTTTAGAGAGTCCGATTGTGATAACTGGAGCAGCTTTTGGTTCCAATTTTGCACAAAATTATAAGCTTCAATATAAAGACAGAACTTTATTAATTGGCTGTGGAGTTGCTGCCGGAATCGCAGCAGCATTTAACGCTCCAATTGCAGGAGTTCTTTTTGCCATTGAAGTTTTACTCGTAGATGTGAGTATTTCTGCCTTTACCCCTATTATGATTTCTGCCGCAACAGGTGCTTTGGTTTCTGCGATTGTCTTAGACGAAAGCATTTTATTAAGCTTCAAAAAGCAAGAAACTTTCGATTTTCATAATATTCCTTTCTATGTTCTTTTGGGAGTTCTTACTGGATTGGCCGCGATTTATTATTCGAGAAACTTCCAGAAGGTCGAACATTATTTTGCCAAACAGCAGATTAATCCCTACAAAAAGGCTTTAATTGGCTCTTCACTTTTAGCGTTACTGATCTTTATTTTCCCAACTTTATTTGGTGAAGGTTATGAGAGCATTAGAACACTTTCTGAGGCAGATCCAGGAAAAATATTGGATAACACCTTATTTGCCGATTTTAGAAACAATCAATGGGTTTTACTTTTATTTGTAGGAGCTACTATGATGGTTAAGGTTTTTGCCTCTGGACTTACCATCGGAAGCGGCGGAAACGGAGGTAACTTCGCTCCTTCTCTATTCTTAGGTTCTTATCTGGGCTATTTCTTTTCTAAATTAGTTACGTTAGTGGGTTTATCTAAACTTCCAATTTCCAATTTCACAATGGTCGGAATGGCTGGAATTCTAAGCGGTTTATTTCATGCTCCGCTTACGGCTATTTTCTTAATTGCTGAAATTACTGGAGGTTACGGATTAATGATTCCGCTTATGATTGTTTCTTCCATCAGTTTTGCTATTTCTAAACGTTACGAAAAGTATTCGCTTGACGTAAAAGGATTAGTTAAAAAAGGACATGCTTTTACGAGTAATAAAGATTCTAATATTCTATCGACTTTAGATATTGACACCATCATTCAATGCGATTATTTAACCGTTCATCCAGATGAAAATTTAAGCAAATTAGTCGATCTTATTTCGCATTCCAATCAGGTAGTTTTTGCCGTTGTCAATAACGATAAAGATCTAGTTGGAGTCGTTCATTTTAATGACATTCGAGAAATTATTTTCAATTCTTATCGCGTAAAATACACATTCATTAGAGATGTAATGAAAGCGCCATTAGCTACTATTTCCACACTCGACAGTATGGAGATTGTAATGCGTAAGTTTGAAACTTCAAAATCGGCATTTCTTCCTGTTTTAAGAGATGGAAAATATTATGGCTTCATTTCCAAATCAATAGCGCTTGAAGCTTATAGAACAAAACTTCGTTCTATGACAATTGAATAAGCTTAATATCGGATAAGTTAAAAATTTTATTTATCCGATATTAAGACATACCTTTGTGGCATGTGGAATATAGATTTAACATACCGCTCAGAATTTGAATCAACCTTTGAAAGATTGTATCAAAAAAGACAGGATTTGCAAAACAGCAGACCACTGCCTAACATCGCTTTGAACAAAATTCGCGAAAGCCTTTCCTTAGAATGGACATATAATTCTAATAGTATTGAAGGAAATACCATGAGTTTACGAGAAACTCAAATGGTTATTCAAGAAGGAATTACAATTAAAGGAAAATCACTTAGAGAGCATTTTGAAACGCACAATCACGATAAAGCGATTGATTATTTGTACTCGATTGTAAGCGATGATTACAAACTAAGAAGCATTGACATTCTATCTATTCATGGTTTGGTTTTACGATCTATTGAAGATGATTTTGCTGGAAGAATTCGAAATGGTGGCGTTAGAATTTCTGGTGCCAATTTCATGCCTCCAAACGCCAATAAAGTTTCTGATTATTTGGATGAACTGATTGATTTTATCAATACAAATCCTTTAGGTTCAAACGACATTGAACTCGCAACGATTTATCATCATAAACTAGTCTGGATTCATCCTTTTTTTGATGGAAATGGAAGAACAGTTCGCTTAAGTATGAATTTGCTATTAATGCGTTGTGGGTTTCCGCCTGCCATTATTCTTAAAAACGACCGTAAAAAATATTACGAAGCGCTTAATCAGGCTAACAATGGCAATTATCAAAAACTAATTCTTTTGATGTGCCAAGCTTTAGAACGCACACTCAACATTTACTTAAATTCAATGCCTGGAAGCAGTTATGATTTTCAGCCGATAGTAAATATTGTGAACGAGCCCGAAAGCCCTTATGGCCAAGAATACATTAGTTTGCTTGCCCGAACCGGTAAAATTGATGCTTACAAAGAAGGACGAACTTGGTACACCTCTAAAGAAGCCATCGAAGAATATATGGCAACAAGAAAAAGAAAACGCTGATATTAAATCAGCGTTTTTGTTACTATTTGTAACATAAAGTTTTGCTATCGAGCACTAAAAGAACAAATCAAAGTGGTAACTTTGCGTTTTGCTCAAAATTATGCTAGATAAAGACAATACTATTGAAGTTCTTGGTGCAAGAGTTCATAATCTAAAAAATATCGATATATCTATTCCGCGTGAAAAACTGGTTGTTATTACCGGTTTATCAGGTTCTGGAAAATCATCTTTGGCATTTGATACTATTTATGCTGAAGGACAGCGCCGTTACGTAGAAACTTTCTCGGCTTATGCTAGACAATTCCTTGGCGGTTTAGAGCGTCCTGATGTTGACAAAATCGACGGACTTTCTCCCGTAATTGCAATTGAACAAAAAACGACGAGTAAGAGTCCGCGTTCTACAGTTGGAACCATTACCGAAATTTACGATTTCTTAAGACTTTTGTACGCTCGTGGTGCAGATGCCTACAGTTATAATACAGGCGAAAAAATGGTTTCGTATTCTGATGAGCAAATTAAAGATTTGATTATTCAGGATTACAACGGAAAACGCATTAATATTCTGGCGCCTGTTATTAAAGCCAGAAAAGGGCATTACGCCGAATTGTTCCAACAGATTACCAAACAAGGTTTCTTAAAAGTTCGCGTAAACGGAGAAGTTCAGGATTTGGTTGCAGGAATGAAATTAGACCGTTACAAAACGCACGATATCGAGATTGTAGTCGACAGAATGGTGATCGAAGATAATCCTGACACTCAAAAAAGATTGGCAGAAAGCATTAATACAGCGATGCATCATGGCGAAGATGTATTAATGATTTTGGATCAGGATTCTAATGAAGTGCGTTATTTCAGTAGAAATTTAATGTGCCCATCGACAGGAATATCGTATCAGAATCCAGAACCGAATTTGTTTTCGTTTAACTCTCCAAAAGGAGCTTGTCCGCATTGCAACGGATTAGGAACGGTGCATGAAATCAACGTTAAAAAGATTATTCCGAATCCCAAATTATCTATTAAAGCAGGTGGTTTTGCGCCTCTTGGCGAATATAAATCTTCATGGATTTTCAAACAATTGGAAACGATTGGAGAAAAATTCGGATTTAAAATAACAGACGCAATCGAGAAAATTCCTGAAGAAGCTTTGACCATGATTTTGTATGGTGGAAAAGACAAATTTTCGATTAATTCAAAAGATCTTGGCGTTACTAGAGAATATAAAATTGACTTTGAGGGAATTTCTAATTTCATTAAAAATCAATACGACGAAAGCGCTACAACCTCTATAAAACGCTGGGCAAAAGATTTTATGGACGAAATTCCTTGTCCGGTTTGTGAAGGTTCGAGACTTAAAAAAGAAGCTTTATTTTTTAGAGTAAATGGAAAAAATATCACAGAATTGTGTGATATGGACATTTCAGATTTGACGGCTTGGTTTCTAGATTTAGAAAATCATTTGACTGACAAACAGCTTTTAATTGCTTCTGAAGTTGTAAAAGAAATCAAAGACCGATTGAACTTTTTGATGAATGTTGGTTTGAATTATTTGGCTTTAAGCCGAAGTTCAAAATCGCTTTCCGGTGGTGAAGCACAGCGTATTAGGCTAGCAACTCAAATTGGATCACAATTAGTTGGAGTTTTGTATATTTTGGATGAGCCAAGTATTGGTTTACACCAAAGAGATAACGAAAAACTGATTCAGTCTCTAGAACAATTGCGTGATATCGGAAACTCTGTAATTGTGGTTGAACACGATAAAGACATGATCGAAACAGCAGATTATGTAATTGATATTGGTCCAAAGGCTGGAAAATATGGAGGTGAAATCATCAGCATTGGAACTCCAAAAGAAACTTTAAAATCAAATACTATTACTGCTCAATATCTGAATGGTAAAATGAAATTTGACATTCCGAAAGAAAGAAGAAAAGGAAACGGTAAATTCTTGAAATTGACTGGAGCTACTGGAAACAACTTAAAAAATGTTTCCATTGAGATTCCGCTTGGACAAATGACATGCGTTACAGGAGTTTCTGGAAGCGGGAAATCGACTTTGATCAATGAAACGCTTTACCCTATTTTGAATGCGTATTATTTTAATGGCGTTAAAAAACCACAGCCTTATAAAAAGATTGAAGGTTTAGAACATATAGACAAAGTAATTGATATCGACCAAAGTCCGATTGGAAGAACGCCGCGTTCGAATCCAGCGACTTATACAGAGGTTTTTACTGAAATTAGAAACCTGTTTACAATGACTTCTGAAAGTATGATTCGTGGCTATAAAGCGGGACGTTTCAGTTTTAATGTGAAAGGCGGAAGATGCGAAACTTGTGAAGGTTCTGGTGTAAGAACGATTGAAATGAACTTTCTTCCAGACGTTTATGTAGAATGTGAAACGTGCCAAGGAAAACGTTTCAATAGAGAAACTTTAGAAATCAGATATAAAGGAAAATCTATTTCAGATGTTTTGGATATGACGGTTGATGAAGCTGTTCCGTTCTTCGAAAATATTCCGAAAATCTACAGAAAAATCAAAACGATTCAGGATGTGGGTTTAGGTTATATTACACTTGGCCAGCAGAGTACAACTTTATCTGGCGGTGAAGCACAGCGTATTAAATTAGCAGGAGAATTATCTAAAAAAGATACTGGAAATACATTTTATATTCTGGACGAACCAACTACAGGATTACACTTTGAAGACATTCGAGTTTTAATGGAAGTAATCAATAAATTGGTTGACAAAGGAAACACAATCTTAGTGATCGAGCATAATATGGATGTAATTAAACTTGCGGATTACATTATCGATATTGGTCCTGAAGGAGGAAAAGGTGGAGGACAGCTTGTTGCTAAAGGAACTCCTGAGGAAGTTGCGAAGAATAAAAAGAGTTATACGGCTAAGTTTTTGAAAAAAGAGTTGGAGTAAAACAAACATCTTTGGCAAAGTTTAAAACTTTGCCAAAGATTATAAACTATGCTTATAATATTAGCCGAACCTACGGTTCTTTTGATTATGTGCTATTCCGTTTCGACGGATTAAAATCCGTCGCTACAAAATAAGATATAACAACAGTTCTCTTCCGCATTTTTGTCATTTCGACGAAGGAGACCCGAGCGATAGCGAATAGGCGAAGCAAATCTCCGTTAGAAACTCTACAAAGATTGGCGAATTTCTACATGGAGCTACTTGCTAAGATTTCTCCTTCGTCGAAATGACAAACTCTACGGTTACTGTGTGTTTTACATGATACTTGTCATTTCTACAAAAAGCAAAGAAATCACTGAATCATTAACCTATTGGTAATGAAATACAAGCAAAATTATTTCACGAACAAATGTTACATTTAAATTAATAAATATACATTTCTGTAACAATTCTAGAAAAAAGCGTTAATTTAGTATCCGCTTTTTCTGAAAAATTCCATGATTTAAAGAAAAAAATCTTTCAATTAAACCTGTCGTTTATTTGAAACCAAATGCCCTAGCCGTGACGGGAGTGGCATCTCCCGATTAACAAAAACTATGGCTAAAAAGCCTTGTTTTTCTAAATCGGGATTATAGCGGACAGCAGGATCAAGCTCCTTATAAATCCGCCAAAAACATAAATGAATAATAAATTAAAATACCTAAAATGAGATTAGAAGATTTTGATAATGACGAAGATAAAGTAATTCAGGACCGTTTGAAACAAAGAACGTGGAATGAAATTAAAACCAATGACAGCTGGGCAATTTTTAAAATTATGTCTGAGTTTGTAAATGGTTACGAAGCAATGGGACGTATTGGTCCGTGTGTTTCAATTTTTGGATCTGCAAGAACAAAACCAGATGATAAGTACTATTTATTGGCTGAAAAAATCGCTTACAAAATCAGTAAAGCGGGTTACGGTGTGATTACAGGAGGTGGTCCCGGAATTATGGAAGCTGGAAATAAAGGTGCGCATTTGGGAGGCGGAACTTCGGTTGGTTTGAATATCGAGCTTCCGTTTGAGCAGCATTTTAATCCGTATATTGATCACGATAAAAACTTGAATTTTGACTATTTCTTTGTTAGAAAAGTAATGTTCGTCAAATATTCACAAGGATTTGTGGTGATGCCAGGAGGATTTGGAACTCTAGACGAAATGTTTGAAGCGATTACTTTGATTCAGACTAAGAAAATTGGAAAGTTCCCAATTATTTTAGTTGGAGTTGAATTCTGGTCTGGATTGATTGAATGGGTTAAAACGGTTTTGGTAGAAAAAATGCAAACCGTAAGTCCGGGTGATTTAGATCTGTTTAAAATCGTAGACACGGAAGATGATGTTGTTGACGTTTTGGATAAATTCTATAAAAAATACGATTTAAGTCCGAATTTCTAAAAATTTTGAAAACATAAAAGTGATATCAGTAAATTTAAATTCGAGCTCACAAAGCCATTTTACGTGAAGTTATATCACTTATATGGTTAAAATACCATAAAGTATCGCAAAAATTGAAAGCTGTTTTTTTAAACAGCTTTTTTTATACTATTTTTACAAAAATCCGAAATCGTAATATGTCCGTAACATAATATATCTGATAATTTTTTAAGCCATTATTTGAAAGCACTTTATAAAATTATTTGTCTCTTTTTAGCTTTATCCTTTTCGATAAAACTAACCGCACAACATCAGTCTAAGATGGAAGTGGCGGTAAATCTTGAGCTAAAAACACTAAATATTAAACAAGATATTACGTATCATAATACTACGAATGATACTTTGGTCTCGATTGTTTTAAACGATTGGAACAATGCTTTTGCTGACAAAAACACACCTCTGGCCAAACGCTTTTCTGATGAATTTTACAGAGGTTTTCATTTGGCAAAAGCCGCAGACAGAGGAAAAACCACCATTATTGGTTTAACCGAAACTAATTTTTCGGCTTTAGAATGGGAAAGAAGCGCTCAGGATCCTGATTATATTATTGTCAAACTAAACCGCAAACTTCTTCCAAACGAAAAAATCGATTTGCATCTTAATTATATTGCCAAAATACCAAACGACAAATTCACTCATTTTGGTTTTGATCAAAATGGCGGTATGGCTTTAAAAAACTGGTTTATAAGTCCTGCTCGTTTTGAAAATGGTCTGTTTGTAAAGTACAACAACTACAATCTGGATGATATTGCAAATGCCGTAAGCGATTACGAAGTTGAAATTAAAATTCCGAACGAATATTCTATTACGACCGACTTAAATTCGGTTTCAAAAGATATCACCAATCAAAACTATAGCGTTTACTCTTTTTCTGGAAAAAATAGAACCGATTTTAGTCTTTATATTGAAAAACAAAACGGTTTTAGAACTTATGATAATGGCTCTTTACTGGTTGAGACGAATTTAAAAAATAAAAAAATAGACGAAATTCAGAAAGCGATTATAATCAATCGTGTGGTTTCTTATGCGGAAAAATTTATTGGCAAATATCCGCATGAAAAAATAACCGTTTCTCAGGCCGATTATGATCGAAATCCGTTTTATGGCTTAAATCAGTTGCCTTCATTTATTAGTCCGTTTGAGGATGACTTTATGTTTGAGATTCAATTTTTAAAGACTTTTTTAAATAATTATCTTAAAAACAGTCTCCGTTTAGACCCGAGAAAAGACAATTGGGTTTACGATGCCATTCAGATTTATTCGATGATGAAGTATATGGAAGAGCATCATCAGGATGAAAAAATGCTTGGCAAGCTTTCAGACATGAAGCTCTTTAAAAGTTACAATATCACTAATCTGACTTTTAACGAGCAATACAGCTATTATTATATGCTGATGGCGCGTAAAAATCTAGATCAGCCGCTTGGAGATCCGAAAAATACGCTAATAAAGTTTAACGAACAGATTGCTAGTAAGTATCGTGCAGGGTTAAGTTTGAGCTATTTAGACGATTATCTTAATCACGACATTGTTCCGAATAGCGTAAAAGAATTTTATAACCTGAACCAAATTGGACAATCGAATCGTTATGATTTTGAAAAAATCTTAATTCAAAAAAGTCCAAAAGATATTGATTGGTTCTTTAAAATCATTATCGATTCGAGAGATATTATCGACTATAAATTTTCTGATGTTTCTAGAACAGCAGACAGTATTACCTTTTCTGTTAAAAACAAAACTGGAATCTACGCCCCTATTCCGATTTACGGAATCAAAAAGAAAGAAGTTGTTTTTAAAGAATGGATTGAACCAAAAACAAAAGATTCTGTTTATACTTTCAGCCGAAAAAACGCAGACAAAATTGTAATCAATTATGATAATGAAGTGCCAGAATACAACCAGAGAAATAACTGGAGATCACTAAAACATGTTGCACTGAATCGTCCTATAAAATTCAATTTTGCCAAAGATTTAGAAGATCCAGATTATAATCAAATACTCTATCTTCCGACGCTTAATTACAATTACTATGACGGTATCACGCCGGGAATCCGTTTTAGCAATAAGACCATTTTAGACAAACCCTTTAATTTTGACATTAATCCAGCCTATTCTATAAAAGCAGGAACGCTTTCCGGTTCATCAGCTTTTTCATGGAATCAGTATTATAGAAATAACACTTTATATAATGTTCGATATTCTATCAGCCAGAATTATTTTCATTATGCTCCAGACGCGACATATTTGAGATTAAATCCGATGGTGCAGTTTCGCATTCGCGAAAAAGATTTCAGAGACAACAGAAAGCAAATGTTTTTATTCCGTCAGGTTATCGTAAACCGTGAAGCGAGCGAATATATAACAGATAATTCAACACCTAATTACTCTGTTTTCAATGCCCGCTATTCGAATACAAAAACAGAATTAATAGATCATTTTAACTTTATGACCGATTTGCAGTTTTCTAGCGGATTCGGGAAAGTTTCTGGAGAAATAGAATACAGAAGATTATTTGAAAACAACAAAAAGTTAAATTTAAGATTATACGTTGGAAGTTTCTTGTACAACACAACAAACTCAGATTATTTTAGTTTTAATTTAGACCGTCCGACAGATTATTTATTTGATTATAATTTATTTGGAAGATCGGAAAGCACTGGCTTTTTTAGCCAACAGTATGTTATTGCAGAAGGAGGATTCAAATCACAACTTGAACCATCGTATGCCAATCAATGGATGACTACTTTGAATGCCAGTTATGCGGTATGGAACTGGGTAGAGCTTTATGGCGACATTGGTTTCTTGAAAAACAAACATCAAAGCGAGTTCTTTGCTTACGACACTGGAGTACGCTTAAACTTGGTTCCTGACTATTTTGAACTTTATTTCCCTGTTTATTCTAATAATGGATGGGAAATATCACAACCTAGATACAATGAAAAAATACGATTTATAATCACTTTCTCCCCAAGAACATTAGTTACTCTTTTTACTCGAAAATGGTTTTAATCAAATAAAAATTAAAGAAAAACTTGCGAAATTATCAACAATATAAAAATTTAAGTAAAAATAACACAAATAAAATACGTAGTTTTTTGGTTTTGAATAGAAATAATTAAATTATATTTATTTCAAAGAATTATGATTATTGATTGTTTTTAAGTAATTTCGCGTCATAAACAATGACCCCCTTCAAGATGATGATAAAAGAAAAAAACAATACTACACTGACATTTGAAGATTTCAAAACTGAGGTATTGAATGACTATAGAATAGCTGTAACAAGCCGTGAATGTAGTCTTTTAGGTCGAAAAGAAGTATTAACAGGAAAGGCTAAATTTGGAATTTTTGGCGACGGAAAAGAAGTTCCGCAACTGGCAATGGCAAAAGCTTTTAAAAACGGAGATTTCCGTTCTGGATACTATCGCGATCAGACTTTTATGATGGCTATTGGTGAATTGGATGCCAAACAGTTTTTTGCCGGTTTATATGGTCATACCGATCTAGCTTTTGATCCTATGTCTGCGGGAAGACAAATGGGCGGACACTTTGTAACGCACAGTTTAAACGAAGACGGATCTTGGAAAGATTTAACGAAACAAAAAAATTCAAGTTCAGATATATCGCCAACCGCAGGGCAAATGCCAAGATTATTAGGTTTGGCTCAAGCTTCTAAAATTTACAGAAACGTTGACGGAATTACTATTAAAGATAAATTCTCTGTTGACGGAAATGAAGTGGCTTGGGGAACTATTGGTAACGCAAGTACTTCTGAAGGTTTGTTTTTTGAAACCATAAACGCTGCAGGAGTTCTTCAGGTTCCGATGGTAATGAGCGTTTGGGATGATGAATACGGAATTTCTGTTCATGCTAAACATCAGACTACTAAAGAAAATATTTCTGAAATTTTAAAAGGATACCAACGCGATGAAGATTCTAAAGGTTACGAAATCTTTAGAGTAAAAGGCTGGGATTATGCCGAACTGGTTTCGACTTACGAAAGAGCCGGAGCAATCGCGCGCGAAGAACATATACCCGTTTTAATTCACGTAAATGAATTGACACAACCGCAAGGCCACTCTACTTCTGGTTCTCACGAACGTTACAAAAGTGCAGAAAGACTGGCTTGGGAAAGAGATTATGACTGTATTCGCCAAATGCGTTTATGGATGATCGCCATTAATATTGCTTCTCCAGAAGAATTGGCAGAACTTGATTTCCAATTAAAGAAAGAAGTTCTAGAAGCTAAAAAAGAGGCTTGGAATGCTTTTATTAATCCGATTATTGAAGATCAAAAAAATCTTTTAGAATTATTGGAGCAAATTGCTGAAGCAAGCATCAATCATAAAGAAAGAATCAAAAAATTAATTTCTGAATTAGCGGCGATTAAAGCGCCTTTAAAAAAGGAAATTTTGGTTTATGCCAGAAAGATTCTTCGTTTTATTGAAGTTCCAAACAGCAAAGTTCTTTTATCGAATTGGATTACGAAATTCTTGGGTGAAACTCAGGAAAAATTCAGCAGTAATCTGCACTCTGAATCTGCTCAAAATGTGTTTTCTGTAGAAAAAGTTCTTCCAGAATATGCAGAAAATGCAAAACCAGATTTAGACGGAAGAATGATTTTGCGTGACAATTTTGACGCTTTATTTGCTAAATATCCGGAAACTTTAATTTTTGGTGAAGATGTTGGAAACATCGGAGACGTAAATCAAGGCCTAGAAGGCATGCAGGAAAAATACGGAGAACTTCGTGTTGCCGATGTCGGAATTCGTGAAGCGACTATTATTGGTCAAGGAATCGGAATGGCTCTTAGAGGTTTACGCCCAATTGCTGAAATTCAGTATTTAGATTATTTATTGTACGCTATTCAGATCATGAGTGACGATTTAGCTACTTTACAATATAGAACGGTTGGAAAACAAAAAGCACCGTTAATCATTAGAACTCGTGGACACCGTTTGGAAGGAATCTGGCATTCTGGTTCGCCAATGGGAATGATCATCAACGCGATTCGCGGAATTCACGTTTTGGTTCCAAGAGATATGACACAAGCTGCAGGTTTTTATAACACTTTGTTAGAATGTGACGAACCTGCTTTGGTTATCGAATGTTTGAACGGATACCGTTTAAAAGAAAAAACGCCTTTGAATTTTGGTGAATTTAAAACGCCAATTGGTGTTGTAGAAACTTTAAGAGAGGGTTCTGATATCACTTTAGTTTCTTACGGATCGACTTTAAGATTGGTTATGCAAGCGGCTAATGAATTGGCTGAAAAAGGAATTGATTGTGAGGTTATTGATATTCAATCTTTACTCCCATTTGATATTAACAAAGACATTGTAAAAAGTGTTGCGAAAACAAATCGTTTGTTAGTGATTGACGAGGATGTTCCTGGAGGAGCTTCGGCCTTTATTTTACAGCAGATTTTGGAAGAGCAAGACGCTTATAAACATTTAGACAGCAAACCGCAAACTCTAGCAGCAAAAGCACACAGACCTGCTTACGGCACTGACGGTGACTATTTCTCTAAACCTTCTGCAGAAGATATCTACGAGAAAGTTTACGCTATGATGCATGAAGTGAATCCTTCTAAGTTTCCTGCTTTGTATTAGATTTTAGATTTTACTATATAATAAAAAAAGCTCCTCTGGAGCTTTTTTTATTTTTTACACTTACAGTTTGTCATCCCGAGGAACGAGGGATCTTCGCGAGAAACTCTACAAAGATTGGCGATTTTACATGTCGAGCTACTTGCGAAGATTTCTCCTTCGTCGAAATGACAAACTTAATGGAAATCAATATCAAAAACAATAAAAAATCCGTATAAATCAGCGTCTTCGCGAAAGCGAATCAGTTTCATCCGCGTCTAATTCCAAAAGCTGAATTAAAACCATAACTAAAGATCTCTCAGCATAGCTCTCGCTCTTTCCAAATCTTCTGCCGTATCAATTCCGATTCCGACGTGAGTGGTTTCTACCATTTTAATTCGTTTTCCGAACTCTAAATAACGAAGCTGTTCCAATTTCTCAGAAGCTTCTAAAGATTTCATTGGAAGGCTGTAAAAGTCTAATAAGGCTTGTTTTCTAAAAGCGTAAATTCCGATGTGCTGAAAATATCTCACTCCAACATTCTTTTCTCTTGGATACGGAATTACAGATCTAGAAAAATACAAGGCAAACTGTGATTGATCTACCACCACTTTCACATTATTCGGATTATTGATCTCTTCTTCATCTGTGATTTCACGCATTAAGGAAGCTAAATCTACCTTTTTTTCTGGATCGTTTTTAAAAACCGATAAAACTTGTTCTAATGGTCCAGCTTCAGTAAAAGGTTCATCACCTTGCACATTTACTACAATATCCACATCAAGATTTGCAACAGCTTCTGCAATTCGGTCGCTTCCAGATTCGTGTTCTTTTATGCTCATGATGGCTTTTCCGCCATTCGAAACAATTTCATCAAAAATCAAATCAGAATCGGTTACTACAAAAACATCGTCGAACAGTTTTGTTGCAACTGCTGCTTCATAAGTTCTTAATATGATCGTTTTACCTCCTAAATCCTGCATTAATTTTGCGGGAAAACGTGTTGAGGCGTACCTTGCGGGAATTACTGCTATTACCTTCATTATATTGTTTTACTGAGTTAAAAAACTCAAAATTTAGTATTTGTTATTCTGAAAATGTAGTGCCTGATTTTTTTCAGGCTTAACCTTTTGCAAATATGCAAAAATTGCTTTTAAGTTTCCTGTTTTTCATCTCTTTGTACGGGATCTAAATCTTACGTTGAATTTTCTACACTCAGCAAACAATATGCAATAGTTTATTAAAAATTAAACCGAAACCGTAACGCGAAGATACGTTGCAGGAATTGATGTAGAATTTTCATTACTAGTATTTTGTCTGTTAACTAAATCTTCGAGCTTAGCATACAATTCAGAAGCTTTCCCATTTTGCTCTGCTGCTTCAAAAGCATTCATTGTTGGACCGTAGTAATTTTTTAAATTATTTAGCCAATCTGAAGGCGGAAATGCAGCTTCAAACGTAAAGGTGTCTCTCTCAAAAGAAATATTTTCTTTAGGAACTCCTGCATTTGTAAACCTTTCGATAACATTATCTTGAATACCCCAAAGCATTGGGCTTACAAAACCCTCAGGAGGTGGAGGTGTATATTCAGAACTAATTTTCAAGATTTGCGCAATCAACGTTGGGTCACCTGGAATCCAATTCCCCATAATAACTTTACCTCCTGGCCGTGTAACGCGAACCATTTCTTTAGCCACATCAAAAGGTTTTGGCGCAAACATTGCCCCAAAAATACTCATCGAAATATCGAATGATTGATCTTTCAATTCATTCAAATCGGTTGCGTCTCCTTCTTTAAATACAATATTATTGAGTCCTTCATTTTTGGCTCGAATATTTCCCGCTTCCACTAGATTTCTTGCTATATCAACGCCTAAGACATTGGCTCCTAATTTTGCTGAAGGTATTGCGGTTGTCCCATCGCCGCAGCCAAGATCTAAAACGTCTTGATTTTTTTTAATTCCAATTTTAGCAACCAATTCCGCACCGCTCTCTCTCATCGTTTCTGCAATGCGTGTAAAATCGCCCTTTTCCCATAATGCTTTGTTCGGATTCATCTTATTTTTATCAGTGTTTATAGTGCTGATGCCGCACTTTTAATTAATTTTTTAAACGTCTCATCATCAGTCAATCACAAAGGCGCTTAAATCATTAATTACAAAAAGAAGAATGGAAAAAAGAGGAAGAAAAAATAAAAATAACCAACTGACAAACAAATACTTAATAAAAACACAAACAAATTTAAATAAAAGATTTTAATATTTCGCTGAATTTATTTCTAACATATTTCTTAAAGCATTGCATTTTAATATGTTATAATATTTTTACTTTTATAAGAAAAAATATGAAAAGAAACGTTACTTCACTCCTGCTCTATTTCTTTTTAATTTTTACTTCGAATGCTTTTTCACAAAACAGCAATTCTAAAATTTTAAATTCTTTTTCGAACCGCATTTTTTCAGGAAAAGGATATCAGCCAATTCAAGATTTAAAATGGAAATTCAAGACTGAAAGTAAAATCTTTTCTTCTCCAATTGTACAAAACGGCTTGGTTTACATAGGGAGTGAAGACGGCTATTTTTATGCTATTGATGAAAAGTCTGGAAGTTTAAAGTGGAAATTTAAAACAAATGGCGCTGTACATAGTTCAGCAAGCATTTATAATGATATAGTTTATTTCGGAAGTTTTGACGGCTATTATTATGCTTTAAATTCGAAAACAGGAAAAGAAATCTGGCGCTTTAAAACCAAAGGCGAACATTGGTACAGCGAAATTGGAATGTGGGGAATGAAACCAACTGACTTGCTTATGGCTGACTTATGGGATTTTTATCTTTCTACACCCATTATTTATTTAGACCATAAATCGGTATTGGCTATTTTTGGAAGCAGTGACGGAAATATGTACGCTGTTGATGCTAAAACAGGAAAGTTAAATTGGACTTTTAAAACCGATAAACCAATTCATAGCACAGCTGTTATAGAAAAATCAACTTTATTTTTTGGCGGTTGGGATGGAATATTTTATGCTTTGGACTGCAAGACTGGAAAAGAAAAATGGAAATTTTCTACCGAAATTAAAATGGGTTTTACTGGAATTCAAGCTTCAGCAACAGTTTCTGACGGTATTGTTTATTTTGGTGCAAGAGATCCGTATTTTTTTGCTCTTGACGCCGAAACAGGAAAACTAATCTGGAAATACAATGCTGAAAACTCTTGGATTTTGAGTTCGGCTGTCGTTAAAGACCATACGGTTTATGTTGGAACTTCAGACACTTATGCTTTGTTGGCATTAGATGCAAAAACAGGAAAAGAAAAATATCGATTTAAAGGCAATGGTTATGTGTATTCTTCGCCTGCAATTGCGGGAAACACGATTTATTTCGGTGACTTTTCAGGAAATTTCTTTGATTTAAATCTGCTTTCTGACGGAAAAGAATCGAATACCATTCCGACAGAAAACAGAAATAAATACGCCGCAACTATTCTCAACAATAATCATCTTGATTTTGGTTTCTTGTCCAAACAAGCCGATTTATCGATTTATGCCGAAAACCAAAAGATAATGAATGAATTTTACAAATTGGGCCCTATTGTTTCTTCTCCATTCGTCAGCAATAATGTTATTTTTTATGGAAGTTCAGACGGTTATCTTTATGCGTATAAACTAGCGAAATAACTAATTTTCTTTGTGAATCTCTGCGAAAAATCTTTGTGCAACTTTGTGCTATAGCTATTTCGCAGAGATTCGCAAAGATTTTCCACAGAGATTCACTAAGTTTTACATGATTTTTACAGAAGTCATGCTTAAAGAACCTGCCAATAATTTATCATTAAACAAATCCAATTCATCTGTTTTATCTTTTAAACCCAAAGTATACAATAGCGGAAGATAATGTTCTGGAGTTGGAACTGCCAATTGAACGGCTTTATTCATTTTTTCGAAATCAATTAACGGCTGAAAATTTCCGTCCAGCAAATAATTATTTATCGTTTCTCGCGCTTCAATTGCCCAATCGTAACCATAATTATCTTTATCAAAATTTCTGAAATCGACCATTCGAAGATTATGCACAATATTACCGCTTCCGATAATTAAAACGCCTTTATAACGAAGTGCTTGCAGTTTTTGAGCCAATTCAAAATGATATTGTCCCGATTTAGTATAATCAATACTCAACTGAATTACAGGAACGTCTGCATTTGGATATAAGTGTTTAATAACGCTCCAAGCACCATGATCCAATCCCCAATGTTCATCTAATTCGACTATAACTGGATCTAAAATCTTCTGTGTTTCTACAGCCAGTTCTGGACTTCCTTTTGCAGGATATTGGACATCAAAAAGCGCTTGCGGAAAACCTCCAAAATCATGAATCGTTCTTGGCATTTCCATTGCGGTCACTTTTGTTCCTTTTGTAAACCAATGTGCCGAAACACATAAAATAGCATTGGGCTGCGGCAATGTTTTTGCCAGATTGCGAAAACCCGCCACAAATTGATTTTCTTCAATAGCATTCATCGGGCTGCCGTGTCCTAAAAACAGAACCGGCATTTTATCGGTATTCGAAAACGCAGATGAAATCGAATGTAAGTCGTTTAGTGTTGTCATTGCAGTTGTTTTTTGCCACGAATTGCACAAATTAGTCGAATTTTTAAAATGTAAAAAAATTAAACACAAATTGCACCGATTTGCACTAATTCTGGTGTGAAAATAATTCGTGCTAATTTGTGAAATTCGTGTTTTTATTCCTCAAAACTCTCGTCTTTAAAGCCTATCAAATATAACTTATTTTTGGCACGTGTCATAGCAGTATAAAGCCATCTGATATAGTCGCGGTCAATTCCGTCTGGAAGATACGGCTGTTCAATGAAAACCGTATTCCACTGCCCTCCTTGCGATTTATGACAAGTAATGGCGTAAGAGAACTTAACCTGTAATGCGTTAAAATATTCGTTTTCTTTTACCTTCTGGAATCTCTTGTATTTCGTTGGTTCATCTTCATAATCTTTCATCACTTCTTCGTACAAACGATTCGATTCTTCGTAGGTTAAAGATGGAGATTCACTGGTTAAAGTATCTAAAATCAAAACCGTTTCAAAAGGTTTTTGGTTCGGATAATCCACCATTCTAATTTTTACTTTTGCAAATTTAGATCCGTACAGTTCCTTGATACCGAACATTTCCAGAACTTCAATAATATCTCCATTGGCAATAAATCCAGCTTCGTCTGTTTCTTTTAGCCAGAAATAATTGTTTTTTACCACCATCAGGAAATCGCCAACCGAAAGTTCGCTTTCTTTAAATAAAATTCGGCTTCGAATCTGTTCGTTGTACTGATTTGCCCTTTTATTAGAACGAACAATAAACGCCGTATCTTCAATGCTCCAATCGCTGTAGGCCGTATTTATGGCATCTTGAATATCGTAACCGTCCGTCAAACGAACAATGTCTTTGAACTTTTTGACATTGAATCTAAATTCCGTAATAAAACTTTCCTTCAATAATTCGCGTAATTCGGTTGCATTGTACAAAATCCCCGAACTTTCTTCCTGACGCATTACTTCGTCCAATTCGATATGTTCGATTTCTTTATCATAATGAACGCCCAAAGTCTGAATATCAAGCGCCGGACTTATATCTAAATTAACGGGAGGCAGCTGAGCGGTATCTCCCAAAAGTATCATTTTGCAATTGTTTCCAGAATACACATAATTAATCAGATCGTCGAGAAGCGATCCGCTGTCTAAAGTGCTGTCTGAAATCATCGAAGCCTCATCGACGATAAAAATGGTGTTTTTATGCTTGTTGACCTGCTTTGTAAAAGCCACTCCGCCGCCAGATGCTTTCTTCGGAAAATATATTTTTTTATGAATTGTAAAGGCTGGATTATTCGAATAATTGGCAATTACTTTTGCCGCGCGTCCCGTCGGAGCTAGCAAAACGTATTTTTTATTAATGTCGCCCAAATTATTGACAATGGTAGAAATAACGGTCGTTTTTCCCGTTCCGGCATATCCTTTCAAAACAAAAATGGTGTCGTTTTGAGATTCGGTAAGAAAGATTGCTATTTTCTGAAAAAAAATATCCTGTTTGTAAGTTGGTGCAAAAGGAAATCGTTTTTGTAAAGTGCCGTAAAACTGTGCAGAATTCATAAAGTAATATTGAAATACAAAGTTCGGCTTTTATTTTTTTAAACCATATAAGTTATATAAGTTAATTTAGGCTGGAATGCATATATATTGGACGCGGATAAAACGGATTTGCTATCGCAAAGACGCGGATTTTCGCTAATTTTTTTAGCATTTTACTAAAAGAAATCCGTTTCATCAGCGTCTTCGCGATAGCGAATCTGCGTCATCAGCGTTCTATTAAATGTCTTATATGCACTTATATGGTTCAAAAGCACCTTAACCAAACCTTTTCTTAACCTTTCTTTTAAGTTTAATTGAAATTGTTTTTCGAAATTGCAATTATAATTGTTCCTTTTTAATTTGTAAGTTTGTGGTCGCTTAAATTCTTTCTTGATTTAAAACAGGTAACGAATTGTAAATCAACTATGTCATTACAAAACACTAACATTACTTCAAAAAATTACAGAAAACTTTCTATTCAGGTTTCTCTGACTGGATTTTCTTATTGCTGTTTTGATACTTTAAATAATATTATTACTTCTTTTAAAGAAATAAAATTTGATACTTCCAAAACACATCGAATTGAGGATTTATTCAGTGATGCTTTCAAAAACAATCCTGAATTAAAAAACACTTACGATGAAGTAATGGTTATTCATAACAATAACCTTTCGACTTTTGTTCCGACTGCTTTGTTTGATGAAAATTATTTAGGAAGTTATCTGCAATACACTACAAAAGTATTTGAAACAGACCATTTTAATTTTGATCAAATTCCTAATTATCAGATGAATTCGGTTTATATTCCACATGTGAATATCAACAATTTCCTGATCGATAATGTGGGGTCTTTTGATTATAAACACGCCAATAGTATTTTGGTCGAAAAAATTCTAGACAGTTCAAGAAACAACGACGACAAGAAAATGATCGTCAATTTTAATCCAGGTAATTTCGAAATTATCGTGGTGCAAAATCAGAAACTTTTGCTGTTTAATTCTTTTGAATACGTAACTCCAGAAGATTTTATCTACTATATTTTATTTACAGCAGAACAAATGAGCATGAATCCGGAAAGTTTCAAATTAGAATTATTAGGAACTATTTCAGAAAATGATCCTTTTTATGCTATCGCTTACAAATATGTACGCCATATTTCTTTCTTAGATGTTACTAAACTTCAGGAAAGAAACAATTTTACAGCCGCTCAAAATCAAAAACATTATATCTTATTTCAATCATGAGAATCATTTCAGGAAAATACAAAGGACGCCGAATTTTTCCGCCAAAAAATCTACCTGTAAGACCTACGACTGACATGAGTAAAGAAGCATTGTTTAATGTTTTGAATAATCATTTTAATTTTGACAGTTTAAAGGTTTTAGATCTATTTTCGGGAACGGGAAACATTAGCTATGAGTTTGCTTCACGCGGAAGTGCTCCTATTACGTCAGTTGACGGTGACTTTGGATGCGTTAAATTTATCAAACAGGTTTCGTCAGAATATGATTTTGATATTGCCGCAACCAAAAGCGATGTTTTTAAATTTTTAGAAAATTGCAGAACGACTTACGATATTATCTTCGCAGATCCGCCTTACGGATTGGATCAGGCTACTTTTGAGAAAATTGTTTCGACTGTTTTTGAAAAAGAATTATTGGAAGACGACGGCATGATGATTATCGAGCATTCTAAATATACCAAACTCGATCATATGAGTAATTTTTCGTTTCAGAAAAGTTATGGCGGTTCTTTTTTTAGTTTCTTCGAACTAAATTCTACCGACGACGATGAAGAATTACCGCACGACATTTCTAAAAAAGAATCTGAGGAAGACGAAGGATAATTTTAAAAAATAAAATTTCAAATCCTAAATTCCAAATTCCAATTTCCTAAGCATGGGATTGGAATTTGGAATTTTTATTTTGGAATTTCTAATTCTTATCGAATGCGGTTTTCACTTTCATTCACATTCTTTTCTTTAAATTCAGAATCCTTTATTTTTCCGAAAGAATAACGAAGCGTTAAAGCAATTTCATTTGCATCAACCAGATATCTGGCTCTCGAACTTATATTATTGACTGTAAATCTTTCGGTGTAAATGGTGTTTTTGAAAATATCATTGTAACTCAAAGTACAGTTCCAATTTTTGCCAAATGATTTTGCTAACGAAAGATCAAAAATTAGCTTTGCATTTCGTTCAAAAACACCTTCTTTTTGTTTTGTAGCTCCCCAAAAAGACAGAACGAATGTAAAATTCTTTGGCAGCTTCAAAGTATTATTAGAATAGTAATACAAATAGGTTTTAGAAGAATTAAAAACGGCTAATTTGTCTTCAATTTTATTGGTTGCAAAAATTAAAGAATTAGTCGATTCCCAGATTTTGTAGCTAAAAGGAAGCGTAAACTCTACATTATAACCCGATTCTTTTTCAAAATTTTTCTCTGTAAAAGTCAATACATTGGTCTGATTATCAAAAACAAAATCTTGATAAATTGGATTTTTATTTTGATACAAAGTCAGCTTAACCGATTTGTTATGATATTGGAAAGTAGTAGAAATTACATCCATAAATGTTGGTCCCAAATTGATATTGCTTCCGTAAATAAAATAAGGATTTATATAGGTCGCAATCATACTTAGAGCCGAATAATTAGGCCTCGAAATGCTTTTTGAATAATCTATACTAATGCTTTTTGTACTGTCAATTGGAAATGAAATTTGCGCTTTCGGAAATACATTTGTATAATTTTTATCAATTAACGCCGTACTTTCTGTACTGTATTTTCCATTTACTCTCGTATTTTCTATTCGCAGTCCCAATGAAAAATCTGCTTTTTTGATTTTACCCGAAAGCTGCGAATATGCGGCAGCATTTTTTTCTTTAAAATTATATCGAAAAGCTGTGCTTTCATTTTTTTCATAATCAAAAATATCATAATCAGATTTTGATTTTGCTGCAGAATACAGCGCGCCGTATTCCCAATTCATTTCGTTTTTAAACTTTTTTTCTAAATCTATTCGACCCGAAAAAACATCAACATTAAACTTCTGATCTCGGTTTTGAGACAATTGAAAATCTGTTTCGTTAAAATTATTTTGAACCAAACTCCACAAATGCTGATTAAAATTGGATAACTGAAAACCAGCAAACAGCTTGGTGTCAATCGCTTTTATTTTCTTTGAATAATTTACAAATGAATTGATAAAATTCTTTGAGCTTGAATTATCGCTTAATGTAAAAACATTATTTTCTTCCTCTTGATTTTTGTTGAAGGTAAAGGTGTTAATATCAAAAGTGTCGTTTTGAGATTTCCCGTTTACACTAAAAGAAAAATAATCGTCGTCATTTATTTTATAGAACAAACCTCCACCAAAAATATATTGGTTTCGATAGGTCGTTGCCGATACATCATAATCTGAAATAATATTGGCTTGCGGAATTTGGTAAGCAATACTATGGTTTTCCCAAGGATTTAAGCGATTATAATTAAAGTTAGCTTTCCATTCTAGTTTCCCTTTTTTAAAACTCGAATTAAAACCTAAATAATTATTGTAATTCCTTTTGAAAGAAGCGGTTTCGGAAATATCAGTTTTAAAACTGTCTTTTTTACTCAGCTTTCTAGTAATCAAGATAACGGCGCGACCTTCTGCTTCGTATTTAGAAGATGGATTCTGAATGATTTCGATTGTTTTAATATCGTCTACAACCAAAGCATTCAATTCGTTCATTCCTACTCTTTGGTTGTCAATGTAAATTAGCGGCGTTCCTTTTCCTACTACTGAAATATTTTCGCGATTGGCACTTACTTGAACTGTCGGTAATTTCGAAATTAGATCAACAGGATTCGGAATTGCATTGTAAACCGAATTGGCAACGTCTACTTTTATGTTTCCGTTTGAGTTCGTAAACGTGTTTTTATTTTGAGTAATTACAACTTCATTCAGTTCTTTAGAAATTGAATCTTTTGGCGTTTCATTTTGAGCATTCGCAAAAAAAGAAAGGCAGAAAAGCAACAGCGTAATAAGCAATTTTAAGGGCAGATAAAAATTCATTTTAAAATTTAAATTGGGTTAGCATTGCTGCAAAAATGCTTTGAAAACTCAATTCTGAAAGTTAATCGTAGGTTAATACAGCGTTAATCTCCCATTTGTTTAGCAAAAGCTGTATTTTTGAACCAGATTTTAAAATGAGTATGAAACAAAGAATCAATTTATTAATCGCATTTTCTGTTGTAGCGCTATTCGTGCTTATGACGGTGCAATGTTATTTGGTAAAAACGGCTTACGAATACAAAGTCGCACAGTTTCATACGCAGATTAAAAACGAAATTGCTCAAATCACCAATAATTACAGCGATATCGATTCGGCTTTGGTTTCTAAAAAAGAAACGCTCTACAAAAGCCTTTCAGAAAAATATATGAAGGGGAAAAATAGCCGATTGGATATTAAAAATGGTGTTTTGAATACCGAATTTCAGAACATTATTACGCAGAAAATTAAAAGAAAATTTGAAAGAGATTTACCGAATTTCAAAATTGATTTTGCTGTTGTTCTAAACAAATTTATTCTGTATAAAAACCAACAAAAAGCGGATACGATTTTCTCTGAAAAACCTTTTATTCAAAACAAATTGTACGGAAATCTGTCTTCTTTAAACCATGCTTTTTTAGTGCGAAGTTATGTAGGCACGACAAACGGAACTTTTGAAAATAACGAATATCAGTTATTGACCGAAGATTCAATGTATGTTTCTGTTATTGATTGGGAAATGATTATTTTGAGACGAATGACTTTTATCCTGATTCTTTCGCTGTTCTCGATTGCAACCTTAATTGGTCTTTTTGTAATTGCTATCAGAGCTTTAATTAAACAGAAAAAAGTAAGCGACGTTAAAACTGATTTTATCAATAATATTACGCACGAACTGAAAACACCATTGGCAACTTTGGGCATTTCGACCAAAATTTTAGCGCAGAGGAACATTCGTGATAACGATGAAAATTTTAATTCGATAGTAAATACTATTTCGCGTCAGAACAATCGTCTTCAGAATTTAATTGATCAGGTTATGGCCAATTCGCTGGCTGAAAATGAAATTGAATTGCAAAAAGAAAAAATAGAAGCTGAAGATTTTCTGCTTTCTATCGTAAATGATTTTAAAACCACTTTTCCTAAAATCCATCTTAGAACTGATTTTCAGACGGAGAAAACTATTTTGGTGCTGGATAAATTTCATTTAACGACAGCATTTTTAAATGTACTAGAAAACGCTGTAAAATATGGTTCGAATACGATTACTGTCAGAACAAAAATTATCGAAAAACAATTTTCGATTAGTTTTGAAGATGATGGAATTGGCATTGCTAAAAACAAACAAGCACTTCTTTTTGAAAAATTTTATCGCGTTGAACAAGGAAATATTCACAATACAAAAGGTTTAGGTCTTGGTTTGTATTATGTTGATCAAATTGTAAAAGCACATCAAGGCTCGATTAATGTTATTAGCGATTTAGGAAAAGGTGCTCAGTTTACTATTTTATTAAAAGTTTAATTCCCTTATTTTGAAAAGATTACTTTTAGCCGAAGACGATTTTGATTTTGCCGCGATTTTAAAACAATATTTAGAACTGCATCAGTTTGAAGTAATTTGGGCAGAAAATGGCGAAATAGCTTTGGATTATTTTAAAAACCAGACTTTTGATATTTGTGTTTTTGATGTCATGATGCCCAAATTGGACGGTTTTTCTTTGGCTGAAAAAATCATAAAAATCAATCCAGAAGTTCCCTTTATTTTTCTAACGGCTAGAAAGCTACAGGAAGACAAAATCATTGGATTGAAGCTTGGAGCAGACGATTACATCGCAAAGCCTTTTGAAGCCGATGAGTTAATTCTTCGCTTACAGAATATTTTAAAAAGACTGGAACAAAAGAGAACGCTTAACGGAAACAATACCATTGAAATTGGTTCTTATATCTTTGATAACGAGCGTTTAACTCTTAATAATAAAAATCATGTTCAGAAGCTTACGGAGAAAGAAGCTTCTCTTATTGAATATTTATTTTTAAACCATAACCAATTATTAAAGAGAGAGCAGATTTTAATGTCGGTCTGGAAAACAGATGATTATTTTTCTGGACGAAGCATGGATGTTTTTATCAGCAGATTGAGAAAATATTTTAATTCAGATCCGAAAATCAAGATCGAAAGTACGCGTAATATTGGTTTAGAATTTAAAATTGAAAAATAGCATTCTGCAAATCATATAATTTTTCATAAGCAATTGTATAACAGCAATTAACTGTATGGAATTTAACTTTGTTAGAGAACTTTTAAATCTAACAATCATGAACCTAAAAAGATTTTTCGGCGGATTGCTTACAATCCTCGGAATCATTGGACTTATTTATACAGCCGTTATTTTTGCTGGCACTTCTGGGGAAACCAGAGATATAAAATCGCTTATTATTTACGGAATATTAGGAATTGTGTTTTTCATGTCGGGAATCAGCTTGGTGCGAACTACAAAAGACGAAAGCTAAAAACTTGCCACGAAGGCACAAAGGCGCAAAGTTTTTATTTCTCTCGCAGATTGGGCAGATTATGGAGATAAAAAAATCAGCTAGATCTGCAAAATCTGCGAGAGAAAAATCATTAACATAATCAGTATGGTTGTGACTTAAAAACTTAGCGCCTTTGTGCCTTCGTGGCAAAACACATCACAAAATATTGGCAAAAGACTATACTTCTGCTACAGGATCAAGATTTAATTCTGTGAAGTCTCTCTCTGTTTTGGAGATTATAATGGTTGCGACTGTATTTCCAATTAAATTGGTAATGGCTCTGGCTTCGCTCATGAATTTGTCTACGCCTAATAAAAACGCTAAACCTTCAACTGGAATTTTATGCAAAGCTGTTAAGGTCGAAGCTAGAACTATAAATCCGCTTCCTGTTACGCCTGCTGCGCCTTTCGAAGTAATCATTAGAATTCCGATAACGGTTAGAATTTCGAAGAAACTCAAATGCACATCGTACAATTGCGCGATAAACAATACTGACATCGAAAGATAAATCGAAGTTCCGTCCAGATTAAAAGAATATCCCGTCGGAATTACCAATCCTACAACCGATTTACTGCATCCCATTCTTTCCAATTTGACCATAATACTTGGCAAAGCAGCTTCTGACGAGGAAGTTCCGAGAACGAGTAAAAGTTCTTCTTTTATATATTTTAAAACAGAAAGAATACTTATTTTATAATATTTCAAGATACTTCCCAAAACTAAAAAGACAAATAACGCCATAGTCAAATAAACGCAAAGCATCAGTTTTCCTAACGGAATTAAAGTTGCCAGACCAAATTTCCCAATTGTGTATGCCATTCCGCCAAAAGCACCAATTGGAGCGAGGTACATAACGTATTTTAAACCGAAGAAAACGACTTTGGAAAATCGTTCTAAAACTAAAATCGTCTGTTCTCTTTTTTGATAAAAATTCAATGCAATTCCGCAGATAATTGCGGCCAGTAATACTTGAAGGGTAAAATTGGATAAGAAAAACTGCAACCAAGAAAAATCTTTTGCAGCTCCTTGAGTATATTGGCTTGCATCACCAAAAGTAAGTCCCGATTTGTCAATTTTTCCAGGTTTAAATATGTAAGCAACTGCTACGCCAATTGCCAAAGCAACTGTCGAAACTACTTCAAAATAAGTCAGTGCTTTTACACCAATTCGGCCGACTTTCTTTAAGTTTCCCATTCCTGAAATTCCCAAAACTATAGTCAGGAAAATAATTGGTCCGATAAAAAGAGAAATAAGCTGAATAAACTTCTTGCCCAGAAATTCCATCTTGACACCATTTTCAGGAGAAAAATGTCCAAGCAAAACGCCTGCAATAATGGCAATTAAAACCCAAAATGTAAGATTGGTGGCAATGGTTCTAAAAAGGCTTTTTTTAGGTTTTGCAGAAGAATTTGGAGTGGTAATATTCATGAAAAGAAGTTAGATGTTCACAAATATATAAAAAATGCAGACCTGTAAGCCGGATTCTGTTCTTGCCTCGTTTTTAATTCGAAACAATACCTTATCATTTATCTAGATCCAGCATTACTACTGGACTCAATCTACCTACCCTTCGGCAACGGACGAGAAGCCCTTAAATGCCGATATACTTGGTATTTCACCGCATAGAGTTTACCTGGTTTCACTACAGCATTACCTGTACATACTTTCTGCTGCACTTGTCCTAACCCCGTCTCGTTTTAAAGAACGAGACGGAGCCGACGGGCGTTACCCGCTATGCTTCTCTGTGGTGTCCGGACTTTCCTCCCTCCCGATAAATCGGAACGACGATAAGGCGGTCTGCGCTGCAAAAGTAGCGATTTAAGAACTAACAATAATGATTTTAAATTTCAGATTTTATGATTTTTATCCTAACTTTTTAATTCTAAAATAGTTATCTTTAGAAATCTATAATTTTAAATTCAGTTTATCATGAAAAGAATGTATCATTACGCAACTGTTTCAAAGGCTTTAGATCAATTGAATGAAAAAGGATTTACGTGCGATTTTAATCGAAATGCTGATGCGATTAAAAAGAATCCTGAGAAATTTGAAATTGTTCATGTGTATCGATACGAGGGTGAGTCGGACCCGGCGGATGAGGCAGTTGTATACGGAATTAAATCGACTTCTGGAAAAAAAGGAGTCTATGTAGCTGGCTTTTCAGCCGACTCAGATCAAGAAACAGCAAAATTTTTATTTGATTTGAGTATTAGAGGGAGGTAAAAAAATTAAAATCTAAAACTAAAAAATTCCAAATTCCAATCAATCTATGAAATTGGAATTTGGATTTTTTTTATTGGAATTTCAGTTTTTAAACGGTCGGTATTTTAAGTTTCCAACCCGGCTGAATTAAATCAGGGTTTGAAATTATATCTTTATTGGCTTCAAAAATATCCTGCCAAGAAACACCATACGCCTTTCCGATTTTCGACAATGAATCTCCTACTTCAACAGTATATTCTTTTGTAGCGCCTAGAGCAACGTCAATATTCATTACCATATCTCCAGATCTGTAATCTGGATCAATTTTATTATAAGCATCCCAAATTTTATCTTTATCCATCGCAGACTGGGCAGTTCCGTCGATGTATAAAACATTATCCTGTTCTCTCACTTGAAGATTTGACACTCCAAGTTCTGAAGCTAAATCTGTTACTTCTCTGTATTTATCTTGCAAACTCATAATTTCCTTATTTAATAATTAATTTATTGTCTACTTTTTTAGGATGCAATTCTTGAATACTTTGCATTAAAGGCTGCAATTTGTCTCTTTTAATTTCTCCCGAAAGTGTAACAATACCACCAACAACAGTCACGCTAACGCCATCATAAGCATCTACAACTTTATGAACCGATTTATCTAATTCTGCATCAGAGTTAATTACAACAGTCGCTGCAGCTGGCTCTTGGTTGGCTCTGGCAAGTTCACAGGTATTTACAACAGATTTCACGCCTTTAACAGCTCTTACGCTTTTTTCAATATTTTTTTTGAAAATTTCATCTTCACAAGTTCCTGTGATGGTAGCCACACCATCATGAACGGCAACTTGCACTTCTGGAGTATCTCCAAGTTTTTCACTAATTGCTTTTTCAATCTCGGCATCGTTAGGCTTGCAGGATACCAAGGCAATACAAAGGCTCATTCCTAATAAAATGGATCTCATTTTCATAATACATTTTTTTAATAATTAACTAGTTAAAATTAAACAGATTATGATGTACTATTTTATAAGATATGCCTAAGGTATTATATGGTTTCCAGTAATTGATGCGTTATGCATTCAATAAAAAAGAAAAAGTCCGTCATAAAAGACGGACTTTGCATTATTTTTAAGCTGTAGGTATTTTTAACTTCCAGCCTGGCTGAATTAAATCTGGATTTTTTATGATGTCTTTATTGGCTTCATAAATTGATTGCCAAGAAACATTATACTGTTTCCCAATTTTTGATAACGAGTCGCCACTTTTAACGGTATATTCGGTTACAGCACTTTCGCTTACATTAATATTCATCACTACATCAGCCGATCTAAAGTCTGGATCTAGTTTTCCGTAAGCTTCCCACAATTTTTCTTTATCATCAGCAGATTTTGCTGTTCCGTCAATATACAAGACATTATCTTCTTCTCTTACCTGCAGATCTGCCGTTCCTAAATTAACCGCTAAATCTGTCAGCTCTCTGTATTTATCTACTAAAGTCATGGCTTTTTATTTAATGGTTAACTTATTTTCAACTTTTTTAGGCTTTAATTCCTGCACACTTTTAATCAAGTTAGGCAATTGCGCTTTTTTGATTTCTCCTGTCAACGTAACTACGCCATCCTTAACTGTAGCGCTAACACCGCTGTAAGCTTTTACTACTTTATTAATAGAAGTTGTCAAAACAGCATCTGGGTTAATAGTTACAGTAGATTCTACTACTGGTTCAGGAGCAGGTATTTCGCAGTTGTTTACCACAGATTTAACTCCTTTAATGCCTTTCACCATGCTTTCAACGCTTTGTTTAAAGGCATCGTCTTTGCAAGTTCCAGAAACAGTAGCAACTCCTTTTGTTACTGTAACTTCAACACCTGGAAAAGCACTTAGTTTTGAAGTGATTTCTTTTTGAATTTGCCCATCGTTCGGTTTGCAGGCTACCAAAGCCAAAGAGAGACAAACTCCCAATAAAATAGATTTAGTTTTCATAATATTTTTTTTAATTGATTATTTAATTAGCATAACGCAACAATCAACTAAATATTACAAATATTCTTACAATTTATTTTGAACGAAGAAAGTTTTTATTTACGATTAAACTTTTAAAGATGATTAAAGCAGCTAAAATTTTATTTAAAATCTTGCTTATCATAAATCTAACTACCTAATTTACCATATCGTTGCTGCTCAGAAAAATAGATAATAATCGTTTTTCCATTCTTTTTATAAGGATAGAATAATTCATAGCTCCCTTTATCTGAACTGTATCTTAGCTTATCGCTATCTTCATTAAAAACTTCATTCAGATAAATTCTTTCTTCTTTAGTAGTCTGATAAATATAATTTATTTTTTGTGGCTGAATGGTATCATTATCCAAAGCTTCATTATAGAAAGCATTAAAACCAAGAAAAACAGGAGAGTCTTTAATTGAATCTTTTACAATTAAAGTCACGCCTGGAAAGTTTTTATCTGTTTCAGATAAAACTCTTAAAATTCCTGTTGTTTCTTTAATGTAGGATTTAGAAAAAGCGTAATTCAAAAGTTTATCGCTATTGGATTTGTTAGATTCTACAATTGATTTTGCAGAGTCAATCAGCATTTTTTCTTTTTTTGAAGAAGTTAAATAATCTCCGCCAAAAAGAATGATCAGAATTAAAGGAAAAATTAAAAGCAACGTAATAAACTTGCGTTTATTAGATTTTGCATTTACGGCATCTTCATTGTTTCTTTCTGCAATTCTTGTCAAATTAAACATCAGGTTTACAATAAGAGATCCTGTCATGAGTGCAAGAATCCCGAGAATACTAAAATAAAAGCTTTCGGTCATGTTTTCTCTAAACACTTTTAGTCCGAAAACCTGAATTACAATAAAGGTAAATACCCAATAAACCAATAAAAGAATAGATGTAATTCCGATAATATTACTTAATCTGACAATTTGTTTTGCGTTCATATTTTTTTTAGGATTAATTAAAGAGTAGAAAATGTTATTGAATTCAAATTCGTGCTAAAAATACTATTATTTTATTAGCTGAGAATCATTCAAAAAGATTATCATTGTAATTAAAAAACTTCGCATGAAATTAAAATGCTTTTTCCTTTTATTGTTTTTATGTCTTTACAATTATTCTTTTTCTTGCGAATGTAAACCGATCGATAGAGAAAATATGGTTGAGTTTGGATTAAAAAAAGCCGAAATTGTATTTTACGGAGAAGTTATAAAAGTAGATTCTATAAAAAGGATTTACACTTTTAAAATTATTGAACTTTTTAAAGGGAAATACAATTCTCAATTCATTACACATAAATACTCTGGCAATTGTTCTATTATTCCGTCAGTAAAACAATTTTGGATTGTTTATGCTGATTTTAACGATGATAAGACTATTGAGGTGAGCGGTTGTTCTCCAAGTACTGGATTCAAACCTTATGGAAGTGGTTCCATGCCTTCTCCACCAGAAATCCATATTTCTCAAAAGGTAGAAGACCAACTAAAAACATTGACTTTTTATGCTTGGAATTTGAGTTTTGAAAATCGAAATTTACAAAATTGGATTTATCAATTAGAAAAATTAAGAATCTATAAAAAAGCACAAAAAGAAATTTCTGATAAAGAAATAATCGCAACAAAATTGGAAACATACAGCAAATACATCATCATTTCTTTGATTGTCAACATCGTATTATTCCTTAGTTTAGTCTTTGTTATTTTGAAGAAAAAGAATTTCGCCAAATAAATAAAATCGGTTTTAAACAACGAAACAAAAGTCATATATTTGCTATCCAATAAAAGAGAATATGGAACAATTTGTAGTATCGGCTCGTAAATATCGCCCGCAGACCTTTAAGGATGTTGTGGGGCAAAAAGCCATTACCAACACTTTGTTGAATGCCATAGAAACCAATCACTTGGCTTCTGCTCTTTTATTTACAGGACCGCGTGGAGTTGGTAAAACGACTTGCGCCCGTATTTTGGCTCGAAAGATAAATCAGCCTGGATATGACGATCCTACAGAAGATTTTGCTTTTAATGTTTTTGAGCTGGATGCTGCATCCAACAACTCGGTTGATGATATTCGTAGCCTTATCGATCAGGTTCGAATCCCGCCACAAACTGGACAGTACAAAGTATATATCATCGACGAGGTACACATGTTGTCTTCTGCCGCTTTTAATGCTTTTCTTAAAACGTTAGAAGAACCGCCAAAACATGCTATTTTTATTCTAGCAACAACAGAAAAACATAAAATCCTTCCAACGATTTTATCTCGCTGTCAGATTTTCGATTTCAAAAGAATTACAGTAAAAGATGCTAAAGAACATTTGGCTGATGTTGCTGAAAGTCAAGGAATCGTTTTTGAAGATGATGCGCTGCACATTATTGCTCAAAAAGCAGATGGTGCTATGCGTGATGCGTTGTCTATTTTTGACCGTGTAGTTTCTTATTGCGGAACTAATCTAACACGTCAGGCAGTAACTGAAAACCTGAATGTTTTAGATTACGAAACGTATATTTCTATTACAGATCTACTTCTTGAAAATGAAATTCCGAAGCTTTTATTAGCGTATAATGATATTCTAGCTAAAGGTTTTGACGGACATCATTTTATTGCTGGTCTGGCTTCGCATTTTAGAGATTTATTAGTAAGTAAAACGCCTTCAACTATTGCTTTATTAGAAGTTGGAGAACAAGCGCAGCAAATGTATGCCACTCAATCGCAAAAGTGTTCTCAAGAATTTTTATTGAAAGGAATTGACATTGCAAACGACTGCGATTTAAAATACAAATTAAGTCAGAATCAGCGACTTTTAGTAGAATTATGCTTGATGCAACTGGCCTCTATCAACTTTGATGGAGAAAAAAAAAAGCTGAGCAATTCATAATTCCTCCTGTTTACTTTAAAAATGGAGGTTATTCTATTGTTGAAGTTGTAAGTCCAAAGACCGAAATTTCAAAGACAGAAATTCCAAATATAAAATCCCAAATTCCAACTTCTGCGGAAAATGGCAATGGTAATACTGTTACAAATACTCAAAACACAGCTCAAACTCCTACTGTAGAACCAAAAGTTCAGACTCCAGAAGCTCCTAAAACAGACACAAGCGGTGCTCCAAAAGTTTCTGCATTTTCTCTTGCCAGCATCCGCAAGAAAAAAGAAATGGAAGAAAGCAGTAAATCGTACGTTAAGCCAGCTTCTTCTTCCGTTTTTATGACAGAAGAATTTAACGAAACCGATATGCGTCTTCATTGGAACAAATATGCGGAGCGTTTAGGGCAAAAAGGTTTCAAAATCATGGAATCTATCTTGTTGATCAATGATCCAGTTTTGAATGGAACAACAATTACTTATGAGCTTCCAAATGAAGGTTCTAAACTTGAATTTGAAGGCATGATAAATGGTTTGCTAGGGCATTTAAAAGGGCATCTGCACAATCATGATATTACTATTGATGTTATTGTAAATGAGACCGTAGAACTGAAGAGAACTCTTAATGACCAGGATCGCTATAATCGTTTCTTAGAAATCAACCCAAATATTGAACTTTTGCGCTCAACATTTGGATTGGAATTGAATAGTTAATTTTTATTCGCCACGAATTCACGAATTTTTTTTATCACTAAATGTCCTTTGCTACTGTTATAAAAATTGCTCAAATTATTTATTTCTAAGTCCGAAATTGTAGACTTTTTCGAGCCATTTTTTTCTTTGTTCTTCACTGGACCCTTTTACAATTCCGATGTAACTGACTTTTACTGGTTTTACGCCGCAGAATTCTAAAGTTGATTTCTTTAACTGATTGACGCTTGGTCTTCCGTATATCAATCTATAATACCAGCTTGGCTGATCTAAGGTTGTGATAATGTGAGCTGTTTTTCCTTTAAGCAACTTATCCCACCAGACAGAATTTTCTCTATATTGAAAAGCCATTCCAGGTAAAAATAATCGGTCAATAAATCCTTTTGTAATCGCTGGAAGTCCGCCCCACCAAACGGGATGAATCCAAACTAAATGATCGGCTCTTTTGATTTTTTCCCATGATTCTACTAAATCTGGCTCCAAATCGGTTCGCTTTTGGTAACCGAATTTAAGATTTGGACTGAAGTTTAAATTAGCAATTGTTATGGTTTCTATTTGGGCGCCAGAAGCGATGGCTCCGTTTTTATACGATTCTGCAATTCCGAAATTGAAACTTTCAGGATTTGGGTGCCCGTTTATAATTAGTATTTTTTTCATATCGAAGTTTTTTCAAAAATACTGTTCGTATATTTTCTTTTACTGGACAAATGTCTATAAATGTGCCTAATCTTTCTTTGCTGTTTTTTTCTCGCAGATTTGGTAGATTATGGAGATTTTGCTGTTGCTTTAGATTTGCTTGATTTTTAATAAAACTTAAAAATCAAGCAAGCTGCTTAAATGCCGAGATATATTGGGAGAGTGAAATCAATAAATTGGTTTTTAAATCTTATGCACTTGATACTTTTTTTCTCGCAGATTTGGCAGATTATGCAGATTTTGTTTGCTGTAAATTGATTCCGCAGATTTCTTTTAAAAAGAATGAAAATTAAACCACCGCTTTTCTAATTCGGCTTAAATGTCTGGGTGTGATTCCTAAATAAGAGGCTAAATATTGCAATGGAATTAACTGTAGATATTTTTGATGATTTTCGTATAATTCTTGATAACGTTGTGCGCCTGAAAGTTTTTGAAAAGAGATCATTCTCTTATGAAGATTTACAAATTCTAATTCGGTCAATTTTCTGCCCGTTTCCTGCCAATTAAAACCTGATTGATAGAGTTTTTCGAGACCTTTTCTATTTAGAATCTGCAATTCTGTATCGGTTAGCGCTTGAATATTTTCTTCTGCTTTTTCTTGGGTTATAAAACTGGCAAATGACGCCATAAATTCATTTTCAAAAGCAAAACAATTGGTGATTTCGTCTCCTTTATGATTCACAAAAAAAGAACGGAGAATTCCTTTTTCTATAAAAACTATTTCGTTGCAAACCTGATTTTCAGTCAATAGAAGTTCTCCTTTTTTTAAGGTGCGAAATGTAATTAAATCGTCTAAAAGATTTAATTCGTCCGCAGAAAAATCTTGAATAGACTGAAAAATAGATTTCATAAGTTATTCATTTAAGAAAAAATCTTGCCAATTCTTTTATCTGGAATAAGCCATAACATTGCAACTGTAAAATAAGCCGCTCCAGAAACCCACTGATTGTAAAATGCTGTTACAATTCCGATTACATATAAAACTAAGGAGATTTTACCTTTATAATCTTTATTAAGCGCTTTTCTTAAAGCAGAATTGGCTCCTTCACTACACATAATCGTATATTGCAAAATAATGTAAGAGATTGCAGAAAGAAGCAATACAACGCCGTACAATGTCATTGCAGGCTTTGCAAAATTATGTTCTCCCATCCATGCAGTAGAAACGGGAATTAAAGACAACCAAAACAGAAAATGCAGATTGCTCCATAATATTTTCCCATTTACTCTCGATAAACCGTGAAGCAAATAATGGTGATTGTTCCAATATATTCCAACGTAAATAAAACTCAAAATATAACTCAAAAACTTCGGAATAAGCGTTTTTAAATCTGCAAATTCGTGTCCTGCGGGTGCTTTAATTTCCAAAATCATAATGGTTATAATGATTGCCAAAACACCATCACTAAAAGCTTCTAATCTGCCTTTATTCATTTACAAAAAATATAAAATATTAAATTTTACCGTAATACATTGCTTTTACGATACCATCAGAAAGTCCGATTTTAGGAACATAGATCTGGCGTGCGCCACTCCATTTCATCGCATTCAAATAAATGCGTGTTGCGTGGATAATTACGTCGGCACGGTCAGAATTCAGACCCAATTCGGCAATTCTCTGTTCGTAAGTCAGCGAATTTAAAAATGCATACTGCGAGTTCACATAAATGTATGAAAGTGGTTTTTCCTGCTGTTTTCCAGACATTTTAAACAATTTATTGATGTTTCCACCAGAACCGATTAGTGTAACTTCGTCGTAATCTGCTGTGTTGGTTTTAATCCATTTTTCGATTTCATCCCAAACGACATCATGAACCATATTGTTTAGCAAACGAACAGTTCCTGCTTTAAAGGATCTTGAAGTAATCATTTTTCCATCAGAGAACAGCGTAAACTCGGTGCTACCACCTCCAACGTCAACAAAAAGATACGTTTCGTCAGATTTAATTAAATGATGCAAATCGGTAGAAGCAATAATTGCCGCTTCTTTTTTACCGTCGATAATCTCGATTTTAATGTCGGCTTTTTTCTTAATTAAAGCCACTACTTCTTTTGCGTTATAAGCTTCGCGCATTGCAGAAGTTGCAAATGCCATATAACGCTCAACTTTATGCACTTTCATCAAAAGGTTGAATGCTTTCATGGCATCAACCATTCGATCTATATTTTCTTGTGAAATTTCTCCAACTGTAAAGGCGTCTTGTCCTAAACGAATTGGCACACGAACAAGGGAACTTTTATTAAACTGTGGTTCTTTACCTTCTTGTTCCACAACGTTAGCGATCAAAAGCCTCATGGCATTTGAACCGATATCTATCGCTGCAAACTTCCTAATATTAATCATGCTCACTTTATGATTTGAAATTGGTTTTTATTATTAATTTACTTTTTGAGGAACCTCTTCTAGCTTTGCTACTTTATGCTGATAATACTTATAGGTTTCAAATTGTGCTCTAAATGGGGCATGATGATTTTTCGGCTTATATTTATTATCTAATTTGTACGAATGATATCTTACTTTCACATTTCCTTTCCATCCAATATTGAAGTTGTCGATTAGTTCTTTCTTAATTTCAAGGTCATAAATCGGACAGGTTACCTCTACCCTTGCATCGAGATTTCTAGTCATGAAATCGGCAGATGAAATGTAAACTTCAGTTAAACCAGCATTTCCGAAAATATAAACTCTCGAATGTTCTAGGTAATTATCTACAATACTTATGGCTTCGATATTTTCGCTCATTCCAGGAATTCCAGGAATTAAAGAACAAATTCCTCTTACTTGAAGCTGGATTTTTACTCCCGCATTACTTGCTTCGTATAGTTTATCGATCATTTTAAAATCCGATAAACTATTCATTTTAAGTTTTATGTGTGTTTTTCTACCTGCAAGAGCATGAAGAATTTCACGATCAATTAATTTGATAAATTTAGTTCTCGTATAATGTGGCGATACAATTAAATGTTTGTATCGGTGAACTCTGTAATTGATATCGAAAAATTCAAATATTTTTGAGGTATCTTTTAGAATTCCCTGATGGCAGGTTAACAAAGTGACATCTGTATAAATTTTAGCTGTTGACTCGTTGAAGTTTCCAGTTGAAATGAATCCGTAACGACGATTTTTGCCTTCTTCCAATCTTTCGATTACACAAATTTTGCTGTGCACTTTCAGTCCTTTCATTCCAAAAATAAGTTCAATTCCTTCCATCTGCATTTGTTCTGCATACGAGATATTCGAAGCTTCATCAAAACGAGCTTGAAGTTCGATTTGAACCACTACTTTTTTACCATTTTTAGCGGCATTTATTAAAGAACTAATTACTTGCGAATTCTTAGCTAAACGATATAGTGTTATTTTGATACTTGTTACTTTAGGATCTAAAGCTGCTTCACGCAAAAATTTAGTCAAATAAGAAAATGACTGATAAGGTGCGTGAACTAAATAATCTTTTTTACTGATTTTTTCTAAAATACTACCTTCCAAACTTAAACCTGGAACCGGCATAGGCTCATTTGGTTTATAAAGCAAATCGTATCTGCCAAGGTTTGGAAAACTCATATAATCTCGGCGGTTATGGTATCTTCCACCTGGAATTATACTATCTGTTTCTACAATTTTCATTTTATCTAAGAAAAATTGCAGCGTATCTTCTTCAATTAAATTATCATAAATAAAACGAACTGGCTCTCCGATTCGGCGGTCTTTTACAGAAGTCGCGATTTTTTCGAGCATACTTTTACTCAAATCACTATCAATGTCCAATTGTGCGTCACGGGTAATTTTGATCATGTGGGCCGAAACGCTCTTATAATCAAATATATTAAAGATGTTTTTCAGTTTGAAACGGATCACATCATCAATTAAAATAACATATTGCTTCTCGTCTTCAGAAGGAAGTACAACAAACCTATTGATGTTTTTTGGAATTTCGATTAAAGCATAACGAACCTCATCGTTGGCCAATTCTAAACGAACTGCCAAATATCCTAAGGTATCTTTTAGAATTGGAAAAACGGCCAAATCATTTAAAATGATTGTTACCAATTCTGGACTTAGTTTTTGGGTATAAAAGTCTTTTAAGAAACATTCTTGTTTTGGCGTAATCTGCGTTTCATTTATAATAAAAATGTTTTCAGATTCCAGCTCAGCTTCAATATTTCCTAAAATACGTAAACTTTCAGATTGCTGCTGAATTACGATTTCTGTTATGTCTTTAATTAATTGGTGGGCAGAAATACCCCCTAAATATTTTTCACCAGAAATGCCCGAAAGGCTTAATCGCCGAATGGCTGCGTATCGAACTCTAAAAAATTCGTCTAAATTGTTTGAAAAAATTCCAACAAAACGCAGTCTGTCTAAAAGTGGTACTGTATTGTCTGCTGCTTCTTGAAGTACTCTTGCATTAAACGCTAACCAGCTTTTTTCTCTATCGATATATTTCTGTTCGTACACGGTTATTATTTTAAATCTTTGGGGAAAATAGTTTTATGTGTTTTGCCCTTATGGATCGTATCCCAGCTTTCGGCATCAAATTGCAACGATACAAAACCTGAAGTTGGAACATTTTCTATAAAAACATCCCCAAATTTATTAACAAAATTTGTAATAGCCTCGTTATGTCCAAAAAGAATAACGCTTTCAAAACTATTATCACACGATTTGATAACTTTTTCGAGCTGTTTCTCATCAAAAGTATAAAGGTCGTCTCTAAAAATGATACTTTCTAGAGGGTACGACAGGTTTTGCGCAAATATTAAAGCTGTTTCTGAAGCTCTCGCGGCACTACTGCTCCAAATAATATACGTTTTAGGAAGATACTCTGAAATATTTAATGAAACATCATGCGCATCTAAAATTCCTCTTTTCATTAAAGGGCGATCGAAATCTTTCAACGGTGCTTCCCAACTAGATTTGGCATGACGAATTAAAACAAGATTTTTCATAAGCAGCAAAATTTAAAACCTGATTGCAGGTCATTTTTTTAATTAACTCCTAATTTACAAAAGTTATTTTAAACCTTTTCTATTTTTTATTTCTGTTAACATTCTAGTGAAAATTTAACAGGAATATATAATTCTCAAAACTTTAACATTAACACAAAATGCAAATTCAAAAAAATGCTTTTTATGTAATTCATCCATAAAATAAGTATTTAGTCGATATTATGCAATATTTTAAAATTTTAACTAAATACTTGATTATTAGATATTTAAATCACTTCAAACAAAGTCAATTTCACTAAAAAAGCAAAAAATTGTACGAAAAAATTTTTTTTTTTTGAGTTAAAAAAAAGCTTTTTTGGGTCAATTTTTTATAAAAAAACAACATTTCAACGAGTTTTTAGGTTAGTTACAGATAAAAAAAACATATTAGAAAAACTCTAATATAACTTTGATTCTGTTAAAATTTCATAAATAGTTTAAAACAAAATCTTAAGTTATGAAAACTAAATCTACTCTTGAAAAAGCAATGAAATTTGTAAGCGATTGTAAGATGATTTTTCTCTCAAAGAAAAATATCTTTCAAAAGAACATTTTTTCACTGCTACTCTACTTGATTACGACGGTTTCATTTGCTCAGTCTGGTTCGTGTGGTTCTGAAATCACGATTGATGGATCTAATGAGCAAAAGTTTACAGGTGCGGAAGCCTCTTTTGTGCTTCAAATTAAAAATACTGGAACCACAACAGATACTTTTCAATTATCTGCTGATAACTTTTCAGACTTCAATGAAAATCCAGATGGAAGCTCTTCAAAAAGCAATGTACTGTTTAATAACAGATTGGAAAAGAAAACAATTACACTTGCTCCCGGAGAAACCAAAGAATTTTACGTAAAGCTCAGTCCTGCTGATATAAGTAAACTTGACCAATGGAATGGCACTAAGATTACTGCAACATCTTCTGCCTGTCCTCAAAGCAAAAGCCAAACAATTGTTTACACCTATGTCCCTCCAAAAAAAACAAAGGGAATTGGGTTTAGCGACTCCATCTTAAATTTTAAAAAGATAACGGATCCTAAAACAATTTATGCTTACCACTACTCTCAAATGTAGTTGAATACGTTTCTACCCGTAGTTTAATTTACAGCAATATTAAAAATATTTAATATGAAAAACTTTACACTTAAGATCAAATTACAAATTCTTTTAAGCCTTATATTGTGCACTTTGTGTTTCAGTGTTTATGCTGGAGAAGGTTCTAAACAAACCACTCCAGATGTTAATCACAGGGCTTCGCTTGTTATAAACAACGATGAATACGGAAATTTTGCCAGATACGGTTCGACAGATGTGCAGCGATTGTATATCAGAATTCAGAACCCTAACAGCGAGAAAGTATATTTAGGGTTTACTAGAGCTAGAAGAACTGCACCAGATAATAGTAACGAAATAGATTCTAAATTTAGAATCATGAAACCTGATGGTACTATTGCTTTTGCAAGTTATAACTTGACCAGCTCTACTGCAAACATAACTGGTAATGAAAGTCAACGCCTTTCAAGAGCCCAAAATGGACCAAATGGAATAGATGGCGTTACTACTGCTGGTTACACACCTATTATTTTTGACCCGACGGGAATGCCAGCTGGTGATTACTGGATCGAATTTGAAAGTAATAGTTCAAGTTACTCAGAACTTTACTATAATTATTATGACATTACGGTAGCAAATAATAGTTCTAAAAAATCTATTCCTGGCCGTATTTATTCTAAACGCTGGGCGTTTGCAATGAACAATGTTAATATTGATTTTACTGGAGCTTTCTATGTTTTTGCTCCTGATAACGGTTCTACAACTGGAGCTGCAACTCAAAATGGTTTTGTGAATAAAATCAATTTTAATGGTGCAGGTTTTAGACCTTGGTACTTTAATGTTGCATTTAACAATACCGGTCCTGGAAATTCAGGAAATGCGGCTAATGATCAGAAAAGTGTTTACAATGCTTCTGATGCTACAAAAATGAGTCCGAAATATGAAGTTTTCTTAAACGACCCTGATATTAATATCTGGAAAAACGGAACGTATAATGGTAACATCGTAATTAACGGAATTACGAATTGCGGTATTGGTGAAAGCAATATAAACATTAGCGTTTTTAAAAGCGGAACTATTGAAATACTTCTTGACTTTAATGGCGGAGATGGCGTTTATACTCCAGGAACCAAAGATGTATTGACAACTCAGACTGTGACTGCATCGGGAGCACCTCCCTATGCCGTGAGTGTTCCATGGAATGGAAAAGATGGTTTAGGAAATACTATAGCACAAGGAACAAATATACCTATTGTGGTTTCTTTTGGGCAAGCTGCTTTCCATTTTCCAATATATGATGTTGAGGAAAATCAATATGGTTTTTCCTGTACAACCGTTCGTCCTGCCGCACCATCTGGGTATGTGTTAAAATTTTATTGGGATGATAGTGCCATTACGTATACTGGCGGTTCATTTGATGCCAAAGTAAACCTTACAGGCTGCACACCTAATAACACTCCTCCTGGCAATTGCCATAGATGGAATGGTTTTAATGATGACAACAATAACTCTCCACAGTATGGTAATTTAAATACCATAAATACTTGGTGGTATGCTAATAGAGACTTTGTAACTTCTACTATAGTATTGCCTCCATTTTACACTGTTGCCCTTGGAACAACAAGTAATGTAACTTGTTTTGGAGGAAATGATGGAAAAATTCAAATAAATGTAACCAATGGAACTGGTCCATTTAAATATTACATCAACGGAGAAACAACTACAAATACTTTACAAAATTTAACAGCAGGAACATACAACATCAAAGTTGTTGATGCAAACGGCTGCTCTGCAAATGTAAATGGAGTTGTGATAACACAACCTGCTGCAGCGGTAACAGTTGCAAAAACTTCACAGACTGACGTATTATGCTTTGGAGCTGCAACAGGCGCGATCAACATAACTGCATCTGGCGGAGTTGGGCCTTACACTTACGACTGGGCAGATCTTGCGGGAACAAACGATCCTGAAGACAGAACAGCACTTCCAACTGGAACTTACACCGTAACGGTAAAAGACTCAAAAGGTTGTTCTTCTACGGCTCTCTCAGTTACCATCACTCAGCCTGCTTCTGGCGTAGCTGTAGCTAAAACTTCTCAAACTGACGTATTGTGTTTTGGAGCCGTAACTGGCGCGATCAACATTACAGCATCTGGTGGAGTTGGGCCTTACACTTTCGACTGGGCTGATCTTGCGGGAACAAACGATCCTGAAGACAGAACCAATATTCCTGCTGGAACATATACTGTAACGGTAAAAGACGATAACGGATGTGCTTCTGCACCGCTTGCAATAACTATCACTCAGCCTGCTTCTGGCGTAGCTGTAGCTAAAACTTCTCAGACCGATGTATTATGTTTCGGAGCTGCAACAGGCGCCATCAACATTACAGCATCTGGCGGAGTTGGACCTTACACTTACGACTGGGCTGATCTTGC